>JAZUQH010000039.1:0-11915 GCA_045605605.1 Acutalibacteraceae bacterium | reverse complement strand
CGCTCACGTTGAGTATGAAACTGACGCTCGTCACTACGCTCACGTTGACTGCCCAGGACACGCTGACTATGTTAAGAACATGATCACCGGTGCTGCTCAGATGGATGGTGCTATCCTTGTTATCGCATCTACTGATGGTCCTATGGCTCAGACTAAAGAACACCTTCTTCTTGCTCGTCAGGTTGGCGTTCCTTACATCGTTGTATTCATGAACAAGACTGACCTTGTTGACGACGAAGAGCTTCTCGAACTCGTTGAGATGGAAATCCGTGAGACTCTTGACAAGTATGAATTCCCCGGCGATGATACTCCTATCATCAAGGGTTCTGCTCTTGTTGCTCTTGAGTGCGCTTCTTCTGCTCCCAGCGATGCTGCTTATGCTCCTATCGCTGAGCTTATGGATGCTGTTGACAGCTACATTGCTACTCCTGACCGTAAGGCTGATATGCCTTTCCTTATGCCTGTTGAGGACGTTATGACTATTTCTGGTCGTGGTACCGTTGTTACAGGTCGTGTTGAGCGTGGTCAGCTCCACGCTGGTGATGAAGTAGAAATCATCGGTCTTACCGAAGAACGCGCTAAGACAGTTGTTACTTCAATGGAAATGTTCCGTAAAACTCTTGATTACTGTGAAGCTGGCGATAACGTTGGCGCACTTCTCCGTGGTGTAGGTCGTGAAGAAGTTGAACGTGGTCAGGTTCTTTGCAAACCAGGCTCAATCAACCCACACACCAAATTCCATGGTCAGGTTTACGTTTTGAACAAAGAAGAAGGCGGTCGTCATACTCCTTTCTTCAACAACTATCGTCCTCAGTTCTATTTCAGAACAACTGACGTTACAGGTGTTATCACCCTTCCTGCTGGCACAGAGATGTGCATGCCTGGCGATAACGTAGAGATGGATGTTGAGCTTATCACTCCTATCGCTATTGAAGAGGGTCTCCGCTTCGCTATCCGTGAAGGCGGCCGTACCGTTGGTTCTGGCGTTGTTACCGCTATTAACTAATATTTAGTTAAATAAAAAATTCCGCTATGAAAATAGCGGAATTTTTATTTTGAATATAATATTAAGCCGCCTTTTTACAAGGCGGCTATAGTTTTATTCACTTAATTCTGATGTACAGTGAGCGCAGCGAGTAGCGTTAATATCAATTTCGCTTTTGCAGAAGGGACAAACCTTTGTGGTCGCCTCTTCGATAACCTCTTCTTTTTTCTTGCCTAAGTCGTGGAGCTTGTTGATTCCCTTAACCAAAAGAAATATAATCATAGCCATTATAACAAAATTGATTACATTTGTAACAAAGGAACCGTAAGCAAATACTGTGGCACCCGCTTCCTTTGCTGCCGCAAGGGAAGGGTATGTAGTGCCTTTGGCAACACCCTCAGCAAGCTTCAAAATTGCGAATTGGTCTGAGAAATTCACACCGCCTGTTGCAAGACCTACAAAGGGCATTATTAAATCATCAATCAATGATTTAACGATTGACTGAAAAGCGCCGCCTATAATAACGCCGACTGCAAGGTCAATAACATTACCCTTAAGGGCAAATGCTTTAAATTCTTCTAAAAATTTTTTCATTCAAATACCTCCTTAGTTTTTTTAATTGTATCATACTTTTACAAATTTTAAAAGAAAATTTTATTTATTTAATAATAGCAACAATTACAAAATGACAATATATGTAAAAAACAGTATTATTCGAAAAATGTTGTAAATTATATAAAAATGACAGTAAGTGACATAAACAGATATAAAATGGGAAAAAGTGTCTGTAAATGATTAAAAATGTCGAAAATAAATCCAAAAAAACTGACAAAAATAGTTGCAATTTATTGGAAAGTATGTTAATATATGGAAGTAACAAATTTTTAGAAAATTTAGGAGGAATTCAGATGGAAAAGAAATTAAAAATTATTGTAGCCGATGATTCTGCGGATTTTGGGCAGGGATGCGCTAAAGCACTTGTGAGTTACGGTATGGATGTGGTTCTTTGTGAAAAAGATGGCAGCGCCTTGTTTGCTAAAATCAAGCAAGTTAAGCCCGATGTCGTTTTAGCAGATGTTTTTATGCCTAATCTTGATATTTTAGGTGTCCTTGAAAAAATCAGTGATATGAGCGAAAAGGAAAGACCAATGGTTATGGCGCTTTCAAGCTACGATAATCAACGCCTTGAAAGAGAAACGCTGATGGCTGGCGCAAGCTATTATTTTCTAAAGCCTATTGATATCAATACTATGGCAGAAAGAATTATTAAGCTCTCAGGTTGGAGAAGTGAGTCATCGCCTGTTGTTGTTAAAGATAATGTAGTAACAGATACCGAGCTTGAGATTATGATTACCGATATAATCCATCAGATAGGTGTGCCCGCTCATATTAAAGGATATCACTACTTAAGGGAGGCAATTAAGCTTTCGGTAAAGAATGATGAGATAATAAATTCGGTAACCAAGCTTCTATATCCAACTGTGGCTAAAAAGCATAATACCACATCTTCAAGAGTGGAAAGGGCAATCCGTCACGCCATTGAGGTCGCTTGGGATAGAGGGGATATAGATGTACTTAATTCATATTTTGGATATACTGTTCAAAATGAGCGTGGCAAACCTACTAACAGCGAATTTATTGCAATGATAAGCGATAAGCTGAGATTAAGATTAAAAACAAGCTAAAAAATCCGATAAACCCGCAGTTTTTAACTGTCGGGTTTATTGACTTTATAAAATCACTGTGGTAAAATAAATAAAAAGGGGGAAAGAAAATGAATAAAATCATAACTGTTGGCAGAGAGTTTGGAAGCGGAGGCAGAGAGTTTGGCCGCCGTCTTGCCGAAGAGTTGGGCTTTGAGTATTACGATAAGGAAATCGTTACAGAAATCTCTAAGCATACCTCGCTTTCTGAAGAATATGTTAAGCAGGTGGTTGAAAATACTCCTCATTCGCTTTTCCCTATAACAGTAGGTCACAGCTTCACCTATGTGGATGATTATAATATAAAGCGCATTCAGTCTGTATATTCGGCTATGGAGGATATCATCAAGGAGTTAGCTGAAAAATCCAATTGTGTAATAGTCGGTCGCTGCGCAGATTATATTTTAAGGGACTATAAGCCTTATAGATTATTTGTTTATGCGGATATGAAAAGCAAGGTAAAACGTTGCGCTCAGAGAATGAATGCGGATGAAGCCCTGTACGAGAAAAAGCTCGTTAAAAATATAAAAGAGCTTGATAAACGTAGAGCCCGTTATTATGAATTCTATACCGATTTAAAATGGGGAGATAAGAAAAATTACGACCTGTGCATCAATACAAGTGATGCGGATATAAAGGAAATCGTTCCCATAATAGCAAAAATGTTTAAATAAGCGGATTTTAAATGTTTTTTTACAAATTTTAACTTGACAAAACGGGTATAAATATATATAATGTAGTTTGTGACATTTTGGACCTGCCAGTGAGGTGCATTTATGATACTTGATTTAAAAAGTACCTTTGCGGTCGAGGGTTCGGCTAAGCAAATTGATTACGAGTTTGATATGTCTGATATCGAATTTTCGGGTGTGTTTCCGCTCAAAACTCCCATTTCGGTTAAAGGCACTGTTTCAAACAGCGCAGGCGTTGTAGCCTTGGTGCTTAATATCGAGTATGTTTATAGTGCTCCGTGCGATAGATGTGGTGAATTCGCAGAGCGCGGCCATAATGTTAAATTGGATAAAATGCTCGCAGTTTCCATCGAAGGTGAGGATAGTGATACTATCATTACTGTCCCAGATATGAAACTTGATGTGGACGGGCTTGTTTATTCCGAAGTTATATTGGATGTTCCTTCTAAGCATCTTTGTAACGAAGAATGTAAGGGTATATGCTCGGTTTGTGGTAAGAACCTCAATAAAGAGAATTGCACCTGCAAAAGTAAGGAAATTGATCCAAGACTTGCTAAGTTAGCAGAATTACTAAATAATTAAATTAATATAATCTTATTAAGGAGGTGCTGAAAGTGGCAGTACCCAAGAGAAAAACTTCAAAAGCAAGACGCGATAAGAGAAGAAACAATTTATGGAAACTTGATGCTCCGGCATTAGTAAGATGCCCCAGTTGTGGTGAGTACAAGCGTCCTCACAGACTTTGCCCCGCCTGCGGTAAGTATAACGGCCGTGAGGTTGTAAAGGTTGCAGAGTAAGATTTACTACTGAAAGAGGGGGAAGTATCCCCCTCTGTTTTTTTAGCGAAAGAGGTGAAAGAAATGGCAAAACCTATAGTTGCAGTGGTTGGAAGACCTAACGTTGGTAAATCAACTCTTTTTAATAAGCTTATTGGTAAAAGGCTATCCATTGTGGATGATACTCCGGGTGTTACCCGTGACCGAATTTACGGAGATGCTGAGTGGAAGGGCAATAAAATAATGCTTGTGGATACGGGCGGTATCGAGCCTAAAACTGATGACATTATATTAGCAAGTATGCGCGCACAGGCTAAGCTTGCCATTGATACTGCAAGTGTAATAATTCTTGTTACTGACCTTAAAAGCGGTGTTACGGCTGCTGATATGGATGTTGCTGCTATGCTTCAGAAAAGCGGTAAGCCTGTTGTACTTTGCGTTAATAAGTGTGATACCGTAGGCGATGTTCCACCTGAATTTTATGAGTTTTATAATCTTGGAATAGGTGACCCGATTGCCGTTTCTTCTGTTCACGGTCACGGAACGGGTGACCTTTTGGATGCTGTGTTTGAGCATCTTCCCGAAAGCGTTTTTGAGGATGAGGATGAGGAAACCATCAATGTTGCCATAATAGGTAAACCGAATGCAGGTAAATCCTCCCTTGTTAACCGCATAGCAGGTGAAGAGCGCTCTATCGTATCTAATATCGCAGGTACCACCCGCGACGCTATTGATACGCTAATCAAGAATAAACATGGACAATTTAATTTTATCGATACCGCAGGACTAAGGCGTAGCAGTAGGGTTGATGATAAAATTGAGAAATACAGCGTTCTCAGGGCCAAAATGGCTATTGAGAGAGCCAATGTCTGCGTTATTATGATAGACGGTGTGGATGGCTTTACTGAGCAGGATTCTAAAGTTGCAGGACTTGCGCTTGAACAAGGTAAAGCGTGTATAATTGCCGTTAATAAATGGGATATTGTGGAAAAAGACGGTTACACTATGGATACCTACCGTAAATCTCTTATGCAGGACTTTTCCTTTATGTCCTTTGCTCCCATTATCTTTATTTCTGCAAAAACGGGTCAAAGAATTGATAGACTTTTTGACCTTATAAAATATACCTATGAGCAGAATGCAATGCGCATTTCAACGGGTAAGCTTAACGATATTCTTGCCGATGCAACGGCTCGTGTTCAGCCACCCTCAGATAAAGGTAAACGCCTTAAGATTTATTATATGACTCAGGCGTCAACCTGTCCGCCCACCTTTGTTTGCTTCTGCAATAATGCTGAGCTTTTTCATTTTTCATATCAGCGTTATCTTGAAAATCAAATCAGGTCTACCTTCGGTCTTGAGGGTACTCCCGTCCGCTTTGTTATCCGAGAGAGAGGAGATAAATAGGAGATGTTTAATCTTTCGGTGCTTTATGCAGTTTTGTGTGTTATTATAGCCTATCTTATCGGCAGCATCAATTTTGCCGTTATATTTACTAAGGCGTTCATTAAAAGTGATATAAGAGATTTCGGTAGCGGTAATGCAGGTACCACCAATGTTATGCGTGTTGGCGGTTTTTTACCGGGACTTCTTACCTTTCTTTGCGATGCAATAAAAGGCTTCGCAGCTTGTGAGATAGGATATCTTATTTTTGATTATATCCATAAAAGCAGTGGCTTTGAATGGTCGTATGCTATTTACGGTGCTTATATATGCGGGCTTGCTTGTATGTTAGGTCACGTTTTTCCGATATTCTTTCAGTTCAAGGGCGGAAAGGGCGTGGCAACAAGCGTAGGTATTTTTGCGGTATGCTGTCCTATAGCTATTATTTTAGGGCTGACGGCCTTTGCTGTTTCTACATTGATTTCAAGAATCGTTTCCTTATCGTCTCTTATTGCTACTGTGGTTGTTGTAGTGCTTTCACTTATTAATTTTGATAATACAGCGCTTTTCTGGCCTCAGGCTATACCTTGCGTTCTGATGGGAACTGTGGTAATATTAAAGCATAAGGATAATATTAAACGCCTTATTAAAGGTGAAGAAAAGAAACTTAGTGTCAGGAGATAAGCTATGGCTAAAATTAGTGTTTTAGGTCCTGGTGGATGGGGAATAGGTCTTGCTATAAACGCCTACCGTTGCGGTCATAACGTGGTTTTATGGTCTGCCTTTAAAGAAGAGGTTGAAGCCCTTCTAAAAACCCGTTCCAATGAAAAGCTTTTAAGCGGAATTACTATCCCTGAGGAAATAAAAATCACCGATGATATATGCGAGGTTACAGGCTCGGAAATAACAATACTTGCCGCTCCCTCTATAGCCATATCCTCGGTTTGTAAAACCCTTTCTAAATGTAAGGATTTCGGCATCGTTGTAAATGCATCTAAGGGACTTGAAGAGGGAACTTTGAAAAGACTTTCTCAGGTAATTTCTGATATATTGCCCGATTCTCATATTGTTGCCCTGTCAGGCCCATCCCACGCCGAAGAGGTTGCCAGAAAAATACCCACATCACTTGTTGTTGCAAGTGAAAATGAAGAGGTTAATATAAGGGTACAGGAAATGCTTTCAAATGAGTATTTCAGACTTTATACTTCTGAAGATATAATTGGTGTTGAGCTCGGTGGCGCTCTTAAAAACGTTATCGCCATATGCGCGGGTGTTTGCGATGGCTTAGGTCTTGGGGATAATACTAAGGCGGCTCTTATTACAAGAGGACTTGCTGAAATGAAAAGACTCGGCGTTGCTTTGGGCGCTGATGAGCGTACATTTTCAGGCCTTGCAGGTATTGGCGACTTGGTTGTTACCTGCACATCCCGTCACAGCCGTAATAACCGCTTCGGTAATCTCATAGGAAAGGGTGTTACTTGCAAAGAGGCTTTGGAGCAGGTGGGCACAGTAGAAGGTTATTATGCTACCCTGATGACTTATGAGCTTGCTAAAAAGGTGGGTGTTGAGTTACCCATAATAAATGAGTGTTACGGCATCCTTTACGAAAATAAACCCGTTGATAATGTTGTAAAAAACCTAATGACGCGTCCAAAACACGCCGAATCACTATAATTTTGCTAAAATTTTAAAAAAACACTTGCATTATTGCGAAGTTTCTGTTATTATATTATTTGCTATGTCGCCGATGTGTATCGGCTATTAAAAAAGGAGGTGCAGACCATGGCAAAATGTGATATCTGCAACAAAGAAATTGCTTTTGGTATAAAGGTTTCCCATTCACACAGACGTTCTAACAGAACTTGGAAGCCCAACGTTAAAAAGGTAAAGGCTATTGTGGACGGTTCTCCTCGTCGTATTAACGCCTGCACCCGTTGCTTGCGTTCAGGTAAGGTTACCAGAGCTATCTAAGAAAACAAACATTAAGTGCCTTGGATGAATCCAGGGCACTTTGTTTTAGGTGATAAAATGATTAAGGCAGTTATATTTGATTTGGATGGCACCCTCGTTAATTCTCTATATGATTTAGCGGATGCTACCAATTATGCGCTAAAGCAAAATAGGTTTCCAATTCACGAATTAGAAAAATATAAATATTTTATTGGCAACGGTATCCCTAAGCTGATTGAAAGGGCTTTACCCGAAGAAAATAGAGATGATGCCACCTGTCTTAAAGTGAAAGAGGATTTCTTTAAATATTATTCTGTTCACTATGCGGATAAAACGGTTGCCTATGAGGGTATGGTTGATGCCGTTAACAAAATAAAGGCGCAAGGAATTAAAATAGCAGTTGTAACAAATAAGGCGGATGTTATGGCAAAAACCGTCACAAAGGCGGTTTATGGCGATATTTTTGATATGGTAATGGGGCTGAGCGATAAATTTCCCTCAAAGCCCTCACCCGAATCAACCCTTTATGCCCTTGAAAAGTTAGGCGTGAATAAAAGTGAGTCTGTATTTGTCGGTGATTCTGCCGTGGATATGCAAACGGGTGTAAATTGCGGCATTGTTCCCATAGGCGTCCTTTGGGGATTCAGAGAAGAGCGAGAGCTTTTAGATAACGGCGCTCGGTTTTTAGCAGGGAATGCAAAAGAGTTGCTTAGAATAATAGGTGATATAAATGACTAAAACTTATGGAAAAACTAAGGTTGCCTGTTATATAGGCTATGTTGTTCAGGCTATTATAAATAACTATTTTCCCATACTTTTTGTAATATTTGAAAGTAAATATTCGCTTTCTTATGAAAAGCTTGGAAGAATTATCTTTATTAACTTTTTCGTGCAGATTTTTGCCGATTTGTTAACCCCTCTGATAGCTAAAAGGTTAGGATATAAGGGTACGGCGGTTTTGTGCCACGCTATAACTGCCACGGGCTTCTGTTTACTGTCTGTTCTTCCTAAATTTATGGATAATACATATCTTGCAATTTTGATTTCGGTATCCCTATGCGCTGTTGGTAGCGGAATTATCGAGGTGGTTATAAGCCCGATAGTAGAGCTGTTACCAACCAAAAATAAGGGTGCCAATATGGCTTTTCTCCATTCTTTTTATTGTTGGGGTCAGGCGTTTACCGTAATAATTACTACTGCTTTAGTTTATATCTTTGGATATAATGATTGGCAGTATATACCGCTTGTCTGGGCTATAGTGCCGCTTTCTAATATGTTCTTCTTCGAAAGTGTAAGCGTTGTTGAGCCGGATAAAAACGAAAGGATACCCACCGCTAAAGAAATGCTCTTAACGAGAGAGTTTTTCTGCTTTGTTATCTTTATGGTTTGCGCGGGTGCCAGTGAAATTGCCATGGCGGATTGGACCTCTTTCTTTGTTCAGACAAGACTTGGAGTCAGTAAGGTTATGGGCGACCTGTTAGGTCCTTGCGCCTTTGCTATATTTATGGGAACGGGTAGAATTGTTTACGGTGCTTTATCGGGCAAATGTTCCATAAGAAAGGTGCTTATTTTAAATAATCTGTTGTGCCTTCTTTGCTATGTTGGGGTAGCCCTGTTTGAAAGTCCTGTTATATCCTTGATTGCCTGTGCGCTGTGCGGATTTTCGGTAAGCCTTTCTTGGCCGGGTACGTTATCTATCGCCGCCGCAAGATTTAAAAACGGCGGAACGGTTATGTTTAGCCTCTTTGCGCTAAGCGGAGATTTTGGCTGTTCAACGGGACCTTGGCTTTTAGGTATTATTGCAGATAACCTTGGCTTTAAATGGGGATTTTTATCCTGCGCAGTGTTCCCACTTGCATTTATTCTCGCCGCAACACTGCTTATTAAAGAAAAAGATTGCAAAGTTAACTGATATATATTAAAATAGTTTTATTAAGAGAAGGGAAGTGCAGTTATGAAAAGAAGCGATTATATAAGCTGGGATGAGTATTTTATGAGTATTGCAGAGCTTTCTGCAATGCGCAGTAAGGACCCATCTACTCAGGTAGGCGCTTGTATTGTACGAAATAACAAAATACTTTCTGTTGGCTATAACGGTATGCCTCATTGTTGCCACGATGATGATTATCCTTGGGATAAGGGCGATGGTCTTGATTCAAAATATCTCTATGTCTGCCACGCCGAGCTTAATGCAATACTTAATTGTCAGAATTCTGTTGTGGGAAGCACGGTTTATACAACCCTTTTCCCTTGCAACGAGTGCGCTAAGGCTATAATTCAGTCAGGAGTTGCAGAGGTTGTATATAACTGCGATAAGTATGCCGATACCGATAGCGTAATGGCATCAAAGCGTATGTTTGATAGCGCAGGCGTTAAATATAGAGCATATAACCCAACGAATAAGGAAATAATACTTAATTTGTAAAAAATTCAAAAAAGCGACTTGAAATAACAAAATAACCCTTGACATTTAAAGGGGTTTATAATATAATAATCAAGTCGCAAATATGCTGCTATAGCTCAGTAGGTAGAGTGCATCCTTGGTAAGGATGAGGTCACCGGTTCAAATCCGGTTAGCAGCTCCAGAAAAAACTCCTTGAGATTTCTCAAGGAGTTTTTTCAATGAAGCGCACCTTACGGTGCATGAAAAATGAAGTCACCTACGGTTATGAAGCGTGCCTTCGGCACATTAAGAAATGGAAAGTGCGCTTCGCTTCATATTTTGCGAAGCAAAATGCTTCGTGGCGGTAAGACGCCGCTTCATACGAGCGAAAGCGAGTGCTTCATTCCATCTTGCCACTTTGCCGCTTTTATGCTATAATACACAAGACGGTGATGAGATGAACAAGAACTTACTATTAATGAAACGAAATTTGTTCTACTTCACTTTAGTAAAACATAAAAATGCCGAGGCGTAATATGGAAATTTTTAACCTTACACTCAACCAAATGTTAATGATGTTTTCACTTATTCTGGTCGGTTTCACTTTGCGTAAAAAGAAGATTATACCAGAAGGTACAGGTGTGGCACTTGCAAAGTTAGAGACATTTGTTTTTGTGCCGGCGCTTTCGTTGTATAGTCAGATGACGCAATGTACCGTTCAGACATTCAAAGAAAATTCGGTTCTTATATTGTATGGCTTGGTTATTGTAATCGCCGCGATTATTTTATCTTATCCATTGTCAAGGCTGTTTGTGCCAAAGACTTCCGGATCGTCGGAAAAACTGTATCAAAGGAATATATATAAGTACGCCATGACCTTTGGTAATTATGGTTTTATGGGCAACTTTATTATTCTTGGAATCTGGGGAAACGAGTTTTTTTACAAATATTCTCTATTTGTGTTTTTTGTCGGTATTTTATGCAGTAGTTGGGGACTGTATATACTAATACCAAAAGATCAGAATACGAGTATTTGGAAAAATTTAAAAAAGGGACTTTTAACTCCTCCACTCATTGCTTTGCTTTTTGGTATGATGATTGGTTTATCGGGATTAAGTCAATATGTTCCGGACTTTGTTATCCGGGCATTCGACAGCGCAGGAAAGTGTCAGGGACCGGTGGCTATGGTGCTTGCCGGAATTGTAATCGGCGGGTATAATGTCAAAAATCTTTTAAAGAATAAAAAAGTGTATGTAGCATCGCTTTTACGCTTGGTTGTTATTCCCGCGGCGATGATGCTTGTTTTGAAGCTACTTGGAATTAACGACGAGATAATGACTTTCGCATTGATTGCGTTTGCCACACCGTTGGGACTTAATACGATAGTTTATCCTGCTGCATACGGTGGCGACACAAAGACCGGTGCTTCTATGGCAATGATTTCACATACTTTGTCCGTAGTCACGATTCCTTTGATGTACCTCATCTTTATTGTGTTGTTATAAATGTAGATTTGTTTTATATTTCAATCGTACATAATTCATATAAGAAATTCCTCAGTTTTCAGTGCCCTTTCATTCGTGACATTAAGTTCAAAACACCCAAAAAATCCTGCACGCAAGTGCGGGATTTTTACTTATTACTTCTTACCTTTTCACTCTTACCTCAAATGGCAGGATTTTTTGGGAAGTAATAAGTAAGAAGTAATAGGTAATAAGTTCGGTGTGGCTTCGCCACGAATTATTAAAACAATTCTCCGCATTGAGTTTTTGCCGCTTTTATGCTATAATACACTTAGGGCGGTGATGATATGAAAGTTATTCGAATAATTTTATGGATTATAATTTGTATAATTTTTACGATAGGACTTTTATATTTGTTTACAGGCTCGTTGGAATGGTTTCCTACGCCTGAGCAACAAGAGAAGGCAAGAATAACTGCATTGATTATGATGATAGCACCAACTATTTGCGGTGTCATATTGTTTTTAACGAGAAAAAAGTAAGAAAATCAAGTTTTTAGACCGGTTCCATTTTGAGTGTC
>JAZUQH010000038.1:0-68433 GCA_045605605.1 Acutalibacteraceae bacterium | reverse complement strand
TGTTTCCATAGGTAATCCTCCTTATTAGGAATATATGCGTTTGTTTGTTATTATTTTAACAATTCTCCTTTGCTTTGACAATTCTTAA
Organism: Acutalibacteraceae bacterium; assembly: GCA_045605605.1. Taxonomy (GTDB): domain Bacteria; phylum Bacillota; class Clostridia; order Oscillospirales; family Acutalibacteraceae; genus UBA737. The sequence continues at coordinate 68,345 of JAZUQH010000038.1, read as the reverse complement.
AATAACTAACAGGTGTTATCAAATTTGATAACACCTGTTCTTTTAAAGATTTTTTAATTTTGACCTATTAAGTTCTTGAATGAATCTGCGGTCTAAATCTGTAAGCTTGTACCCTTCTCTAAAAATTAGCATATCTTTATAGATTTTTTTGTTTTCGGCGCAACGGCGCTGAACTAAGCCGTAGCGTTCCACCAAATCAGTTGGAGCAGGAGAAATCCACATAAAAGTATCACTGTTTTTGGAAAGCAAATCAAACTGACTTGCTCTTTCGAAAACAAATATTTTCCGCTCAATGTTATCATCAAGCTCCTCCTTCATAACCTTTGAAACAGGTAGTGAAGGCACATAGGGGTCAGCGTGAGCTATTTCAATAAAGCTTGATAAATCCTTAAAGGTGATTTTTTCCTTTTGGGCTAATGGGCTATCCTTACTCATTATAAGAGTATATGAAAACTCGGTAACCATTTCATACTTTAAGCCCTTTTCTTTAAGCATAGCCTTAAAATACTTATCGTGATTATCAGCATAGCGGATAATTCCCAATTTATAATCATGATTAAGGATATTGTGTATTGTCCGCTTAGAATTGGTTTCCTTATAAAATATTTCGGCGGCATCCTTACCTAAGGTCTTGGAAAACTCGGCAAATGCTTCTGAAATATAACAAGCTCTTGGAACAGAAATGGAAAATTTCTGTTTTTTATTAAAATCTTCTTTATAATAATTTTCTACCTGCTCAATTTGCGCAAGTATCTCACCTGCAAAGGTTATAAACTCTTCACCCTCTGCCGTTAATATCATACCCGATGAAGTGCGGTCAAAAATGGTAATACCGATACTTTCTTCAAGCTCTTTGATAGAACGACTGATGTTGGGAGCCGCTATTAGCAGGGTTTCTGATGCTTTGCTAAGACTACCCGCCCTTGCTACCTCTACAGCGCATTTTAAATGTGATAAATTCAAATTATTTCACCGCCGAATTATTTACTGTCATACTTTTCCAAAATTTCGGGCTCATCTGCAAAAATCATTTTAAAAAGAGCGTCCGCAGTCATTTCGTTCATTTCTCTGGTTGGATGACTGATTCTGTTTGAAAGAAGCATAGTGATATCCTGAGTTTTACTTAATTCCTTCCACATAGCATAAACATCACAAATAGGAATATTGTTTTCATTTGCAACCTTTTTGCCGGAATCAATATAGGTATCTACCTTACCATTATTTTGCATTTCAGCCGTTTTTTCAGAATATGGTTTCCAACCTACATACGTATCATCAGCAGAATATGTATTGAACATATTAGGTGTTAAAAATATCGTATAAATTCCCTTTTTATTACATTTCTTAAAAATTGTATCAAGAGAACTGATATAATCTTCCAAAGGATAGTTAACATCATTAAGGCCAAAGCAAACTATAAGCAAATCGGGATTATGATTAAAAGCATCTCTTTCTAATCTTTCTATAGAAAGCTTGGAAGTAATACCATCAATACCGGAATTTATCGCATTAACAGGTACATATTCTCGTATACTGAGAATTTTTTTTCGAAGGCGACTCCAATAGGTAGTGTCATAATCTACCTCATTATAATCAAGTATACCATGAGTGATACTATCGCCAAAAGCAACTATATTTATAGGACCGTGTTGACGAATACCATCCGCATTCATCTTTAATTTTTCAGAAATTTTCATAAATATCACCTACTGCCTACAATTGTATCACAGTAAAATTTAACTGTAAATAGTAAAAACCGCACATTAAGTGCGGTTTTTATCTACAATTTTGACTTTATTAGCTTAATTTGCTTTTCAACCGATTTAACGCTTGTGCCACCTTCACTTATTCTTTTAGAAACACAGGTTTCAAGGCTTATTTCATCGAACAAATCAGCCTCGAAGGAAGCGTCGTACTGTTTATACTCCTCTAAAGTAAGGTCGCAAAGCACCTTGCCGCTTTTAATACAATCGGCAACTATACCGCCCGAAAGCTTATAAGCTGTTCTGAAAGGCATACCCTTTTTAACAAGATAATCTGCAAGGTCGGTAGCATTTATAAATCCGCCGCCTGCTGCTTTTAGCATATTATCGGTATTAGCCTTAAGAGTCGATATCATACCTTCAAATACGCCAAGGCACATTTTGACAGTATCACAGGTATCAAATATTCCCTCCTTATCCTCCTGCATATCCTTATTATATGCAAGGGGTAAGCCTTTAAGAGTGGTAAGAATGCCTAAAAGATTGCCGTATACCCTACCCGTTTTACCTCGTACCAATTCTGCCATATCAGGATTTTTCTTCTGTGGCATTATTGAGGAGCCTGTTGTATAGTCATCTGCAAGTTCAATAAACTTAAACTCCCAACTCGACCATAGAATTATTTCCTCAGAAAAACGGGAAAGATGCATCATAATCAGTGAGATATCAGCGCCAAGCTCAACGCAGAAGTCTCTATCGGATACGCCATCAAGAGAATTCATACAAATTCCGTCAAAGCCTAATTTAGCTGCCTCTAAGCTACGGTCAGTAGCGTATGTAGTTCCCGCAAGGGCACAGCATCCTATAGGCGAAATATTAAGCCTTTTTCTGCAGTCACTAAGTCTTTCCAAATCCCTTGAAAGCATCATAGCATATGCCATTAAGTGATGACCGAAGGTTATAGGCTGCGCCCTTTGAAGATGGGTATACCCCGGCATTATTGCCGACTTATACTCCTCAGCTTTATCGGTAACAGCCAAAATAAGCTTCTTTAAAAGCTCACTTATTTCATCAATTTCATCACGCAAATACATTCTTATATCAAGGGCCACCTGATCATTACGGCTTCTGGCAGTGTGAAGTTTTTTGCCCACGTCACCAAGCCTTGAAGTCAGCTCCTGCTCAACAAAAGAGTGAATATCCTCGCTTGACATATCTATAGAAAGCTTTCCGTTTTCAACATCATCAAGTATATTCTGAAGCCCATCTATAAGGGTATCAGCTTCATTTTTTTCTATTATACCCGTAGCACCGAGCATTGCGGCGTGAGCCATACTGCCCGTAATATCCTGACGGTACATTCTGCTATCAAAGGTTATGGAAGAATTAAAGTCATCGGCTAACTTATTTACAGTGCCATCTGTTCTTCCTGCCCAAATTTTAGACATAAAAATTTCTCCGAACTAAAATTGTTATTTATTTCCGTTCTTCTTATCAACCATAGCCTGAACCTTAATAGGAAGACCGTAGAGATTGATAAAGCCTGCGGAATCCTTTTGGTCATAATCACTTTCGCCGAAGGTTGCGATATCCTCACTGTAAAGTGAATAGGGGCTCCAAACACCTGCATTTATCATATTACCTTTATAAAGCTTAAGCTTAACAGTACCCGTTACCTTCTCCTGAGTCTTATCAACAAAGGCAGAAAGAGCCTCGCGCAAAGGTGTGAACCACTGACCGTTATAAACAAGCTCTGCAAAGGTTATAGAAAGCTTCTGCTTTTCGTGCATTGTCATTTTATCAAGACAAATGCTTTCAAGAACGCTATGCGCCTTATAAAGAATAGTACCACCCGGAGTTTCATAAACGCCGCGGCACTTCATACCAACGAGTCTGTTTTCAACGATATCAATAATACCAATACCGTTTGCGCCGCCGATTTCGTTAAGCTTTAGGATGATTTCCTTAGCAGTCATCTTTTTGCCGTCAAGAGCAACGGGAGTACCCTGCTCAAAATCAAGGGTTACATAGGTTGGCTTATCAGGAGCCTGTAAGGGAGAAACACCCATCTCAAGAAAGCCCTCTTTTTCATACATAGGCTCATTACCCGTATCCTCAAGATCAAGTCCCTCGTGAGAAAGATGCCAAAGGTTTTTGTCCTTAGAGTAATTGGTTTCTCTGTTAATTTTTAGGGGTATATCATGAGCCTCTGCATAATCAATTTCTTCATCTCTTGATTTAATGTCCCACTCTCTCCAAGGAGCGATAATTGGCATATCAGGAGCAAAGTGCTTAAGAGCAAGTTCAAAACGCACCTGATCGTTACCCTTGCCAGTACAACCGTGGCAAATGGCGTCTGCTCCCTCTTTAATAGCAATTTCTGCAAGTCCCTTAGCGATACAAGGACGGGCATGGCTAGTACCTAAAAGATACTCCTCGTAAACTGCGCCTGCCTTCATTGTGGGAATAATATACTCATCAACATACTCTTCGGTAAGGTCAAGAACATAAAGCTTTGATGCGCCTGTTTTGATAGCCTTTTCTTCAAGGCCTTCAAGCTCATCAGCCTGACCTACGTTGCCCGAAACTGCAATAACCTCACAGTTATTATAATTTTCCTTAAGCCAAGGAATAATAATGGATGTATCAAGGCCTCCCGAATAAGCAAGTACTACCTTTTTAATATCCTGTTTGTTCATAACAAATGCCTCCTGAATAAATCACTGAATAAATATGCATTTAATTATATACATATTATAGGGATTTGTCAAGACTTTTTCTCATATTTATTTATATTTTTGCAAAAATATGCAATGTTTAATGCATAATCTTGCTTTTTTGCATAGAAAAAACCGCAGTTTTAAATAACTGCGGGTTTTTCTTAGCTTATCGGCACCATTATCATTGTATTGTTATTTAAAACTTCCTCTTCGATGCCGTTGATTTCCTTGATTTCGCTAACGCTTGCAAGATACTTTCTTGCAATATCCCAAATATTTTCGCCCTCGTTTGCGAAGTAAATAGTCATGGCTCCCCTATCCTTTTTCTTTATCAGACAGGCTTCATCGGTTTGCACATCGATAATAAGGGGAATATTACTGCACTGATAAACGGCGGCGTTTACACAAAGCTCTAATCTAACCTCAATGCAATCGGATGATGTTATGGTATAGCCTGAGGAAATCACCTTAACAGTTGGGTTACATTTAAAGCCTACTATATCGCTTTCCAAAGGATATTTATATTCAAACTCCACCGCTTTTTCAAAGAAGGTAGGCTCACCCTCACTATCGCAGCCAATAATAGAAACTAAAACTGCGCCGTTAATAACGAGGCATTTTTCTAATAGCTTTGTGCTATCAACCCGTACATCGCACCACATATCCGTAACAGAAGCAAGGGCGCCCTCAGGGAAGCTGATACTCTTTTTGCAGTTGAAATTCTCGTTTATATTGCAGAAAATCTTACTGAAGCAGACCTCTTGACGCTTTATATCCGCCTCAAACTTTTTAGAAAAGGCATCAAGTATTACATCAACATCATTATTACAGAAGGTTTCGCAACAGATAAGGATTTTGGCATTGAGAGAAAAGCTTTTCGTTTCGCCTGACATAGACGTTCTTGGCTTAATTTCGAGGAATGCCAATTCTGCCTTTGCCTCGCACTCGCAGTTTTCAGTAATACCAACTATTTCAAGTATTTGACTTAAAGGTATTGCCGTTCTGACGGTTTGCACTCCGCCATCCTCTGCGCAATAAAGGAGGGATACTGTCATATCTCCCTTAACCATAGCCTTCCCTGCCAAAAGCTTACATTCTTTAAGGGCAACAGAAGCATCGTAGCGTATAACTGATTTTATATTAGGCTGACCTGCGCTTAGTTCTATTTCCTCTTCAATAAGCAGATATTTTTCGGCATTACCCATTGGTGAGGTAGCGGGAGCTACCCCCCTTCTCAGCTCAACGTCACAATCATCCACATCGGTAATAACATCGGTACCTTTACGCTTCGTTACGGTAATGCCCACTCCAACAGCGCCGTGAATATCGATTTTCCGACTTGATACGGCTCTGCAGTTTATGTATTCACACTTACTGTTGCACTTGATATTTCCCTTATCCAAATCAAGATTTGTTTCAAAGGTTTTACTAAATGGATGCTGATGCTCAAAGGAGCAAAGTCGGCAATCCTCATCACAATAAATAACGGTAACACAAAGCACACCTTCAACCGTTATATTACCTCCGCTAACGGATTTTGAGGAAATTCTTGCAACAGAACGACACTTTAAAATCTTACTGATTTCAGCAAAGTAATCAGGCATAGTAAAATCCGCATCAATCGGCACCTCTGCCGAATCTCTAAATACTACCTCTTTTGTATATACGCAGGTTTTGAGTTTTTTTGATTCCATAGCTTAACACACTCCACATTAATTTTTCTTGTCAGTAAAAATATATGCAACGCTTAGCTTAAGTATGAAAAAAGCTCCCATCAAATGATGAGAGCTTTAAACTTTTTATTGAATTAAAGAGCGTTTTTAAGGTTATTAAGCTGAACGCGCAACTCCTCGGGGAGCTTATCGCCAAACTTCTTATAATGCTCTTCAATCTCTTGGGCCTCTTTGGTCCATACATCCTTATCAACCTCAAGGATGGACTTAAGAGTATCCATATCCATATCAAGATCGGTAAGGTCGATATCCTCAGGCTTAGGTACGTAACCGATAGCGGTCTCGTTTGCATCTGCCTTGCCTTCGCAACGGTCAATAATCCAGTTAAGAACACGCATATTATCGCCAAATCCTGGCCATAAGAAGTTGCCTTCATCATCAGTTCTGAACCAGTTAACGTTGAATATCTTAGGAGCCTTATCGCCAAGCTTTTCGCCCATTTCGAGCCAATGCTTGAAGTAATCGCCCATATGATATCCGCAGAAAGGAAGCATAGCCATGGGGTCTCTACGAACAACGCCAACGGCACCTGCAGCAGCGGCAGTGGTCTCAGAAGCCATCGCAGAGCCTATGAACACACCGTTAACCCAATCCTTAGACTGATATACAAGGGGTGCGCACTTAGCGCGACGGCCGCCAAACACGATAGCAGAAATCGGCACGCCCTCGCCCTTATTGAATTCATCAGAGATGCAGGGACAATTTTCAGCAGGAGCTGTAAATCTTGAATTTGGATGCGCTGCATAGGTTGACTTATCAGCCTTAACAAACATAGAGGGATTCCAAGGATTGCCCTTCCACTCAAGCGCATTTTCGGGGGGATTCTTATCAAGACCTTCCCACCAAACAGTATTATCATCAAGGTTAAGAGCTACGTTAGTGAAGATAGTATTCTTCTTGGTGCTCTCAAGAGCATTGAAGTTAGAATGCTCGTTAGTTCCGGGAGCAACACCGAAGAATCCGTTCTCGGGGTTAATAGCATAAAGTCTGCCATCGGGACCTATCTTCATCCAGGAGATATCATCACCTACAGTCCAAATCTTATAGCCCTTCTTGCGAAGATACTCGGGGGGAATAAGCATTGCAAGGTTGGTCTTACCACAAGCAGAGGGGAATGCAGCCGCAATATAGCGAACCTCACCTTTAGGATTCTGAAGACCAAGGATAAGCATATGCTCAGCCATCCAGCCTTCCTTCCAACCCTGATAGGATGCGATACGAAGAGCAAAGCACTTCTTACCGAGAAGAACGTTTCCGCCGTAACCGGAGTTTACAGAGATAATGGTATTATCCTGAGGGAAGTGACAGATATATCTGTTTTCAGGGTCGATATCGCAACGGGAATGTAAACCTCTTACCCAGTCATTACTATCGCCTAAAACCTCAAGCACCTTGGGGCTAACACGAGTCATAATAAGCATATTAAGAACAACGTAAACCGAATCGGTAACCTCAATACCTACCTTAGCGATGGGTGAACCGATGGGGCCCATAGAATAAGGGATAACATACATAGTTCTTCCCTTATAGCTTCCACGAGCGATGTTGTAAAGCTTTTTATACATTTCGGAAGGCTCACACCAGTTATTTGTGGGACCTGCCTCTTCCTTAGTTGCAGTGCAGATGAAGGTTCTGTCTTCAACACGGGCAACGTCATTAGGATTAGTTCTGTGAAGATAGCATCCGGGAAGCTTATCCTGATTAAGCTTATGAAGCTCACCGAGCTTTACAGCCTCCTCACGAAGCTCCTCTCTCTGCTCATCACTGCCATCAATCCAAACAACCTTATCGGGAGTAAGCAGTTCTTTCATTTCATCGAGCCATTTTAATACTGTTTTGTTAGTGGTCATTTTGATTTCTCCTTATAAATGGTCCAAATTTTTGCCAAATACATTATAATTTATCATCTGTCAAATGTCAATAGAACTTTGTTAAATTTTAGTTAATCTTTTATTAACCTAATATTTCTTGACAAATTGCTCTGATAGATATAGAATAATATATTAAAAGGAGTAGTTTTGTCTTTTTTAAGGAGGATAGTTATGAGGGATGGCTTTATTAAGGTTGCCGCCGCAACGGTTAATATAAAGGTAGCCGATATTAAAAACAACGTTTTGGATATTAAGGATAAAATCGTTAAGGCTGATAAATCAGGGGTTAATCTTCTCACCCTGCCTGAGCTTTGCGTTACGGGTTATACCTGCGGAGATTTATTCTTATCAGAAACTCTTTTAGATGCATCCTTTGATGCCCTTAAAGAGCTTTGCGGATTTACGGCAGGCAAATACACGGTAGTAACGGTTGGTCTTCCCCTAAAAATAAACGGCAGACTCTATAACTGCGCCGCAATACTTCATAACGGAAATATCTTAGGTATTATTCCAAAAAGCTATTCTGACCCCTCCCCCTTCTTCTCTGCCACTGATGGGGCGGAAGAAATTCTAATTGACGGACAGGCTATCCCATTTGGCAATAATCTTATTTTTAAATGTGAGGATATGCCCGAATTTTCCTTTGGTGTTACGATAGGCAAACATTTTTCATCCATACGAAATTACGCAGAGCTTCTTTGTGACGGCGGGGCTGCGATTATTGCAAACTCTTCTGCTTTAAATGAAACACCAAGCAGCTTAGATACGAGAAGAAATATTGTTTCCTCAATCTCTCGTGAGCTTTCTTGCGGATTTATTTATGCTGATGCTAACAAGAACGAATCCACAACCGATATGGTATTTTCGGGGCATTTGCTTATTGGCGAGAGCGGTAAAATTATTTCTGAGGCTCTTCCCTTTAGCGATAAGGAATTTTTGTTAAGCGAAATTGATGTTAAAAATGTTTCGGCTTTAAGAATTCGCAGTTCTGTTCAGGGTGATTATTTTAACGACTGCGAAACAGTTTACTTCAATCAGGATATAAAGGAAACAGAGCTTACAAGGCATTTTGATAAAAATCCTTTTATACCCGAAAATGAAGCTAAGGCTAATCAAAACGCCGAAACGACTTTAAACATTCAGGCTTACGGTCTTAAAAAAAGAATAGAACACACGGGCTGCAAAACCCTTGTTTTAGGTATTTCAGGCGGACTTGACAGCACCTTGGCATTACTTGTAGCAGTAAGGACTTTAAAGCTATTAAACAGACCCTTAACCGATATTTTGGCAGTTACAATGCCCTGCTTCGGCACCACCTCAAGAACTAAATCAAATGCCGTAAGACTTTGTGAGCTTTTAGGTGTGCAGCTTAAAGAGATAAACATTGGAAACTCTGTTTTATCACATTTTGAGGATATCGGTCAGGATAAAAACAAAACCGACGTTACCTTTGAAAACACTCAGGCAAGAGAACGCACTCAGGTGCTTATGGATATTGCCAATATGGAAAACGGGCTTGTTATAGGAACTGGCGATTTATCCGAGCTTGCTCTCGGTTGGGCAACTTATAACGGTGACCATATGTCAAATTACAGTGTTAACGCATCTGTTCCAAAGACGCTTGTAAGGGCTCTTGTAAACTTCGAGACAGATAGGCTTGGCGGTGAAACAGCGGAAATACTCAAGGATATACTTGATACCCCCGTATCGCCTGAGCTTCTTCCCACTGATAACGGAAATGTAACTCAAAAAACAGAGGATTTAGTAGGTCCTTATGAGCTTCACGATTTCTTCCTTTATCATTTGGTTTATCTTAATGAAAGCCCTGCAAAGATTTTCAGAATTGCAAGCAAGGTATTTAATGATGAATATGATGAAAAAACCGTTTTAAAATGGCTTAAGGTCTTTGTAAGAAGATTTTTTGCCCAACAGTTTAAGCGCTCTTGTATGCCTGATGGACCTAAGGCTACCGAAGTTTCATTATCACCAAGAGGCAGTCTTAATATGCCGACAGATGCTGTGAGCAGTCTATGGCTTAAAGAATTAGAAGAAATTACACTTTAAAAATTATTAAGGGGATAAAAATATGTCAGTAGGTTTTAGAAAATCACTTCTCGGTTTTAACTGTGAAGATGTTATGTCCTATATAGAAAACTCCCATAAGGCTTTTTCTAAAAAGGAAAAGGAATTCAAAGAAAAGATAGATGACCTTGACGGTGTTATTAAAAATGTAAACGCCGAGCTTGAAAGCATCAAAGAGGCTAAGGCGCAGGTCGAAGCAGAGCTTAAGGCATATACCGATAAAAAGGAAGAAATCGAACGTCTTTCTCAGAACATCGGTAAGCTTTATTTGGTTGCTCAGTCCAACGCTCAGGCTATTATGAAGAATAGTGATGAGAGCCGTAGTCTTGCAGAAGAAGAAATTGCCCGTAATTTAAGCTCCATAAACGAAGCTCACGAATCCCTTGATGCGCTTAAAGAAAGGGTTCTTAAAACCTCCAATGACTTTATCGGTCAGGTTGAGGAGCTTATCAATTCTCTTAACGATACTAAGGATATTATCGAGCAGAAGAGAAAATCCTCTGAAAGCCACGCCGAAGCATACGAAAATCTTTACAGTCAGATAGTAAAATGAGAGAATTTTATTTAAATACAAGCAATTTAAGGGAAGCCTGCAAGGATTTACGTGTTGGGGATAAGGTTTACCTTTCGGGTACTGTTTATACCGCACGTGATGCGGCGCACAAAAGAATTTTTGAGCTAATGGAAAACGGTTCTCCATTACCTTTTGATATAGACGGTGCTGTTATTTACTATGCGGGACCGACTCCTACCCCTGAAAATTTACCCATAGGAAGCTGCGGACCTACTACCTCTTCAAGAATGGACCCATATACACCAAAGCTTTATGATATGGGGCTTACGGCTACCATCGGTAAAGGCGGAAGAAGTAAGGAAACCATAGATGCCATAAAGCGAAACGGCTCGGTTTATCTTTGCGCTATAGGCGGCGCAGGAGCACTTGCTGCTATGAGTATAACCGAATGTGAGGTTATAGCCTTTCAAGACCTCGGCTGCGAATCAGTAAAAAAACTAACATTTAAAGATTTCCCTTTAATAGTAGGAATTGATAGTTTGGGAAATAAGATATTTAAATAATAAAAGGATAAGAGTTATTCGCTCTTATCCTTTTTTATTGTTACATTATTAAATACTACTTTAAATTCTTTATCAGGGATTTTAAGCTCTAAGGGTAGACCTGAGGGGGAAAAAGTAAACTCATATTTTTCGCCGTTTACCTCGTTTTCTATAATACAGTTGCCCTCGTTTTGCTCTGCCATCAAGCCTTTTTCGGTGACATCGGTAAAGACCTTATATATACTTAGCGCCACATTACCAAGGGGCATTGTATCGGTTTTAAGGGTATAAGTTAAACCTAAATACTCGGCGGTTACAGTTTCGCCGTCAAATGTAAGGCTTACCCCTTTTAGCTCTTCGGGATAGGTAACCTTAGCAGACATTATCCCCTCTTCATTAACATCAACATCGCAGGTGTAGTTCTCATTATAATACGTAACATCTGCAGTAAACGAAATGCCCTTTGTAACAGGTGTTGAGGTTTTGGCATTTTTACCGCAACCGCAAAGAAGCATAATAATCATTAAAACCGATATAACCGCTCTTTTCAAGCAAATCACCCCAAGAATTCTATAAAGAATTTAATAAGGAATGTATTTAAGCTCCTCGATTATATCGCTTGGCAGTAATGCGCGTTTACTGATTTTTTCTGCTGCCATATCCCCTGCTAAGCCGTGAAGATATACTGCGTTTAGTGCGCTTTGAAGTGGGCTTACCCCTTGCGCCAAATATGAAACTATCATACCCGAAAGCACATCTCCGCTGCCGCCCGTCGCTAATCCTGCATTACCCGTAAGGTTAAAGAAAACTCTGCCATCGGGAGCGGCAACTATGGTATTAGCGCCCTTTAGCACCACGATGCAGGAATAATCCTTTGCGAAATTCTTAGCATACTTAATACGGTTATTTTCCACATCACTTACTGTGGTATGACAAAGCCGCGCCATCTCTTTTGGATGGGGAGTAAATATAACAGGAGCTTTAATTTTCCTGATTATATTTATGTCCCGCGCTACTGCATTTATTCCATCGGCATCAATTACCAAGGGAATATTTTCCACTGTTAAGGCGACTTTTTTTATAAGCTTAACGGCTGTATCTCTTAAACCTAAGCCACATCCTAAAAGAAGACTATCGGCGCCCTTTAAATTATCAATTAAGGTTTTTTCATCAATTACGGGAACGCCGTTTATATCAGTTGGAACGGGCAAGGTTACCGCCTCGGGAACGCTGACAGTAAAGGCAGTATAATTTTTATCACAAACAAAAGCCTTTAAAAGACCTACTCCGCTTCTAAGCGCAGATTTAGCTGCCAGAACGGATGCGCCGCACATACCAAAGCTTCCGCAAAGCATAAGTGCTGTGCCAAAGCTTCCCTTATGGGTATTTTTATTTCTTTTTACTATTTCGGGCTTTTCAATAGTAAGATATGAATATTCCCCTATCTTAGCGCCGATATCCGCTACCTCAAACTCACCGCAATAAAGGGAGGTTTGTGGCAAAACGAAGCAAGGCTTAAGGGCAATAAAAGTCACGGTGAAATCCGCCATAAAGGCTTTTTTAGGTGTGAAGCTTGCATCACACGGCACACCTGAGGGTATATCAATGGCGATTTTGACTCCCTTTAGCATATTCATTTTATCTATTACTTCGGCGGCATTGCCCTCTAACTCTCTATCAAGACCTATACCGAAAAGAGCATCAATTACAAAATGATAATTATCAATAATTTCACTTACAATATTTATACCCTTTATATCATCAAAAAAGCTTGCTGCAGTATCGGTTGCTGGCATACCGAAAGGAAAACACAAATCAACGTCGGCGCCAAGCCTTGAAAGACGGGAAGCGATAACAAGCCCATCTCCCCCGTTATTACCCTTGCCGCAAAACACTGCCACCCTTTTTCCCTCAAAGGCATAGCGTGATTTTAAAATTTTTACGGCTTCTTCCCCTGCATTTTTCATAAGGGCAACATAAGAAAAAGCGCCGCTTTTTACGGCACTCTCCTCTGCCGCCCGTATCTTTGATAAATTCAAAATCTTCATAGACGGTATTTCACTTTCTGTTTAATTAAAAGCGCTGTTGGACAAAAACTTCGGAACATACTTAACGATAGCAGATTTAATACGCTCATCAGGTGAAAACACCAAAAGAATCTGACCGTTTTCTGCGGTTAAAAGATAGGCATTTTCATCATTTTTATCACAAGCAAACACCTGCTTTTTAAAATTACCGTTTATCTTGATATTGGGGTTATACCTTTCAAGTCTATCCACCTTTGTTAAATCAAAGGAAGCCTCTCTTTTGCGAGAGCTTTTTGCAATTATTCTATCAACATCCATAATTCCGTTGGTTATAATATATTCATATTCATTAAAAAAGTTATTAGAAAGGCGGAATGCTCCGTAAACGCAAAGCGCCATAATAATAACGCCTATTCCGCTAAGATATAAAAACGCAAACACCGAAATTGCAAGGGCTACAAGCCACAAAGCGCCTAATAAAGCTATGTCCTTAGGTGTTTTTTTAATAACTACTATCTGTTCAAAAAAAGTATCCATTATATTTCTCCTTAATTCAGCATACAATAATATAACTTGCATTCATATATATTTTAGTATATAATTATTAAAAATGCAAGAACATTCATTTCAGAGGTGTATTTTTATGCGTATTAAAGAAGGTTTTGAGTTAAAAAATATTCACGGTCAGAATATTGTTGTGTGTAACGGGGAGTTTTCCAAGAATTTCACCCGTTCTATTGCTCTATCCTCCACCTCTGCTTTTCTTTGGGAAAAACTTAAAGAGGGCGAAAAAAACAAAGAAGAATTACTAAAGCTTTTACTCGAAAGCTTTGATATTTCTACCGTTCTTGCACTTAATGATATTGATGTTTTTGTAAGAACTTTAAAAAAGGATGGAATTATTGAGGAATGAGCTCTAAAAACTCTACAGTAAAGTGGATATACCGTAGGTCAAAAAGCATATTACCGCACGTTATAATATTATCCCTTTTAAATGTCTTCTTATCAGTACTGCTTATATTACTTGCATCGCTTTCTAAAAGCATTATTGATTCATCGGGAGATTTATCTATACTTCACAAAGGGGTAACTATAGCTGTTGTTGTCGTTTTGCAGTTGCTTATTATGTTTATAAACTCTGTTATAAATGCAAAGGCAAGCGGTAGACTGATAATATCCCTTAGAAACAAAATCTTTACTCAGATTATACATAAAAAATATTCAGATATATCAAAGCTTCATTCGGGGGATATACTCAACCGTATGACAGGAGATGTTGGCTTAGTAACAAGCGGTGCTGTAACCTTAATACCCACCCTTTGCTCTATGATAACCAAAATAGCGGTTGCGGTTTACGCCCTTACGGCCGTAAATTTAACCGTTGGTATATTGGTTGTTCTCATTGGCATAATTCTACCCCTATCAGCAAGAATTTTCGGAAAGAAATATAAAGCTCTTTCTAAAAAGGTTCAGCTAAGTGAAGGAAAATCAAGAAGCTTTATTCAGGAAAGCCTTGAAAATTCTGTTATAATAAAAACCTTTGCAAGTGAGGAAAATATTACCGATAAAATGAATTCCTACCTTGCCGAAAACTATAAATTTAAGCTTAAGCATAACCGTCTCAGAGCATTAGTAAGCACCCTCCTTAACGGCTCCTTTACCTTTGGATATTACGCCATCATTATATGGGCTGTATGCATAAACTTAAGTTACGGAAATCTTTACTATATACTTCAGTTAATAACAATTCTTCGCGCCCCCCTTCAGAACGTTTCGGGTGTATTACCAAAATATTATTCTATGATTGCAAGTGCCGAAAGGCTTATGGAATTTGAAGCTCTTGAGGACGAGCCTGAACTTTTAAACGAGAAAGAGTTAAGCTACCTTAAAGATAATTTCAGTGGTATTTCGGTAAAAAATCTTACCTTCAGATATGGCGAAGAGGTTATATTAGATAATTGCAATTTGGATATAGAAAGAAACAAATTAACCGTAATCACAGGAGAATCAGGAAGCGGTAAAAGTACATTATTCAAGCTTCTCTTGGGACTATATACCAACAACGAAGGATTTATCAGTTTTGACGATGGAACTTCTATTGATTCAAAAACCAGAAAAATGTTTTCTTTCGTACCTCAGGGCAATATGATTTTATCGGGGACAATTAAGGACAATATAACCCTTTGTAATAATAATTTTTCAAGTGAAGATATAGAAAAAGCGGCTAAGACCGCCGAAATTTACGAGTTTATCAAATCTTTGCCCGAAGGATTTAATACGGTGCTTTCAGAAAAAGGCGGCGGTCTTTCAGAAGGTCAAATTCAAAGACTTGCCATTGCAAGAGCATTGCTTTTTGATGCTCCAATTATTCTACTTGATGAAGCAACGAGTGCGCTTGATGAACAGTTAGAAGAAAAGATACTTGCAAATATCAAGGCTTTAACAGATAAAACCGTTATTTTTATAACCCACCGTTTAAAGCCTGCAGATATAAGCGATACTGTCTTCCATCTGGAAGATAAAAAGTTTAAAAAGATAAAATAAAAAATAATCCTGACAATTTTGTCAGGATTATTTTTTAATCTTCTTTATCCTCTTCCTCGTCTTCTTCAGGTTCGGGAAGAATTTCTACAGATATCTTTTCTATTCGGCGTTCATCAAACTCTAAAACCGTTATACGCAGGTCTTCATAATCAAAGGTACTTCCTTCATCGGCTTCGCCCTCTAAGGTGTGCATTACCCATCCGCTTACGGTTGAGAAGTCTCCTTCAAATTCTTCATCCTCTTGGATATCCTTATCAAATTCATCGAAGAAATCATAAATTCGCATATCACCCGAGGCTTCAAAGTGGGTATCATCAACAACCACAAATTCTCTTTCCACCTCATCGGTTTCATCAAAGATTTCACCAACAATCTGCTCTAAAACATCCTCCATAGTGAGTATTCCCATAGTTCCACCATATTCATCAAGAACTACTACCATATGGCACTTAGTATCCCTCATCTTTTCGAGAACATCGGGAAGTGACATTGTTTTATGAACAAATGTAACGGGTAATAGAAGATTTCTGATATTTATCTTTTTATCATCAACAAGACGTTTAAACACTCTGTTTAAATGAAGGATACCTATAATATTATCAGGAGTATCCTCAAAAACAGGCATTCTTGAATATTTGGATTCAAGGATTTTTTTAATATTTACTTCATAGGGGTCACGAATATCAAGGGCATCCATATCAACTCTATGGGTTACAATTTCGTAGGCCAAAACCTCATCAAAATCAAGAGCATTTTGCAACAAATCACTCTGCTCTTCATCGATAACGCCCTCATCCTCTGCGATATCGATTATATTTTCAAAATCCTTTTCGGAAACCGCCTCATTATCACTTGTGCTGTTTTCCCACAATCTTGAAACTATTGCCACTAACTTAACGACTATAAAGTTTATAGGCATTAGAATAACATTAAGAATATATAAAGGGCCAGAAAAAACTGCAGAAAGCTTTTCAGGGAACTGTTTTGCAAGGGTTTTTGGTATAATCTCACCGAAGATAAGGACCAACAAGGTCATAAACAGAGTCGAAGCCCAAGCATAACCCTCACCAAGCAGACTTATTATTATAACAGTCATAACCGAAGAGGCGGCATTATTAGCAAGATTATTACCAATAAGAATAACGCCAAGCGCCTCATCATAGCCTTCTTTAAGTCGGTTAGCTGCCCACAGTCCAAAGGTTTTCTTTTCCTCTCCTAAAGAGCGAAGTCTTTTTGCATTTGAGCTTGAAAGAGCCATTTCACTCGCTGAAAAAAAGGCAGATACTATAAGCAATAAAACTATGCTTATATAAGGTAAGTATTTACTCATCTTCCCCACCTCCGATATCATCCTCATCGTATATTTCACCGACAAGCTCTTCTAAAATATCTTCAATGGTTACGATGCCTAAAATTTCATCCTGCGAATTTTTTATAACTGCAAGATTTCGGCGATGATTACTCATCTGGGTAAGCAAATCATCAATAAGTACATCAGATTTAGCATAATAGGGATAATCTAACACCGATGCTAAAACTATATGAGGATTTTTTATATACGCCTTTAAAAAGCGACGTATATGAAGTATTCCTCTGACTGAGCCATTACGGCTAATAACGGGAATTCTTGAATGTGTTGAATCCCTGATTATTTCAAGGATTGACTCATTTTTCGTACCCGCATTTATTTTAAGGACTTCATCCCAAGGTGTCATAATTTCTGCTGCAGTAAGGTTTGAAAGCTTAAGAGCAGATTTTACCAATTCGCCCTTTTCTTCATCAAAGTCCTCTTCCTCAGTTATGTTTTCAACGATTTCGTTAAATTCGTCCTCAGTAACAGTAACCTCAGGCTCAATTCTGTTTACAAAAGGCTTGGAAACAGCCTTTGAGATTGCAGTAAAAAATATTGACAAAGGCTTTAAAAGCTTCATTAAAAACAAAAGAATCGGAGATGAAGACATAGCAAATTTCTCATTACAGGAATGAGCATAGCATTTAGGCAGCATCTCGCCAAAAATAAATAACACGAGGGTTGTTATAACTGTTGCTGCAGACACGGCTGTTGTTCCCCAAATCTTAGTAGCAAGCACAACAGAAATAGTAGCGCAGCCGATATTAACAAGATTATTACCGATAAGCAAGACCGTTAACGCCTCATCAAAGTTATCAAGAATTTTGAGAACTCTCAAGGCATTTTTCTCATCCTCATCGGCGAGAGACATCATATGAATTCTGTTTACACTTGCAAGTGAAATTTCAGTGCCTGAAAAATATGCACTTGCAACAATTAGTAAACAATAAAGCACAATACTAATTATCGTACTCCCGGGGTCATCCATTCGGATACCAACTCCTTATAATAAAATAAATCTATGCACATTGTACAAAGTGTTAAGTGCTTTGTCAATAGTTTAAAAATAATAATAGCCTTCGGGAAGGGATTTATTATAATAGGGATCTCCTTTTTCTAAGCACTTATCCCAGTTACTTCTGAAAAGCTTTTCATCCTGAGCATTGATTTTCTTTGCTTTTTCAAAAGAAACCATAACAGAAAAAGGATTTGTAATATTTATCTTGCCTTTATTTATTAGTTTAAGACAAAGGTCGGTATCATATAAGCTATCCTTATATTCACTGTTAAAGCCTTCAAAATCAGCCTTTTTAACCGCAAAGCAATCTGAGGCTACCGCAGAAACATTCTGTGAATAAAAAAGCTTACCGAAATATCCAAGCTCACTTTTATCGGTTCCTTCATATCTATCTGCTACTACAGTTTCGCCAAAGCCTACAATTTTTCCAATACTTTTAACTGTACCGTTCTTATATAGCACCTTAGCTCCCACAGCGCCAACCCCTTTGAGCTGAGCATAGCAAAGAAGCTCGTTAAGCCAAGCGCTGTTTTCAGGGAAACACCCCTCATTCAAAAATACGAGATACTCTCCATTTGCGCTAAGGGTTGCCTTATTATAAACTGCGGAAGTATTAAGCGTTTCATCAAAGAAAACTACTTTAACTTTTTCATTAGGCTTATATTCCTTAGATAAATTTTGAGGCAAAACCAAAATTAACTCGTAATTTTTATATTCTGTATTAAAAAATATCTTTTTTACCGTAAGCTCTGCAATACTTACCGTATTACATAAAACAATAACCGAAGCTAAAGGCTTTTCTTTAAGCTCATAGGTTACTCTGTAAATAGTGGGAAAAGCGGGCGAGCTTTCAACATCCGCCTTAATTCCCTTTCCTTTTAGATGGTCAATTACAAGATTAATACCCGATTTTACAGCGTACATCTTAGAGCCGATATCCATCGCTACCGAATTTTTATGGGAGCGCCAGAAATAAAGAAGCTTTGGTATATGACATACCTTTTTGGCAGCGGTGGTGAGTCTTAAAATCATATCGTGGTCCTGACTGCCATCATACTTAGTTCTAAAGCCGCCAACTTCATCAATCAAAGAAGCCTTAAAAACAGAAAAATGACAAATATAATTATTTGCCAAGAGATTATAATATGAATAGTCAGGCTTATAGTGACGCGCTATAACTGACTTTGGACCTTTATTTCCGTCAAAGGTAAGCTCATCGGTATAAATAAAGTCAGCATCTTCTCTTTCTACCACCTCGGCAACCTCATAAAGTGCCGATGGGTGCAAAAGGTCATCGTGGTCAAATAAGGCTATATAATCACCTGAAGACATAGCGATACACTCATTAGTGTTTTCTGCTATGCCTTTGTTTTTATCAAGCTTCTTATATATAATTCTATTATCATATTTTGCATATTCCTTGCAAATTTCACCTACGAAATTATGCTCGTTATCGCTTCCATCTGCAAGGCATAATTCGAAATTTTTATAGGTCTGAGAAACAACAGAATCAATCATTTCCCTTAAAAACTTTTCGGGGGTATTATAAAGAGGTACTAAAACGCTGAATTTTACATTCTTTGTGAATTTACGGTTTTCCTGAGCTTTTCTTACTCCCTCAGTAACATCGGTATCAATTTTATACTTATCAAAGGCAGTGAAGTGCTTTACGTGGGCAACCGCTCCCTTTAGGCCTACCCTTATAAGCCATTTGAAGAATATGCCTATAACTGTGGTAAACCTATATTTTAACATCAGATTTTTTATAAAACCCAAAAATTTACTAATCATAGTTTAAAACCTATTTCGTACTATTCTTATATTGCTCGCAAACCTCTTTGGTATCACCAATCATTTTAATTTTACCCTTTTCAAGCCACACACAATGCTTACAAAGGCGTTCAATCTGAGCAATGGTATGAGATACTATAATAACTGTGGTATCCCCTTCTATCATCTGCTTTATTCGCTCTTCGCATTTACGCTGGAAAAGAAAATCTCCTACCGCCAGAATTTCATCAACAATAAGAATATCGGGAGTAATAACCGTAGCAATGGCAAAGCCTATACGCGCCACCATACCTGATGAATAATTTTTCATAGGAACATCCAAAAAGTCCTGCATTTCTGAAAATTCAACTATTTCATCAAACTTTTCATCCATAAACTTTTTAGAATAGCCGAGAACCGAGCCGTTAAGATATATGTTCTCACGTGCTGTAAGCTCCATATCAAAGCCTGCGCCAAGCTCAATCAGCGGTGCAATTACGCCGTTTGTTTCAACGCTGCCTTCTGATGGTTCTAAAATGCCTGAAATTATTTTAAGGGTGGTACTTTTTCCACAACCGTTAAGACCTACGATACCGAAAACATCGCCTTTTTTTATATCAAAGGATATACCGTCAAGGGCAGTGAATTTTTCGAAAGAGAGTTCTCTTTTTATAGCCTTAAGGAAGTATTCCTTCAAGCTATCAAGCTTTTCCTTACTCATATTAAAATTCATTACCACATTACGTAGCTCAACTGCATTTTCTTGATTTATCACCTGAAGTCCCTCCTCTACTATATATGAAGAATAAACTTACGTTCCGTTTTTCTGAATACAATCCAACCGAAAAGGAAGGTGAATATTCCAAAGCCTAAGCATATTATATTATCTGTTAATGACGGAACTATTCCGTAAATTATAACCTCACGGAAATACGAAATATAATGGTGCATTGGATTGCAGTGGATTACCGTGCGAATTACTTCAAGAACGGGATCATCACCTGCTACCAAATTCATTTGATAGAATATAGGAGTCATATACATCCACATAGTAAGTAAAACGCCGTAAAGATGAATAATATCTCTGAAAAACACCGTTAAGGCGCTAAGAAGCAAACTAATTCCGCATACAAACAGGAAGCAATATAAAATTGCTACGGGGGCTAAGAACAATGTAAAGGATGGGAAGGTAGGAACAAAGCTATGCCTTAAAACTATAACGAGGAATACCGCTACAAGACTAAGTCCAAAATTTACAAGTGAAAAGAAGCACTTTTCAAGCGGGAAAATATATTTTGGTATATACACCTTTTTAATGAGCGATGAGGCTCCTAAAACCGAGGTCATCGAAGCAGTGGAAGCTTCAGCAAAGAAGTTCCAGAGAGACGAACCCACTATATAATAGGTAGCAAAATCTCCATCAACCTGAATTCTCAACATCTTACTGAAAACTGCAGTGAGAACAAGCATGGTGAGTAGCGGATTAAGAACGCTCCACAGTACCCCTAATACCGAGCGGCGATATTTAATTTTAAAATCCTTAGATACAAGATTTCTAAGAAGCGGCATAAATCTTTTTATATCGTATGAAAGGTTTTTAAATCCTGACTTTTTACTACTCAAAGCGCATTCCTCACTAATAAATATATTTGCTACTAAATTATACCAAAAACTTTTTAATATTGCAAGTAATAATATTGTATGAAAAACAGCAGATAATACTTATTGGTGATTAAATTGATTTCAGTAATAGTAAGAACAGCCATACTTTATATTTTTGTGACCGTTGGAATAAGGCTTATGGGTAAAAGACAAATCGGTGATATGCAACCAAATGAGTTGGTTGTTACCCTTTTGATTTCAGAAATTGCTGCAATACCGCTTCAGGATATGGACCAACCTGTATTCATAGGCATAGTAGCAATCTTTTCACTTGTCATTATCGAAATATTTGTTTCAATATTATCTATGAAAAGCTACTTTTTACGGAAGATAATCAACGGCAAATCGGTAATCGTTATAAAGGATGGCGTTATCGATCAAAAAGCTATGAAGAGCGTGAGGATGAATATATTTGATTTGGTTGAGCTGTTACGCTCCCAAGAGGTTTTTGATATAGCCACGGTTTCTTTTGCCGTGCTTGAGGTTAACGGTAGCCTGAGCGTTCTGCTGAAAAAAGATGAAAAACCCGTAACGGCAAAAGATTTATCCATCAGATGTGAAAAAAGCCTTCTACCCTTACCCGTAATCAGCGATGGGAAAATAATAACACAATCTCTCCAATTACTTAATGTAAGCCGAAAAGAACTGGAAAAAACCTTACAAAAGAAAAAAATTAAGGCCAAAGATATTTTTTTAATGATGATGGATAGCAAGGGTAATGAGAATATAATGAAAAAGGTGTAAAAATGAAAAGACTTATATATGCACTCATAATTTTACTTTTTATAACCACTGTCAGCATTTTAGGCGGGATTATGATATGCCAATATTGTGAAAAGTCAAAAGAAGAGTTAATGTTCTGCGCATCTCTTTGTGAAGAAGAAAAATGGCAAGAAGCCGAAAATCAATCATCAAAAATTATAGATGCTTGGGAGAAAAGAGAAAAGCTTATGGCTGTGTTTATAGACCATAAATTACTTGACAATGTTTCTGATTCGGTATCAACCCTACCCGTGTATGCAAAAACAAGGAATAAAAATGATTATTATGCACAGTGCTCTAAAATCACTACCACGCTCAACAGAATAAAGGCTACTCAAACTGTAAGTATTGAAAATTTTTACTAATTTATGCATATAAATTTCATATTTTTGAAAATATTTGAATATTTATGCATTTTACCCCTTGACAAAATTGATATAAGGTGCTATAATCTCACCATAAACTTAAAATTTTAGTGTTGTTTAACACAGAAAGAGGAAAAATTATGAAAAAGATTATAGCTTTACTTTTAGCAGTAGCAATGCTTTTCTGCTTTGCAGGCTGCGGCGCAAAAGAGGACAAAACACTTGTTATGGGTACAAATGCTGCGTTCCCTCCTTATGAGTATGTAGATGATGAGGGTACCATTGTTGGTATTGATGCTGAAATTGCAGCAGCTATCGCTGAAAAGCTTGGTATGGAGCTTGAAATCAAGGATATGGAATTTGATTCCCTTATCACTGCTTGCGCAGGCGGTTCTGTTGATGTTGTTCTTGCAGGTATGACCGTTACCGATGAGCGTAAGGAATCTGTTAACTTCTCTGATTCTTATGCCACAGGTATTCAGGTAATCATTGTTAAGGAAGACTCTGCAATAGCTTCTGCAGACGATCTTGAAGGCAAGACTATCGGTGTACAGTCCGGTACTACTGGTGACATTTACTGCACCGATGACTACGGTCAGGATAACGTTAAGCAGTATGCAAACGGCGCTTTGGCTGTTGAAGCTCTTAAAAATGATCAGGTTGACTGTGTAATTATTGATAACGAGCCTGCTAAGGCATTCGTTGCAGCTAATGAGGGACTTAAAATTCTTGATACCGAATATGTTACTGAAGATTATGCTATCGCAGTAGCTAAGGAAAATGAAGAGCTTCTTGATAACATCAATAAGGCAATGGCAGAGCTTAAGGCTGACGGAACTATTGATAAAATAGTTAATAAGTACATACCCGCTGAATAATTCTAAATTTTAAAACTCCAAACTTTAAGGGTGCGGCATTTTACAATGTCGCCCCTTTTTGACGCATAATTTCACAATATAAAGGTCGGTGCTTTAATGGGCATTATAAACTTTTCAAGCTGGCTTGCATCTGCTCCTGACTGGATTAGGTCCTGTCCTGAGTGGATACAAAATTTACTTTTCCAGCTATATCAAACATTTATATATCAGGACCGATGGAAATTTTTTACTGACGGTTTGAAAATAACATTTATTGTTACCATAGGCGCATTGATACTCGGCATTATTATCGGTCTGATTATCGCTATAATCAGAACCACCAGCGAAAGCTTCGTAAATAAAAAGCCGCCTATAATTTTAAGGGCTGTTGACGGTTTCTGTAAACTTTACCTCACCGTAATCCGTGGTACGCCTATGATGGTACAGCTTCTTATTATGGGCTTTGTAATTATGGTGCCAAAAACCGAAATCGGTATGGTTCTTTGCGGTATCATAACACTTGGTATAAACTCAGGTGCTTATGTTGCAGAAATTGCCCGTTCGGGACTTATGTCCATAAATGTTGGACAAACTGAGGCGGGACGAAGCCTTGGATTTAACTACATCCAGACTATGTGGTACATCGTTATCCCACAAGCCATCAAAAACATTCTGCCTGCCCTTGGAAACGAGATGATAACCTTGCTTAAGGATACTTCTCTTGTATCGGTTATCGCTCTTCGCGACGTAACAAAGCAGACTCAAAATATCATCAGCAAAACCTATCAGGCCTATGTTCCCTATATAAGCCTTGCTGTTATTTATCTTATTATTGTTATAATTCTCACTAAGCTACTCGGTATCTTAGAAAGGAGGCTGCGTAAGAGTGACCACTAATGACACCTTAATTAAGGTTGAAAACCTTATAAAAAACTTCGGCGATATAAAGGTTTTAAAGGGCATCAACACCGAAATCAAAAAAGGCGAGGTTGTGGTTATTATCGGAGCCTCGGGCTCAGGTAAATCCACCTTTTTACGTTGCCTTAATTTACTTGAATATCCTACAGACGGTAAAATTTATTTTAACGAAGTTGATATAGCAGACCCTGATATAGATATAAATATACACCGTCAAAAGATGGGTATGGTTTTTCAGCAGTTTAATCTCTTTCCTCATATGACGATTCTTAAAAATATGACCATAGCTCCTATAAAGGTTTTAGGATTATCTAAAGAAGAAGCCGAGAAAACCGCTATGGAATTACTGGAAAAGGTCGGCCTTGCTGACAGGGCAGACGCCTACCCTTCTCAGCTTTCAGGCGGACAAAAGCAACGTGTTGCCATAGTTCGCGCACTTTGTATGAATCCGCAGGTAATGCTTTTTGACGAGCCTACAAGCGCCCTTGATCCCGAAATGGTTGGCGAGGTTCTGAACGTTATGAAGGAGCTTGCCGAAAGCGGTATGACCATGGCTGTTGTAACTCACGAAATGGGCTTCGCCCGTGAGGTTGCCGACCGCATACTCTTTATTGATGAGGGTGTAATCACCGAAGAAGGAAGCCCTGAAGAAATATTCGGCAATCCAAAAAGCCCACGCCTTCGCGACTTTTTAAGTAAAGTATTATAAAGCAAATAGCTGCCTTAAGGGAGACACTTCGTAAGGAAGTGTTCTCCCTTATTCATTTTTTATATGAAAATTGACACTTTCTACTTGAATTATGATACATAATCGCATTGAAACAAGTTATTAAATATGTTATAATCGTTAAGTTCAAGGGAAGCAGGTGCAATTCCTGCGCGAGCCCGTCGCCGTGATACACGTTTTGAAGATACGGATATATTCCTTGCCGTAAGGAACGAAAGCCATTAAGAAGCATCTTGAGAAGGCTCTGTATTCTGTGTTAAGCCGAAAGACCTGAACAGTAAAAACGCTCTTATAGATTGCGAGTGCCGATTTGAGTGAATATAAAAATGGAGATGTTTAAAATGACAAAGAAAAACTTTTTAACACGTTTTTCGTTTGCAGTCCTTTTATGCGTGCTTATTACGGCTATAGCACTGACATTTACCGCCTGTAACGAAAAAGGAAACGAGGAACTAAGCAGTACCCCGACCACATCAGCCTCTGCTGAGGTTACAAAAATAGGCACGGGTGCTACCGCCTTTAACTTCACGGTTATTGACGGCGAGGGTAAGGAAACCAAGTTCGAGGTTTCCACCGATAAAACAACCGTTGGCGAGGCGCTTCAAGAGGTAGGACTCATTGAAGGCGAAGAAGGTGAGTTTGGCCTTTATGTAAAGAAGGTAAACGGTATCACCGCAGATTATGATGTTGACGGAACTTATTGGTCCTTTATTATTAACGGTGAATATGCATCAGCAGGTGCTGATACTACCGAAATCAACACTTCTGATACTTATACCTTTAAGGTAGCTAAATAATGAAGCTTAAATTAAAGGAAATTGCTCTTTTTGCCCTTTTAGGAGTTTTAATGTTTACTTCAAAAAAGGTTATGGAGTTTTTACCGAATATACATCTTGTGGGAGCGCTCACAGTAGCTTACACCATAGTATTTCGAAGCAAGGCCCTCTTCCCTATTTATATTTATGTGTTTTTAGACGGTCTTTTCGGCGGTTTTCAGCCTTGGTGGATACCGTATTTATACGTATGGTCAGTTCTTTGGGGCGCTGTTATGCTGGTACCTAAAAAGTTGCCTAATAAATTTGCTGTTCCTATATACATAATAATCTGCGGACTTCACGGATTTTTGTTCGGAGTTCTTTATTCACCCGTTCAAGCTATTATGTTTGGTCTTGATTTTAAAGGAACTATCGGTTGGATAATATCAGGCCTTCCCTTTGATATAATTCACGGAATCAGCAATCTGCTTGTGGGTACAATTATTCTTCCCATTACTACCGTCTTAAAAAAGGCTTTAAACAAACTGTAAATTTATATAACCTCTGTATTTTTCGATACAGAGGTTATTTTTTAACCTTTTTTAATATTTTTCATACTATGTATTGAAGTTCACCTTCAATAATTATACAGGAGGCAATTATATGGCAGATTTCAACCCCGCCGAATGCGGCGAATTCAAGGAAGCAGTTTGTGTTGATGTGGGCAGAATTTATGATTCTTGTTGTGACCGTGACTGTCTTGAGGATATGCGCTGTTATTTTACAGAAGAAGCGCAAGCATATATCAACCAAGCTAAAAGCATAAGACTAAAAAAAGCAGAGGTACTTAACGTTTATATAGATGTGGAGCCGGTAAGCTTTAACCGCGGATATTATTCCTGCGATATGACCTTTTTCTTCCTTTTAAGCTTTGAAGTGTTCACGGCACATAACACCTGCCCTACCGAAATTAACGGTATTTCTTTCTATAATAAAAAAGCAATTCTGTTTGGCAGCGAAGGAAATGTAAAGACCTTTACAAGCGTATCCGAAGGAAATTCCTGTGAAACACATACAGTCAGCTCCACAAATATGCCTAAATGCGTAGTTCAGACCGTTGAGCCCGTTGCCCTTGGCGCTCAGCTTGGCAAATGCAGAGGCAAATACGAAAGAACCTGCTATATTCCAAAATGCATATCGGAATATTTAGGCGCACCATTAGTTATGAACGATGACGGTAACACCGCTGTTTATGCATCCGTTGGCTTATTTACTATTGTTCAGCTTGTAAGAAATGTTCAGATGCTTATTCCCGCTTACGATTTTTGTATGCCTGAAAAGCCCTGCTGCTCAGATACCACAGACCAGCCCTGTGATGTTTTCAGAAAAATCAAGTTCCCCACAGATGACTTTTTCCCTCCTCGTTCCATAGATAATGATAATTCATCCTGCTGCGGAAACTAGAAAATATAAATTTTGCCTCCCTTGTGGGAGGCAATTTTCTAAATAAAAGCTCTGGCGCCAAAATAACCTAACAAAACAAGACCTACTGCTACGGCTGTAATAAAGGCGCTTTTAAAAAATATTTTATATTTAATCTGCATTATACTCACCTATTATATGTTAACCTAAAACGCCTCGTCTATACTTTGGAGGTAATAAATGGCTTATCATAGAATAAAAATTATAACTTCAAAAAAAGTCAATATTAAAAGATATTTGCTTACCTTCAATTCTTTTGAGGATGTTATCGGTTGTGTTAAATTTCTCAAGGGACTCAAGTCAAGCATTCTTTACAGATTGGGTAAGGAATATAGGCTTATAGTCTATACAAAGCAACCCATAAATTTCTTTATAATAAAAGAATTCTGCACTGCCATAATAAAAGACAGTACAGAATTTTCACAAACCGAAGAATACGGAAAATACATATACGGTAGAGATGCTGTAGAAAAGCTAAACAAAGCCTTTAATAAATTATAAGGACTTAATTTCTTTAACCCTTTCTGCCATATTTTCTGCCGAAAAAATATAGTTCCCTGCAACAAGCACGTTTGCCCCCGCCTTTACAGCTAAAGGAGCAGTTTCACCGTTTATGCCGCCGTCAACCTCTAAATCAATATCAATGCCTCTGCGTTCACACTCGGCTCTCAAAGTCTTTAGCTTATCTAAGGCTTCGTGCATAAACTTTTGTCCGCCAAACCCCGGCTCAACCGACATAACAAGCACCATATCACAAAGCTCTAAAAGGTCAAATATTTTTTCAGGCTCAGTACAGGGCTTAATGGTTATGCAGGACTTACAGCCAAGCTCTCGGATTTTCTTAAGAAGCTCTTTATTATCAGAGCCAGCCTCATAATGAAAACCCAATATATCAGCATATTTTGCAAAATCCTCAATATATCTGTGAGGTCTATCTATCATAAGATGGATATCAAGAGGAAGCTTCGTATGCTTTTTTATAGACTGAATTACGGGAACACCAAAAGAAATATTAGGAACAAATATACCATCCATAACATCAAGATGCAGCATATCGACTCCTGCTGCCTCTAATTTTTTTATATCTGCATCTAAATTTAAAAAATCAGATATTAAAATTGACGGTGAAATTTTAATCAAAGCTAACGACCTCCAATGGTTTATAAGTATATTTTATACTTTTATACAAATATTGTCAACATCATAAAAATTTAAAAATTATTTACATTTGATACCGTTCTGTAATTTGACTATTATTGTATTTTATGGTAAAATTATCATATAAAATAACTGATGAGGTAAAAAATGAAAAAATCCTATTGCGAAATTACAGAATATATTAAGAACTTGGCTGAACTATCTTGTAAAAATAATAATATCAAGCCCGAAATGTATGGCGAACATTCGGTTAAAAGAGGTCTCAGAGATTTAGACGGTAAGGGTGTTGTTACAGGTCTTACCGAAATTTCCTCTATTACTTCAAGAAAGATTTTGCCCGATGGAACTGAGGAATCCTGTGACGGCGTACTTTGTTACAGAGGCTATAATATAAAAGATTTGGTAGAAGGCTTTATGTCCGATAAACGTTTCGGATTTGAGGAAACTGTATATCTGTTACTCTTTTCGGAGCTTCCCGATAAAGAGCAGTTAGAAGAATTCAAAGCCACTCTTACCGATTTAAGAAGTCTGCCTACCTCCTTTGTCCGTGATATGATTCTTAAAGCTCCGGGCAAAGATATGATGAACATTCTCTCCCGTAGCGTTTTGGCTCTTTACGCTTATGATGATAATGCAGATGATATTTCTATTCCAAACGTTTTAAGGCAGAGCTTATTTCTAATTTCTGTTTTCCCTCTGCTTGCAGTTTACAGTTATCAGTCTTTTCAACATTATTATAATAATAAAAGTCTTTTTATCCATATGCCTGACCCCAATCTTTCAACGGCAGAAAATATATTACGTATTTTAAGAGAGGATAATAAATATTCAAAGCTTGAAGCTCAGATGCTGGACCTTGCTTTAGTTCTCCATGCTGAGCACGGCGGCGGTAACAACTCCACCTTTACCACCCACGTTGTAACCTCCTCGGGAACCGATACCTATTCTTCTGTTGCAGCGGCTCTCGGCTCCCTTAAGGGTCCGCGCCACGGCGGAGCTAACGTTAAAGTAGTTAAAATGTTTGATGATATGATATCAAATATCGATACTACCGATGAAGATGCCATAAGAGATTATCTTGAGCGTTTGCTTGATAAAAAGGCTTTTGATAATGCGGGGCTTATCTACGGTATGGGACATGCTGTTTACTCAAAATCCGACCCTCGCGCCGACATTCTTATGAAATGCGCCCGTGACCTTTCTATAGAAAACGGTTATGAAGATGAATATAAGCTTTACGAAACCGTTGCCCGTATTGCCCCTGAAATTATAGCAAAGAAGCGTAAAATATATAAAGGTGTAAGCGCTAATGTGGATTTCTATTCAGGTCTTGTTTACAGAATGTTAAGGCTCCCTTATGAATTATATACCCCCATTTTTGCTATTTCTCGTATAGCTGGTTGGAGCGCACATAGAATAGAAGAAATTCAGTGCGCAGGAAAAATCATACGCCCTGCCTATGTTAACGTAAAAGAAGAAAAGGAATATATTCCCCTTGAGAAAAGATAAATTTTCAGCCGAGCTTCGAAATTCGAAGCTCGGCTTGATTTTTGCTTAAATTTTCGAAAATCACGCCCGTTTTTTATGAAAATAAGAAAAAATCAAAGAAAAAACCAAAAAACAAAGAAAAATTCAAAAAAATTCCTTGACTTTTTACTCATTTTGTGGTATTGTTATGGTGTAATAAGGTGTAAACCAAACAAAAACCAAAAAAATTATTCAAAGGAGAACCAAAAATGGCAAACGAATTTGAAATTAAGAAACAAATTTGTGAAATCGGAAAGCGTATTTATGACAAGGGCATGGTAGCTTCTAACGATGGTAACATCTCTGTTAAACTGAATGACAACGAGTTCCTCTGCACCCCCACAGGTGTTAGTAAGGGATTTATGACTCCTGAGTACATCTGCAAGGTTGACCGTGACGGTAAGGTTATTCAGGCTAACCCCGGTTTCAAACCCTCTTCTGAAATTAAGATGCACATGCGCGTATATAAAGAGCGTCCTGATGTTAATGCAGTTGTTCACGCTCATCCTTTGTATGCTACCGGCTTTGCAATCGCAGGTATTCCCCTTACTCAGCCCATTATGCCTGAGGCAGTAATTGCTCTCGGTTGTGTACCCATCGCTGAGTACGGCACCCCCTCAACAGAAGAGATTCCTGATGCAGTTTCCAAGTATTTACAGTCCTTTGACGCTGTACTTCTTGAAAACCACGGCGCTCTTTCCTTCTCTGATAGCCTTCTTAATGCTTATCATAAGATGGAGTCTGTTGAGTTCTATGCTCGTCTTCTTTACATATCAAATCAGCTTGGCGGTCCTAAGGAGCTTTCTGAATCTCAGGTTCAGCGCCTCTATGAAATCCGTCGTCAGTTCGGTATGAAGGGTAAGCATCCTGCTGACCTTTGCCCCAATGCCAAGAGCGGTAAGCCCAGCTGTCACGGTTGTGGCGGTAACTGCAGCTGCAATCACGAAAGTGATAACGATTTAGTTTCCGAAATCACCCGTCGTGTTCTTGAACAGATGGGCAAATAATAGGTGAGCAACATGGATGAACATGTTTTGCGAGGCCTTGTTGAATCCGTTGTTCGTGAAGTTAAAGCCGAATCTCATAATATAACGCTTGATAAGGCGAAAGCTCTTTGCTCTGAAGTGCAGAAAAAAGCAAAGGAAATGGGTGTTAATGCAGTTGTTGCCATTTCTAACAGCACTGCCAACCCAATACTTGTTGAATGTATGGATGATGCTTATATTGCAAGCTATGATGTTGCGGTACAAAAAGCCTTCACGGTGGTATCCCTTAAAATGTCCACCTCAACACTTAAACCCTTAGCACAGCCCGGCGGTTCCCTTTACGGAATTCAATTTACAAATAACGGTAAAATTGTTATTTTCGGCGGCGGTGAGCCTTTATATAATAAGTCAGGCGATATAATAGGCGGTCTTGGCGTTAGTGGCGGAAGCGAAGAACAGGATACGTTTTTAGCCGAATACGGAAGACGGATTTTTGAAAACAATTTAAGATAATTTCAGTAAAGCACGGGTATTACCCGCTTTAAAATAATTTTGTTCATTTTATTAAGGAGGATATAAAAATGTCACTTGAAGCTTTAGGTATGGTAGAAACCAGAGGTCTTGTTGCTGCTATTGAAGCTGCCGATGCTATGGTTAAGGCTGCTAACGTTCAGCTTATCGGTACTGAGAAAATCGGTTCCGGACTCGTATCTGTTATGGTACGCGGCGATGTTGGCGCTGTTAAATCTGCTGTTGAGGCTGGTTCAAACTCTGCTTCCCGTTTAGGCGAGCTTATTGCTACTCACGTAATTCCCCGCCCCCACGAAGATGTAGAGAAGATTCTTCCCTCTTTAAAGTAATTATTTGATCAACAAGGGGGCCTTAGCGCCCCCTGCTTGTTGATTGTGGAAAGGTATAGGTATTAACAATGATTGTCGGAAAAGTGATTGGAAGCATTGTAGCTAATAGAAAAAATGAAAATCTTATCGGCAGCAAATTTATGGTTGTTGAGCCTATTGCCGAGCTTGGAAATCCAAAAGAAAGAATTGTTGCTGTTGATAATGTGGGCGCAGGTATCGGCGAGACTGTATTAGTAGCAACGGGCTCTGCCGCAAGAATTGGTTGCGGTATGGCTACATCCCCTATTGATGCCGCAATTGTAGGTATTGTTGATAGCGGCACCGGACTTATCGGAGTCAATTAAGAATGAATTTAGAACAAATTAAAGAACTTCTGAGAGAAAGCGGTATCGTTGGTGCAGGCGGAGCAGGTTTCCCAACCTACGCTAAGCTCGATAAAAAAGCTGATACCCTTATTCTAAACTGTGCTGAATGTGAGCCCTTGCTCCGTTTACACAGACAAGTGCTTAAAATGTTTACATATGAAATTTTAAGTACCTTAGATTTAATTTCGAAAATACTTGAGGTAGAAAACGTTTATATCGGTATCAAAGGCTCTTATAAAAGAACCCTTGAAGCCGTTAATAACGAGATTACCTCTTTTCCAAATATGAAGGTTTGCACTCTTCCTGAGGTTTATCCCGCAGGTGATGAAGTAGTGCTTACGTACGAGGCTACGGGAAGAGTTGTTCCCGCTGGCTCTATTCCTCTTTCTGTGGGTGTTACGGTACTGAATGTTGAGACTGTTTATAATATCTACAGGGCCTTAGAGGGAAAACCTGTTACCCACAAATACGTTACTGTAACGGGTGAGGTTAAAAATCCTATCACGGTTTATGCTCCTATAGGTATTCCCCTTCAGAGTCTTATTGATATGGCAGGCGGTATAACTATTGAAGACCCCGCTTATCTTATAGGTGGTCCTATGATGGGTAAGCTCGGCTCTGCATTGGAGCCCGTAACCAAGACTACAAATGCAGTTCTGGTGCTACCCAAAACCTTACCTTTAGTGCAGAAAAAGCTTAGCAAAACCTCTATTGACCTGAAACGTGCTATGTCGGCTTGTTGTCAGTGCAGTTACTGTACTTCTCTATGCCCCCGTCAGCTTTTAGGTCATCCAATTGACCCAAGTATGTTTATGTATGCGGCTTCAAACCACGTAACTCACGATGTAATGCCCTATGTAAACTCAATGTTCTGCTCAAGCTGTGGTCTTTGCGAATTGTATTCCTGCGGTCAGGGGCTTTCTCCCCGTTCTCTGCTAACAGCAGCTAAGGATGGGCTTCGCAAAAACGGCTTAAAGCCACCTCAAAATCCCGATATGCACGGCGTTCATCCCGATAGAGAATTCCGTATGATTCCGTTTTCCCGTCTTCGCTCCCGACTTGGACTTAATCCTTACAATAAGTCGGCGCCCGTAACCGAAGATGAAGTTAAAGCTAAAAAGCTTAAAATCGCACTTTCTCAGCATATTGGAGCCCCCGCAATTCCCATTGTTAATAAGGGAGATACCGTTACTAAAGGTCAATTGATAGCAAAGGCTGTCGATAATGCACTCAGCGTTTCAATCCACGCTTCTATGGACGGTACCATAACCGATATAAACAAAAAATACATTACTGTTTCTGTAAAAGGAGGAACTGAATAATGAATAAAGCGTTAGGTATGGTTGAATTTAAAACAGTATCCTCCGGTATGCGTGCCGCTGACCGTATGGTAAAGACCGCTGAGGTTGATATCATTCAGGCTGATACTGTTTGCCCAGGCAAATATATTGCCCTTATAAGCGGTGAGCTTAGCGCAGTTAAAGCCGCCGTTGAGGCTGCAAGTGTGGCTGACCCCGAACAGCTTATAGATAGCTTTACTCTCGGTAATCCCCACGATTCTATATTCGGCGCTCTTTACGGCGCAAACGAAATAGGTAATCCCAATGCCTTAGGCGTTTTAGAAACCTTCTCTGCTGCAGCTGCTATTGTTGCCGCAGATACTGCTGCTAAAACATCTTTGGTAGAGCTTATTGAGCTTCGCCTTGCAAGAGGTATGTGTGGGAAATCCTACTTGCTCTTAACGGGTGAAATTGCCGCTGTTGAAGCCGCTATTGAACGTGCTAAGGCGGGTGCAGGTGAATACGGAATGTTCCTTGACAGCGCCGTTATTCCCCGTCCCGATGAAAAATTCTGGCAAAAAATCTTATAATTTATATTCATAAAGGTGTTATAAATGAAAGTTCTTGTTATTAACGCTGGTAGTTCCTCTCTTAAATATCAGCTTTACAATATGGATAACGGCGATGTTCTCGCAAAAGGTAATTGTGAGCGCATAGGCTCTGGCGGTTATATCACCCATAAAAGACCTAATTGCGAAAACTATGCCGCAGAAGTTGACCTTCCTACTCACGATGAAGCCCTTTCTCTTGTTTTAGGTCTTCTTGTTGATGAAAAATACGGTGTTTTAGAAAGCATTGATGAAATTGATGCCGTTGGTCACCGCATTGCTCACGGTGGTGAAAAGTTCAAAGCTTCTACCCTTATTGATGATGAGGCAGTAGCATATCTTGAAACCATAGTTCCCATAAATCCACTTCATGGACCTCCTGCTATTAAGGGCATAAAGGCTTGTAGAAGACTTATGAAGGATACTCCTCAGGTTGGCGTTTTTGATACCTCTTTTTATTCTCAGATTGAGGATTTTCGCATCATTTATGCTATTCCTTATGAGTATTATACCGAAAATAAAATCCGTCGCTACGGCTTCCACGGAACATCGCACAGATATGTTTCCGCTAAGGCTGCAGAGATGCTCGGTAAACCCATTGAAGAGCTTAAGATTATTACCTGTCATTTAGGTAATGGCTCCTCCATTACCGCTGTTGACGGCGGTATCGCTATTGATACCTCTATGGGCTTCACCCCTCAAGAAGGCATTCCTATGGGTACTCGAAGCGGTACTATTGACCCCACCGTTATTCCTTATATTATGAAAGAACGTAATCTTTCTGCTGAAGAGGTTGAAAATATTCTTAATAAAAAGTCAGGTCTTTTGGGCGTTAGCGGACTTTCTAATGATTTCAGAAATGTTCTTAATGCCGCAAAAGAGGGCGATTATCGTTCAGGTCTTGCTATAAAGATGCTTTCGGGTGGCATAAAGAAATATATCGGTAGCTATATAGCCGAAATGAATGGTATTGATGCTATTGTATTCACCGCCGGTATCGGTGAAAACAGCTCTGATATAAGAAGCCTTGTTTGCGCTGATATGGATTATCTCGGCATTAAGATAGATGAGGATAAAAATAGCTCTGTAATGGGTAAGGCTGCCGATATTTCAGCCGATGATGCTTTAGTTAAGACCTTAGTAATACCCACAGATGAAGAGTATATGATAGCTCTTGATACTGTTAAATTTTGTTAGGAGGAAAATTTATGGCTTACGATGATGCTTTAGTTAAAGAAATTGTCAGCAGAATTATGGCACAGTGCGAAGAAGCCGAAGATGGAGATATCCCTGTTGGCGTTTCTAACAGACATATTCATTTAAGTACTGAGCACCTTGAAATTCTTTTTGGCAAGGGCTATGAGCTTACTCCCTTTAAGGATTTATCTCAACCCGGTCAATATGCTTGTAAAGAGCTTTTAACCATTGTTGGCCCCTCCCTTCGCCCTATTGAAAAGGTAAGAGTTTTAGGTCCTGTTCGTTCTGCTTCTCAGGTTGAGATTTCAAGAACTGACTCCTTTGTATTAAAGGTAAAACCTCCTGTTCGTGAATCGGGTGATATTGCAGGCTCTGCGCCTATTACCATCATCGGACCTAAGGGTATTGTAACTCTTAAAGAAGGCTGCATAATTGCCAATCGCCATATCCATATGAGCGAGGATGAGGGTAAGACGTTTGGCCTTAAGGATGGCGACTATGTAAATATAGAAGCAAATGGTGAACGCAAAACCACATTCTACGACGTTCAGGTAAGGGTTAACAAGGCTTTCAAACTTGAGATGCACATTGATACCGATGATGCAAATGCGGCAGGTATCGGCAACGGCGCTAAGGTGAAGATAGTTAAATAATTTAAAAAACCGATGGAAATTCCATCGGTTTTTCTTTACATTTTAAACGATATGATATATAATAAGAGTGAGCCAAATTTATATCTTTACGTATAATTTTTTATTTTTATTCAAATTTGTCCTAAGGAGAATGGTTATGAGTGAACAAACCTCATTACTCTCAATAAGTAAACTATCTGTCAAGAACGGTAAAGACAAAGGCATTGATGAATATACTGTTGTATTGGTAATCAGCGGCAATCTTACGGCTGTTATTGACGGTAGAGTTATGAATGTACCTAAAAATCATATTGTAATTCTCTCCCCTGATGTTATCAGCTGTATCAAGGGTGATAATGACAGCGCCCTATTTTTTTCCTTTAAGGGTAAAGGTGAAATTTTAGAAAAAATCAAAGATAAGATTTTTACCCTTACAGAAGATAAAATATCTTTTATTAAAGAATGTACTAATGATGAATCGGACTTATATTTATTTAAGCTCAAACTTGCATTACAGTTTATTCTTTCATATTGCTACAATTTAAAAAGCGTTAACACCCTTTTGGATAAAAAGGATGCTGCCACATTTACAAAAGCCGTTTCAATTTTAAAAGAATATATTGGTGGGGAGATTTCGGTAGATGAACTTGCGGATAATTTGAAAATCAGTCTTTCTCAGGTAAAAAGGCTATTCGCCAAATATTCGGATATCGGCGTTCACGAGTATTTAATAGCACTTAAAATTATTAAAGCGAAGAAACTACTTAGGCAAAACACCTCTGTTACCGAAACCGCAGAGCGTGTAGGCTTTGCCACACAAGCCTATTTTTCTGCCGCATTTAAAAAAATAACTGGTGTTTCACCAAAGGCATATATGATAACTGACAACAACAAGCCATTAACAAAGCCTAAAGATAAACAGATTAAAAAGGCAAAAGAAAACAATAAAGATAATTTGCCAAGTTACCTATTATAAAAAATAAATCCCTTTCGAGAGAAAGGGATTTATTTTTTTATACTTCAAATATTTTAAGCTCGCGCTTTGCAAAGGTAAGCTCTAATTCCTTATTAAGTGATGGAATTAAAATTTTAGCCTTTTGCTCATCATCGGTGGTGTTAAACATTGTAAGCTCATATCCATCCCCCTTACTTCTCATAGAAGAGAGCAAGGTGTATTCGTTATCGACAGTTATAAAGCTTTCTGCCTTTTCGCCCTCACCTGACGGGAAGAAGGAAATAATCTGAGGCTGCTCATTATAAATCTGCGCTACCTTATCGATATTCTTTTCAGTGGTAATTCTGAACGAAAAGCTTCTTTCACCGATATCTATATGCTTTAAGTATCTATTGTGGGGTGCTATCTGCCGCTGCTCAATAGGATGAGCCGAGTAAATCGGAGTTCTAAGTAGTGAAAGCTTGATAGTATTTTCATTAAAGCTTCCGCCGTAAATACCCTTATTTACAACGTAAAGTCTATCCTCATCCGATTTAATTCCGCACCACTTATGAGAAACCGCTTCTCTTTCATCATCATATAAAGGTTCGCTGCCGAATGCTGTCTGTCCAAAGGGTGTGCCCTTAAACTGAGTATCGAGCCTATATTTTACCATAACATTTGGCTCATTCGAATACAGAATAATATCAACATCTATGTAAGTGTTATTCTTAGGTATTGTGTACTCTACAACAGCATAGGATTTGCGGTAATTGAAGAAGGCTTGAATCTTAGTTCTAACCTCTCCATCCTCAACAATTCTAACATTAGAGCATTTCTCATCGGAGTAACCTACAAAATCATTTGCCTCGGCATCGCTTAATAGCTTAAAGCAATCCTTATATTCCTTAAAGGAATTAACATTCATAGCCCACGGGTCTTCGTTATCATTATATACTTCTAAGATACCGCTTGATTTAACAAGCTCCTTACCGTCAACTTCGTAAAGGTCAATAAGTCCCGTTTTCTTAGAAATTCGGACTTTCATACGGTCATTTTCAATAGTAATATCATCATCACCGTAAACCTTTTCGGGAAGGTCTTTTTTCTTGTAAACAGTCAATCTGCAATCAAATCTTGTAACAGAAGATGGGGCTAATTTACCAACGAAGGATACTTTTTCGATCCAGTCAAGATTAAATGTGCATTCAGGCTTCTCATTCTGTGAGGGGACCTCGTTACCCTGCTCATCATAAACCTTGGCAAGAGTAATTTCTTCTTCGTTCCAATTCTGATTTTGCAGCATAAAGCCTACTTCGAATTCTCCCTCTATTTCAATGGGATGAGGATTGTAAACCATAATAGGAATCTCGCCCTCTTTTGCCTTTGCCTGACCCTCGCAAAGCTTAATAAAAGCCTTATTATAAAGCTTATCAACAATTTCCTCGGCATAGCCCAATGAGTGAAGAGCATCATCCTCAACGGGTTTAATACAAGAGCCTGGTAGAATATCGTGGAATTGACAGAAAGCAAGAGCTTTCTTAGCCTTTTTAATCTCTCCATAATCAAATTCACAATTTTTAAGCGCTTTGGCATTACTCATTGCCTTTTCGGTTAAGGCTATTTTATTTTCAACGGTGCGGTTTGCCTGTTTAATTCTTACCATAGAGGTATAGCAACCAACTGCCCACGATATAAGGGGCTCATTTACTGTAGGAATATTGGATTTATCCACATCAGCGAAATAATCAGTAGCCGTTGAATGAATAATTTCAACATCCTTATACCTTGCGGCAAACTCGTTGATTTCTTCTATATCCTTTTTAGAGGGACCGCCGCCGTGGTTACCAACGCCCCAATAAAGTAAAAATATTTCTTTTGTATCCTTATGATTGGTAATATTTCTTTTTACCTTAAAAACAGCATCACCCTTACTGCTACTATAACCATCGTATATACTATGTGTGAGAATTTTGCTATCATCATAGCCCTGCCACCAGAAGTTATCCTTAAACTTACCGCCAGGTCTCATAACAATATAATTCTCAAAGCCCTTTTTATTAAGTATCTGAACAAGTCCCTTAGTATGACCGAAAGAGTCAATATTCATAGCGGTTTTAGGCTCAACACCGAATTTTTCTTTAAAATACTCTCTGCCTAAATTTATCTGCTCAAGAAGGCTTTCGCCTGAGGTCATAACGCAGTCAGGCTGTAAATACCAACCGCCAATAATGTGCCACTTACCTGCGGCAACTAACTTTTTTATACGCTCAAACAGTGAAGGCTCATGCTCTTCTACCCACTCGTAAAGCAAAGCCTCGTTGTGATTAAATATAAAGCCGTCATATTCCTCACAAAACTGCGCGGCAACACGGAAGGTGGAGATTGCTTCGGCAAGGCCCTCGTTCCAACGCCACAGCCAAGCAGGGTCAAGATGTGCATTACATAGCAAATGCATTTTTTTCATAGAAACACCGCCAATGATATATTTACAATAATTATACAATAAAACAGCAAAAATTTATAGGGCTTTTTTGAACAAGTCAAAAGAGCCCTATTTATTAGGTCAATATGTCAAAATAGTCCAGTAATTTTACCGTTTTCATCAACATCAATACGCTCTGCGGCGGGTGCTTTAGGAAGACCAGGCATTGTTAGTATATCACCTGTTAAAACAACGATAAATCCTGCACCTGCAGAAATTTTAACGTTTTTAATAGTAACAGTAAAGTTTTCGGGTGCGCCAAGCTTGGTTGGGTCATCCGAGAAGCTATATTGAGTCTTAGCCATACAAACGGGACAATTTGAGAAACCTAAAGCTTCAAGCTGAGCTATCTGCTTTTTAGCGTTTGGTAAAACAATAATTCCGTCACCGCCGTAAACCTTTTTAACAACTGCCTCAATTTTTTCTTCAATAGAGCCCTCAAGCTCGTAAGAGAAGGTAAAGTCACCCTTTTCCTCTTCGCAAAGGCGGACAACCTCTTTTGCTAACTCTTCTCCGCCCTTACCGCCATCAGCCCAAACGGTTGAAAGAACGGTATTTACTCCAAGCTCTCGGCATTTATCGATAATAAACTCTATTTCCTTATCTGTATCAGTTGGGAAACGATTGACAGCTACCACACAAGGAAGCTTATAAACATTCTTCATATTGGAAACGTGGCGAAGAAGGTTAGGTATACCCTTTTCAAGCGCTGTTAAATCCTCATTATTAAGCTCAGTTTTAGCAAGGCCGCCGTGCATTTTAAGAGCTCTTACGGTAGCAACAACTACAACTGCATCAGGAGTAAGTCCTGCCATACGGCATTTGATATCAAGGAATTTTTCAGCCCCCAAATCAGCGCCAAAGCCTGCTTCAGTTATGGTGTAATCTCCCATTTTAAGAGCCATCTTAGTGGCCATAACAGAGTTACAGCCGTGAGCAATATTGGCAAAGGGACCGCCGTGAACAAAGGCGGGTGTTCCCTCTAAGGTCTGCACAAGATTAGGCTTTATAGCATCCTTTAAAAGCGCTGTCATAGCGCCTGCCGCCTTTAATTCGCCACAGGTAACAGGCTTATCATCGTAGGTATAGCCTACGATAATACGGGAAAGTCTTTCTTTAAGGTCTGTAATAGAATTTGAAAGACATAAAACTGCCATAATTTCACTTGCAACGGTGATATCAAAGCCATCCTCTCTTGGTACACCGTTAGCCTTGCCGCCCATTCCGTCTACAATGAAACGAAGCTGACGGTCATTCATATCAACGCAACGCTTCCATGTGATTTTTCTAACATCTATACCTAAAGCGTTACCCTGCTGAATATGGTTATCAAGCATAGCGGCAAGAAGGTTATTAGCGGCTCCTATAGCGTGGAAATCTCCTGTAAAGTGAAGGTTAATATCCTCCATAGGAACAACCTGAGCATATCCGCCGCCTGCGGCACCGCCCTTAACACCGAAAACGGGCCCTAAGGATGGCACACGAAGAGCAACGGTTACATCCTTGCCTATTCTTTTAAGTCCATCTGCAAGGCCGATAGTTGTAGTGGTTTTACCCTCACCTGCAGGGGTGGGAGTGATGGCGGTAACAAGAATTAGCTTACCGTCCTCCCTATCGGTTTCATTTAATAATTTAGGGTCTATTTTTGCCTTGTAATTACCGTACTGCTCAATATATTTTTCATCTACGTGGGCAGTTTTAGCAATTTCTTTGATATTTTTCATTTCACAGCTCTGAGCTATTTCAATATCAGATAAATAAGCCATTTTCAGCACTCCCTATTATTTAAAGTATTTAACAGCGGCTTCAAACATACGGATATCATAGTCGCCATAAACATTCTTATAAAGTCCTGCGCCGATGCGCTCACTGTGTCCCATCTTACCGAAGACTCTGCCATCAGGAGATGTTATACCCTCAATAGAATACATAGAATCATTGGGATTAAAGTGAACATCGCTTGTGGCGTTACCGTCAAGGTCAACATACTGAGTTGCTATCTGACCATTTCTTGCAAGTTCGCGAATTAATTCCTCACTTGCTAAGAATCTGCCCTCACCGTGAGAAATCGGCACATTATAAATATCTCCAACATTTGTAAGAGATAACCAAGGAGATTTATTGGAAGCAATTCGAGTTCTTACAATCCTTGACTGGTGACGAGCTATAGTATTAAAGGTTAATGTTGGGCAGTTTTCATCTGTATCGATAATCTTACCGTATGGAACAAGACCTAACTTAATAAGAGCTTGGAAGCCGTTACAGATACCGCACATAAGTCCGTCTCTGTTTTCGAGCAGGTCAGTAACACCCTCTTTTACCTCAGCATTACGGAAGAAGGCAGTTATAAACTTACCGCTTCCATCAGGCTCATCACCGCCTGAGAATCCACCCGGAATAAATATCATCTGAGAGGTTTTAAGTTCATCAGCAAAGCTTTCAATGCTCTTCTGAATACCTGAAGCAGATAGGTTATTTATAACCATAATTTTAGGCTCGGCTCCTGCATCGCTAACTGCCTTTGCACTATCGTATTCACAGTTGGTACCTGGGAATGCGGGAATAAGTACCTTTGGCTTTGCAACCTTAATAGCGGGTGCGCTATATTCCTTAGCCTCAAATGAGAAGTTTTCCATTGGAGTTTTGCGGTCAGGGATATTACAGCTATAAACACTTTCAAGCTTATCTTCATAAACTGAAAGTAGCTTTGAAAGGTTAATTGACTCATCGCCTAAGGTAATTTCTCCCTTATCGGTAACAGTACCGATATACAAAGCGCCTTCGATTTCTTCGGTTGCTTCAAGTATAAATCCTGCATAGCAGTAATCAAAAATACCCTGATTGCAGATGCTTTCATATTTAAATCCAAGACCGTTACCGAAGCACATCTTCATTATAGCTTCGCCTATACCACCCATTCCAGGAGTATAGCAGGAAACGGCTTTACCGCTTTGAAGCATCTTGGTAACCTTATCAAATGTATCAAGCAGGGATTTAGTATAAGGTAAATTTGTTTCTTTGTCATATTTAGGACATAGAACATAAACCATATTACCTGCCTTTTTAAATTCGGGAGATACTATATCCTTAACCTTTTCGGTGGTTACGGCAAAGGAAACGAGGGTAGGTGGAACATCAATATCCTCAAAGGTACCACTCATTGAGTCCTTACCTCCGATAGAGCCGATACCGAGTTCCTTTTGAGCCTCAAAGGCGCCAAGTAAAGCAGCTAAGGGCTTACCCCAACGCTTACCGTCTTTACCGGGACTTTCAAAATACTCCTGGAAGGTTAAATATACATCCTCAAATTTAGCGCCTGTAGCGATAAGCTTACAAACAGATTCTACCACCGCTAAATATGCTCCGTGATAGGGGCTTTGCTCGGTAATAAATGGATTATATCCAAAGGACATTAAGGAACAGTCATCGGTATGCTTTTTCTCAACCGAAATCTTCTGTACCATAGCCTGAATAGGTGTTAACTGATTCTTACCGCCAAAGGGCATAAGAACTGTACCCGCGCCTATAGTAGAGTCAAAACGCTCTGAAAGGCCACGCTTTGAGCAGATATTAAGGTCTGATGCAATTCTTTCATAGTTTTCAGCAAATGAGCCATTAACCTCACAATGCTTAAGGTTTGGCTTTTCGGGGGTAATAGTAATATGCTTTTCGGCACCGTTAGAATTTAAGAATTCTCGGCTGATATCAACAATTTTGTTGCCGTTCCAATTCATAACGAGGCGAGGCTCTTCCTTAACAACTGCCACGGGGAAAGCCTGAAGGTTTTCTTCTTTAGCAAGGGCTAAAAACGCATCAACATTATGAGGCTCAACGACAACTGCCATTCTCTCCTGAGATTCGCTTATGGCAAGCTCGGTACCATCAAGGCCCTCATACTTTTTAGGAACTGCGTTAAGGTCGATTTCAAGACCATCAGCAAGTTCACCGATAGCAACCGAAACACCGCCTGCGCCAAAGTCATTACAACGCTTAATCATAAGGGTTGCTTTTTCATTACGGAAAAGGCGCTGAAGCTTTCTTTCTTCAGGCGCATTACCCTTTTGCACCTCTGCTCCGCAGGTTTCTACCGACTGAGCATTATGAGCCTTAGAAGAGCCCGTTGCACCGCCGATACCGTCACGGCCTGTACTACCACCGAGAAGAATTACTACATCTCCCGGGGTTGGGCACTCTCTACGAACATTTTTAGCAGGAGCGGCGGCAATAACTGCGCCGATTTCCATACGCTTAGCGGCATAACCTGGGTGATAAATCTCATCAACAATACCCGTTGCAAGACCTATCTGGTTACCGTAAGAAGAATAACCTGCAGCTGCAGTAGTAACAATTTTTCTCTGAGGTAATTTGCCCTTAATAGTTTCGCTAACAGGCTTTAGTGGGTCTGCCGCGCCCGTAACACGCATAGCGCCATATACATATGAACGGCCTGAAAGGGGGTCACGGATAGCGCCGCCTATACAAGTAGCGGCACCGCCGAAGGGTTCAATTTCTGTGGGGTGGTTATGGGTTTCGTTTTTAAAGAGAAGAAGCCAAGGCTCTCTCACACCGTCAACATCCACATCAATTTTAACTGTACAGGCATTGATTTCTTCGGATTCATCAAGCTTATCGAGCTTACCGTGCTTCTTTAAATACTTAACAGCAACAGTAGCAAGGTCCATAAGGCATATAGGCTTTGTTCTGCCGAGCTCCTTACGAACTGCAATATAATCATCATAAGCCTTTTGTAAAAGCTCATCCTCAAACTTAA
Organism: Acutalibacteraceae bacterium; assembly: GCA_045605605.1. GTDB lineage: Bacteria > Bacillota > Clostridia > Oscillospirales > Acutalibacteraceae > UBA737. Next base: position 24,139 of record JAZUQH010000038.1, on the reverse strand, counting down.
CGTCATCAATAACGGTTAAGAAGGTGGTGTGACGGCAATGGTCAGACCAATAGGTATCTATCATACGAATTTCGGTGATGGTAGGATTACGCTTTTCACCCTTAAAATAATCCTGACAGAATGCAATATCATCAGCATCCATTGCAAGACCGTAATTCTTTACAAAGTCCTCAAGGCCCTTTCTATCAAGGTCTAAAAAGCCCTCAAGGGTTTCAACCGTTGTAGGAATATTATAATTAACCTTCAAGGTTTCGGGCTTTTTGAGTGTTGCCTCCCTTGCTTCAACAGGGTTAATTACATATTTCTTTATTTCTGCTATCTCTTCGCTTGAAAGGTTGCCGTAAAGGGCATAAACTTTAGCAGAACGGATTATGGGGCGTTCTCCCTGAGAAATAATCTGAATACACTGAGCGGCAGAATCGGCTCTTTGGTCAAATTGACCGGGTAAAAACTCTACTGCAAAAACAGTAGCATCCTTTAAATCTACCTCGGCAGAAGCAATATCAAGCTGAGGCTCTGAAAATACTGTTTTAATAGCATAATCAAAAAGCTCATCTGTTATATTTTCAGCATCATAGCGATTTATAATTCTTACATCCTCAAGGGATTTGATGCTAAGCAGATTTCTTGCATCAGAAAGCAAGGATTTTGCTTCATTTGCAAGTTCCTTTTTCTTTTCAACAAATACTCTATATACCATTATTTTACCTCCGTTAAGGCTTTAAGTGCCTTAGCGCCTATATCCTTACGGAAATAAGCATTGTCAAAATGAATTTTATCCACATAAGAATATGCAGTTTTTATTGCTTTTTCAAGGGTATCCTCAACTGCAGTAGCGCCCAAAACTCTTCCGCCGTTTGTAAGAAGCTTGTCACCATCAAGTTTAGCACCTGCGACAAAAACATTACCTGAAAGCTCATCAGGTATTATCATTTCAAAGCCCTTATCATAAGCCTCGGGATAACCCTTTGAAGCCATAATAACACAGCAAGCAGATTTATCACTGAACTTAACTTCTGTTTCAGCTAAAGTACCGTTGGTGGTTGCTTTCATAACCGTTAACAAATCGCTTTCAAGAAGGGGTAACACTACCTGAGTTTCAGGGTCACCGAAACGGCAGTTATACTCTATAACCTTAGGTCCGTTTTCGGTAAGCATAAGACCGAAATAAAGGCAACCCTTAAAGGTTCTTCCCTCACTATTCATAGCATTTATTGTGGGAAGGAAAATGGTTTCCATACACTCCTTGGCAATATCCTTTGTATAGTAAGGATTTGGAGCTATGGTACCCATACCGCCTGTGTTAAGTCCCGTATCGTTGTCCCCTGCTCTTTTATGGTCCATTGAAGATATCATAGGAACGACAGTTTTACCATCCGTAAATGCAAGAACAGAAACCTCAGGACCTGTTAAGAACTCTTCGATAACAACATTATCGCCGCTCTTACCGAACTTTTTATTTTGCATCATTTCGATTACGGCCTCTTTTGCCTCTTCCTTAGTAGTGGCAATAATAACGCCTTTACCGAGGGCAAGACCGTCGGCCTTAATAACCGTAGGAATAGGTGCGGTTTCAAGATAGGAAAGGGCATCCGAAAGGTCATCAAAAACCTCATAAGCGGCTGTGGGAATATTATATTTCTTCATAAGGTTTTTAGAAAACACCTTACTACCCTCAATTATTGCCGCATTAGCGCGAGGTCCAAAGCAGGAAATACCCACGCTTTCCAGCGCATCAACACATCCGAGCACCAACGGGTCATCAGGAGCCACAACTGCAAAATCGATTTTCTGCTCTACGGCAAACTTAACAATTGCCTCAATATCCTTAGCATCGATATTTACGCAGGTTGCATCCTCCTTCATACCGCCGTTACCTGGGAGAGCAAAAATCTCATTAACCTGAGTATTTTCTTTTATTTTTTTTATAATCGCATGTTCACGGCCGCCGCCGCCAACTACTAATATCTTCATTTTATTTCTCCTAAATTAGTGGTGGAATAAACGCATACCTGTAAAGGACATTACCATACCGTATTTATCACAGCATTCGATAACTGCATCATCGCGGATGGAACCGCCCGGCTCAGCTATATACTTAACACCGCTTCTTTTTGCTCTTTCTATATTATCGCTAAAGGGGAAGAATGCATCAGAGCCTAAGGCGATACCGTCTATACCGTCAAGATAAGCCCTTATCTCTTCATCGGTAAGAGGCTCAGGTCTTTCGGTAAAGTATTTCTGCCAATTACCCTCAGCGCAAACATCCTCTTCGTTGCGGTTAATATATCCGTCAATAACATTATCTCTATCGGGGCGGCCTAGAGTATCCTTAAAAGGAAGGGCTAAAACCTTATCATGCTGACGTAAGAACCAAGTATCAGCCTTTGTACCTGCAAGTCTTGTGCAGTGAATTCTTGACTGCTGACCTGCGCCAACGCCAATAGCCTGTCCGTCCACAGCATAGCAAACAGAGTTAGACTGTGTATATTTAAGTGTAATAAGAGCAATAATCAAATCTCTCACTGCGCTTTCGGGCATATCCTTATTGGCAGTAACTATGTTTGAAAGAAGCTCTTTATTGATTTCAAAGTTATTTCTTCCCTGCTGGAAGGTAATGCCGAAAACATCCTTAGTTTCAATAGGCTCAGGAATATAGTCGGGGTCAATTTTAACAATATTATAGTTACCCTTACGCTTTGATTTAAGAATTTCGAGGGCTTCAGGCTCGTAACCCGGAGCAATAACACCATCCGAAACCTCACGCTTAATAAGCAAAGCGGTAGTAACATCGCAAACATCAGAAAGAGCTACCCAGTCACCAAAGGAACACATTCTATCTGTTCCTCTTGCTCTTGCATAGGCACAAGCTAAAGGAGAATCATCAAGTCCCTCGATATCATCAACAAAGCAAGCCTTTTTAAGCTTATCGGAAAGGGGTATTCCTACAGCCGCAGATGTGGGGCTTACGTGCTTAAAGGAGGTAACTGCAGGAAGACCTAAAGCCTCTTTGAGTTCTTTTACTAACTGCCAACTATTAAAAGCATCAAGGAAATTTATGTAACCCGGTTTTCCGCAAAGGATTTCTATAGGAAGCTCACTTCCGTCCTTCATGAAAATTTTAGATGGTTTTTGATTGGGGTTACAACCATATTTAAGTTCAAATTCTTTCATTTTGTTTCTCCTTAAATTTTAAGTAACTCTTTGGCGATATAATCTGCCATAATAATATGTCCCTTATCATTTGGATGAAGTCCGTCAGGAATTACCTCTTTATCAAAGGGATCTATTATATTGCTTCTGAACAAATCTATAACCGGAACATTGTGTTTGGCGCAAATTTCTATAATAGCATTTACATAATCCTCTAAGATTTTGCCATCGTGATTAGGGGTTGCTTCAGTTTGTCTTCTAAGAGGAGTCATAAACACAAGCTTTGCCTTTGGGAAATCTGCTTTAAGCTCATTTAAAAGGTTATTCACAGCACCGCAAAAGGTATAAATATCGGTGCTGTCAATATCGCCCATTTTGGAGTCACCATGATCAAAATCATTGGTACCGCCGAAAATTACAATGGCATCTACATCTTTAGTTATGGTCTTGGCTCTTAAAGCAAAATACAAATCGTGAATATGATAACCAGGAACGGTTTGTTTTGCAATTCTTGTACCGCCTACGCCACAGTTATAAGCCTCGGCTAAACCGTATTCCCTTTTGATAATCTGATGGAAAAGTTTATCGGGTCCCGTTGTACCGCTACCCTGAGTTATGCTATCACCTAAAAAGTTTATTTTTAAATTTTTAAGTTGCATTTTTTACACCTCATTTTTATTAACTATGCGGGATTCGTACTTACCGCTCTCAAGGTCAATATATCTTACAAAAAGTGAAACCTTATTATCAGCATTTAGGTTTTCCCAAATATAATTTGTGAAAGCATCTATATCCATATCGGGAAGCTCTAAGGTCTTAGGCTCACCCTCAAAGCTTGGAAGAGGGTTTCCATCACACTTATAGGTATGAATAAACTTTGCTCTGCCCGCAAGAGGATTTGAATAAGCATAAGTATATCTCTGACAGGAAGAGCCATCACCATCGGCGGATTTGAGAATAGACATTGCAAAGTTCATATCGCCACCTTCAAGGCGGATAATACCTGAAATACGAGGAGTAAAGTTTGGAGCATCATCCTCAAACTCACGGGTACGAAGAGCCTGTTCGAAGGTCATCTGTCTATCCATAAGCTCGTAGATTGTATCGGTTTGGTCGCCGTTTGTAACAATAGTTTTATTACCAAGCACTCTTACGGGAGCATAGATAATAAGATGAGGGTCGGTCATTTTAGACTCATCAAACGCCTGAGTTCTTAAGCCTTCCCCATCCTCAACAAAAATACGGTTACGGCTGTTTTCACTTCTGCCCATTATAAAATAAGCAGTTACTGCCTTTTTACCGTCAGTGCTTTTGCCTATCATAATGCCTCTGCCGTGATAACTTAAAGAATTCAATTCTTCGGCTATATTCTTAATCTCCATAACTTTATTTCCTTTCGGTTTATTTGGATATTATTGTTTTTTTGTCTTTAACGGTTATTTTTCCGTCACAGAAAAGCTTTACTGCAAGGGGTAATATCTTCCACTCTGCCTCTTGCATAATTCTTTTTTGAAGGGTCTCAGGGGTATCATCCTCCAAAACCTCAACCGCTTTTTGCAATATTATGGGACCCGCATCACACTCGGCAGTAACGAAATGAACGGTAGCCCCCGATACTTTAACACCCTTTTTAAGAGCCTCTTCGTGAACGTGGAGTCCGTAAAAGCCTTTGCCGCAAAAGGAAGGAATTAAGGCAGGATGAACATTTATCATTTTATTTTCAAAGACATCGCATACATTTTCATCAAGTATAGTCATAAATCCTGCATAAACTATAAGGTCTGCTCCCTCTTCTAAAAGAAGGTCACGCATAGCCTTACTGTAGGATGAAATATCTGCATATTCTTTTCTTACTAAAATCTGAGTCTTGATTCCGTTTTGCTTTGCTCTTTCAAGCGCATAAGCCTCAGAATTTGAGGCTATAACGCAAGTGATTTCACCGTCACCAAGCTCTCCTTTATGCTGCGCATCAATAAGAGCCTGAAGATTGGTTCCGCCACCCGAAACCAAGACTACTATTTTCTTACTCATAGGATAACTCCCTCATCTGAGGAAACTATCTCGCCTATAATATAAGCATCCTCGCCGTTGGCATTTAAAATTTCGAGAGCCTTTTCGGCATCCTCTTTTGCTACAACAACGCTCATACCAACGCCCATATTAAAGGTATTAAACATATCACGCTCAGGGATATTGCCAACCTTTGCTATGTAATTAAAGATAGGAAGTATTTTGAGAGCTGACTTATCAACCTTTACGCTTTTACCATCGGGCAATGCTCTCGGAATATTTTCATAGAAGCCGCCGCCTGTGATATGGGAAACAGCCTTAACATTTACCTCTTTAAAGAGGGCAAGCATCGATTTAACATACATTTTAGTAGGTGTAAGCAAGGTCTCCCCTAAGGACTTGCCGCCAAGCTCCTCAACGGGTGCAGAAAGGTCGGCATTTTCAATATCAAATACCTTTCTTACAAGGGAGAAGCCGTTTGAATGAACGCCCGTTGAAGCAAGGGCAATAACAGTATCGCCATCTGCTACAGTGTTTTTATCAAGTATCTTTGATTTATCCACTACGCCTGTGCAGTACCCTGCAAGATCATAATCATCCTCAGGCATAAGACCTGGATGCTCCGCAGTTTCACCGCCTATAAGGGCGCAGCCTGCCTGAACACAGCCCTCTGCCACACCGCCAACGATATCGGCTATCTTCTCGGGATAGTTCTTACCGCAAGCAATATAATCAAGGAAGAATAAGGGCTTAGCGCCGCAACAGATAATATCGTTAGCACACATAGCCACACAGTCAATACCAATGGTATCGTGCTTATCAAGAAGCATTGCAAGTTTAATCTTGGTGCCAACGCCATCGGTACCTGAAACTAAAACAGGCTCAGTAATACCCGTAAGGTCAAGACCGAAGCATCCGCCGAAGCCACCAACATCATCAAGGCAGCCCTCGTTCTTAGTTCTTGCTATATGCTTTTTCATAAGCTCAACAGACTTATAACCTGCAGTAATATCAACGCCTGCAGCAGCGTAACTATCTGATTTTGAATTAGTATGCATTTTTCTACTCCTTACCGTTCCAACAATATGTGCAAAGGTCACATTCATCTATGCCGATTGCTTTAACAATTCCCTCAAGGGACTGAAATTCTAAGGATGCGAAATTAAACTTTTCGCATATAGTCTGGCGAAGCTTTCTACCGCGCTCGGTCTCCCCGTCACTATACTCATCAATATGGTTGAAGCCCTCTTCACCTTCAAGCTCCATAATAACTCTTCTGGCTATAAGCTCCATATCATTAGTTGAGCGTGAAAAATTAAGGTATTTACAGCCGTACATTATGGGAGGACAAGCAGAGCGCATATGAACGGATTTTGCGCCGTTTTCATATAGGAAATCTACCGTTTCCTTAAGCTGAGTTCCTCGTACAATCGAGTCATCAACAAAAAGAAGATTTTTATCGACTATAAAATCGTGAACAGGTATCTGCTTCATTCTCGCTACCTTATTACGTTCGGTCTGTTTAGCGGGGGTAAAGCTTCTTGCCCAAGTAGGTGTATATTTAATAAAGGCGCGGGCATATTTCTTTCCGCTCTCATTAGAGTAGCCTATGGCGTGAGGAATACCCGAATCGGGCACACCGCCTACATAATCTACATCCACAGCAATACCCTTAGCCTTATCATACTGCGCCATAATTTCACCGTTACGGCAACGCATAGCTTCAACATTTACACCCTCATATGTAGAGGTTGGGTATCCGTAATAACTCCAAAGGAATGAACAAACTCGCTTTTTCTTACCTGGGGCTATCAGCTGAGTAATGCCGTTTGGTGTGATCTTTACAATCTCACCGGGGCCTAACTCCTTTTCATCGGTATAACCTAATTTCTGATAGGCAAAGGATTCAAAGGTAACGGCATAGCCATCATCATTTTTACCGATAAGCACGGGAATTCTACCTAAAAGGTCACGAGCTGCAATTATAGCACCCTTGCTTGTTAAGATAAGTATAGAAGCTGTTCCCTTTATCTGTTCTTGCGCATATCTGATACCATCTGCAAAGGTATCTCTTTGATTAACAAGAGCCGCTACCAGCTCAGTGGTGTTTACCCTACCGCCTGTCATAGCATCAAAATATCCACCCTTTTGAGCTAAGCACTTATCAATTAGCTCATCGGCATTGTTGATAATTCCAACGGTACAGATGGCATAGGTGCCAAACTTTGAACGAATAAGCATAGGCTGAGGGTCCGTATCGCTTATACAGCCTATTGCAGATGTTCCCTTCATTTCATCAAAGATTTTTTCAAACTTTGTTCTGAAGGGTGAATTTTCTATATTGTGAATTTTGCGTTGCAAACCGATTTCCTTATCATATGCCGCAAGACCGCCTCGACGGGTGCCTAAATGGGAATGATAATCAACCCCGAAAAAAACATCCATCATACAGTCGGTTTTAGAGGTTATACCAAAAAATCCGCCCATAGTAACCTACCTTTTAAAATTTATGCAAAGAAAAGCTTAGAAAGTGTCATAGGATCAATATACTCGCCATCCTTATAAACACGCATATTACCTGATGCAATTTCATCAATAAGCATTACGCTGCCATCCTTATCGTAGCCAAACTCGAACTTAATATCATAAAGGTCAAGTCCCTTTTCCTTAAGGTCATCAGCAACGATTTTTGTAATCTGCTGAGTCATAACCTTAATATCATCATACTGCTTATCTGTCATAACGCCAAGAGCAACCAAGGCATCCTTTATTACAAGGGGATCACCCTTTGCATCGTTTTTAAAGGTCATTTCAACATATGCGGGAAGGTCTGCGCCCTCTTCTATATAATCGCCGTAGCGACGGATAAAGCTACCTACTGCTTTATAACGACAGATAACCTCAAGACCGTGACCGAAAACCTTAGCAGGAAGAACCTCCATTGTGGTATCCTCAAGGTTTGCGTTTATGAAATGAGTTTTAATACCTGCGGCATTAACCTTTTCAAAGAAATAAATGGACATACGAAGGTTAACATCACCAACGCCGTCAATAGTAAGACCTACCGCATTTTCACCTGGATCAAACACTCCGTCTTTACCGGTGCAGTCATCCTTGAACTTTAAAAGGCAGTTGCCGTTTTCAAGCTCAAATACATCCTTAGTTTTTCCTTTGTAAACTAACTTCTTTTCCATTTTGAATTTCTCCTTTATGTGAATTTAAAATCAATTGATTAAAGCTTATCTGAAACTATCGCATCTTTTTCGAGAACCTTTTTAGCATCCGCTACTCTTTTAGCATCAAGCTTTTGAGCTAAAGCCTTATCCTCAACCGCTATAATCTGCGCCGCAAGTAACGCCGCATTAGCGCCACCATCAACTGCAACGCAGGCAACGGGTATTCCCGTAGGCATCTGAACGGTTGAAAGCAAAGCATCAAGACCGTCAAAATTTGAGGATTTGCAAGGAATTCCTATGACGGGAAGAGTAGTATTTGCGGCAATGGCTCCGGCTAAGTGCGCTGCCATTCCTGCAGCGGCTATAAGCACGCCAAATCCGTTTTCTCTTGCGCCTTGTGCAAAATCTCTTGCCTCAACAGGAGTTCTGTGAGCAGAATAGATATGCACCTCAAAAGGAACCTCAAGGCTTTTTAACATATCGGTTGCTTTTTTAATGATAGGTAAATCGCTATCGCTTCCCATAATAATTCCGACTTTTTTCATAAAAAATCCTCCTTAAAAACAAAAATAGGCACACTTAACTAATGCGGTTAAATGTGCCCAGACGGTCGACTAATTCGGTAGCCTTAACTACCCTACCCTTTGCTCCGTGTGGTGCTCCACTTTAACCCGTCAGTCGTAAAGGGCAACTATTAAATTATCACCCTATAATTTTACCACTAAAACACTTTACAGTCAAGGCAATTCAGGTAATTTTAGGAATTTTCGTAATAATGTTTGATATATGACAAATTTAGCCTTGATTTTTAAGAATTTTGACTAATTTGCTTTAGTCTCACAATAAAGACAGCGGTACTCTTTATTTTCCTTATCTGTAAGCTCAAAAATGTGGTCAAGCTCCTGCTCACTTGAGGTTATACAGCGGGGATTTTTGCATTTTATAACATTTGTAAGGGTCTCGGGCATATCGATGCTTCGCTTTTCAATAAGTTTGCCGTTTTTGATAACATTAACGGTAGCCTCAGGGTCAACAAAGCCAATAACATCAAAATTAACGGGAATATCGGCATCAATTTTGATAATATCCTTTTTACCCATTTTTTTACTTGCTACGTTTTTAATAAGCGCTACAGATACATCAAGCTTATCAAGCTCTAAAAGCTTATAAAGCTTCATACCGCTTCCTGCGGTAATATGGTCTATAACCACGCCATTTTGTATTGAATCTATATTCATATTGTACCTGCCTCCTTTAAAAGCTTAAGGATAAGCGCCATTCTCATATATTTTCCGTTAAGCACCTGCTTAAAATAGCAAGCGCGCTTATCATTATCAATGGCAACGCTTATCTCGTTTACTCTTGGCAGCGGATGCAGAATAGATAAATCTTCCTTAGCGTTTTTAAGCTTATCGGGAGTTAAAATATAGCTATCCTTAAGTCTTAAATAATCCTCTTCGTTAAAGAAGCGTTCACGCTGAACTCGTGTCATATAAAGAATATCAAGCTTAGGCATAGCGGCCTCTAAATCGGTAGTCTGCTCATAAGGAATATTATTTTTTACAAGTATTCCCTTTTTAACATAGCTTGGAAGCTTTAATTCCTCAGGAGAAATGAGGACAAAATTTATATTATTATAACGGCTTAAAGCGTTAATAAGGGAGTGAACGGTTCTGCCAAACTTAAGGTCACCGCAAAGACCTACGGTCAGGTTATCAAAGCCGCCTTTTTCACGGCGGATGGTAAGTAAATCTGCCAAGGTTTGAGTGGGATGACAGTGACCGCCGTCACCCGCATTTATTACGGGAACGGATGCATTATTTGCCGCTACTAATGCGGCGCCCTCTTTTGGATGGCGCATAGCAATAATATCGGCATAACAGCTTACTGTCTTTGCAGTATCGGCTATGCTCTCACCCTTAGCGGCAGAAGAGCTGTTAGACTCTGAAAAACCTAAAACATTTCCGCCAAGCTCATACATAGCCGCTTCAAAGCTTAATCTTGTTCTTGTGGAGGGCTCAAAGAAAAGAGTTGCAAGCTTTTTACCCTCGCAGATATGGGCGTACTTTGAAGGATTTTCTATAATATCAAGAGCAGTGAGCATAAGCTCATCAAGCTCTTCAACGGTTAAATCCAAAATATCAATTATACTTCTCATTCTTTTGCTCCGTTAACAGCAAGATAATTTTTTATTCGCTGTACGTTTTCTTTATTCTTTTCATCTTCCTCGAGATACTCAATAATATCATAAACATCAACTACAGAATATACGGGGAAGCCAAATTCCTCGCCAACCTCGGCCATAGCGCTCTTTTCGGTCTTACCTTTTTCTTTTCTATCAACCATAACTAAGGTTGCGGCAACCTTAGTGCCCTCAAGGTTTGAAAGGATTTCCATACTTTCTCTTATGGCAGTACCGGCAGTTATAACATCCTCGACGATAACTATTTCCTCATTATCCTGAGGCTTATAGCCTACAAACACTCCGCCTTCGCCGTGGTCCTTTTCCTCTTTTCTGTTGAAGAAGAAAGGAACATCGAGTCCGTTTTTAGCAAGTGCAACTGCTACTGATACTGCTATGGGGATACCCTTATAAGCAGGTCCGTAAAGAACTGTTTTCTTATTGCCAACCTTTTCAAAATATGCCTTAGCATAAAACTCACCAAGCTTGCAAATCTGCTCACCTGTTTTGATATCGCCTGCGTTGATAAAATAAGGAATTTTTCTGCCTGATTTAGCAGTGAAATCACCAAATTTAAGCACGCCTGCGCCCTCTAAAAACTCAATAAATTCTCTCTTATAGCTTTCCATTACTATTCTCCTTAATCAACAAATTCTGCAACGCAACGGTTATATGCGGCAACCACATCCTCTGCGGCTGTTATAGGTCTTCCTACCACTATGTAATCGGAGCCGATTTTCTTAGCCTCAGCGGGAGTCATAACACGCTTCTGGTCACCGATATCGCCATCTGCAAAGCGAACACCCGGAGTGATAGTAAGAAAATCGTTTCCGCAGATTTCGTGCACCTTACCTGCCTCTAAGGGTGAGCAAACAACGCCGTCAAGTCCTGCCTTTTTGGCATTTGCGGCATAGTGCATAACAACCTTATCAATAGGCTCTTTTATAAGCAGATCATTTTCCATACTCTCCTGATCGGTAGAAGTAAGCTGAGTTACGGCAATTAGCAAGGGTCTTGTGCCATCCTCACGGGTAAGTCCCTCAATAGCAGCTTCCATCATTCTTACAGTTCCCCCTGCATGAAGGTTGCAGATATCAACATCAAGGTGAGATAAAACGCTCATAGCCTTTTTAACTGTATTAGGGATATCGTGAAGCTTAAGGTCTAAGAAAATCTTATGGCCTCTTTTCTTTATCTCCTTAACAATCTGTGGTCCCTCAGCATAGAAAAGCTCCATACCTATTTTAACGAAGGGCTTTCTTTCAGTAAACTTATCGAGGAAATCATAAACTGCCTTGGCGCTTGAAAAATCACATGCAACTATAACATCCTTACCCATTATTTTACTCCTCCTATAATATCGCTTAAATTTTCTATATTATATTTTTTCATTACCCTTGGTAAATCGTTTATTATATCACGGCAGATATACGGATTAACAAGGTTTGCGGCGCCGATTTCTACCGCAGTAGCGCCCGCAAGCATCATTTCGATTACATCCTCAGCGCTTGATACTCCGCCCATTCCCACAACGGGAATATTTACAGCCTGTGCCACCTGATAAACCATTCTCACAGCCACGGGGAAAATAGCGGGTCCTGAGAATCCACCCATTTTATTAGCAATAACGGGCTTTTTTGTTTTAAGGTCAATTCGCATACCAAGCATTGTATTTATAAGGCTGATACCGTCCGCTCCCGCCTCTTCACACGCCTTGGCGATGGCGACTATATCGGTAACATTAGGAGATAGCTTAATAATAACGGGCTTTGTTGTAACCTTTTTTACTGCTCTTACAACTTCGGCTGCTGCCTCGGGACTTGTTCCAAAGCTCATACCGCCACCGTGAACATTAGGACAGCTTACATTAACCTCAAGCCAACCTACCTGCTCACATTTATCAAGCTTTTCGCAAGTATAAGCATAATCCTCTACCGAAAATCCGCTTACATTTGCCATAACCTTTTTATTAAAGTACTTTTTAAGCTTAGGAAGTTCCTCGCTTATTACCTTTTCTACGCCGGGATTCTGAAGACCTACTGCATTTATCATACCCTGTGGGCATTCTGCAATTCGAGGTGTGGGGTTGCCGAAACGAGCATCCTTAGTTGTACCCTTAAAAGAGAAGGTTCCAAGCATATTTATATCATAGAACTCTGCAAACTCATAGCCGTAACCAAAGGTTCCACTGGCGGGAATCAAAGGATTATCAAGCTCTATTCCGCAAAGGTTTACCTTTAAGCTTCCCATAGGATTTCCTCCTTTTCAAGCACGGGACCGTCCTTGCATATACGCTTATAGCCCGTAATAGTCTTACAAGAGCAACCCATACAGGCGCCGAAGCCACAGCCCATACGCTCTTCAAAGCTCATTTGACCGCTTGTATCGGTGCTTTTATAAATGGCTTTAAGCATGGGCTCGGGACCGCAGGTATAAAAGTATGTATATCCGCTCTTAATAGCATCCGTAACAAAGCCTTTAATACCGTAAGAGCCATCAACAGTAGTTACCGTAACATCAGCTCCAAGGGCCTTAAATTCCTCCTCGTAGAAGACTTCATCTTTAGTATTAAAGCCTAATATAACAGATATCTTTTTGCCTTGGGCTATTAGCTTCTTAGCAAGTAAATATAAAGGTGGAACGCCAACACCACCGCCTAAAAGCAGAGGTCTTTCCCCTGATTTAGAAAGGTCATAGCCGTTGCCAAGGTCAACTAAAATGTCAAGCTCCTTACCCTTTTCCATTTTTGCCATTTCCTCGGTGCCTTTGCCCACAACCTTATAGATTATGGTTATAACACCCTCTTCACAATCGCAAACAGAAATAGGTCTTCTAAGATACATTCCGTCTATCTTGATATTGATAAACTGACCTGATTTTGTAAGGCCCTCAGTATCACCTGCAAGCTCCATTTTATAGACATCTTTTGCAATGTTTACATTTGATTTAACAGTATAAATTCCCTGCTTCATATCTTATTTCCTTATGCATCAATAGTTGAAATAGTAAGTGTTGTTTCTTCAAGTACATCAAGAAGAACGCCAACTGTATCAAGGGCGGTGAATATATTAACATTATTTTCGGTAGCAAAACGTCTGATTTGCTGTCCATCCCTTGAAACACCTGCATCATCAAGGTCCTTAGTGTTTATAACATAGGCGATATGGCCCTGACGGATAGCATCGTGGATTTCATCCTTATCCTCGTGTATTTTCTTAAGAACGTGGGTGCGTATGCCGTTTTGCTTTAAGAAATTAGCGGTGCCTATGGTTGCTACTATATTAAAGCCAAGGTTATAGAAGCGACGAATATAAGGAAGTGCCTCCTCCTTATCCTTATCGGCTATGGTAGCAAATACGGTTCCATAATTCTGCACCTTCATTCCCGATGCCTGAAGTGCTTTATATAATGCGCGGTTAAGCTTATCATCGTAGCCAATGGCTTCACCCGTAGACTTCATTTCGGGAGAAAGATAAGCATCAAGACCTCTTATCTTATTAAATGAGAAAACAGGCACCTTAACATACCATCTATCCTTCTCCTTAGGATAGATATCAAATATTCCAAGCTCCTTAAGGCTTCTTCCTAAGATTACCTCGGTTGCAATATCTGCAAGGCTATAACCCGTTGCTTTTGAAAGGAAGGGTACGGTTCTTGAAGAACGGGGGTTAACCTCGATTATAAACACGTTATCATTTTCATCAACGATAAACTGAATATTATATAGACCTATAATGCCTATACCAAGACCTAACTGCCTTGCATAGCGAAGAATGGTTCCCTTAACCTTATCAGAGATACTGAAGGTGGGGTAAACACTTATGGAGTCGCCGCTGTGGACACCTGTGCGCTCAACAAGCTCCATAATACCGGGTACGAATATATCTCTGCCATCGCAGATAGCATCGATTTCAACCTCTTTACCCTGAATATATTTATCAACCAATACAGGCTTATCCTCATCAATTTCAACCGCAGTTTTAAGGTAATGACGAAGCTGCTCCTCACTGCCTACTATCTGCATTGCTCTTCCGCCTAAAACGAAGCTTGGACGAACAAGCACGGGGTAGCCTATTTCCTTAGCGGCGGCGATACCGTCCTCTATCTTGGTAACGGCTCTGCCCTTAGGCTGAGGAATATTAAGTTCATTAAGAATTTTTTCAAAGCTATCTCTGTTTTCTGCTCTCTCAATAGCGGCGCAATCGGTACCGATAATTTTAACTCCCCTCTGCATAAGAGGTTCGGCAAGGTTAATTGCGGTCTGACCGCCGAGAGAAGCAATAACACCCTCAGGCTTTTCAAAATCAATGATGTTCATAACATCTTCGGGAGTAAGTGGCTCAAAGTAAAGCTTATCGGCAGTTGTATAATCGGTAGAAACAGTTTCGGGGTTATTATTTATGATAATAGCCTCGTAGCCTGAATTTTTAATGGTGGTTACGGCGTGAACGGTAGAATAGTCAAACTCAACGCCCTGACCTATTCGAATAGGACCTGCGCCCAAAACTACAATTTTCTTCTTGTCAGTTAGCTTCGAGGCATTTTCACCTGAATACGAAGAATAGAAGTAAGGAATATATGCATTCGTATGGCAGGTATCAACCATTTTAAATACGGGTATAATACTATTTTCTTTACGAAGGTTATAAATATCAATTTCCTTTGTATCCCAAAGCTTTGAGATATACTTATCACCAAAGCCAATCTTTTTAGCCTGAGTTAAAATCTCTATATTGCCCTTATTATCAGCTAATTTCTTTTCCATTTCGACAATATTCTTAACTGCAATAAGGAAGTATTCGGTAATCTTTGTTACCTCGTGAAGCTTAACTGTGGTAACGCCTCTTCTTAAAAGCTCTGCAACACAGAAAATGTTATCATCCTTAAATTCTTTAAGATACTCAAACATCTCTTCTTCGGTCATATTGCTGAATTTAGGCATATAGAAATGGTCAACGCCCGTTTCGAGTGAACGAACAGATTTAAGCAGACACTCTTCAAGATTAGAGCCAATTCCCATAACCTCACCCGTTGCTTTCATCTGAGTACCTAAGGTATTGGTAGCAGAAGCAAACTTATCAAACGGGAAACGGGGTAATTTTGCGATTACATAATCAAGTTTTGGCTCAAATGCCGCAGTGGTATTAGCAATTTTAATATCCTCAAGCGCCATACCAACCGCAATTTTAGCGGTAACTCTTGCAATAGGATAGCCTGATGCTTTAGATGCTAAGGCTGATGAACGGGAAACTCGGGGGTTAACCTCTATCAGATAATATTCGCTGGTATTAGGATTAAGAGCAAACTGAACATTACAGCCGCCCTCTATCTTTAACTCACGGATAAGCTTAATAGCGCTCTCATTAAGCATCTTTTCATCCTGCTTACTAAGAGTCATAATAGGCGCTACTACCAAGGAGTCGCCCGTATGAACGCCAACGGGGTCGATATTTTCCATACCGCAGATGGTTATGGCATTATCGTTGGAGTCACGCATAACCTCAAACTCGATTTCTTTATAACCCTTAACGCTCTTCTCAATCAGCACCTGATGAACGGGTGAAAGCTTAAAGGCATTAAGACCGATTTCTACAAGCTCTTTTTCATCATTAGCAAAGCCACCGCCCGTACCGCCTAAGGTAAAGGCAGGACGAAGAACTACGGGATAGCCGATTCTATTAGCGGCTTCCTTTGCCTCATCTATGCTATATGTAATTTCAGAAGGAATAGTAGGCTCGCCAATGGACTGACAAAGCTCTTTGAACATTTCTCTGTCCTCAGCTCTTTCGATACTCTTACTGCTTGTACCCAAAAGCTCAACTCCGCACTCACGAAGAATACCCTTCTTTTCAAGCTGCATAGCAAGGTTAAGACCTGTCTGACCGCCGATACCGGGAACAATAGCATCAGGACGCTCATATCTTAATATCTTTGCAATATATTCAAGAGTAAGAGGCTCCATATAAACCTTATCTGCAATAGTAGTATCGGTCATAATAGTAGCAGGGTTAGAGTTGCAAAGCACTACCTCATAGCCCTCTTCCTTAAGCGCTAAACAGGCTTGCGTACCCGCATAGTCAAACTCAGCCGCCTGACCGATTACGATAGGACCTGAGCCTATAATCAAAATCTTTTTAATATCTGTTCTTTTTGCCATTTTCTTTTTCCTCCTGAATATTTACCTATTTATTGTAAACTGTTTTTCCGTCACACACTGTGAGAACACACTCACCGTAAAGCTCCATATCCTCAAAGGGCGTTGCTTTACCCATTGACAAAAATTCATTTGAATTTACTTTATATTTCTTGCTTAAATCCCAAACCGTAAAATCATTACCCAAGGGTATATTGAATCGCTTTCGGGGATTTATTGCCATAAGCTCAATTAACTTTTCGAGGGTTATAACACCCGTTTTAACAAGGTGTGTATACATAACCGAAAAGGCGATTTCAAGTCCCGTTATACCAAAGGCGCTTTTTTCGAGGCCCTTAGCCTTTTCCTCTGCTGAGTGGGGAGCGTGGTCGGTGGCTATCATATCAATTGTGCCATCCTTAATACCCTCTATCAAGGCTTCCCTATCCGATTTATCACGAAGGGGCGGATTCATTTTAAATCTTCCCTCTTCCTTTAGGTCACTATCATCAAGCACTAAATAATGAGGCGCCGTTTCGCAGGTTATATCTACACCCTCAGCCTTCGCCTTCCTTATTAGCTCAACGCTTTCCTTAGCAGATATATGGCATACATGGTAAGGGCAACCCGTTTTCTTTACAAGCTCTATATCTCTTTCTATCTGCTTATATTCACTTTCACTGCATATACCCTTATGACCGTGGGCTTTAGCATACTCGCCATCGTGGATATATCCGCCATAAAGCAGGTCGTTTACTTCGCAGTGGGCTACTATCATTTTGCCAAGGGATTTGGCTTTAAGCATAGCCGCTTCCATCATATCATCCCTTTGCACTCCCCTGCCATCATCCGAAAAGGCAATGCATTTATCCTTAATTTCTTCCATATGGGATAGCTCTTCGCCCTTTTGGTTAACCGTTATAGATGCATAAGGATAAACCTTTATAACCGCATCATTTTCAATTAGCTTAATCTGCTTATCTATATTCTCTGCGCTATCAGGCACGGGGTTTAAATTAGGCATTGTGCAAACTGCGCTATATCCGCCCCTTGCTGCCGCGCGGCTACCTGATAAAATAGTCTCTTTATAAGAAAATCCCGGCTCACGAAAATGCACATGCACATCGCAAAAACCGGGAAAAATAACAAAATCGGATAATGAACCCTTTATATCAAAAAGGCTCTTTAGGATAGTATCATCAGGGGCAGCTTGGGTGAGGACTTTTTTAATCTTTTGCATTTCTATGGTTGCTGACATTTTAACCTGTCCCCTTTCTAAATATAAACAAAAAAACCTTGCTTTAAAGGCAAGATTTGGCATACTAAAACTGACGCAGTAATCCTGCATCCAATATAAATTCCAATCTTGCCGACCTCTCTGGATCGCTTTTAAAGATTTCCTATATAGTATATCACCAAGTAAAAACTTTGTCAACCGAAAAGGAGAAAAAATTTTCAACAAATGTAATAGCAAACCGTTTAAAATTTAGGGCAAGGTTACCAAGACTTTATCGCATTAAATTATTGCAATTTTTCTACATGTGTGGTAAACTTAACTTGCGACTCAGTTTAATATTTGCAAAACGAAGGCAGTATTTTTATTTTGGTAAAAATACATGCTCTATTTTGTCTGCTTTTGTTTTGCATTCAAACTGAGTCGCATCAGCAGAGCTATGTATTTTTCGGTGCGTAGCTTCGGCTGCGCACTTTTTTATTTTAGGAGGAAAAATTATGAAAAAATTATTATCTGTTTTATTGGCGGTATGTTTGATGGTGGTTGTAGTACCTCTTGGCACTTTCACCTTTACGGCTTCCGCCGCAACAAGCGGTATAACCGGCGACTGCACGTGGTCACTTGATGGCACCGTCCTTACCATTTCAGGTAATGGTACGATGGCTAATTACACATATTATAATGTACCTTGGGGCTATGACATAACGGAAGTAATTATTGAAAACGGTGTTACAAGAATAGGTGGTTCTGCGTTTAGAGGTTGCACAAGCCTTAAAAGTATAACTATCCCCGATAGCGTTACAAGTATAGGTGGATATGCATTTGAAGATTGCACAGGCCTTAAAAGTGTAACTATCGGTGATAGCGTTACAAGTATAGGTGGTAGTGCATTTTACGATTGCACAAGCCTTGAAAACGTATATATAACCGATATAGGTGCTTGGTGCAATATTGATTTTTATAATAGTATTTCTAATCCTCTTTATTATGCAGATAATTTATATTTAAATGGTGAGATTATAAAGGATTTAGTTATACCTGATGGTGTAACCGCTATACCACTGTATTCATTTAGTTGCACAAGCCTTGAAAGCATAACCATTCCTGATAGCGTTACAAGTATAGGTGAAGGTGCATTTTCTTCTTGCACAAGCCTTGAAAGTATAACTATCCCCGATAGCGTTACTCATATAGGTTATTATGCATTCGAAGATTGCACAAGTCTTAAAAATGTAACTATTGGAAGTGGAGTCTCTGCAATTGGCGATTATGCTTTCGGTAACTGTTATAACTTAGAAAGCGTTTATATTAATGATATGGACGCTTGGTGCAATATTGAATTTTATAAGTCCTACTATAATGGCAGTGATACAGCTAACCCCCTTGTCTATGCAGATAATTTGTATTTAAATAATAAACTGGTAACCAATGTGATAATACCAGATGGTGTTACTGAAATTTCCAAATATGCTTTTAGTTTTTCCAGTCTTACCAGTATTACAATTCCTGATAGTGTTACAAAAATCAAAGAAGATGCCTTTGAAGGAACTTATAATTTATGGCACATTTTATACACCGGTACAATAGATGAGTGGAATAGTATTGATATAGACAGTTGGGGTAATTATAACATTTACTCAGCTACGAAGCATTATAATGCAAATGGCAATGAAGTAACCTGTGAATATGAACCGGCTACATGCGCTAAAAAAGGATACAAAAAAGCAGAATGTTCTATATGCAAAATGGATTTATATGAAGAGTATGGTTCGCCAAAACACACCTATGATAACATTTGCGATATAACCTGCAACGTATGTGGCGGAATTACATATGAATTCAATCACGATTATGACTATTGCTTCAAAAACTATAGCGAAAGTTTAGGCGAATATGGTAATTGGAAATTAACGCCAAGCCAATCAGGTGTTTATAAAATTAACCCTGATTCAAATTCAAAAAAAGGTTTCAGTCCTCACTATATAACAGTTGTAGGCCCCGATAACAACGTAATAGCTTTTAATGACGACAACAAGGGATGGCCTTTAATTAAAGGATTTGAATATACTATAAAATTGAGGTATGACTATACAGATGGAAATTATTCTGATATTGTTTGGACTCTTGAGAATACAGGCGCTACATTATTCCCAGATGCCGCAAACGGTCAGTGGTATAGCGATGCCATAGCATACGCCTACGGCACAGGTATAATGAAAGGCTATTCAAACGGATTGTTTGGTACTGCCGACGGAATTCAGCGTCAGGACTTCCTTGTGATGTTAGCGAGATATGACGGTGTAAATCTTGACGAATATAGTTATGCCAGCAATATTTTCTCTGATGTAGCTCAGGGCAGTTATTATCAGGCTGCGGTAAACTGGGGTTATAGACATGGAATAGTTACAGGTTACAATGACGGTCGATTTGGCGTAGGTGATAAAATCACCCGTGAACAGTTGGTTACCTTCCTTTACAGATATGCAAATTATAAAAACATAGATGTAGAGAATGTAACCGATACAAAAGCCAAAGCATTCCCCGATTATAACAGAGTAACCGATTTTGCCGAAGAGCCTATAATCTGGGCAATAGATAAGGGCGTTATAAACGGTAAATCAGGATATATCGCACCTCAGGGCAATGCTCAGCGCTGCGAAATCGCACAGATTATGTATAATATATTCAAGAACGATATATTTTAAATTTCCACTGTTTGCCTCCCTCTGACGAGGGAGGTGGCACGGCATGCCGTGACGGAAGGAGAGAAAAAATCTCTCCCTCAGTCTCGCTATCGCTCAACAGCTCCCTCGTCAGAGCGAGCCTTTCGTATAACATATCAATCATTTATATCGTGCCTTTGGCACACCGCAACTGTTCTCTTTTCACTCTTCTCTTTTCACTAAAAAACCACGGATGACCGAGTCACCCATGGTTTTTATTTGAGTTATTCTTCAATTTTTGTTTCTCTAACTATTTCAGTATCGGTGAAAACATCGGTTTCATCGGTGCTCTTGGTAGAGAACTCGGAAACAACCGCGCCCTTAGGTCCTGCCTGGAACCAATGAAGCGTCTCAGGCATAATGGTATATTGCTCGCCTGCCTTTAAAACTACCTCGTGGAAAACGGTTACCTTACTTGAGGGAATTTTACCCTTTATATTATCGGTATTCTTTTCACCCTCTACATAGAGGTAAACCTCACCGTAGCGGCAACGGAAGGTTTCTTCCTTACCTGCCATAGTTTCAGAGGGTATATGCTTATGCTCAGGGCAGGTCTGCGAAGGAAGTAATACCATTTCCTTAGCGCAAACACGCTCGGTATTTATGTATACAAGAAGCTGAAGTCCAATCTCATTTACTCTGCCTAAGCCAAAATCTGCAACCTCAATATTGTTCTTTTCTTCATCGGTTAAAACGATATTTGCCTTCTTATAAAACTTTAAAGCCTTTTTTACCTGCGCATCGTATTCTTTTCTTGTCATATTTTTATCCTCCCATAAATATCTTCCATTTTTTCAATTTCTGATTTTGATTTCATACCGTCAACCGAATTCTCAGCAAAAAGATTACAAGCGGCGGCACTGGATGCAAATTTAAGAAGCTGTTCATCAGTGAAGTTATTATATATGGCGTAAAGGGTTGCGGCGCAGAAGGCATCCCCTGCTCCAACGCTTCCCTTAATCTCGCTTTTAGGAATATTAAGAGATGCAACCGCAGTAAACTTGCCGCTTGCTACATCATAGCAGAAGCCTGCAGGCTTACAGTGGATAACCACCTTTTCTTTAACACCTTTACTTGCTATAAACTCCATCATTTTGCGGATATTGTTTATATCAAGCTCACCCTTTTCGTTATAGGCGGAAATATCGGAAACCATACCTGCCTCAATCTCGTTAATGATAACATAATCACAATATTTAAAGGCGGGTATCATTTTATCCTTAAAATCGGGGCGGCTTTCACTTACCACGTCAATAGAGGTTTTTATACCACGCTGCTGAACATCGTGTAGGAAGCGAGCCATAACAGTACCGTATTCCTTATCCTCTTCATCAAAGGAATCAAGCAATAATATATAACCGATATGAAGTATCTGAGAATTGATAGAATCAATATCTATATCCTCAGGAGAAAATTCCGCATTCGCGCCTCTTGCCTGAAAGAAGGTTCTCTCGCCTGATGGTTCATTCATAACATCGGTAAAGCTTGTGGGCTTATCAGCTGAGATTGTTACCCTCTCACAATTTATACCGTATCTGCTAAGCTCTGACAAAAGGAACTTACCGTTATCATCCTTGCCAACCTTTCCAATAACAGAAATGGGCAGAGATTTATCTATCTTAGCAAGATTTATAGCCGTATTAGGCACACATCCTCCTACCGAGTGCTTAACATTCCTAATGGTAGTAAGAAGTCCGCTATTAGGATAATAATCAATGTTTTTGATTATATCTGCAAGTATATTACCTGCTATGCAGATACCTTTTTTATCGCCTGTCATAAGATAATCAACCGTAACTCCAAAAATCTTAGCCAAAAGAGGAAACTGGGTAATTTCAGGGAAGCCTAAGCCATTTTCCCAACGGCTTACTGTTTTATTGCTGATATTAAGTCTTTCAGCAAGCTCTGTCTGAGTAATTTTGCAGTTTTTCCTCAGATGAGCTATGGTAGCGCCAATGTTTTTAGGGTCCATAATCTCACCGCCCAATTTTATTTTACAATTCAATTATACCATAAATTTTGACAGAGTAAACCCAAGCATCAGAGATTTTTTGGCAAAAAGAGTCCGTTTATTATTAACAAAATCTACGATTCATAGAGTTAAAAGCATTTGCAATTTCGACTCTTTTTACAGTTTTCTATATTACCGCAATGGTAACAAAGCTCATTTTTACTTCCGCCGTCTTTTTCTATATCAAGAATATTCTGCACAGTAGTTTCGGCTATATTATTGAGGGCATCCTCTGTCAAAAAGGCCTGATGGGAGGTTACTATTACATTAGGCATAGAAATAAGACGGGCAAGTATATCATCATCAATTATATGACCTGAGAAATCTTCAAAGAAAATATCCGATTCCTCCTCATAAACATCAAGACAAGCGGCGCCTATCTTTCTCGATTTAATGCCCTCAAGAAGCACCTCTGCATCTATAAGGGCGCCTCGTGAGGTATTTATGATAACAACGCCTTTTTTCATCATATTAACCGTTTCGGCATTTATAAGATGTCGTGTTTCTTTAGTGAGAGGACAGTGGAGAGAAACAATATCACTGTTCTTAAGCAATTCCTCTAAGGAAACATAATTTATATTACTGTTTTCATTGGGGAATTTATCGTATGCCAAAACCTTCATACCAAAGCCTTTACAGATATCGATAAATACCCTTCCTATCTTACCTGTTCCTATAACACCAACCGTTTTTCCGTGAAGGTCAAAGCCTGTTAGACCGTTAAGGCTAAAATTAAAATCCCTTGTTCTGATATATGCCTTATGGATGCGGCGAATTGAAGTAAGAAGCATCGCCATAGCGTGTTCTGCAACGGCATAGGGAGAATATGCAGGAACGTGAACTATGTGAATTTTACCATAAGCCGATTTAACATCCACATTGTTATAGCCCGCGCAACGAAGAGCGATTACCTTAACGCCTAAGTTATAAAGGCTATCAATTATTTCGGCAGAAGCATCATCGTTTACAAAAATACAAACGCCATCACACCCCGAAGCTAAAGAAACCGTATCAGCGCTGAGCTTCGTATCATAAAATTTAAATTCAATACCCTTTTCTTCCCCATATTTCTCAAAGGAAGCCTTATCATAGGGCTTAGTATCATAAAAAGCAAATTTCATATTTTTCTCCTAAAAAGCAAATATTGTATTATATTTAATTATACCCTATGAATCTGAAAATTAAAAGATAAAAAAGGCAATTTTATAAGAATTTTATCTTGACAAAGCAGACCTATTATTATATAATAATTTAGCAATTTAATTTAGGGGTATAGCTCAGCAGGTAGAGCATCGGTCTCCAAAACCGAGTGCCGTGGGTTCGATTCCTACTGCCCCTGCCAGAAAAAGAAAGACAAGTCGAAAGACTTGTCTTTCTTTTTCAACTAAGTGCGCCTTTCGGCGCGTGAAGTTTGCTCCGCAAGTGAAGTTGTCCTGCGGACAGTGAAGTTTCTGCGGAAGTGAGCGGCGCACTTAACTTCATTTTATGCGCACGCATAATACTTCATTATGCCGTAA
>JAZUQH010000037.1:0-6807 GCA_045605605.1 Acutalibacteraceae bacterium | reverse complement strand
CCTGTAAAGACAAACTTAAATTTTATGAAAATGGTGATATTGTTACATTTACATCTGTGTTCATTTCATCAAACAAACAATATAACGGCATAATAACTAATGTTCCCCACGTAACCAAAGAACCCTCCTCTCCTATTTTAAAATATCTAACAGAAGAACTCAATGAGTCATATTTGGAAATTGTTAATCTTAAAGAACATTTGGAGGAACTCTAATTATGTCTAAATGGTGTTTTAATTACGACTCCGGTGAATATGAATACATAGACGAAGACGGTTATAGTTGGACACGGGGTGAGTATGTGTACAATTGGGATGACAGCGAATACCGCCGAGAGGAAGAAGAGGAAGAACAACGCCGTCTTGACGATGAAGATGACGATTGGTAATAACTATGACAAAAGCGTGTGGCAGTAATCTGTCACACGCTTTAACTTTACGCCGTTTTTTCTTTTTCGTGGGCTTTTCGGGTTCGATAAGTTGCTTGTTGAGTTCTATTTATTCAATAACTTCAATCAAAAAACTTACGGGACGGAAACCATCGTTGCAAGAAATCATTGCAGATTTCGGGTTCTTCATCCATCCGTCATAGAAATTCCCGCCACCGTGAGCAAGTGTCATTACAAAGGGTGAAACGCTCTCCCACGCACTGTCGCAAAATCCGTCAGGCTTTTGCCAGCCTTCGCATATAAACACCTGACCTTCTTGTAAGTCGCAGGCGTGTTCAATAGGATTTTCATACTTTTCAATTAAATCATCATACCGTGCTTTTCGCATTACGGTGATTTTAATTTTCTTCATATACTTTCCCTCTGTTCATTAATATAGACGTTCCATAAATTACCGCAATAACCGAGATAATAGCGAACGTAATAATTTGCTGTGTGTTCGTAACATCTACGGCAAATGCACTAAGCGAATTGATAACGGCATGGGCAATAATCGGCGCCCACAAGCTTTTTGTTTTATAGAACAAAGCCACAAACAGAAAGCCTATTGCAATAGCCGATACAACCTGACAAATATTAGGAATTAGCTCTGCACCGCTACCATTTATAAGGTTCACAAAATGTCCGATACCAAAAGTTATGCTTGAAACTATAATTGCTGATTTCAAATTATTCTCCGCCATTGCCTTAAATAAAAAACCGCGGAAAATAATCTCCTCCAAAAATCCCACAAGCAACATACTGAGAATATAAAAAACTGTTATGTACCACTTATAATTCACCGTAACGCCGAACCACAGATTGCAGGACGCAATTACGATAAGCGGAATATAGTATAGTAGTCTTTTAGGACTAATCTCTGCTCTGCAAAGACCGAACTCACGGAATAGATCGTTCTTTTTCATCCAAAGAAGAGCAACCGCCGACATAGCGCTAAGAAAAATGACAGTTATGCTTTTCTCCATATTAACGAGTCTTGACAGCTCATCGGTACAGCTTGCGCCGATTACATAACTAATAATCCAAGTAAGAGCAAACCTGATTTTGCTTTTTTTATATAGATTTTTCACTTCATACTACGCCTTTCTATTTCTCTTTATCAGTTTAATAATGCGCGGACGGTTATATCTTTGCATAATAACAAACATAAGGTCGAAGCCTGCGGATAAAACCGAAGTGATGATAAAAACAGGCAGTGAACCGAACCAAACGGCTGAAACAATCGGCAAAAAGCTAAAGACAACTATTGTTTCATGAACAATTTCCGACTGACACATCGCCTGTGCGATTTCATCCCACGAATGCTCGCCCGAGTCAAAAAGCGATTTATCATAGGTTGGCATTTTGCCTTTCCAGTTCTTAACTTTAAGTTTGTTGTATAAACCAAGCTCGGTTTTGCCGACCTTAAACCACTTTTTGTTATAATCCACTTTATTATGCAGTAATGCGTTTATAACTTCACCCACAAGCAATCGCATACAAAAATGGTATGCGATGGTCCCGAAGGTAATTGCCAACGTGAGCAAAATATCATTTGTGATTTTAATATGCAACAGGGTGCAAATTACCGTTAACAGCAACGATAGAATTGCTGTGATTTTCATTGTCTTTGCCATAAAATTATCCTTTATACATAAAACATTCTTTCTCGTGGGAGGAAATAACACCGATTGCCTGCAGATAGGAATAAATAATGGTACTGCCCACAAATTTCATTCCACGCTTTTTAAGGTCGGCAGACAGCGCATCCGATAAAGGCGATGTGGTCTTGTCCACTTCTATAATCTGCTGTTCGCCCGTAAAGCCTTTCAGATACTCACGGAAACTACCGTATTCTTTTTGAATTTCTAAAAAGATTTTTGCGTTATTAACCGTCGCCTGAATTTTCAGTTTATTGCGAATTATATCTTTATTGTTTTGAAGCTCGGCGATTTTATTATCGTCATAAACGGCAATCTTTTCGGCATTAAAGTCATCAAATGCTTTGCGAAAAGCCTCACGTTTGTTAAGCACACATTCCCAAGAAAGCCCTGCCTGAAAGGATTCAAGAATCAGCATTTCAAATAAATACTGCTCATTGAAATTCGGCACGCCCCACTCTTCATCGTGGTATTTTATGTATGTAGTGTTTTAAGGTTGCACCATTTACAGCGTTTAATATCACTCATTTTTATGCTCCAAGTAAACTTTGATTGAATGAAAATAAAACCTCTCTGAATTGTTATTTTAATTCTCGTTTTTTCATACTTGCTAATAACTGTAGGTTTCGAATAGGTGCCTCATTTTCAGCATTAAGGCCACCAGCTACACGATTTATTAAATATTCACCCTTAAATGAGGATACTAATTTTTCTTCAACTTCATCAATATCCCGCCAAGAAACTCGTTTATAAAAAATTTGAGTAGTATCAAGGGCACCAAATGAATCAATTGATATGACAGACTCATCAACACGTCCGCATATTAAGTGGTCAAATTCTTTTTTTCTGCTCCAGTGACCCAAAATACGTCTTTTAATATCACTTGATTTACCAATATAAGCTTGTTTGTATTGCCCTAATACTAATACATAAATACCCTCTATTCCAGCAATTTCCTTTAAATCAAAAACTTCACGCAATTTATTCTTTTTCACAAAAGAATCTAAATGTTTTGTAAAATTCTTTTCATCCAAAGAATCAAAAAAACTCATATTTAGATCAAAGTTTTCCATACAATCGCTGTAATGTTGTTTTACCCATTGTTCTGTATAATGTTCATTATCAGCGAAAACGTCATTGGGAATATTACAATAGTATTGGGGACAAAGCATCGGGTATCGATTATTTTTCTCAAAAAAGTCTTGTGCAAGCAATATATTTTTCTTTGTCTTATAACTTGGCGCAGTAGTGGGAACACAATAATTTTGCCGAGTCAATTTATTTCTATCAGTAGCTTTAATTCTTGTATTAAAATGTAAAATGTATTTATCACTCATTTTTACGCTCCAAAACTATTTTTTGCTCTTTTTACTGGTCAGTTCAAAACTAATATCAATCAAAAAAGACAACGTTTCTTCGCTGACAGTTCCGTCAAGCAACACAGATATCCAGCAAGTTTTTGACATATGATATGCGGGAAAAATCCCTTTTTCCTGTAAAAAAGAGCCCATCATAAGCGGGTCAATTTTAAGATTGATAACGTCAACCTTTTCATCTCCCAAAAGCCCAAACACCCTTGGCGAAACATTCAGAATAATACCATACCACTTGCAGGTATCACTATGACGCAAAACGGCAGAGTTATACTTATCGTTAAAAGGATAATCGGGTTCGGTGCCGTATCTTTCTTTGCACAGGCCCAAAACAAATTCACGATTCATATTAAGCACCTCTTATCACTTATAATTATACCATAAATCGCACCTTTTGGCTACTCTTTTATGGGTAGAACTGTGATTTGTCTACCTTGTTTTATAGCATAGTCGAGGGCGATTTTGGTGCCGCTTTTGCGGGTGGTTGGGGCGTTCGGTTCATCGTAGTAGACGATACAATAGTGGCTATTATCTATCATCTCATAGTTACGCTCGACGTAAGATGCTCGGCCTGAGCCGATTATATGTTCAGGATAATAGGTGTCCTCATAAGATTCCAACAAATAGTTTGTATGTTGCTCGTTTATATCCGGATATTCGGCTCGTACATAAACTCGTTTTATGTGCGGGTATTTTCTTTAATTTCGGTCACGACTTCAAGGCACAGGCTATTAAATCGGCTCTTGCTCCCGAAAAGAAATGTATCGACTTATTTCTCAACAATTAGTTTTTCGATAATCTCAATCAGTTTTGATTTTAGTTCCTCGGTTTCGTTTATAGTTCTATGATCTAAAAAGCAACAAGTTTTCTCTTTCATAATAAATCACCACCGACCCAAGTTTACCATATATGGACCAAAAAGTCCATATATGGTCGATGTAATCTTCCTAAAAAGCATAAACTATATATAGAACTTTTTAGGGGTGATAATATGGATACAAGAAAAGCCATAGCAAATAGGTTATTAGAATTATGCGAGCAAAAGAGATTATCAGTAAATGCTCTCGCAAGAATCTCAGCAGTACCGCCCTCAACATTAAAGAATATAATTAACGGTGGTAGCAAGAACGCAGGCGTTGTTACGCTTAAGAAATTGTGTGATGGCTTAGAAATATCTCTTTATGACTTCTTCAATACCGAAACATTTAAAACCTTAGAACAAGAAATTAAATAACATTCTATTAACGAGAAAACGCTCTGCCGAGGCAGAGCGTTTTGCTATTGTAGGATTATTTTACAACATCATACGGCCAGTCGATGATGCCGCCGAATTCTTTTACGTTGGTGTAACCTAAGTTTACAAGCTCCTCAGATGCGATTTTACTTCTTCTACCGCTACGGCAGTAAACAAGGATAAGTTGCTCTTTGTCGGGGAGTTCTTTTTCTGCACGGTTTGCTATCTCGTATTCAGGGATAAGGATTGCGTTTTCGATGTGCCCCTCGGCAAATTCTTCCTCGGTTCTCGCATCGATAATTATATAATCCTTTTCGGTATCCATAATAGTTTTTGCTTGCTCGGCGGTAATCTGTTCGTAGGTCGATGTTTTTTCATTATCGCCGTCACAAGCGGTCATTCCAAATAATGATAGAGATATTAAAAGCATTATAATCATTCCTTTAACTTTTTTTATTTGAACGGGCACCTCACACCGATGCATTGATTGTTCTGTGCAAATTAAACATTTGTCTTTCATAGTCTGCCTCAACAATTAAGAATATTTTGAACCGATTGCATTAAAAATAATTAACCGCCAAGATTACGATGCTTGTAATAATCATAACAATACCGACCACGCGGTTTAAGGTTTTTGCGTTAGACTTGTTGGCGATTTTTGCAGCGATTCTTGCCCAAAGCAGAGTAAATACAACACATAACACAAGGCAAAGAATATCCGGAACTCCACCGATCATAAAGTGGCTGATACCGCCTGTAAGAGCAGTAAACGCCATAATGAACACGCTTGTACCGACTGCCAAATGCATAGGATAACCGAGGAAAGATGTCAAAACAAGCAGTAGCATCATTCCACCGCCTGCACCGGCAAAGCCACAGATAAATCCGACAAATATGCCGCCGATGATTGCCTTAATTAGTCTGCTCTTAGGAGAAACTGCTTCCAGCTGTTCTCTTGTCTTGTTTACAGGTTTTAATATGAAACGCAAGCCGATAATGATCAGTGCTATCTGCATAGTACCGCTCATGGCTTGCTCGGGCAGAAAGCTTGCCACAAAGCTGCCAATCATAGTTACGATAAGAACGCTCACGAGCAGCGGCAAGCTGTTTTTAACATCCAAATTTCCGCTTTTCTTGTAGGTATATGCACTAACGGAGCTTGCTAAAACATCACTGATAAGCCCTATTCCAACCGCATCGTAAGCAGGTACACCCAAAAATGTTATCAGCATAGGGCCGATAACGGCGGCGGCACTCATTCCCGCAAATCCCGTTCCAATGCCTGCCCCTGCTCCTGCGAGAAAACAGACAAGTATTTTAATTAAAATATCTCCCATATCTTATCACCATTAGCCATCATTGTTGGAGTAAAAAATTTTTTTATAAACTTAATTCTTGCCACTTTTTCCACCGCAAAACTTATTTACAGTCTTTGCAAGAGTATTCGGGGACGGTGCGCTCGTTTATTACCGATTCATAGATCCGCCATCCGCCTGCAAGGTTATAGCAGTCGTACCCGTTGCCTATAAGAATACGGCAAGCAAGGTAGGAACGAAGTCCCGAATGGCAATGAACATATACGGGTTTGTCTTTCGGAATTTCGTCAATTCGCTCACGCAACTGGTCAAGCGGAATATTCACAAATCCGTCTATTTTGCCCTGCATCACCTCAAACGGTGTACGGGTGTCGAGCAAGAATACACTGCCGTCACGTGCAAGATTTTCCACATCGTGCCAGAAGAACTGTTTTAACTTTCCGCTGACGATATTTTCAGCAACGAAGCCTAACATATTGACGGGGTCTTTCGCACTGCCGAAAGGCGGCGCATAGCAAAGTTCAAGGGTGGTAAGGTCGGTGATTTTCGCGCCAAAACGGATAACGGTGGCAAGCACGTCCATGCGCTTGTCCACGCCGTCAAAACCGACGATCTGCGCACCGATGATTTTAAGCGTTTTCTTATCCCAAAGCGCTTTTATTGACATCTGTGCCGCCCCCGGATAATATGTCGCATGAGATGCCGAATAGGTGTAGGTCTTATCGTAATCAATGCCTGCCGCAGTAGCCGACTTTTCATTAAGACCTGTGGTAGCAACGGTCATATCAAAGAGTTT
>JAZUQH010000036.1:0-2559 GCA_045605605.1 Acutalibacteraceae bacterium | reverse complement strand
GGAGGTGCAGCATTATGCCACGTATAAAAACAAAACCGAAACAGACAACTAAAAACAAAGAAACGACCGTATCACCGGGAATGATCTCGGAGATGCGGTCGTGTTGTTATGTTCGGAAGGAGGATGGTTATGAGAACATTGCTTGAAGAGTTTTGGTACGGGAATGTCAATCCCCAGGAGCAGAGTACCGAAGGTAATCGGGAAATCAAAAATCTCCTGAACCTTATGGGTAAAAACCGAGATAATCTCTCCGATACACTCACCGAAGCGCAGAAAGAAACCTTGGCAAAATACGATGATTGCGTTAATGAAATGTACGGCATTATCGAGCGGGAGATATTCGCATATGGGTTCAGGCTCGGCGGGAGGTTGATGCTTGAAACGCTCACAGGATTGAATTTCGAAGAATAAATTACAAAACAGGCAGAACCGCATAGAGGGTTATCCTTCTGTGCGGCCTTGTCTTTTGCTGTAACGATGCTCCAAAGAGCATTCTCGGCAGCAGTATTTTCTGCTGTTTTCGAAGTGTTCAAATTCGTTTCCACAATTTAAGCAAGCAGCTTTTTTCGCAGGGGCGTTTGTAAGGTGAGCACGATAAATAATAGACCTTACCGTACTGGAAGGAATGCTCATTTCGCGTGCGATAACGGCGGGCTTTTTGCCTTGTATATACTCTTTTATAATTAAGTCCTTTGGGCTTTCCTTGCGGTGTTGATTTAAAATACGTTTAATGGATCCGATGCTAAATCCGTACTTTTGTGCCAAAAAGTCAATTTGGAAACCGTTGATGTAATCGTTATTAATATCTTCTTCGGCACACTTGGTCGGATGAGCCTTCCTTGGTGAAGTTTTCATCATTCGGTATTCCATTCTGCTACCATCGATCATATGGAACTCAAGCAGGTGTCCAGGGTGAACGGTTACCTTATCGATTGCCGTTCGCCATATTCGCGCTTCGGCTTTGCTGCTTATATCATAATCGGTAACGGCATCAAAAATAGTGTTTTGCGTAATGCCACTTTTGCTGTTTCGCAAGGTTTTTATAACCGAAACACAATCCCGCACAACACCGGAGGTCTTTCTTAACACCGACACGATGATTTCGTGGAATATGGGGTATAACATCTCCTCGTACAAATATGGTGTCTTGCACGGGTAGCCTTTTAAGTGACGATTGCTGCACTTCCATACCAGGTCATTATAGGTTGTTGAGTGGATCGGTATGGGGCCAAAAAAAGAACCACACTCACTACAGAATAGTTTACCGGAAAGATTGTGATTTAAAATGCGCCGTTGAACCGAGTCAAGATTTTCTTCCGGCACGGAAAGCTTTTCCTGCACTGCCTCAAAAATCTCTTTTGTTACGATAGCTTCGTGTCCGTTTTCAACGTAATACATCGGTAATTCACCTTGATTTTTACGCATCGTTTTTGTGCGGTAATCAACGCAAAAAGTTTTTTGAAGCAAGGCCGCACCATAGTATTTTTCGTTTTTAAGAATACTTTCTACGGTGCGCCGTTGCCAAACATTCATCCCGGAGGGAGATGGTATTTCCGCTTCGGTCAGCTGTTCTGCAATCGAGCTTGTAGAGTATCCTTCTAAAAAGAGCCGATATATTATTCTTATAATTTTTGCTTCTTCCTCCACAAGTTCCGGCTCGCCATTAGCGCCCTTCTTATATCCGAGAAACTGTTTATACGGCATATGATACCTACCGTCTGCAAAGCGTTTGCGCTGACCCCATCGTACATTTTCGGAAATGGAACGGGATTCTTCTTCCGCCAGGCTGGACATCAGGGTTATAAGAAACTCGCCCTTGCTGTCCAAGGTAGAAATATCCTCATTCTCAAAATATACACCTACATCTTTTAACTTTAGTTTGCGGATAATATTGAGAGCATCCACCGTATTCCTGGCAAAGCGGGAGATGGATTTGGTTACAATCAAATCTATTTTTCCGTCCATCGCATCATCGATCATACGGGCAAATGCCTCTCTGCGATTGAGGGATGTACCGGAGATGCCCTCGTCGGCATATACGCCAACAAGCACCCATCCCGGCTTTTCCCGTATAAGCTTTTCAAAATAATCCTTCTGCGCCTCAACGCTGCCCATCTGCTCATCGGAGTCGGTAGACACACGGGCATAGGCTGCCACACGTTTTTCTCGTATCTCCTTCGGGAGAGACAGGACTTTAGAGCGTGGGCGAACCAGCTTTACAACTCGTTCTGCCATGAGTCCGCCTCCTCCAAACAGCGTGTAAACGGCTCATACTTTTCAAGCAGAGTCGCTTTTGTCTTTATTGCCTCCTCGGTGGTGATGAGTTCTGCATCCAATAACACCTGCAAAACATATTTTGCGAGTCTATAACGCATTTCTGCCGTTGATTGTTCCTTGGTCATACAATACCTCCTGAAATTTGCGGTAGTGTATGTAATGACTCTAAAATGCCGAAAAGTCAAGTCCCTGTTTAGAAAATTATCTTTTGATACACTTATTTCTTCTTCAAAAGCATATTTTACCCTTATTTAGGATAGAATTATAAGGGAATATTCCCTT
>JAZUQH010000035.1:0-79285 GCA_045605605.1 Acutalibacteraceae bacterium | reverse complement strand
GGGAGGGGGGTCAAAAATGCCGTTTTTCGACCTAAGGGGGGTCAAATGCAAAAATCAAGTCATTTTTACACCTCATCCTTGTACGGATCAAGGGGCGGTTTGTACTTTTTCAGCATCTCTTCTTTGCATAAATGCAGTTCTTTTTCGTTGATGATTCCACGAGAGTGCATCACCTTGAACATAATGACAGCGTTCATATAGTGGAACTGTCTTTCGGTTTCTTTGGGGGTCATCCCCGGCAATGGCTTTTGGATTTTCATAAAAGCACCTCTTTCAAAATATTAACCCTGCGGCTTGGTTTAATAAAAATGCTCAAAACTTTCGAAAAGTCAAGTCCCCGAAAAACAAAATCGCCGCGCCTATTATAAGTAGACGCGGCAATTGATAAATTATTGTGAACGGGAAAAGAAGCTAATGCTTACGATATATTATCTATTTCTATTTGAATTGCTGTTAACAATCCTTCCAAAAGTTTTTGTTGGATTACAAATCTTTGATCGTCTTGATTTGCAAAACCCTGCGTATCGTCATTCCAAAATTCTGCATATTTGCGTGCAACATCAGGATTAAGTTTTAAATGATCTTTTGAATGGCGATATACCTTTATTTTATGAAGGATATTAAAAAGACTCGGATATGATGACTTTATTTCATTCCAAAAATATTTCGGCTTTCCAATAGAAGTACCATAATTTTCAATTGACTCAACGAAGCATCTATTACAAACATTAAAGAAAGATTCAAATTGTGGTTCAGTAACTATAGGTGAAACACCAGCAAACTTTTCTGCTTCAGGAAATGAGTTTTCGCCGAACAATTTGTCCTTGCCAGCACTTTGGATAGCGGTTTCCAATTGTCTCATATCTCTAATGATAGCTTGTACTCGTTGAGCAACCCAAGAACGGCGTTTATCGGTATCTATAATTTTATAAAGCGCAGTTCTGTTTTCTTTTTTTGCAAGCTCCATAGCAACATATCTTCCTGCAACGGGCATTTTAACAAAAGGAGTGTTGTGTTCGTCTTTTTCAACAAGCCCGTAACTATACAAATGTTTGGTATATTCAGCTATTTGTGATAATTCAACGAAGTCGGTTGTTTGTCCTGATGCTAACATTTCAAACATTTCGTATTCTTCAGGGTAAAACTGTTGTATTTCAGAAACGACATGTTTAAAATAATATGCTAACTCAACGTCAAGCTCATCTTGCATATTGCTTACAACGTTCTTTGTGATATTTACGGGTCTAGTTTGAGTTGAAGGTTGGCGATTTATATAGCTACAAGCTAAACGTAAAAGCATAGGATGTCCGTTGTATTGATTGTAAAGCGTAGAAATTGCTTCGTGGTCAAAACGTAATCCCATTCGGCGTCCGAGCGTATGTATCATTGAACGAGCATCATCACAAGATAAACCTTGTAAATATTCTGATTGTACTATGCCGAAAAGCGGATTTTGAATTCCGTTAATAGTGTCAACTTCCGACACACTTGGATTTACACCTGACAGAATAAACACAAGATTCCTATGCAAACTTTGTACAGACCATATTGTTTGCCAAAAATCAATAAATTCTGTATGCCAATGTGTATCGAGGGGACTTCTAAAAGATATGTACTCAATTTCATCAAACATTATGATTACTTTCTTGTTCATATCTGATGCGGTTTTCATTACATAACGGAAACTCTTTATAATATTGGTTTCATCATATTCTTTGCGTATATGAATGCCTAGTCGTTTAGCGATGTTATCGCATATTGCACCTAAAAATTCATTCCAGTGGAGTTTACGATATGAGGGAGATTTACAGTCGTAAAAAAATACAAATCCTAAATGTTGTTCGCGGATTAAACGATCTATTTTAAAGAGCAGAGATGTTTTTCCTGATTTTCTAACGCCAAAAATTCCTCGATTTTCACAACGTTTGATAGCATCAATATAACGCGCTACGATTTGTTGCCTGCCAAAAAATGATGCTTCGTCGCGTAACGGGAGCGTATAACCGAAAAGATCAACATCATAAAAGTTCTTTTTCAAAACATTTCTGATATACCATTGATCTGATATGTTCGTCAATAATTCATTGTACACGAAGGGGACAATTGAACGAGATTGTTGGTCTGTAAAATTGTTTATCCCTGCATAGTCTAAGATGCTTGAATCTTTGGATACAACAAAACAATTCAATGTATCAACGCGATTCTTAAACGGAAACTCGTCAAACAACAAATTTACTGCTTGTATAGCTCGTGGTTGCAAATTGTCATATGGTGTATATGCTAGAATAACTTCTTTTTCTATGCCAAATGCTTCGCGTAAATATTGTTCAGGTTTTATGATATATGCATACAGTGTAGTATTATTTAAAGATTTTTTGTCAGCATAAGTAATATCAAAACCATTCAAAAAAGGTTTCAATATGCATTCTTGATCTGGGTGCTCAGCAAGAAAAATTGATCTAATATCTGAGTGTATTACTCCCATTTTATAACCTCCAAATTTTATTTATTGCTATATTGTTTTTAATATAAAGGCAACATTTTTTATTATTGGAACAATCACTGTGTTCCCGCATTGTTTATATGCACTTTCAAGAGAAACTCCCTTGAAAGTAAATTCTTTTGGAAACCCTTGAAAGGCAAGGCATTCCATAGGCGTTAACTTTCGGATACCGAAATCGTCCCTTATTATTGGGACGCGGTCGTGATATGTTCCCATATTGGCTTTCAATGTCGGGCAAATATCCCATTTGCGTGTTGCAATGCCGCTGTCGTCAATTCTGTAAATACCCGTTTTATCGACAATTTTCGCATTGAGTTGTTT
Source organism: Acutalibacteraceae bacterium (assembly GCA_045605605.1). Taxonomy (GTDB): domain Bacteria; phylum Bacillota; class Clostridia; order Oscillospirales; family Acutalibacteraceae; genus UBA737. The sequence continues at coordinate 76,461 of JAZUQH010000035.1, read as the reverse complement.
AAAATATCGGCTCTTTGAGCCGTAATAATAAACATCATCATGCTTTATGCTGCGATCGATAATATCGTCAATCGTAGTTTCAAGTGGGACGGATTCGGGAAATGTAAATTTGTCACAATCGTTAATATCTCGAAATGCCACAATAAAAATACGAGCGCGATTTTGCGGGATATTGACATCGGTGGCGTTTATTACTTTGTATTTTACGGAATAGCCGAACTGTGCAAGTGTGTTGTAAATTACAAGGAATGTTTTGCCGTTATCGTGTTCTATCAAGTTTTGTACATTTTCCAGAAATACAATCCTCGGCATTTTTGCATCAATAAATCGGGCTATTTCAAAGAATAAATTGCCACGGGGATCTTTGAACCCTCGCTGATATCCCATAACAGAGAACGGTTGACACGGAAACCCGGCAACTAAAACATCTATATCCGGCAGATCATAGGGATTTATATTGCGAATATCCCCTTCGATAAGTAACGGATTTGGGAAATTATGTCGGTAAGTTTTGCAAGCGGCAACGTCTACATCGTTTGCCCATGCAATTTCAAAGCCTGCTTGTTCAAACCCAATGTCAATGCCGCCGATTCCGGTGAACAAACTTCCTACTTTCATATAAATCTAATCTGCAAATTCAGCTTAACGTAGGTTTTACCGTTCTCTTTGTAAAGAGAAGCAAACCCATGTCTGCTTGTTGATGCTCTTTCATATTTTGTGTTATTCATAAGATACTCTTTGAAGAAATCTCTGTTGTAAATATGATAAGCAAGAACTTTACCTGCAGAAGTTACAACGATATAACCGCCATTGGCTTCATCGTGACCGTCCCAAGCGGTGGCGGGAGTCATACCGAGCGCAGCACAGCAAAGCAGTTCTTTAAATTTGTAATTGTAATATCCCTGTGCAGGGAAATTAAGGGGATTGGATTCTTCTAGTGCGGCAACGACATCTTTACAAGTGCCGAGTCCGTCTCTGTAATGACAAACGAGAGCTTCAGCAACAATCTCATGCAAACGGCTGTCTATAAGCATCAAATTGTTGGAGAAAATCGAACTGTTTACCTTAACAAACTTTACAGATGTTGCTTCGCTAAAAATTCGATCCATACGGTCTCTGATTTTTGTGCGTGTATCAATTGCGTTGATAGACTCAATCTGTTCGTCACTTAAGCCTTCAACTTCATAGATAAAGTTTGTCGCACCCGTGGCATTTATAAGCGTGGGCGCATTACCGATTTCGGATTTTATGCTGAAACCGCAAACGGGAGAGTAACCCGTATTGATATCATAGATTTGCATGGATATATCGGTCTTGTCACTTGAAGGCGCAGCAAGACGTTCACAACCGATTTCTTTCAAAAACTCTTCTGTATGTTCGATGGCAAAAGCGCGACTACCGCCTTCTACGATTTTGTCATACAAATAATCGGCTTCAGAAGTGAACTGTGCTTGAGGGTGGGATTTTACAAGCCGGCCGTTATAATAAATATCTATTTTTCTGTCGCTGTTATCAACGGCATATTCGTATTTTCTGTCTTTGATTTCCTCACGCAGTATCTTGATGATCGGGAAGTACATGCTGTCGATTTGCTCAAGGTTTTCATCGGCAGCATACATTCTGCCCTGAGCGAGTAAACGCAAAAGGACATATGCTTCGCTCCATTCACCCTTGTTGCCTGTAATCATTCCAGCACCTCCTTGATTTTTTTAGCGATAGCTTCTATTACATTAACGGTAACGCTATTGCCGAACTGTTTATAAAGATGTGTGTCTGCGAGAGGTAGTTCAAAACTGTCGGGGAACCCCTGTAAACGGGCCCACTCGCGGGGCGTCATTTTGCGGATTCCTTCTTTGTTAATTTTACCCTTGATATGTGTGGTTGGTGTAAGGTCTTTTTGTCTCTTGTCTATTACAAGATTTCTTTCGCGTCCCATACCGCCGCATACGATAGCTCCTGCAACATCGCTCCAATCGCGGATTTCATAACCGAAACCATTACCTTTGGATTCATGACGAGCTTTGTGTCGACGGAGTGTTTCTACATATACATCACTCAAATAATATTTCGCAGGGACAGGCTTTTCCTCACGAATATCCCACAGACGTTTGGTATCATCGGTCATCTCAGGGAATTCAAAGTTATCGGGAGCAATATCGTTTCTGAAAGCTACCACGTAGATTCTTTCTCTGTTTTGAGGTACTCCGAAATTTTTGCTGTTAAGCACTTTGTGGAAAACCTTATATCCAAGATCTTCAAAGGTCTTACAAATAATCTTAAAAGTTCTACCTCTGTCGTGAATTACAAGTCCTTTCACGTTTTCGCAGAAGATAACTTTGGGTTTATGATATTCACATATACGAGCTACATCCATAAAGAGAGTGCCACGGCACATACCTTTATAATTGTCCTCAAAACCCATGCGCTGACCTGCAAGACTGAAAGCCTGGCAAGGAAATCCCGCGAGACAAATATCAAACTCGGGAATATCTTTTTCATCAATTTTTGTTATATCACCGGCAATTTCGAAATCATCTTCAAAATTCGCCTTGTAAGTTTTTTGCGCGTGTTCATCCCATTCACTGACAAAAACGGTGCTGATTTCATTGCCGAAAGCATTGTCAAAACCAAGCCGAATACCGCCGATACCGGCAAACAAATCAATAGACTTCAGTTGATTCATTTTGAGCGTACCACCTTTTCTATTATATCTGCGCATTGCGCCGTGTGCTTCTTAATCTCATTTCCCCAAAAGCGGAGAACCGTCCATCCTTCGGATTCAAGTTTTGCTGTTACTTCTTTGTCGCGTTCCATATTTCGCTCTATTTTTGGAATCCAAAACTCTTGGTGAGACTTAAAATCTTTTTTACGCTCTTCCCAATTGTATCCGTGCCAAAATTCGCTGTCACAAAAAACGGCTATTTTCTTGCCTATGAATACAATATCGGGTTTGCCAAAAATTTCGGTTGAATTCTTTCTGTAACGGATCCCGCGACTCCAAAGTTCTTTTCGTAACAGTAATTCGATTTGTGAATCCTTGTTTTTAACGGCCTGCATATTCCTTCGCCGTTGTTCGGGTGTGTGTTTATCCATTATTTTTCTCCGCTGGCATCGGGTACCATTTCCATGATTTCACCTATGTCAACATTTAGCGCACCGCAAATTTTTGACAGTACATCCGTTGATACGTTTTCATCTCTGCCCATCTTGGCAATGGTAGTTCTGCTGATGCCCGCTTGCTCGATCAGCTCTTTTTTCTTCATTTTACGGTCAATCAAAAGTTTCCATAACTTGTTATAAGAAACAGCCATAATACACCTCTCATATAGTGATGGGTTCATTATAACATATAAATCGACAAATATCAAGTTCAAGCGAGCGCATTTGTGGACTTTTGTGCATAAAATGCTTTCAAATGTTCGCGAACGCTTACTTCGTTTTGGCTTTGAAACTTTTTATATTATACACCACCTCGGTAGCGCAAGGAAGCGCTTTCCGAATTCATAACCTGTTATGTTTTCGGTGTTCGTTTACGGGAGGTTTGCTCGTTTACGGGAGCAAGTATTCATTGCCGAGGAGAGTGAGAGAATGCCGATTTTTTGGTATTTTTCGGTAATGAGGTAACCTTATACCCCCGATACAATTTTAGTACAAAGCCCTATTTTTATAGCGCAATGTACAAATAAAAACACTAATAACAGGTAAAAAAGTACAAAAAAATTAAGGTTGATTCGTTTTGAATCAACCTTAATGAGTATTGGTCGGAGTAGCGTTATAGTAATCAACCGAAAACCCGCATAAATACTGGGTTTTTCGCAGCCAAAAACAGTACATAGCTCTTGATTACTATTAAGAATAAAAGGATCCAAAAACACCATAGTGTAAATTTTGTGGCGGCGTGTATGCTATTTTAAACTTTCTATGAGTTTTGTTTTGTAGGAAATATACGGTTGAGAGTGAATATGCAGATTCTCATCTACAGAATAAGTGCTCATAATTTGGCCGAGTTCTCGTCCTTCCATAGACTTACTTGTTTCGACATCAATTTTCTTTTGTATTATGTTGTTAAACGTATCGGGATTATTTCTATAAGTGTGTAACAACATTTCGATATTATCAATAGATGCGAGCCAATAATATCCGTCATCTTTGACTGTATTTTCTTCTAATCGAAATGCATTTTCTAAGATTTCTTCTTTAAAATAATCCTCATAAACCAAAACTATTTTGATTATGTGTTCGTGTTCAGATTCATAAATCTTTTGGGTGTTAAAAAGTTGTTTTAAAGCTTTGATCCAGTTGCGAACAATGTAAGTTTTAGTTTGGTCTATATTACTGATTTGTTGTTTTGCATTTAACCCTGTTAATGCAGATTTCTGTTCTATAAGAAATGAGAATTTTCCAATTTTCAAAAACCAATCTGCTCGTTTTTCCTTATCTTCTGGGACTTTGTGAAACATATCCTTTTCTAAGTATGTTTCTAGGACTTGTTTGAAATAGAACTCAAAATAGTCTCCAAAGGCATTGATGAATGTTTGATCATTTGTTTTTTGAAAATGGTTTCTCACAACCCAATAAGTGGCATTTTCAAATAAAAACAGTAGCAAATATATGTTGTTTAATATATAGTCTCCAGAAGGAAGTTTAATAAATGGAGTGGCATATAATTGTTGCCTTTCGAGTTTTGAATCTTTAATTGTTGAGATATCTGAAGAAAAATAATCAACTACTAATTTAACCTTCTCTTCATTGATGATTCCCTTGTTATAGTATTGCCCAGCATTTAGAATAAAAGGCTGTGTGAGTCCAACAATAGATACACACCATAAAATTGCAGAAAGTTCTTGACTTGTTACTCCAATTTCTTGTAAAACTATATCTTCGACATTTATGTTGGGAAATTCTTTAGAAACCACATCCATCAAGTACATATTTCTGCAGTAGTTGTCCATAATTTCGGCAGTGCTTGTGGAGTTTTGAAATTTTCGCTGTTCGCCAAAGAAACCGTACAAGTAAAGCATAAAATCGTTGAATTTGCTTTTGCTTTTTAAAAATGGTAAATTCTTTTCTGTTTCTTGGTAATAACCGTTGTAAAGGTTAGCGAGTTTAAAAAACTCATTATCATTCTGAATGGTCTTGGTTCCGCGGCAATGTTTTACTGCTAAGTAAGCCATATCAACTAAAAACCATCCCGTTATGAGAATTTGTCCAGTACGATTTCCTAATCTCAATGTTTCTCGTCTTGCAGCCGTTAATTCTTCGTCACTATGAGAGAATAAAGTAGATGAATATTTGGAAATATGAATAAGAACATCAGTTACATCATATTGGGTCAATGATAGTATAAAACTATGTGGTAATTTTGCTTTCAATATAATTCTCCTTTCAATTTGTAAAAAACAGAAGCATGATTGATATTCCCTGATCGCTATTTTTTGTTAGCAGTTTCAAAAAGCAATTAATTATTGATTTCAAGTCACAAAAATTCCGTCGGTCAGATTTCCTATTTTCATTCAGTCTGATTTTGATAGATAAAATAAAAAGCGGGGAAATTCCCCGCCAGTCGGTGGACCAGGGTCTCACGACCAGCCCCTTGTTATTTTATAGTATATCATAAATGATGAAAATAGTCAAGGAATCAAAGTTCTTCAGTATATGTCAAAAACAAATGCGAAAGGTGTGATGTTAATTGTTTGTTTAATAATTTTGAATAAGTAAAAATCCGACTGGAGAATGTAAAAAACGCAAGCACAAGCGTTAAAAAAGCAGTATTTATATTATTCATTATTCATCAGCGAAGCGGCTTACATATTCATTATTCATTACGGAAATCTGTCTTAATGAATGATGAATATTGAATAATGAAAAATGAATAGTACAAAATCAAAAATCCGCCGATTTTCATCAGCGGATTTCCGATTTTGGTCGAGGTGACAGGACTCGAACCTGCGGCATCTAGTTCCCAAAACTAGTGCGCTACCAGCTGCGCCACACCTCGATATGAAAATTTGCAACGAAAGTATTATATTCCAAAATAATGGTTTTGTCAATGGTTTTTAGGCAAAAAATATTTTTTCTAAATAATAACATTATAACCGCCGAGTTTTCTCGGCGGTTATTTTAATACAGCTTCAAATCAAGCCATAAATCTTCGTAGTGCATACGCACGTTTTCGGGTATATCGTGATAGTATTCCGTGTTCGGCATATTTTCTTCAGAAGGATACAAAATTTCGTTTTTGTAGTAGCAGTAATCCGGATTATTTACTACTGCATTATGCGGAGAGGCGTAACCGATATATTCGGCATTAGCAAGCGCAATATCAGGCTCCAATAAAAAATTGATATAAAGCATTGCGGCCTCGTAATTTTTGACGCATTTTGGTATGCAAACCGAGTCCACAAAGATGTTAGTACCTTCTTTTGGATAAAAGAATTTTAAGTCTGGATTCACTTCCTGCATAACAAGAAAATCACCCGCATAATAGGGGCCGATTGCGGCTTCGCCAGTTTCGAGTTTACCGTAGATTTCATCCATAACATAGGACTGCAGTACATCCTTGCCTTTCTTTAATAAATCGCAGGCTTCATTCCACTCGTTAAGATTTGTCGAGTTGACGCTGTAGCCAAGGAGCTTTTGCGCAGTCATAAATCCATCGCGAGGATTATTGAAATTGAGAGACATATTACGGTATTTTTCGCTCCATAAGGTGTTCCAGGAATGTTCAGGCTCACCAATCAGCGCACTATTATAGATTATGCCAACCATACCAACGTTATAGGGTACGGTATATTCCTGCTTTTCATCAAAATAAAGACCTTTATAACTATCGCTGATATAACGATAATTTGAAAGGGAAGAGGTATCTATTTTTGAGAGCATACCTTCGGATTTTAAACGAGCTATCATATAATCGGAGGGAATTATAATATCATAGCTAACGCCACCGTTTTTAAGTTGTGAATACATAGTTTCATTACTTTCAAAGGTGGTATAATTTACTTTTATACCTGTTAGTCTTTCAAATTCACGGTTTATATCCATACAGCCTTCGCTGCCGTCAGAAATATATTCACCCCAATTATATACATTAAGCTCAGTACCTTCAAGTTCTTTGGTATATATAGCATCTAATTGTAAATCATAATATTCATATCCGCAGCCACAAAGGGAAATGCAAAGCAAAATACTAAAAAATATTAAAAATAGTCTCTTAAACATTTTCAGCCCTCCTTGTTTCCACTCTGGTTTGTAAGGCATTATAGAGAACAAGCAAAACAAACACAGCAAGAAATATTATAGTTGAAAGGGCATAAACATCAGGAGTCACTGTTTTCTTAGTCATATTGTAAATTACAATAGGCAATGTCTGATAGTGACCACAAGTGAAATAACTTATAACAAAGTCATCAAGGGAAAGGGTAAAAGCCATAATAGCCCCTGTAAAAATAGATGTGGAAATAGAGGGCAAGACAACCTTAAAGAATGCTTTAACAGGTGTGCATCCAAGGTCGAGCGCGGCCTCGTTTAGACTCATATCGGTGGCGCGAAGTCTTGGCATAACCGACAAAATTACATATGGCAGATTAAAGGTTATGTGCGCTGAAAGTACTGTAAAAAAACCAAGAGATTCACGAAGTGCAAATAAATTACCAATGAACACGAAAAGAAGCATAAGTGATACGCCGGTTACAATATCCGCATTCATCATGGGAATATTTGTGACAGACATTACAGCGCTTCGGCTGATTCTTTTTCTGAGCGCTAAAATGCCAACCGATGCAGCTGTGCCCATAACAGTTGAAATAAGCGCTGATAAAATGGCAATAGTCAGTGTGTGGCGCAGAGCTTCAAGCATAGATGTATTTGTAGCAAGACCTAAATACCAATCAAGTGAAAAACCTTCGAATACCCAAACGCTGCCGCCTGAGTTAAACGAAAAGAATATCATAACAGCAACGGGAGCATATAAGAATAAGAGTATTAAGGCTATATATAGACGGGAGAGAGTTTTCATACAACAACAGCCTCCTCATCATCACTGAATCGGTTCATTATAAGGGTGCAGATAAGTATCATCACCATAAGAATAAGTGAGAGGGTAGATGCAACATTATAATAATGAGGACCCGTATTAAACAGATATTCAATAGCATCGCCGATAAGCATATCCTTATTACCGCCGAGCTTTTGAGAGATATAAAAGGTGCTGACAGATGGTACAAAAACCATAGTGATACCTGAAATAACACCGGGAAGGGAAAGGGGCATTATTACACGGCGTATACGGGATATGCTGTTAGAGCCTAAATCACTTGCAGCTTCAAGTAATGAATTATCTATCTTTGACATAGCGGTATAAATAGGCAGAATCATATAGGGTATAAAGTCATAGACCATACCCAAAATTACTGCGCCAGGTGTATTGATAAGTTGTAGCCTACCAATACCCAAAGCTTCTAAAAGCTTATTTATTAGACCTGTATTTGCAAGTATTGTTATCCAAGAATAAGTGCGGATGAGGAAATTCATCCACATAGGTAGCATTATAAGCATCATTATCATACGTTGACTTGAAACCTTAAGCTTAGTCATATAGTAAGCCATAGGATACGCAAGTAACAGTGTGATAACGGTGGCGATAACTGCGTATATAATTGACATACCAAAAGCTTTTTTGAATCTGCCGATTCCCGAAAAATTGGCAAAGGTAAATATACCATTAGCGTCGGTAAAAGCAAAATACGCCATTATAACAAGCGGTACTACTATAAAAATAGCCGCCCAAACAATATATGGTGCAGCCACCAAGCGACTGCCAAAGCTTTTTTTATTCATCGTCATCCTCCGGCTCTATGTCAGAAAGATGCTCCATTTCTTCGCTATATGTACTGTAATCGCCGTAAAGGCCCGAATATTCTGATTTTTTCATAATATGAATGGCATCAGGCTCTATATAAAGACCAACATCATCGCCAACAGAACACTCATCGGTGGTTTGTATCATCCATTTAAATCCGCCGATATCTACAATGATTTCATAGTGAACGCCTAAGAAGTCAACAGAGGTAACAGTACCCGTAAGCATTCCTTTAGCTGAGGAAACAATATCAACGTCTTCTGGGCGGACAACAACATCAACGCTTTCGTCCTTGCTAAAGCCTTTATCCAAACATTCAAATACGTGGCCTGAAAATTCAGCTACGAAATCATCTCTCATAACGCCATCAAGTATATTTGATTCGCCTATAAAATCAGCTACAAATGCATTTTCAGGCTCATTATAAATATCTTGGGGAGTACCGATTTGCTGAATTTTACCTTTATTCATTACAACGACTCTGTCAGACATAGTAAGCGCTTCTTCTTGGTCGTGGGTTACAAAAATAAAGGTAATACCTAATTGACGCTGAATTCTGCGCAGCTCCTTTTGCATATCCTTGCGAAGCTTAAGGTCGAGAGCTGCAAGAGGCTCGTCAAGAAGTAAAACCTTTGGTTTATTTGCTATTGCTCTCGCAATAGCAACACGCTGCTGCTGACCGCCTGAAAGGGTAGCAATACTGCGTTTTTCAAAGCCGTCAAGGTTTACAAGATGCAGCATTTCAGTAACTATCTCTTTGATTTCGTCTTCTTTAAGCTTCTTTACACGCAAACCAAACGCTACGTTCTCATATACGTTCAGATGTGGAAAAAGAGCATAACGTTGAAAAATGGTGTTAACCTGTCGCTTATACGATGGAACACCATTGATTTTTTTGCCTTCAAAAATAACTTCGCCTGAATCGGCATCCAAAAATCCTGCAATAATTCTAAGAGTGGTCGTTTTACCGCAACCTGAAGGTCCGAGTAAAGTGATAAACTCTTTATCGTGAATGTTGAGGTTAAGTCCATCAAGGACCTTTTCATCACCGAAGGAAACGAAGATATCATTTAGTTCAATAATATTCTGTTTTTCCATTTAAGCATCCCCCTTTGTCAAACACCCAAGTGTCGACAGCAGTAAATTTTTTACGTTTACCCTGCGCGATACCCCGATTGTTTGTTTGTGTGCCCTGACAAAGGGTTTTTCGTAGTTCTCAAAGGGACTACGGCACACATTAGTACCAATCGTCTTTCTACACAGATGCGTTAAATATTATTTATATGTATATATTAACAATAATAAAGATAATACCTATTAGCTTAAAAGTCAAGAAAAAATTGCAAAAATTGTAGAAATATCAGCAGGAAATTTGCGGAAATTATCTCTAAACTTTCTTTTCCTCGTTTTTTCTCTTAAATACTTTGTTTTTCTACGCTTTTTCTTGTAAAAAAATATCGGCAAGAAAATTTTCCTGCCGATAAACATTTTATAAAAAATTATTTGTTTTCATCCTTGAAAACCTTGTCTGTATTCTGCTCGTTTTTATTCTGGTTGTTCTTATTCTGATTATTTTTGTTCTGCTCGTTTTTGTTCTTGTTATCCATTAAAAATCACCCCGCTTTCAATGCTTATTATTAGCATTAGTCGGGGTGATTATTCTATAAATTAAATAGTTTTTTTGCGTTGTTTAAAGTCATCTTAAGGATATAATCTCTTGTGGTGTTTTTGAATTCTGCAATTTTTTCTGCTGTTATTGCAATATGACCTGAATGGCACAGCTTACCTCTGAAGGGCTCAGGAGCAAGATATGGGCAATCGGTTTCAACCAATAATTTATCATCAGGAATGATTTTAACAACTTCGGGAAGCTTTTTTGCATTTTTAAAGGTAATAACGCCGCCTACACCGATATACATACCAAGCTTTAAAATTTCCTTAGCCATTTCCACACTGCCTGAAAAACAGTGGACAACGCCCTTTGGTTTATGTTTTTTAAGCAGTTCGAGAGTATCGGCGTGGGCATCTCTATCGTGAACAATAACGGGAAGACCTAATTTATTTGCGAGAATTAACTGTTCTTCAAACGTTTTGATTTGTTGCTCTTTATTATCGCTTTCCCAATAATAGTCAAGACCAATTTCGCCGATAGCAACACACTTAGGGTGCTTTGACAAAGCCTCAATTTCTTCAATGGAGGTATTGCTGCTAAGGTTTTCGGGATGAATACCTACAGCTGCATATAAATTTTCATATTTTTCAGCAAGGGAAAGGGTGTTATTTGCTGACTCACCATCAACACTGCAGGTAACAATTCCACTAACACCGCTTGTAAACATCTTATCAAGCAATTCTTCTCTTATACCGTCAAATTTACTGTCATCATAATGAGCGTGACTGTCAAAAATTTGAGGCAAATTTAAACATAAGCTTTCAGGGTAATCTATCATCTTATTTTACTGCCTTCGGGAATATCATCAACAAAGATAACTTTAACCTGTTCATCGGGACAGTCAGCCGCAAGAATCATACCGTTTGATTCTACGCCACAAAGGGTAGCGGGTTTAAGGTTTGATACAACGATAATATTATGACCGATTAAATCCTCAGGCTTATACCATTTGGCAATACCTGATGCTACAATTCTCGGGGTAGAACTTCCATCATTAAGAGTGAGCTTTAAGAGCTTTTTGGCTTTTGGAATAGGCTCACAAGCAACAATTTTTGCGGTTTTAAGCTCTACCTTAGCAAAATCATCAATGGAAATCTGTTCGAGTGTTACAGTATTTTCGATATTTTTTGCTTCTTCCTTTGCCTTTTGCTCATTGGCAATTTCTTCAAGAACCTTTTCAGTATCAATTCTTGCAAATAAGGGCTTTGCTTCACCAACGGAATATGAGTTTGCTATACCGAAGGTGAGCTCGGAATTATTGTTATTTATCTGATTTGCGATAGAATCTGCACTCTCAGGAATAATGGGTTTTAACATAACTCCTATCATTCTTATACATTCAAGCAGGTTAAAGAGAACGGCAGATAATCTTGGCTTGGTTGCTTCATCCTTAGCAAGAATCCAAGGAGTAGTTTCATCAATATATTTATTACATCTCTTTGCAAGATTCATAATTGCTTCGCAGGCATTTGTATTATGATAGCTTTCCATAGCCTCATAATAAAGCTTAACGGAATTTTCTGCATATTCAACAAGCTCTTTATCGAGAGTATCAGTACCATCGCCCATTGTTACAGTGCCACCGAAATATTTATTAGTCATAGCAACGGTGCGGTTTACAAGATTACCAAGGGTATTGGCAAGGTCAGTATTATATTTATTTATAAATGACTCATAGGTTATTGTGCCATCCTGAGCAAATGGAATTTCTGAAAGAAGATAATATCTAACCGCATCAGCTGAAAATCTCTTTGCAAGCTCATCAGCATAAATTACATTGCCCTTAGATTTGGACATTTTATCCTCGCCGACAAGCACCCAAGGATGACCCAAAACCTGCTTTGGCAGAGGCTCACCAAGTGCTAAAAGAATAATAGGCCAATATATTGTGTGGAATCTTACAATATCTTTACCGATAACGTGTAAATCAGCTGGCCACAACTTTTTGTATTGCTCGCTACTACCATCGGGATTGTAGCCAATACCTGTAATATAGTTAGAAAGCGCATCTATCCAAACGTAGATAACGTGCTTGTCATCAAAGCTTACAGGTACGCCCCACTTGAATGAAGAACGGGAAACGCAAAGGTCAGCAAGGCCGGGCTTTATAAAGTTATTTATCATTTCGTTTTTGCGGGATTCAGGCTGAATAAAATCAGGATTTTCTTCAAAATACTTAACAAGCTGATCCTGATATTTGCTAAGCTTTAAGAAATAAGCTTCTTCTTTTGAATCAATTACCTCTCTGCCACAGTCGGGGCATTTGCCGTCAACAAGCTGTGATGCAGTGAAAAATGATTCGCAGGGAACACAGTATTTGCCCTCGTAAGTACCCTTATATATATCGCCTTGGTCGTATAGCTTTTTGAAAATCTTTTGAACGGCATCTTCGTGATAATCATCAGTAGTGCGGATGAATTTATCGTAGCTTGTATTAAGGCTATTCCAAACAGCCTTAATCTCATCAGAAACATTATCAACATACTGCTTGGGTGATATACCTGCCGTATTGGCATATTCTTCGATTTTCTGACCGTGTTCATCAGAGCCTGTCATCAGAAAAACGTCAAAACCCATCATTCTTTTATAGCGTGCTATCATATCGGCTAAAACAATGTCATAAGCGTTGCCGATGTGCGGCTTTCTTGATGTATAGGCGATAGCCGTTGTGATATAAAATTTTTTCTTTTCGTTCATTTTATTTGCCTCCTGAAATTAGGGTTTTTTGAATAAATATAAAATTATTGTTACGAGAAGGGAAGATACGCTGTAAATCAGCGGTATATTTGTAAGTGGCTGAGTCGCAGTTCCTGAGAAGGAAGAGTAGATAAATAACAATAAGCCTAAAATAGATAAAATTACATAAAGAACAGTTAGTAACGCATTCGATTTCTTAATTCTTGAAGCACAGTTAAGAATGGAAATAAACGCAAGTGGTGAGCCTGTAAACGCGGCAGGAGCGGAGCACTCTTCGGTATACTTTGCAGTGGTTTTATACATATGAACACCTGCATTACTCATTACCTTTACATAATCACTATAAAGTCCTAAATAATCACAAATCATTTCTTCGTTAATATTTGGGTCGCTATTCTCAACCAAAAGCGTGATGCCAAGCCTTGTTACCTCACGAAGCTTTCTAACAACAGTTTCATCGGCATTGTACTGTATGATTATTAGTGCGCAGGCTCTGTTACTCGTTGCAACGTAAACAGGGAAATAACCGTTTTTGAGTATTCTTTTATCAACTTCAACGCTCGGTACTTCAATTTCGTGTGCTTGCATCAGAGTTCTGTTGCCAATAAATAAAAGCTCATTATCAACCCAACCTGAAATTCCCATACGGTCTTCATATTTAACGGTATCGGAATCAGGAATTTTATAGGTTGTATTTGTTTTTGCGATTTGTTGGAAGATTGGATATAAGGTACTATTAACTGCTTTGGTAAGTGAGGTGGCTCGCATTATTATATCATCAAAGTTATTATCTGACAATACTTTAATATCTTGAAGTGTCACAGTGCCTTTTGGGAAAATATCACATGAAGAAACAACGGCGGCGTTGGCAAGCTCAATTCTCTCAGCCGCAGTATTTCCTGCAATCATGGCATTTTCTTCGGAAAGCTTTTTACTCGCAGAAAAATAGGGAAGTGTGCCAAAAGTCGATAATGTTGGTAAAGCCGTGATTAAAGAGATAGCGGCGGCTGCGGTAAAGGCAGAAAAAAGATTATCGTAATAAACAAAAGCTGTAACTCCGCAAACTATTGTAAGTATAAATGAAATAACCGTAATAGCTCCTAATTTACCGAAAATAACCGAGCCGTAATTTATATGCTTTATGAAATCGTTTATGAAATCAGTTTTTCTTGGGAGGGCAATTAAAGCATCTCCTTCAATGGCGTTTTTAGCCATTGCAAAGGTGGTGGCGCTATCAGTAACTAATCCTACAGCAGATATGGGCTTATTACTGCATATCTGTTTAAAGCTTGAAAGCTCAGACGAGGCCTTCCAAAAGCGAGAAAGAGAAGAAACAAAGAGAATAATTGCCGTTAGTAAAATAAGCTCGTATGCCGAGTTATCAGTGATAACAGAACAAATAGACAGAGCAGCAGAAAAAACACAGGCAATTGCTGTGGGCACTTCCGTATTGCACTTAGAATTAAAAATGTTCTTTAAAGAGGAAAAAATCCTTAAATTTATCAAAATATCAATAAGAATCAGAATCGCAAAAAATATTGAGGTGGTTTTAGTTTCGGAAATTGTCAATTCCCTGAGATTAGGTATTAGGAATAGTGATAAAACCAAAAGAATAAAGCCTGAAAACACGGAATGCAAAAATGCACTGCGCTTATTTATGGAGAACCTACGAATAAACTTTTTTGTTTGTTCCTTATTTCTATACTCATCCTTTTCGACAAATTGGTCAAATTCAGATTCTTCGAGAACAGTATCAATTTTTTCTTCATTGGATTTTCGCTTGTCAAAGAATTCGCCACCCAAATCAATAGGCTTTGTTGTGCTGCTAACAACAATATTATTTGATGACTTTTCATCCTTAACGGGTGTGAACCTGATAGTACCGGTATTTGAAATATTCTCTACCTCTAAGGGATGCATATCAGCAGTATCAATATCGGATATATCAGGCAGGCTTGTATCATACTCGGTAATTTCTATACCTCGCTCAGCTATTACCTCAATTATATTATTTTCTTTTTCCTTTTCTCTTGCTATAGAGTCATTCACCAGTTTATTAAAATCGATTGATTCATTATCGGTCGTCTCTTCAGCAACTGACGGAATAATTTCATTTGACTCTGTATCTTTTTTACCTTTACCCAAATCATCAAAAGTGATTTTATATTTTTGTGACATATCGTTGATTGCATTCTCACCCTCGGAACGCAATATCTCAGCAATAGACTCTAAATGGTAAAGGGGAGGTCTATCCTCAGATATATCTCTGCCACTATCATCTACGGTATAAGCCTTGCATTTTTCAAGTAAGGTTTTAGATGAATTTTCATCTTCAGCCTTTATAATTCCTAAGCCTTTATCTTCGTTATCATCAACATCAATTTTCTTTTCTGCATTAGCGCTTGAAATAATTTTTGATTTCAGTATTTCCAAGGGATTTGATGTTGAGGATTCAGTAGTTGAAGCGACAATATTACCTACATCAGATAAAACCTCATCTGCTGTAAGCGCATGCGGAGCGTTGTGGATAGCAGTATTATCTATTGTGATATCATCAGCTTCGTTATTGAAATTTTCCTCAAGCAATTCGAAGAAATCATTATTTTTATTCTTGTGGGAAAATAAGCTCATTTTTTCGTCCCCTAAAATTAAAATCTTTTTCTTACAACTTCGTACATCAATACTCCCGCAGCAACAGAAGCATTGAGAGAATTGATTTTTCCTTTCATAGGCAAGGAGATAATAGCATCACATTTTTTAGCAGTCAGAGTGCCAATGCCCTTACCCTCGTTACCAATAACAATTGCACAGGGTATGTCATAATCAATTTGGGTATAAGGCTGACCGTTCATATCAGCGCCGAAAACCCATATGCCAGCCTCTTTTAGTTTATCGATAGTATTGGCAATGTTAGTTACCCTCGCTACCTTCATATATTCAAGTGCGCCAGCCGAGGTTTTTGCAACTGTGGCATTAAGCGAAGCGGAACGCCTTTTCGGAATAATGATTCCGTGAACACCGCAAGCCTCGGCAGTACGGATAATAGCGCCTAAATTGTGTGGGTCCTCAATTTCATCGCATATAATTATAAAAGGTTTTTCTTTTCTTTCTTCAGCTGTTTTGAGTATATCATCAACGGTTGAATATTCCTGAGAAGCAAACATAACTGCAACGCCCTGATGGTTAGCGCCGCCACAGTAGTAATCAAGCTTCTGAGGACTAATTTCTTTAATCAATATGCCTTTATCAGAGCATTTGGCTATAATTGCAGAAATTGTACCACCTGTAGCGCCGTGAGCCACAAGAAGACGATCAATCTCTCTGCCTGAACGCACGGCTTCAAGAACGGGGTTTCTACCGCATATAATATTATTCTGTTTTTCTTCAGTGAAATTTTCTTTATTCATACGGACATAATACTCCTAATTATAAAAAATCCTATACGAAATTAAGTATAACATACATATAAAAAAAAGAAAAGAGCAAAATAATAAAAATTTAATTTTTATTTTTTAAAAATTGGAGTGTTAAAATGAAAATTATCGAGGTTAAAGGATTTGAATTGTTGGATTCAAGAGGTAATCCAACGGTGGCGGCGAGCGTTACTTTGGCAGATGGAAGTATAGGTTTTGCAATTTCTCCCTCAGGAGCATCTACGGGTATGTATGAGGCTTATGAATTAAGAGATAATGATAAACTGCGCTACGGTGGGAAAGGCGTTTTAGAAGCTGTTAATAACATTAACGGAGAAATTGCTACAGCACTTATTGGTATGAACGCTTTATCTCAGCGAGAGATTGATTATAAGCTTATTGAAATTGATGGAACAGAAAACAAGCGCAGACTTGGAGCAAATGCTATATTGGCGGTTTCTTTAGCAACTGCCAAGGCTGCTGCCGCATCGCTAAATTTGCCTCTTTATAAATACATTGGAGGCATAAACGCAAATCTGATGCCGAGACCAATGATGAATATTTTAAACGGCGGCGCTCACGCCGCTAACAATATAGATATTCAGGAGTTTATGATTATACCGAATGTAGCGAATGATTTTGCTGATGGACTTAGGAAATGCTGTGAGATTTATCATTGCTTAGGTAGTTTGTTAAAAGAAAAAAACTTACTGTGCGGTGTTGGTGATGAAGGCGGATTTGCGCCTAATCTTAATAGCGATGAAGAAGCGTTTGAGTATATCTTAAAGGCAATTGAAAAATCAGGTTATAGTTTGGAAGAAATAAAATTAGCCGTTGATGTAGCATCAAGCGAGTGGTATGAAAACGGTGTCTATAAGATGCCGAAGCGTAATAAAACTCTTGATGCAGATGAGTTGATTTCTTATTATGAAGACTTGGTTAAGAAGTATAATATCATATCAATCGAGGATGGTTTATCCGAAAATGATTGGTCAGGCTGGGAAAATTTAACCGCAGCTTTAGGAGATAAAACTCAGTTAGTTGGCGATGATTTATTTGTTACTAATACTAAAAAGTTAAGTGAGGGCATTGATAAAGGTGTTGCCAATTCAATTTTAATAAAACCTAATCAGATAGGCACTCTTACCGAAACTCTCGATGTTATTAACCTTGCGGCTAAAAACAATTATACAACTGTTATCTCTCACCGTTCCGGTGAAAGCGAGGATACCTCAATTGCAGATATTTGTGTTGGAACAAATGCAGGTCAGATAAAAACAGGAGCTCCTTGCAGAACAGATAGAGTTTCGAAATATAACAGATTATTGATAATAGAAAGCAGTTTTAAAAAATAAATTATTTGACATTTTTCGATAATGATTATATAATTTGGTTGGCGTTTGCCAACCAAATTATTTTTATGGAGTTAATGTTATGTCACAGATCAAAATTTATGATACTGTTATAATAGGCGGTGGTATAGGCGGTCTTATGGCGGCATATCGTCTTAGAAGAAATGCACCTGAAATGAAAATTGCCATAACCGAAAGAGGTAATGAGCTGCATAACAGAAAGTGTCCTGCCGGTAAGGATAAAACCTGCGTGCATTGTAAAATCTGTAGTATAACAAGCGGTTTTGCAGGCGCAGGAGCTTTTTCTGACGGTAAGTTTAACTTAGGTACTGCGTACGGCGGTACTTTAGGAGAAGAGCTTGGAGATGACATTGCGAATAAATATATTGATGAGGTTGATAACATTCTTAATGAATATTGCACCTCAGGTGTGCCCATTGTATATAAATCTAACGATGAGCTGAAGCTTAAGTGCCTTCAAAATAATCTTAGATTACTTGATATGAATGTTAAGCACCTTGGCACCGATAACAACTATATAACAATGCAAAATCTTATTGATGCCATATCCGCTTCAGGTACAGATTTGTATTCATTTTATAACTGTACTTCTGTTAAGAAATGTGATGGTTTATATGAACTCACCTATGAAAATGGCGAAATTATTAAATGTAAAAACATAATCATCGCAACAGGTAGAGGCGGAGCAAATTTTGTTAATGATTTTTGTAAGGCGAACGGCGTAAAAATGCGTTCTAACCATATTGATATCGGTGTTAGAGTAGAGATGAAAGATATTATATGGCGTGAATTCTCATCAAAAATTTATGAGCCTAAAATTCTCTACAAGACCAAGACTTTTGAAGATAGATGCAGAATGTTTTGCTTTAATCAGGGTGGTCTTGTTTCTGCTGAGAACAATCACGGTATAATCACTGCAAACGGTCATTCTTACGCTCAGCCTGAGAAGAAAACCGATAATTGTAACTTTGCTATTTTATCAAGCATCAGATTTACCGAACCTTTTAATCAGCCTACCGAATATGCTGAGAATATATCAAGACTTGCAAATATGATTGGCAACGGCAGTGTGTTAGTTCAGCGTTTTGGAGACCTTGTAAGAGGCAGAAGAACTAATGAACATAGACTCGGTCAAAATACCGTTATACCTACATTGAAAGCTACTGCAGGCGATATTTCTCTTGTATTACCTCACAGAATTCTGACAAATATTATCGAAACTATATATGCTCTCGATAAGGTAGCTCCGGGTACTGCCAATGATGATACTTTGCTTTACGGTTGCGAAAGTAAATACTATTCCATAAGACCCGTATTTATGAATAACAAATTCGAGCTTATTGATAATGTGTTCATTATTGGTGACGGTAGCGGCATTTGCCGTGGCCTTTCTCAATCAGGCGCTATGGGTATATATGTTGCGGATTGTATTACTTCAAACAACAACTGATTGTGTAAAAACAGAGTCTTTGTCAAAAGGCTCTGTTTTAGTTTTTGCTTTTTTTCGACTTTTTCAACAAAATTATTGATAAGTTGATAAATATGAACAAATTATGTTGACAAACAAATTTTGTCGTGTTATCATAGGCATAAGTTAAGAATAAATATATTTATTCTTTTTCCGGCTTTTAAAAGTCTGATTTTTATTTTAATATGTTCATACGGAGGGTTGGCTTTATGAAATCTCTTGAAGAAAAGATACTTAATGAGGGTACTGTTCTTGCGGGGAATATTCTGAAGGTCGGCTCTTTTTTAAATCAGCAATTAGATGTGGATTTTCTAATTGAAATGGGGAAGGAAATCCAAAGCATTTATTCTGACAGTACGGTCACTAAAATACTTACTATTGAATCTTCAGGAATAGCTATCGCCGTTGCAGCAGGTGCAGTTATGCATTTGCCTGTTGTTTTTGCCAAGAAGAATAAAAGCGCAAATGTTAGCGGTGATGTTTATACCTCGAAGGTTCATTCTTTTACACACAACACCGATTACGATATCGTAGTATCTGCTGAATATCTATCTAAGGATGACAAGGTAATCATTATTGATGATTTCCTTGCTAACGGCAAAGCTCTTGAGGGACTGATTGATATAATCAAGCAATCAGGCGCTGAGCTTATCGGTGCTACCTGTGCAATAGAAAAAGGCTTTCAGGGCGGGGGAGATTCACTTAGAAAAAAAGGAATCAGAGTGGAATCTTTGGCAATCGTTGAAAGTATGAGTGATGATTCTCTTACTTTCCGTAAGTAATGTATGTAATTATTTTTACATAAAGAAAATTAAAAAAAGAGGAGATCAAAAAATGAAAAAGATTATTGCACTTCTTTTGGCTGTAGCTATGCTTTTCTGTTTTGCAGGCTGCGGTGCAAAGGACAATGACGCTGATGCAAAGTCAGATTTGAAGGTAGGTTTCATCTTCCTTCACGATGAGCAGTCAACCTATGATAAGAACTTCATGGATGCTGCTAAGGCTGCTTGTGATGCAATGGGCGTTGAGTATGCTCAGAAGACTCAGATTCCTGAGTCTAAGGACTGCTATGATGCAGCTGTAGAGCTTATCGAAACCGATGGTTGCGATATCATCTTCGCTGATTCCTTCGGCCACGAGTCATTCCTTATCGATGCTGCTAAGAAGTATCCTGATGTAGAGTTCTGCCATGCTACTGGTACTCAGGCTCATACTGCAGGCGTCAAGAATTTCCACAATGCCTTCGCTTCTATTTATGAAGGCCGTTACCTCGCAGGTGTTGCTGCTGGTCTTAAGCTTAACGAAATGATCGATGCTGGCAAGATTACTGCTAAGCAGGCTAAGATGGGTTATGTTGGTGCTTTCACCTTCGCTGAAGTTATTTCAGGTTATACCTCTTTCTATCTTGGCGCTAAGTCTGTATGCCCCTCTGTAACAATGGATGTTAAGTTCACTGGTTCTTGGTATGATGAGCAGAAGGAAAAAGAAGCTGCTCAGGCTCTTATCAACGGTGGTTGCGTTCTTATCAGTCAGCATGCTGACTCTATGGGTGCTCCTACCGCTTGTGAAACCGCTGGTGTTCCCAACGTTTCTTACAACGGCTCTACCGTTGCTGCTTGCCCCAACACCTTCATCGTTTCTTCCAGAATTGACTGGACTCCTTACTTCAAGTATATGATTAAGCAGGTTGAGGATGGTAAGGCTATTGATACTGACTGGACAGGTACTATTGAGACTGGTTCTGTTGTTCTTACCGACATCAACGAAAAGGCTGCTGCAGCAGGCACTGCTGAAAAGCTTGCTGACGTTAAGGCTAAGCTTCTTGATGGCTCTATTAAGGTATTCGATACTGCTAACTGGACCGTTAAGGGTGTTAAGCTTGACAGCTATAAGGCTGACGTTGACACCGATGATAAGTTTACACCTGATACCGAAGTAATCAAGGACGGCGTATTCTATGAGTCTTCTAACCGTTCTGCTCCTTACTTCGATGTAAGAATTGACGGTATTACACTTCTCGACGAAGCTTATTAATTAGTTAGTATTTTCTGTTTAAGGCGGGGGGAAGCTCCCTCGCCTTAAACTAATTTTGAAGAAATTGCTATGCTGTGGCTTGTAACAATTTCTTGAGAATTATTTGAACGGAGGTTTAATGTGGCTAAACAACCTGCTATTGAATTAAAAAATATTACTAAAAGATTTGGTAAAGTAATTGCCAACAAAGATGTAAATCTTACTGCATACCGCGGTGAGATTCTTTCCATTTTAGGTGAAAATGGCTCTGGTAAAACCACCTTGATGAATATGATTTCGGGAATTTATTTTCCTGATGAGGGTCAGGTTTTTATAGATGAAAAAGAGGCGGTTATTACTTCGCCTAAGGATGCTTTTTCCTATAAAATCGGTATGATACATCAACATTTCAAGTTAGTTGATGTATTTAGCGCAGCAGAAAATATAGTGCTTGGCTTGGATGAGGGAAAATATAATCTAAAAGAATCTATGGCCGAAATCAAAAGAATCAGTGAACAATACGGTTTTGATTTAGAACCTGAAAAGAAAATATATACTATGTCTGTATCTGAAAAACAGACAGTTGAAATTATAAAGGTTCTTTATCGCGGTGCTGATATTTTGATTCTTGATGAACCTACTGCAGTTTTAACTCCTCAAGAAACCGAAAGACTCTTTGATATATTGCGCCGAATGAGAGACGATGGTAAGTGTATTATAATCATCACCCATAAATTACACGAGGTTCTCTCACTTTCCGATAGAGTATCGGTGCTTCGTAAGGGCGAATATATAGGTACCGTAAACACCGCAGAAACCAATGAATCCGAGCTTACCGAAATGATGGTTGGTAAAAAAATTGACCTTAACATTGAAAGAAGCGAATTAAAGAATCCAACCGAAAGGTTGGTTGTAAACGGCATCACTTGCGTTGACCGTACCGGTGCGACCGTACTTGATAATATTTCCTTTACTGCTAAAGGAGGGGAAATACTTGGTATTGCAGGTATTGCGGGCTCAGGTCAGCGTGAATTGCTTGAATCAATAGCAGGACTTCAGCATCTTTCTTCCGGTGAAATTCTTTATCTCAATCCCAAAACAGAAAAGAAAGAAAATTTACGCGATAAAACGCCTATGCAAATAAGACAGCTCGGTGTACGCCTGTCCTTCGTTCCTGAAGACCGTTTAGGTATGGGACTTGTGGGCAATATGGATATAGTTGATAATATGATGCTAAGAAGCTATTCTAAAGGGCATTCTGTTTTCCTTAAACGTAAAAAGCCTAAGGATTTAGCTATGAAAATCATTCACGATCTTGAGGTTGTTACACCCTCCGCATCTACCCCTGTAAGACGTCTTTCTGGCGGTAATGTTCAAAAGGTATTGGTTGGTCGTGAAATAGCCTCTTCACCCACAGTGTTGATGGTGGCATACCCTGTACGAGGACTTGATATCAACTCATCTTATATGATTTATAATCTTCTCAATGAACAGAAGGAGAAGGGCGTTGCTGTTATCTTTGTTGGTGAAGATTTGGATGTACTTATTGAACTTTGTGATAGAATTATGGTAATCGGTTCCGGTAAAATTACCGGTGTTGTTGACGGAAGAACTACTACCAAAGAGGAGATAGGTCTTCTGATGACAAAATCGAAAGAGGAAAGTGGGGAAGTTATAAATGACTAATGCTCAGATTAAAACACATCGAGAGCCGCCTTTCCACGTTGTAAAGCGTGACGATATGCCTTTATGGCAGGCGTGGTCAATTCGTGTTGCAACTATAATAGTTGCTTTCTTCCTCGTTGGCTTTCTTTCTATGGCAGTTACGGGTGAAAGCTTTGGCGAAGCCTATTCAATAATGTTTTCGGGCGTTTTTGGAAGAATGTTTGAAGGCAGAATGACAATGCTTTGGAAATATCTTCAGGAAATCGCAATTCTTCTTTGCTTAGCTTTGGCTCTCACACCTGCTTTCAAAATGAAATTCTGGAACTGCGGCGCTGAAGGTCAGGCTCTTATGGGCGGTCTTGCCTCGATTATCTGTATGATTGAGTTAGGTGATAAGCTTTTTTATCCTGTTCTTATCGCTGTTATTGTTGTTACAAGTATACTTGCAGGCGCTATCTGGGGCGTAATTCCTGCTGTTTTTAAAGCTTTGTTTAATACAAACGAAACACTATTTACCCTTATGATGAATTATATTGCGACACAGATTATAGCATACTATGTATATATCAAGGGTGGCGGATCAAACGTTATTAACCCCGTATCCGCAGGTAATTTCCCCGCAGTAGGCGATAATGATTACTTTGTAAATATTGTTGTTGTTGCCGTTATAACTGTTGTTATGTATATCTATCTTAAATATAGCAAGCAAGGATATGAAATCTCTGTTGTTGGTGAAAGTCAGAATACGGCGAGATATATCGGCATTAACGTTAAAAAGGTAATAATTCGCACAATGGTTATTTCAGGTGCCCTTTGCGGTATTACCGGTATGCTGTTGGTCGCAGGTAAGGACCATAGCATCAATATCAACAGTGTCGGTGGTCAGGGCTTTACGGCAATCCTTATTTCATGGCTTGGTCAGTTTAATCCGTTTATTATGGTTATAATGACTGCAATTGTGGTATTTTTACGTATAGGCGTAGCCAAGGTAGCAGATACCTCGTTGCTTAATTCTTCCTTTTCGGAAATTATCGTTGGTATTGTTATTTTAATGTTGGTTGGTTGTGAATTCTTTATTCATTATTCCATTAAATTACGTCGCAACAAAAAGGAGGTTAAAGCATGATTTTAATTCAATTTATCTGCCGTGCTATTCTCCTTGGTGTTCCGCTTCTTTATGGTTCAACCGGTGAAATTATAACCGAAAAATCGGGACACCTTAATCTTGGCATCCCCGGTATTATGTATGTTGGCGCTATAAGCGGTGTTGTTGGCTCCTTCCTTTATGAAAACGCTTGCGGTAACGATATCGCTAATATGAATCCATTTTTAGCAGTTGTCATCCCGTTTGGTTGCGCTATAATCGGCGCCACACTCATAGGTTTGATTTATAGTTTTCTTACTGTTAGCTTACACGCAAATCAGAATGTTACCGGTCTTGCTTTGACTACATTAGGTATTGGTCTTGGTAACTTCTTAGGCGCTTCGCTTATAAATATTACAAAGAGTGAGCTGCCTTCAATTGCTCTTACAAAAACAAGTTCATTTTTCTCTGCAAAATTACCCTTTGCAGATGATTTGGGTTGGTTTGGTGAGTTGTTTTTCTCTCACGATTTCTTAACATATCTCGCTGTTATCATCGCTTTAGTTGTGTCCTTTGTTCTTAACCGTACAAGAATAGGTCTTAACCTTCGCTCTGTCGGTGAGAATCCTGCTACTGCTGATGCTGCAGGTATAAATGTTACTAAATATAGATATGTTGCTACCTGTATAGGCAGTGCTATAGCAGGTCTTGGCGGCCTTCAGTACGTTATGGCTTATGCCAGCGGCGTTTGGTCAAACAACGCTTTTGGTGACCGCGGTTGGATGGCAATTGCCCTTGTTATTTTTGCCCTTTGGAAGCCATCGATGGCAATTGTTGGTTCTTTTGTTTTTGGTGCGCTTTGTAATGCCAATAACTATATTCAGGGGCTTGGTGCCGAAACTCAGGAATTAT
This sequence comes from Acutalibacteraceae bacterium, assembly GCA_045605605.1. Classification (GTDB taxonomy): domain Bacteria; phylum Bacillota; class Clostridia; order Oscillospirales; family Acutalibacteraceae; genus UBA737. Next base: position 51,304 of record JAZUQH010000035.1, on the reverse strand, counting down.
TTAAGATGTTACCATATGTTGTAACAATTGTCGTGCTTATTATTACAAGTATGCGTAAGAAGCGTGAGCATCAGCCACCCGCAAGCTTAGGCTTAAACTATTTCAGAGAAGAAAGATAGTTCTAAATTTCACTGTATGATTTTTTTGTTGTGAACGGAAGTGAATAAATGTCAAATCCATTAGTAAGCGTATGTATAAATGCATATAATGCTGAAAAGTATATCAGGGAGACTGTTGATTCAGTGCTCAACCAGACTTACACAAATCTTCAAATAATAGTTGTTGATGACTGTTCAACCGATAATACTTATGAGATTTTAAAGTCTATAGATGATCCTCGTCTGGAAATATACAGATTACCTTATAATTGTCATATTTCCAATGCCTGCAACGAGGGCTTTAAGCACGTAAAGGGTGAATATGTTGCGCATTTGGATGCCGATGATTTGTGGGTACCCGAAAAGATTGAAAAACAGGTTGAATTTCTGGAAAGCAACAGCAACTATGGCGCTTGTTTTACGCATGCAGAAATCATTGATGAAAACAGTGAATTAGCTGATGAAAGTGTAGATTATTTAAGAAAAATTTATGCTTTTGAAAACCGTTCTCAAGCTAATATGTATAGATTTTTCTATGATAATTCAAATAGATTATGTCATCCAAGTTCTTTAATTAGAACTGACATTATTAAAAAGATCGGTAATCACGATGTAACAATGTTATATCTTCACGATTTTGATTATTGGATGCGTTTAGCTGCCTGTTGCCACATATTTATTATGCCTGAACGCCTGACTCTTGTTAGACGGCATAGTACTAATAACAGTGATATGAACGAATTAAAATGGAACGCTCATAATACTGAAATGGTTCGACTGATGTATAAGTCAATTTGTATGTGTCCCGATGAGTTGTTTTTAGAGGCGTTTTCCGACAAATTACATTTTGTTGGGAAACATACTCACGAGGAAGTTGAAATTGAAAAGGCACTCTTGTTACTAAATGGTACCATTACAAATTATGATAATCCTGTGCTTGGTTTGTATAAGTTCTCACAACTTTTTAAAGATGAAAAATATATAAATCTTGCAAAAGAAAAATTCAATTTTTCAACTAGGGACTTTTATAATATCCAGCAAAAACAAGCTTATTTCAATCCTCAAAAAAATGCAGAGTTGTTAAATTCTTTAAAGTACCAAACCGAACTTAACGAACAGTTAAACGCTATTAACATATCTGTTAATAGTGCTAATAATGAATTGCTCAGCATTAACAGTAGCCTTAACCAGGCTAATGAAAATTTAAGTGCTTCAAACAGTCAATTAACCGAATTAAACAAATCACTTAACGATAATATTAACAACTTAAACGGTCATATAAGAAACTTAGATAATACTATTCACGAATTAAACACTCAGGTTTTTAATTACAGCAGTCAACTTTTTGAAATTCAGAACAGCTTTTTCTGGAGAATAACTTCACCCTTTAGAAAAGTGATAAATAAGATAAAATCCTTTGCTAAACGCCACGAGAAACTTTTATTGTTTTTGATTTACTGTAAAGGATTTTTAAAAGGTGGTTTTAAGGGCGCAGGAAACAGAGTTGATGATTATCTTAAATATAAAGCTAATATCGAAAAGATTTCTGTTTCTGATGATAAAAATGCTATTTTCTACGTTTCTGATGAACTAAGAGAAAAACATAATAATACCACGTTCAACAAAAAAGTAAAATTCAGCATAGTTGTACCTCTTTATAATACACCTATTAACTTTCTTGAAGAGATGGTTAAATCTGTTCAAGATCAGACATATGATAATTGGGAACTGTGTCTTGCTGACGGTAGTGATAATGAGCATAATTACGTTGGACAATTTTGCTTGAGCTTATCTAAAAAGGATAGACGTATAAAATATAAAAAGCTAAAAGAAAACAAGGGTATTGCAGAAAACACGAATGAATGTTTATCACTCGCAACGGGTGATTATATAGGATTATTTGATCACGACGATCTGCTACACCCAACTGTTTTATTTAAGTATGCTACTGTAATTAACGAAAAGAATGCTGATTTTATCTACTGTGATGAAATGACATTTACCGATGAAGAAGATGAAGGTTTCAAGTGCGTTTTACGTCATCATAAGCCGGATTTTTCACCGGATACTCTGAGAAGTTACAATTATATTTGTCATTTTACTTGTTTTTCTAAAGAACTTTTTGAGCTTGTTGGAAATTTCAATAGCGAATTTGACGGAAGTCAGGATTATGACCTTATTTTAAGACTTACAGAGAAAGCAAGAAATATTATTCATATTCCCGAACTCCTTTATTTTTGGCGTGCTCATAAGCTTTCTGTTGCATCCGCAGCATCTGCGAAGCCTTATGTAGTTAATGCGGCAGAGAGGGCTATTGAAGCTCATCTAAATAGAATCGGTCTTAACGGTACTGTCAGGGAATCGTACGCTCCTACCACATATAAAATTGATTATGAAATTCAAGGTAACCCGTTAATTTCTATAATTATCCCAAATAAAGATCATATTGATGATTTAGAAATGTGTCTTGATTCTATTTTCAAAAAATCCACCTACAATAACTATGAAATAATTATTGTTGAAAATAATAGTACCGAACAAAAAACTTTCGATTATTATGATACTTTACAAAAAAGCCACAATAACGTTAAGGTTGTTTTTTGGAAAGAAAAAGTGTTCAATTATTCCGCCATCAATAATTTTGGTGCTAATTTTGCAAAAGGCGAGTACGTTTTACTTTTAAATAATGATATCGAAGTTCTTACTCCTAATTGGCTTGAAGAGATGCTGATGTTTGCTCAACGTAAGGATGTGGGTGCTGTTGGAACAATGCTTTATTATCCTGATGACACCATTCAGCATGCTGGTGTAATTTTAGGAATTGGCGGTGTTGCAGGCCATTCTCACAAATATTTTGAACGAAATGCTTACGGATACGTTTCCAGAGCATGTATCTCTCAGAATCTAAGTGCCTGTACCGCAGCGTGTCTTTTAATGCGTAAGGATGTATTTGATGAAGTAGGCGGTCTTGATGAAGGCTTTGCAGTTGCTTTTAATGATGTAGATTTATGTATGAAGATAAGAGAAGCAGGATATTTAATCGTTTTCACCCCATATGCCGAGTTCTATCATTATGAATCAAAGAGCCGCGGGTTTGAAGATTCTCCGGAAAAAATAGCTAGATTTAACAGCGAAATCAATCGTTTCTTTAGTAAGTGGAAAAAGGAGCTTGATGCAGGAGATCCTTATTATAATCCTAATTTGACACTCGAAAGGGAAGACTTTTCGCTTAAATAATTCACAAAATAACGATTTTCTCTCTTTTTGAGAAAAAATCGTTATTTTTTTGTTTACTTTTTAACAAAGTAGTGGTATTATATATCTGTATGAGGATGTCCAAAATAGGATCTCACGCATATTATTATTTTTAGGAGGAATTTTTCCATGGCCAGAAAATTCAAGACTATGGACGGTAACAATGCCGCTGCTCATGTATCCTATGCGTTTACTGAAGTAGCCGGTATTTATCCTATTACCCCGTCCAGCCCTATGGCAGATTATGTTGATCAGTGGTCTGCTCAGGGTCTTAAAAACATTTTCGGCACAACAGTAAAGGTTGCCGAAATGCAGTCCGAAGCAGGTGCTGCAGGTACTGTTCACGGTTCATTAGCAGCCGGTGCTCTTACCACTACTTACACCGCTTCTCAAGGACTTTTACTAATGATTCCCAATATGTATAAGATTGCAGGTGAGCTGTTACCAAGCGTATTCCACGTATCCGCTCGTTGCGTAGCTTCCCACGCTCTTAACATCTTTGGTGACCATTCGGACGTTTATGCTTGCCGTCAGACCGGTTTTGCTATGCTTGCTGAAACAAATACTCAGGAAGTTATGGACTTAGGCGCAGTTGCTCACCTTGCGACCATTAAAAGCCGTGTTCCTTTCATTAACTTCTTTGATGGTTTCCGTACTTCTCACGAAATCCAGAAGATTCAGGTTTGGGATTTTGAGGATTTAAAGGAAATGTGCGATATGGATGCAGTTGCTGCATTCCGTAAGCGTGCTCTTAACCCTGAGCGCCCCGTAATGCGTGGTTCACACGAAAACGGCGATATCTTCTTCCAGCACAGAGAGGCTTGCAACAAGTATTATGATGCAGTTCCCGGTATTGTTGAAGAATATATGGATAAGGTTAACGCTAAGCTTGGCACTAACTATAAGCTCTTTAACTACTACGGTGCAGAGGATGCAGAGCGAGTAATTATCGCTATGGGTTCTGTTTGTGACGTTGCTGAAGAGGTTATTGATTATCTTACCGCAGCAGGTGAGAAGGTAGGTCTTGTTAAGGTTAGACTTTATCGTCCTTTCTCTGCTGAAAAGTTGGCCGAAGCTATTCCTGCAACCGTTAAGAAAATTGCCGTTCTTGACAGAACCAAGGAACCCGGTTCTCTTGGCGAACCTCTCTACCTTGATGTTGTTGCTGCACTTGCTGCTACCGGCAGAAAGGTTGAAAGTGTTGTAGGCGGACGTTACGGTCTTGGCTCCAAGGATACTCCTCCTTCAAGCATTTTTGCTGTATATAAAGAACTTTCTAAGGATGCTCCTAAGCATAACTTTACTTTGGGCATCACTGATGATGTTACCAATCTTTCTCTTCCTGAGGAAGAAGCTCCCAATACTGCCGCTGAAGGCACTATTGAGTGTAAGTTCTGGGGTCTTGGCGGTGACGGTACCGTTGGCGCTAACAAAGACTCTATCAAGATTATCGGTGACCATACTGATAAATATGTTCAGGCTTACTTCCAGTATGACTCTAAGAAAACAGGTGGTATTACAATTTCTCACCTTCGTTTCGGCGATAAGCCCATTAAGAGTCCTTACTACATCAATAAGGCTGACTTCGTTGCTTGTCACAACCCCTCTTATGTAATCAAGGGTTACAAGATGGTTAACGATGTTAAACCCGGAGGCGTATTCCTTATTAACTGTCAGTGGACTGCTGAAGAGCTTGATAAGTATATGCCTGCTGAGGCTAAGCAGTATATTGCTAAAAATAACGTTCAGCTTTATACTGTTAACGCTATTGACCTTGCAGCAGAGATCGGTCTTGGTAAGCGTACAAATACTGTATTACAGTCTGCTTTCTTCTCACTTTCTAAGGTTCTTCCTGCAGAGGATGCTATTGCTTATATGAAGGAAAAAGCTCAGAAGTTCATGAAAAAGGGTAAAGAAATCGTTGAAATGAACGAAAAGGCTATTGATGCAGGCGCTACTGCTTATGTTAAGATTGATGTTCCTGCTAGCTGGGCTACTGCTACCGATAATGATGTTGCTAACGATATCGGTTCTGCTTCTAAGCTTGTTAAGATGGTAGATAACATTATGAAGCCCGTAGGTCTTATGAACGGTGATTCATTACCTGTATCTGCATTTATGGACCACGCTGACGGTACCTTCGAGCAGGGCGCTTCCGCATTTGAAAAGCGTGGCGTAGCTGTTATGGTTCCTGAGTGGAATAATGAAACCTGTATCGGTTGTAATAAGTGTTCCTTCGTTTGTCCTCACGCTACCATCCGTCCATTTGCTTTATCTGATGAAGAAAAAGCAGGCGCACCCTCTAATATGAAGGTTGCAGTTAAGGAGAAGCTTGTTACCAATAAGGGTTACTCTTATGTTATGACTGTATCTCCTCTTGATTGTATGGGTTGTGGAGTTTGCGTTGGAGAATGTCCCACCAACTCACTTAAGATGGTTCCTCAGGCTTCACAGCTTGCTGAGCAGGATGTATTTGATTACTGTGTTGCTAACGTTACTGAAAAGGCTGGCGTTGCAGGTGATGCAAATGTTATTACCTCACAGTTCAAGAAGCCCTTACTCGAGTTCTCAGGCTCCTGCGCAGGTTGTGCAGAAACTGCCTATGCTCGTCTCGTAACTCAGCTCTTTGGCGATAGAATGTATATCTCTAATGCTACAGGTTGTTCTTCAATCTGGGGCGGTCCCGCCGCTACTTCACCTTACACCGTTAACTTTGAAGGCCACGGTCCTGCTTGGGCTAACTCACTCTTTGAGGATAACGCTGAACACGGCTATGGTATGTTCCTTGGCCAGAAAGCTATTCGCGATCGTCTTATTGATGATGTTAAGAATATCGTAGCTTCTGATAAGTGCTCTGATGAAGTTAAAGCTGCTGCCGAAGAGTATCTTGCTACCGTTGATGACGGCGCTAAGAATACCGCTGCTGCTAACGCTTTAGCCGCTGCTATTGAAAAGTCAGGCGCTTGCTGTGATTACTGCAAGGATGTTCTTGATAATAAAGAATATCTCTCCAAGAAGAGCGTTTGGATCTTCGGCGGTGACGGTTGGGCTTACGATATCGGCTTCGGCGGTGTTGACCACGTTCTTGCTGCAGGCAACGATGTAAACATTATGGTATTTGATACTGAGGTTTACTCCAATACCGGTGGACAGGCTTCTAAGGCCTCCAATATCGGTCAGGTTGCTCAGTTTGCTGCCGCAGGTAAGGCAATTGCTAAGAAGAGCCTTGCGGAAATTGCAATGTCTTACGGTTACGTATATGTTGCTCAGATTGCTATGGGCGCTGATATGAACCAGACTCTTAAGGCAATCAAGGAAGCTGAAGCTTATAATGGTCCTTCTATCGTTATTTGCTATGCTCCTTGCGAAATGCACTCTATCAAGGGCGGTATGGTTAACTGCCAGAAGGAAATGAAGAAGGCTGTTGCTTGCGGTTATTGGGATATGTTCCGTTATAACCCTGCACTTAAGGCAGAGGGCAAGAATCCCTTCAGCCTTGATAGTAAGCCTGCTACTGAGGATTATAAGGAATTCATTCTTAATGAAGCTCGTTATTCTTCACTTACACGTTCCTTCCCAGAGCGTGCTGAGGAACTCTTCGATCAGGCTGCCGAAGCAGCTAAGGCTCGTAGAGCACACCTTGAAAAATTAGTAGAATTATACGGTAAATAATTCCTAATTATAAATAGACTTCCGTCAAAATTTGGCGGAAGTCTATTGTTTTTTATAAAATGCATTAAAATTTGTAATAATTTTGTAACTTTTTTGAATATACCTCTTGAAAAAATGGGACTAATTGTGTAAAATAGATATGTATATATAAATATTATTATAGGATGTGCAAAATATGTCAAATCGTATTTTCCAGAGCGTAATACAACAGATGAAAGAGGTTGTTGACAAAACCTTTGGTGTTGTTGATGAAAACTATACCATTGTTGCTTGCAGTGACCAAAACAGAAAAGGAGAGCAGATGCTTATAAATCGTTTTTCTGATAATGGAGCATTTACCTCTTTTGGATATTCTTTTAGAGCTATTAATGATGGGCAGAATTCTGATTATTATGTTTTTGTAGAAGGCGACGATGTGATTTCAGGAAGATATGCTGCTATTATTGCCGTTGCGCTAAATAACATCAAGTACTATGATGATGAAAAACACGACCGCAGTAATTTTGTTAAGAATATTATTCTTGATAATATTTTAATCGGCGATATATATCTTAAGGCTCGTGAGCTTCACTTTAACAGCGATGTTAACCGTGTTGTTATTTTAATAAGAAATTCCGAAGCTAATGATATTTCTGTGTTTAGTGTTCTTCAGAATCTCTTCCAAGAGAAGAATAAGGATTTCTTGATTAACATAAACGAAACCGATATTGCACTAGTTAAAGAAACCGACCATGATATCGTTTCTAAAAATATTGAAGAACTTGCTTCGACTATCGCTGATACTGTTTCTGCAGAGTGCTATTCTAAGGTTAATATCGGTATTGGTACTATTGTTGATAATCTTAAAGAGCTTGCGCGTTCCTTTAAGGAAGCTCAGATTGCTCTTGAGGTTGGCAAGGTTTTTGACACCGAAAAGAACATAATTTCCTATGATAACCTCGGAATTGCAAGACTTATTTATCAGCTTCCCACAACTCTTTGTGAAACCTTCCTAAGAGAAGTATTTAAGCGTGGCTCTATTGATAGTCTTGACCAAGAAACTCTATTTACTATTCAGCGTTTCTTTGAAAATAACCTTAATGTTTCTGAAACTTCAAGAAAGCTGTTTGTACATAGAAACACTTTAGTTTACAGGCTTGAAAAAATAAAGAAAATTACAGGTCTTGACCTTCGTGAATTCGATCACGCTATTATTTTTAAAATAGCTTTAATGGTCAATAAGTATCTTAAAAACACACCTATAAAATACTAATGAAAGAGTGATATTTTCAAATGCAGACAGATACATTTGAAATTGATAATATAATTGCGGACAAGCCGGTTATTGAATTTAAAGGCGTATCAAAAACCTATGCCACCGGCACTCACGCTATTGAAGATATAAATATTCGCATAAATAAAGGCGAATTCGTTTTTGTTGTTGGTTCCTCAGGAGCAGGTAAAAGTACCTTTATGAAGCTAATAATGCGTGAAGAAAAGGCTAATACCGGTACTATTATGGTTAATGGTTTTAATCTTACTAAAATGTCACGTAAACAGGTTCCAAAGCTTCGAAGAACTATGGGAATCGTATTTCAGGATTTCCGCCTGATACCCACTATGAACATTTTTGATAACGTGGCTTTTGCGATGCACGTTGTCGGGGCATCTAATAGAGAAATAAGGCTTAAAGTTTCAAAGGCTCTTAGTAAAGTAGGTCTTGGTGATAAAGCCCGTTCAATGCCTATGCAGCTTTCGGGCGGCGAACAGCAGAGAGTCGGCCTTGCTCGTGCTCTTGTAAATTCACCTGATTTGATTATTGCCGATGAGCCGACGGGTAATGTTGATCCTAATATGTCTTATGAAATTGTTTCTTTGCTTACCGAAATTAACAAGCGAGGCACCACTATTTTGATGGTTACACACGACCATAACCTCGTTCGTGATTTCCAACATCGAGTTATTATGTTAGACTCCGGTAGAATTGTTGCTGATAATGCTGCAGGAGGTGCCGAATAATGAAGATGCGTAGTGTAAGATATCTAATTGGAGAAGGCTTTTCTAACACTTGGGTAAATCGTTTAATGTCCTTAGCATCTATTGGTGTTCTTGTTGCTTGTATGGTTGTTATTGGATTAGCTATTCTTATTTCAGAGAATGTAACCTTAGCTCTTGGAAGACTCGAGCAACAGAATGTTGTTATGGTTTATATGAAGGATTATAATTGGGCGTTATACGATGATAAAGCCGTTGATGATACTTCCTCCGTAACATCCGATGCCGATACATCTTCTACTGAGAATACTACTGATGAGCCGGCTGTTGACGATGGCTCCGATGTTAACGGAATAAAAGAAACAGATTATATTATTCATAATGATGAAGAAGCTCAGGCGTTATGTGATAAGATAGCCCAGCTTGAAAACGTTGCCAACGTAGAATATATTTCCAGTGATGAGGGATTAGAAGCCGCTAAAAGTACAATGCTTCACGGTCAGGCTGAATTTTTTAATTTCTTGGATGATGAATTCGGCAACCCGATTTCTGCGGCAGCCAAAGTAACGATGGTCAATATGGATAAATTCGACTCCACAGTTGCAGAAATAAAAAAACTTGATGGCGTTGATGTTATTCAATCAAACAGCGACCTTGCCGATAAGATAAATGCAATAAAAAGCGGTCTTACGGTTGCAGGTATTGCTGTAATGGCTATTCTTGTTATAATTTCCCTTGTTATCGTTTCAAACACAATCAGAGTTACTATGTATAACAGAAAGCTCGAAATCAGCATTATGAAGGCTGTAGGCGCTACCGATGCCTTTGTACGTATTCCTTTCATTGTTGAGGGTATGCTCATTGGTATTATTTCAGCGCTTATTTCAGAGGGTTTACTATATTTCTGTTATAGAGTTGCAACCGAGGCTATGGCCACCACTTTAGGCTCTGTTATAGCTTTTGAGGAGGTTGCTTGGCAGTTATTGTTTATCTTTATCGGCGTTGGAATTTTCTCTGGCGCTTTAGGTAGCTTTATTATGATTGGTAAATACCTTCGCAAAGAGGGTAGCGAATTTGCGGCAATTTAATTATAGTTAGGAAATTGATAATGAAATATAAAAAAATCTTATCATCAATACTTGCTTTTTCTCTTGCTTTTTCATCAATGTTTGCGCTTTCTGCCTCTGCAGACAAATTATCAGAAGCGGAAAAAAACAATATTCAACAGCAAATAAATGAGTTGGAGCAAAAATCAAAAGAGCTTGAAAAAGAAATTGCAGGTCTTAAATCACAAAAGGCTGACCAGCAGGCTATAGTTAATGCCGTTCAAAGAAAAATCAATAACACTGAAAATCAAATTCTTGCCTGTAACAGAGAAATCTCAAGAATCAACGGTATTATCTCAGAAAACAATGCTGAAATCAAAGCAAAAAACGAAGAAATCGCAAAAGATAAACTTCTTTTTAAAAAGCGACTCAGAGCATCGTATATGTCATCGACTGATAATTCCTTGCAGTTACTATTAGGCGCCGATGATTTTGCAGATTATCTGCAGTTATCTCAGCTTATGGATGCAGTTTCAAAGCACGATAAGGCTCTTCTTAAAAAGCTTGCTGCTGCTATCGAGGTTCTTAATCAAAAGAATGAAGAGAATAAAAAACTAATTGATGCACAGGTTGATGTTAAAGAAACAATTGCGCTTAAACAAAATTCTCTTATGGCAGAAAGAGCCGAAGAACAGAAGTATCTAAATGCTATTTCTGCATCCACAAATAATGCGATTGCAGAAAATAAGGCGATTGAGGCTTCTAAACGTCAGCTTGAGCAATATTTCTTAAGTATGACTGAGTCAAGCAATGTTGTTCTTTCTGCAGAGTATTTTATATGGCCTGTACCAGGTTATTTTGGCGTAACTCAGCATTACGGTAACAAAGGTCATACCGGTATTGATCTTGCTTCAAGCGGTATAGCAGGTAAGCCTGTTGTTGCTATTGCTGACGGTCAAGTTGAGTCAACAATTTCTAATTGGAGTCCCTCGATGGGCTATTACGGCAATGCAAGCTACGGCAACTATGTAGTAATTAACCACGGTACCCGAAACGGTTACAACTATATGGCTTGGTATGCGCATCTTATGAGTGTTACTGTAAGTCCCGGACAAACCGTGAGACAGGGACAAACCATCGGATACGTTGGCACAACCGGACGAAGCACAGGATATCATTTACACCTTGAGCTTAAGAGAAAAGCTGTTGGTAGCAGTTATTATACCCGTTTAAATCCATATCCTTATATAAAACAACAGGTGAAGCCGTGAGGATTTTCAGAGTTATAGCTGTCTTGATGCTCATTGCTTGGTGCATTCTGATATTTTCTTTATCTGCTCAAGATGCTGCTAGTTCAAAAGAAACAAGTGGTAAGGTTACGGAAAAGGTTATTTCTGTTGTCTATCCTGAGTTTTCTGAATATGATAGTGAAAAGCAGGATGAAATTATTCATTCAGTATCCTTTTACACCAGAAAGTTTGCTCATTTTACTATGTTTGCAGTTTTAGGATTTTTTGCATTTTTAAGTGTTGTAACATATAAAAAGCCGATTTTCTCTTTAAAAGTGCTTGTTTCTGCCGCTTTTTGTATTTTTTATGCAATAAGCGATGAACTGCATCAAGTGTTTGTTTCGGGTAGAAGCGGAGAAATAAGAGATGTAATAATAGATATCTCAGGCTCTATACTCGCAGTTGGATTAACGGCGCTGATTTTTAAATTCAGTAAAATTTTGAATAAATTCATTGGAGAAAATAATGCGTAAGAAGGATTTATTAAATCAAAATGTTTTACTTTTCGAACAACTCAGAAAAGTGGAACTGGAGAATACTTCTTTAAAGAAAAAAATTAAATCTCTTGAAAACGAAATTCAATTGCTCAACAATAAATTTGACGAGCAGAGCAGGGAAGAAACAAGTAGTTACAATTTAAGTGTTCCTGAAAATAATAAGGCAGATAATTCTGTTGTTATTGATGATGAAACCCAGTATGGAGCAGATATTATTGGCAAAATTGTTGTTCGTGCAACCGAGTGCAATAATATTTTAAGCTTAAACTCTAAGGCGGATAGCCGAACTCTTATAAATCTGATTCTCGGAAAAACAGAGCTTGCTAAGGCCGATGTTCTCTCTGTAATTTCAGATGACTGCAGTTTTGATACCAAGAAGAGTAAAATGGATACGATAATGAATGAAGCTTTTGAATATTTTGAAAGCGTAATGGCTCAGGTTGATTAGGGTGATTATATGTTTAATGGAAAAATGAAAGCAGTTACTTTTAGCTACGATGATGGTATAACTCAGGACCAGCGCTTTATTAAATTACTTAATAAATATGGTCTTAAGTGTACCTTTAACATCAATTCTGAGCTTCTCGGCAAACCGGGTTCACTTATTAGAAACGATGTAACAGTGTCTCATGTTAAACCGAGAGCAGAGGAAATTGCCAATATATATAAAGGACATGAGGTTGCCGTTCATACCTTAACTCATCCTTTCCTTCCTGATTTGGATGACGAGGAAGTAATTCGTCAGGTTGAGCAGGACAGAATCAATTTATCTGAGCTTGTGGGATATGAAGTTGTTGGTATGGCATACCCTTGCGGCGGTCCCAACAACAATGACCGTGTTGCTGAACTAATAAAGAACAACACCGGTGTCAAATATAGCCGTACAATAGTTAGCTCTCATAGTTTCGAGCCGCAGGAAAATCTTTATAGATTTAATCCCACAGTTTATCATCTTCATATGGATAAAATGTTTGAGCTTGGCGAAGAATTTATAAATTTAAAGCCCGATTCTCCAAAACTGTTTTACATATGGGGACATACCTATGAACTCGATTTCACTGAAAACGGTTGGGAAAAAATCGAAGAATTTTGTAAGCTTATTAGTAATAAGGACGATATTTATTACTGCACAAACAAAGAGGCATTTGGATATTAATTATGATAAAAAACAGCGAAAAGCCTTTGCTTTCGCTGTTTTTTAATAATTTGTTCATTATTTTTATATTGACTAAAATTATATATTGAGTTATAATGTTAGCAACCTAACAATTCGAGGTGTGCGATGAAAAAAACAAAAAAAATCGCCTTGGAAATCAGAAATTTAAACAACCTGATAAAGCGTGATATAGAAAAAACCCATCCTGCTGAGCTTGATAGAGCAAAGGGAGTGCACGGATGGGCTATTCGTTATTTTAAAGATAATACAGATAAAGATATTTTTCAAAAGGATTTTGAAGAATATTTTTCTATAAGGCGTTCTACAGCAACACAAATTTTGAAGCTTATGGAAAAAAACGGCTTGATTGTTCGTGAGTGCCATACCAGTGACGCCAGAATGAAGAAGATTACCTTAACAGAAAAAGCGATAAATTTTCACAATATGATTGTTAAGGATATTGAAAATAGGGAAAAACGTCTAACAGAAGGAATTACCGAAGAAGAGCTTAAGTGCTTTTTTTCTGTTATAGATAAAATCAAATTAAATTTGGAGGGTGATACTGATGATAAAAAGACTTGCCGGTTCAATCAGGGAAAATAAAGTTCCTGCTATACTTTCTTGTATTTCTATCTCAGGTGAGGTTTTTATTGAGGTTTTGATACCCTTTTTAATAGCTAACCTGATAAACGGTGTTAAAAACGGAGCAGAAATGAGTTATATCTTAAAAACAGGCGCTTTACTGTTTTTGATGGCTATTGTTTCTTTGGGTTGCGGCAGTATAGCTGCCATATTAAGCGCTAAGGCTTCAACGGGCTTTGCAAGAAATCTTAGAAATGACCTTTTCGAAAAAATTCAAAGCTTTTCTTTTGCAAACATAGATAAATTTCAAACATCTTCACTTGTTACACGTCTGACAACGGATGTAAATAATGTTCAGATGTCTTTTATGATGATTATCCGTACAGCCATAAGAAGCCCGATGCTGTTTGTGTTTTCGATTATTATGGCCTATCGTATGGGCGGCCCGCTATCTTCAACCTTTGTTGTTGTTATTCCTGTGCTTATTATTGGATTATTTATAATCAGCAGAAAGGCTATGCCTGCTTTTAGAAGAGTTTTTAAGAAGTATGATAAGTTGAACGAATCTGTAGAAGAAAATGTCAGAGGTATGCGTGTTGTAAAAGGCTTTGTTCGTGAGAATTACGAGAAACGCAAGTTTGCGACTGCTGCCGATGATATAACAAATGATTTTACAAAGGCAGAGCGTATAGTTGCTTTTAATAGTCCGATTATGCAGTTCTGTATGTATTTTAATACAGTGTTTATCCTACTTATCGGATCGTACCTTGTTATTAAAAACGGTGGCACAACAGTTGATGTTGGCCATATATCCTCAATGCTTACTTACGGTATGCAGATTCTTATGTCACTAATGATGATATCGATGTTCTATGTTATGCTCACAATGTCGCTTGAATCAATGAGAAGAATTGATGAGGTATTGCGCGAGGAATCTACAATAGCAAACTGTGAGAATCCCGTTTTAGAAATTAAGGACGGCTCCATAAAATTTTCTGATGTTTCATTTAAATATTCTGAAAATGCAGAGCTTAGCGCATTGCAAAATATTAACATTGATATCAAATCGGGAATGACTGTTGGCATAATCGGTGGCACCGGCTCAAGTAAAACAACACTTGTACAGTTAATTCCACGTTTATACGATGCTACTGAGGGTTGTGTTGAAGTAGGCGGTATTGATGTTAAAAAATACGATATTGAAACACTCAGAGATAATGTTGCAATGGTACTTCAAAAGAACGAATTGTTTTCAGGTACAATTAAAGATAATCTTCGTTGGGGTAATGCTGATGCTACAGATGAAGAAATAATTGATGTTTGTAAACTTGCTCAAGCCGATGAGTTTATTTCTGCTTTTCCCGATGGCTATGATACCTATATTGAACAAGGCGGTACCAATGTTTCAGGTGGTCAAAAGCAAAGACTTTGTATCGCAAGGGCACTTCTTAAAAAGCCCAAAATATTGATTCTTGATGATTCAACAAGTGCCGTTGATACGAAGACAGACGCTCTCATACGAAAAGGATTTAAAGATTACATCCCTGAAACTACTAAGATAATTATAGCTCAGCGTGTATCCTCCGTAGAAGATGCGGATATGATTATTGTTCTTGATGGTGGTAAAATAATCAATGTCGGCACACATGAGGAGTTGCTAAAATCCTCAGAAATTTATAGAGAAGTGTACGAGCAACAGAAAATAGGAGGTGGCAATGATGAGCAGTAAACCAAATACTGTGCAAGCGGGACCTGGAAGACGAGGCCCCGGTAATCAGGTGCCGCCTGGTACTAAACTTAATTTTTCTGTTTTCAAACGTGTTTTAAAAATGCTCTTTTCCGATTATCCGATTTTATTGCCAATAGTTATGGTATGCATTGTTATTGTTGCAATAACTAATTCAATGCAATCAGTTTTTACTCAAAAGATAATTGCAATTATTGAAGAGTTTTATAAAAGTAGAAATTGGGATCTTGCAAGTGTAGAAATATTTAAGCTTGTGACTATTTTATTAGTGATTTATTTAATATCCCTAATTTCATTTATTGTTTATACGCAGCTAATGGCGGTAATAACACAGGGATTTCTCGGTAAAATGCGTAAAAGGCTCTTTAATGGTATGCAGAATTTACCAATAAGCTATTTTGACCGCCATCAACACGGCGAAATAATGAGTCATTATACTAATGATATCGATACACTTCGCCAGTTAGTTTCTCAGTCACTTCCTTCACTTTTACAATCAGGAATAATTGTTATCGCAGTTTTTTCAATAATGTTATGGTATAGCGTTTGGATGACTCTTGTTATAGTTTTCGGCGTTATAATGTTAACAATCGTTTCCAGAAAAGTAGGCGGAGGCTCCGCAAAATATTTTATCCGCCAGCAACAGTCTGTTGCTAAAACCGAAGGATATGTTCAGGAAATGATGAACGGTCAGAAGGTTGTTAAGGTTTTTTGCCATGAAAAAAAGAGTAAGGAAGAGTTTAAAAATCTTAATCAGCAGCTCTTCGAGGATAGTTCACGCGCTCACGCTTATGCTAACTGCTTAGGTCCTATCAATATGAATATAGGCAATATGCTTTACGTTCTTGTTGCAACAGCAGGTGGATTATTCCTTGCCTCCTCATTTGTTAACTTTAGCATTTCTGGTATGGCTTTTCAAATTAGTATTGTTATACCTTTTCTTAATATGACAAGGCAGTTTACAGCCCAAGTAAATCAAAGCACTCAGCAGATAAACTCAATTATTATGGGTATGGCAGGTGCGGAACGCATATTTAAGCTGATGGATGAAAAAGAAGAAGTCGATGAGGGCTACGTTACATTAGTAAACGCAGAGTATGATGCAAATGGCAATATTACCGAAACAAATAAAAGAACAGGTATTTGGGCGTGGAAGCATCCTCATGGTGACGGTACTATAACCTATACAAAGTTAACGGGTGATGTTAGACTTAACGATGTTGATTTTGGTTATACACCTGAAAAGATAGTTCTTCATAATATCGATATTTATGCTGAGCCGGGTCAAAAGGTTGCTTTTGTTGGTGCTACGGGCGCGGGTAAAACAACCATTACAAACCTTATAAACCGCTTTTATGATATTGCTGATGGAAAAATAAGGTATGACGGCATAAATATCAATAAAATCAAAAAAAGTGACCTTAGAAGATCGCTTGGTATTGTTTTGCAAGAGACTAATTTGTTCACCGGCACTGTAATGGATAATATCCGTTACGGCAGACTTGATGCAACTGATGAAGAATGTATTGATGCTGCTAAGCTTTCAGGCGCTCACGATTTTATCACTCGAATGCCCAAAGGCTATAACACTCCTCTTGAAAATAACGGTTCAAACCTTTCTCAAGGTCAGCGTCAGTTAATAGCAATTGCCCGTGCTGCAGTTGCTGATCCACCTGTTATGATACTTGATGAAGCTACATCAAGTATTGATACTCGAACTGAGGCTATTGTTCAAAAAGGAATGGATAGACTTATGAAGGGTAGAACTGTTTTTGTTATTGCGCACAGACTTTCTACCGTTAAAAACTCGGATGTTATTATGGTTCTTGATAAAGGAAGAATCATTGAGCGTGGAAACCACGAAAAGTTAATAGCTGAAAAAGGCAAATATTATCAATTATATACAGGAGCCTTTGAGCTCGAATAGTAAAAAAACGCTGTAAATTAGGATTTACAGCGTTTTTTTGATTGACTAAGGACTTTGATTGTGTTAGTATAAAAAAGTAAAATTGATGATTTCACAGGTGATTGCTTATGAAGATTTTATTTGCCTCTGATATTCACGGTTCGTTTTATTTCTGCAAAAAACTTGTGGATGCTTTTAATGAAGAAAAAGCCGACCTATTAGTATTGCTTGGCGATATTTTATATCACGGACCAAGAAATGATTTACCAAAGGAATACAATCCTAAAGGCGTAATTGGTTTGCTCAATGATTTATCCGAAAAAATAGTATGTGTTAAGGGTAATTGCGATGCTGAGGTTGACCAGATGGTGCTTGATTTTGAACTAACGGAAAACTATAAAACCTTATCAGTTGATGGTAAAAAATTTTATCTTACACATGGACATAAATTCAACTCTCAAAATCCACCGCCAATGAATGATAGGGATGTTCTTATTCACGGACATACTCATATAAGCGGGTATGAAAGCTTCGGGAATAATAATTTATTACTGAATCCAGGTTCTGTTTCAATACCTAAGGAAAATACAAAGAACGGATATATGATTTATGAAAATAAAACCTTTGTTTTCAAAGACATAGACGGAAATCAATTGTTCACAAAATCAATATAAGCGAGGAGCTTTTTTATGAAAAAAACAATTTATTATGCAGATGAAAAATTCAAAATGAATTATGTGGTTTATACAAAAGACGGCGCCAATATCTCAGAACTACCTCTTATTATTTATTTACACGGCGCAGGGGAGAGAGGCTTAAAGGTTGACCATTTATCCCGTCACGGTATTCCTAAGTTTTTAGATATGGGCAGAGAATACGATGCAACCTTCCTTTGCCCTCAGTGTCCTTGTGATAGAGTATGGGATAACGTTGTTAACGATGTTAAGGCAATAATAGATAAGGTTGTAGAAGAATATGGAATTAAAAAGGACCGTATTTGTATAACCGGCTCAAGCATGGGCGGATTCGGCACTTGGATGATGGGACTTACCTTTACTAATTTCTTCGCAGGTATTGCTCCTATTGCGGGAGGCGGTATGTCATGGAGAGGTGGAAACTTGCGTTCTACACCCGTTTTGGCAGCTCATGGTGATGCTGATAGTATTGTTCCTATAATATATTCTCAACTAATGGTAGATAGATTAAAAAGCTTTGGTGCTGATGCCGAGCTTATTACATTAGAAGGTTTTGGTCATAACGATGGCATAAACGAAGCCTACGAAAATGAAACGATAATAAATTGGCTGCTAAAACAAAGAAGAACAGATTATTCTGAAGTTCCCGAAGCCCTTAGCGATTGCTTCTGATAAAATTAAAACCAGTGCAGTTTTTTCTGCACTGGTTTTATTATTTGTATGGGGTTCACTTCAAAAAATTCTGATTTATTTATTTTGTAAGGGTTTCAATAACTTTCTTATAAACGGCAACAGGATCATCGAGGAAGGATTCCTTTATAACGTGCACTTGATCCTCATCAGTAACCATAAGCTTAACACTCATAAACGGTCTTTCGTTATCGAGAATAGAACAGGTAACATATGTAGCACCGTTTTCCTTAGTTGTTATAATCTCGGTGTTTTTTGCATTTTTAAAGCGTGAAAGCATTTTAATAGCAGCGGCGCTTGCCCTATCTCTTACCGTGTAGGAAAGGGAAGATTTGAGCGTTTTTGCGACCTCCTTACCGTTTTCGGTAATGATATATGTATCATCATTAGCATCAAATAAAGAAAGTTGACCACTCTTAGTTAAAGAAACTATGGCATCGCTAACCTCAAAACCATTGGCAATACCTTCAAAATGCAGAAGGTTTGTAAGCATATCGGCAGGGATAGGCTCATTGATTGTAGCGAAAATATAGCAAATAAGAATTTTGATTTCGGCTATACCAAACACTCCGCCCAAGTTTACTCCTGCGGAAGAAGCATCGTTTTCCAAAATAATTACTCCTCTTTTAAAATTTCGTTCAAATATATTATAGTTTGCTTTTGTCAAACTTTCAAGTAGTAATTTTAACTATCAAAATCCTGAAGTGCAATTTGCGCCTCCTCTTTACTGTTAAAGGTTATACCTTTGCTTAAAACCTCACGGTCGGTAGGCGGTAGATTGTATAAAACAACATCATTATAAATTTCTAAAATTTCTTCGTTTTCATATAATGCAAGGCAATTGCGATATGATTTTAATGTATAAATCGCGGCTGAAGTTTCTTCTGTGTTTGTTCTAAAAAACATAACATTAATAACTGCCATTAGAAGCATTAAAGTAATTGCAATTGTAATATAAGCAATTTTCTTTATTTTCATTAAATCAACTCCCAAAAATATTATTTCCAAAATTTTGCTGATTATTCGCTCGGTAATGGTTAAAAAATTGTAACTACAAAAAATTTATATATGTGTTATAATGTATTAGTAGTATTTTGTCTATTTGTGGAGGTGTTGTTATGGAATTTGATGATTTATTCAGTAACAGCAACGAAAACGTTAATAATGAAGAGAATGAAAACAGTGCTCTTGACCTTGATAGCTTTTCATCAAGCGCTGTAGATAACAGAGTTAATGATAAGGTTAAAAAAATCAAAAAGAAAGAGCAAATAATAAAAACGGTTTTAATTGCATTTTTGGTTGGTGTAATTTCAGTTAGCATCGCAGTAGGTTCATTTTTAATCTACGTATTTACTGCTGTTGATGGTACTATGGAAGAAAATCTTAACGACCTTAAGCTAAATTTCACTACTACAGTATATACAAAAAACAATAGTGGTGATTGGGAAGAATATCAAAGATTGCACGGTGAATACAATCGCATTTGGTTAGCCTACGATGAAACTGCCGCCAAAGAAAGGGCGGAAGGATACGAGGGTATTCCTCAGCAGCTTGTAGATGCTTTTGTTGCAATTGAAGATAAGCGTTTCTTCCTACATCCCGGTGTTGACTGGAAGAGAACAGCCAAGGGCTTTTTAAATCTTCTTACCGATAATGCTTCTGATGGCGGAGGCTCTACCATTACACAGCAGCTTGTTAAAAATCTTACTATGGATAACGATAGAAAAATAAGTCGTAAAATTCGCGAGATTATGAGAGCTAGGTATCTTGAAAAGAATTATGCCAAACCAACTATTATGGAGTGTTATCTTAACACTATTCCTTTAGGTCATGGTACTTATGGTGTTGAGGTTGCAGCAAATTATTATTTTGGAAAGAGCGCTAATGAACTTTCTTTGCTTGAGTGCGCAACTCTGGCATCAATAACCAAAAGCCCCACTTATTATGCGCCTGATACCTATCCTGATAATAATGAAACACGTAGAAAGACCGTTCTTTATCAGATGCTCGATCAGGGATATATTACGCAAGAGGAATATGACAATGCCTTGAAGGAAGAACTTAAAATTATAGCTTCCAGAGAGGAATTAAATGAATCTGAAATCAATTCATACTTTATAGAGGCACTGATAAAGCAGGTATCTGAGGATTTAGCTGAAAAATATGGATACGAACCTGAAGAAGCAGTTAAAAACTTTTATAATGGCGGATATAAAATTTATTCCACATTAAATCCGGATATTCAGAGTAAAATAGAGTCAGTTTTTGTTGACTCTGCATCCTATGGTCTTGTCGGTGCGGACGGTAGTCAACTGCAAGGCGCCTTCACAATAATGGACTATCAAGGTCAGGTTGTTGGACTTGTGGGCGGAATTGGCGAAAAAACAGTAAATTTGGGTATCAGCGGCTTTAATAGAGCGACAGATGCTATAAGACAGCCCGGCTCCACAATGAAGCCTATTTCGGCTTATAGTCTCGCTATCGAGGAGGGACTCATTAACTATTCAACTATAGTTAAGGATGAGCCTACCAACTATAACGGTTGGACTCCTAAAAACTGGTATAGCGGATATTCGGGAAGCGTCACCGTTGAACACGCTCTTGAGAGGTCTATAAACACCATCCCCGTAGCGCTTGTTAAGAAACTAACACCTCAGGCAAGCTTTGATTTTTTAACTAAAAAATTAGGTGTTACTACACTTAATAACCCTGAGGATATAGACCTTTCACCCTTGGGACTTGGCGGTTCAAACGGTGGTATTACCACACTTGAATCTGCGGCGGCTTATGCTGTGTTTGGTAATGGTGGCACATATTATGAGCCTACCCTTTATACTAAGGTTTGCGATCAGCATGGCGATGTTATTCTTGAATATAAGCCAAATACAACAACTGCCATTAGCGAGGATACAGCAACCGTTATGAATCATTTGTTACGTAATGTAGTTTATGGAGCTAACGGTACGGGCAAGGGCGCACAAAACTACGTTTCAAATATGAAGATATATGCTAAAACAGGTACTACTAACGATCAATATGACCTTTGGTTTGTTGGTGGAACTCCTTATTATGTCGCTTCCTGTTGGTGCGGCTACGATTCACAGCAACGAATTCCCCAGAGTAGTATAGCGCTTAGAATGTGGGGCTCGGTAATGAGTAAAATTCATGCAGGACTTCCCGCAAAGGAATTTGAAAACAGTAGTTATGCTTCCGATAAATATTATTGTACCGAAACAGGTATGTTAGCCAATGATACCTGCCCATCAAAAGCTATTGGTTGGTATAAGAAAGAGAATAATCCAAAAGATAATTTTGTTCCTGATTATTGCACCACACACGAAGGAACACCTCTTGGAGCTCCTACCTACGAAGAAAACTCGGAACAAGGCGAAGGTGCAGAAAGTACCACACAATCAGGCGAAACGACATCTCAATAATATATTAAAACTGCCGAATAAAATTTCGGCAGTTTTTTATGGTTGATTTATGTCGAATTTTGTCATATAATAACTTAAAAATATTTAGGAGTTGTTTATGAAAAGGTATTTTAGTGCAATATTTATTGTTATTAGTTTGCTTTTATTATGTAATTGCTCAGGTACTGATGCTAAGGAAGACAAGCAACCTGAAGAGGTCATTATAAATATGCCAACAGATGATTCGTTAAACGGATACAAATCAGAAAGCAGTAGGACTTCAAGTAACAGCGAAGTAACCACATCAAATGATGATTTGTTTTTATTATACTATGCAAACACAAAGTCTAAGAAATTTCATAAGAACACCTGTAGATATGCAAAAATAACCTCTAATGATAATTTATATATTACTGAAAGCAGGGAAGAGTTAGTTAACGAAGGTTATGTACCCTGTAAGGTTTGTGAGCCGTAATTTTTTGATAGTTAAGATATGCTAAAAAATAAAAAACCAAGAACTGAATGTTCTTGGTTTTTTGGCTGGGGTGGCAGGATTCGAACCTACGAATGCAGCAGTCAAAGTGCTGTGTCTTACCGCTTGACGACACCCCAATATTAAATTTGTTATAAATCCTGCCACGTGGCAGGGTACTCTGCGCCGTAGTTTTTTCGAACACTGCGAGTGTTACCGAAAAAACTTTACTGCTCGAGACTACATAGTCTGCAAAGCCTAACGCGGCTTTGCAGCTACTTCGACGAACCTACGAATGCAGGTGGCACAAGTGCTGTGTCTTACCGCTTGACGACACCCCAATATTAAATTTCTTAAATAATAAATAATAAATTATATTTAAAAAGCACTTGCGACAGCAAGTGCTTTTTTGCTGGGGTGGAAGATGGGATTCGAACCCACGATCTCCAGTGCCACAAACTGGCGCTTTAACCAACTAAGCTACATCCACCGTAACGCAATGACTATTATAACACAAGATAATAAATTGTCAAGAATTATTTTTAAACTATAGTGAAAAATCTTCGCTACTGAATTCACCTTTTGCTTTTACTTTATCGGGAACTCTTTTTAAAATATCATATTTGTAATGACGGCAATAATCCCTTTTATTTGTAACACCGTGTTTAGCGCAAAATATTTCATCGGAATATTCTGATTTATTACCATGAACACAAAAAGAACATGATTTTGAAAGCTTTTTATTAAAAATAGATGCCATAGTTTTCACCCCACAAAACATTATACCAAATCATTCTTAAGATTTCTACTATCAAATTTTCTTTCTAATGAAATTATCAGAATAATAGTCATAATTAGCAGAGAAGCAGCTAATGTGGGCGTTTTATAAATATATAAAATATCTGCGTCAAATCCGTTTGAAAGTGTCTGCAGGTCTATTTTAAGTACCTTTAATTCAATAAAAGTTAGGGCTGCGCTCAATAATCCGTGGAGGATTCTTGAAAATAACAAATGCAGTAAATTCACCTGTATTTTTTTACAACAAAAAATCACCTGTAGCCAAATACTAATTCCTCCAAAACCTAACAAAAATGAAATAAGATATATGTTTTTTGTATTACTTATAGCTGTTGTTACTTCTAATAAATTTGTTATAAAGGTAAAAAAAGGGATTTCAAAACTTGCAAAAGCACTGCTTACACCAGAAAACAAAATTATTACAGCACAAATATTTAATATGGTATTGGCAGACTCGGTAGTGCTTTCCACAAAGTTATCTGCCAAAGAATATTCCCTTTCTTGATGATATGTAAAAACATAGCTGCTTCTTAAATTAAAGGAAAGAAAAAAAGCAATGATAAGCGAGGATAAAATATGCGAAAATAATAACACAAAACCCAATGCTTTGTTTGATAAAAAGCCTTCACCAACTGCTAAAACAATAAAAGCAGGACCTGCATTTATCGAATATAAGAGAATTTTTCTTGCTCTTTCTTTGGTTGTGTTTCCGTTATTGTATGCATTATCAATAAGTTTAGCTCCTATCGGATATCCGCCGATAAACGATAAAAACATTGCTGTGAACTCTGAAATATTTATTCCGAAAATCCATTTGATAGGCTTTCTGATTGAAATAAACAGATCGGGAAAACCGCTTCTCATAA
Organism: Acutalibacteraceae bacterium; assembly: GCA_045605605.1. Taxonomy (GTDB): domain Bacteria; phylum Bacillota; class Clostridia; order Oscillospirales; family Acutalibacteraceae; genus UBA737. The sequence continues at coordinate 27,145 of JAZUQH010000035.1, read as the reverse complement.
GGATTAAAACACAGACAGTAAATGGAAAAAGCGAAGGAATAATAACGTTACCACAAAGTAATATTCCGCTTATAACACCATTTTTAAATTCCGCTTGATAACTAAATATTAACACAACGGTTATTAAAACGATAAAAATAACAGCGGTTTTTTTTATTAAATAATTCTTAAACACAATATCACCTAAAATACTATATGCTATTAAGAATTATTATTATTTATAAAACATAATTTAGATTGTAAGAAATTTTAGGGTGTGAAGTTAATTGAGGGAAAAATTTGTTTTTGATTCAAAAAAGAAAAATAAAAAAATCAAATTATTTTCTACATCTGACGGAATTGTAAATAGAGAAATGTTAGGCGGTGCAAATATTCAAATTTTTTCAAACAGAGAGATAATAATCGATGGCTGTAACAAAGTGGCGGATTTTAACGCAGAATATTTAAAATTAAAAATTACCAAAGGTTATCTAATCATATACGGGACGGATTTTAATATAATAAATTTTGAAGGTAAAATTATAGATATTAAAGGTAATATATTTTCATTAGAATTTTGTGTGTGAGGTAAAATAATGTTAAATCTGTTGAGGCTTTTATCAGGTTATATAGTCGTATGCTTTTACGGGGATAATAGTGAACAAATACTTAATATATGCGCAAAGCATTCCATAAAACTATGGGATTTGCGCTTTAATAAGGGTAAAATAATTGGAAATATTAGAATTAAGGATTTCTATCTTCTAAGAAAAATACGACCGAAAAAACAGATTAAAATACATATTATCAATCGACACGGTTTAATATTTAAAACTAATAAGTACAAAAAAAGAATAGGTTTTATTACAGGTTTTATTGTTTTTGTTTTGCTTTTGGAATTTTTATCCTCTTTTATCTGGTCTATTAAGATTGAAGGAAATAAATATATTAAAGATGCTGAGCTTATAAACGTATGCAGTAGATTAGGAATAGACATAGGTACAAAAACAAAAAATATCGATACTCTCAAATCCGCACAAGAATTATTGATAAATCATAAAAGCTTAGCTTGGGCATCATTAAATATTGAAGGGAGTGCGCTTACTGTCAATATTAGTGAGATTAAAAACGCTAAAGAAGAAACAGAATTACCTTCAAATTTGATTGCAGATTTTGATGGTGAAATAAAAAAAATAGATGTAACTTCGGGAAATACTTTAGTAAAAATACGGGATACAGTTAGAAAAGGTGATGTTTTGGTATCGGGTATAATAGAAAACCAAAACAGCACCTGTTTTGTTAATTCAAGAGGAAGTATAGAAGCAATTACAAAACGGGAATTTAGTGTAAAGGGAAATTTTATTGAAAATGAAATGATTCCTAACGGAGAAATTAAAAAGCGTTGTGCGGTAGAAATTTTTTCGGTAAAAATACCGCTATATCTCGGTAAAGAAAAGGATAGTTACAAAAGCGAATATAAAATACGAAAAGCAAAATTATTCAATCAAGATTTACCGATGGTTGTATATACAAAAACAATGAATTTTACACACGAAAGTAAAATTATATTAACCGAAGGTGAACTAATTGAAAAATTGGAAAAACAACTGGAAAAGAAAATCAAAAATTCCGGCTTAAAGATTATCAACGAGGGTGAAATAATAAAAGATTATGGAAAAGAAGGAATAACCCTTACTAAGATTTTGGAATGTAGTGAGAATATAGCAGTAAAACAACCGATACTAATTAACAGTATAAATTGACATTTAGAAAAATACAGTTTATAATAATATAATAATATTAAGATAGGGGAAGTATATTTGTTCGAGCAATTTATTGATATTGAACGCATAGAAGATATTGTTGCCTTATTCGGTAATTTTGATGAAAATATTAAAAAATTAGAGAAGCAATATAAAGTAGGCATTACTTACCACGGCGGTCAGGTGAAAATCAGCGGGGAGGCTAATAACGTATCCCTTGCATCTAAGGCGGTCAACTGTCTTCTCGTTATGATAAGTAAGGGTGAAATCATAACAGAGCAAAATATTGACTGTGTGATTGATATGATAGAAGACGGCTCGGAGGATAAAATTACCAGCATTACTGATGCGGATTGTATTTGTGTTACCTCTAAAGGAAAACCCGTAAAACCTAAAACTTTAGGTCAAAAGAGATATATTGATGCAATTGCCAACAACACCGTTACCATTGGCGTGGGACCTGCGGGTACAGGTAAGACATATCTTGCTGTGGCTCATGCCGTTAGCGCTTTCAGAGCAAAGCAGGTAAACCGTATAATTCTTACCCGTCCTGCAGTTGAGGCAGGTGAAAAATTAGGTTTTTTACCTGGTGACCTTCAGCAAAAGGTTGACCCTTATTTAAGACCCCTCTATGATGCTCTTTTTGATATGCTCGGCGCTGAAAATTTTCAAAAGTGTCAGGAACGGGGCGATATTGAGGTAGCACCCCTTGCTTATATGCGAGGCAGAACCCTTGATGATAGCTTTATCATTCTTGATGAGGCTCAAAACACCACCTCTGAACAAATGAAAATGTTTTTAACACGTCTTGGATTTAATTCTAAAGCAGTTGTAACGGGAGATGTGACTCAGATTGACCTTCCTGACGGTAAACGCTCAGGACTTAAAGAGGCTGTGAGTATTCTTAAAAACATCGAAGATATAGCCATAGTACAGCTTACGGGAAAAGATGTTGTACGGCATAAGCTTGTTCAAAAAATTATAAAAGCATACGAAAAGATTGGAAATAAAAATGAAGGTAAAAGTAAACATAACTAATTCTCAAGATATTAAAAGATTACCTATCGGAAGCATTAGTCTAATAAAAAAGGCTTGTTCTGCTACACTGAATTATGAAAAGTTTAATGATTTAGCCGAAATCAATGTAACTATCGTTGATGATGAAGAGATTAAAAGATTAAATAAAGAATTTCGTAATTTGGATAAATCTACTGATGTGCTTTCATTCCCTTTAGGTGAAAACGGCGAGTATGATGTTAACCCTGAAACTAATGCTCTTATGCTTGGTGATGTGGTAATTTCTATTGAGCACGTTTTAGAGCAGGCTGATTTATATGGACACGGAATAAAGCGTGAAATTGCATTTTTAACTGTTCATTCTGTACTACATCTGCTCGGTTACGACCATGTGAATTCCGATGAGGAAGATAAGCTTATGCGCTCAAAACAAAACGCCGTGCTTGAAAGCATGGGATTGGCTATTAAGTAGCAAGGAGATAAATATGACACAATCTGCTTTTGTAACAATTATCGGTAGGGCAAATGTGGGTAAATCCTCACTTATGAATAAAATCTTAGGTCAAAAGGTTGCAATTGTTTCGGACAAGCCCCAAACCACACGTACACGTATTATGGGAATATTAACTAAGGGAGAAACTCAGTTTGTATTTATTGATACACCTGGTTTCCATAAGCCTCATAATCTGCTTGGTGATAATATGATTAAAGCCGTAAATAGCGGTATGAGTGATGTTGACGCTGCAATTTTAGTTGTTGATGCTTGTCCTGAATTCAGCATTGATGAAAATTCAATACCCGCAGCGGAGCTTGCGCTTATTGAATCTGTCAAAGCTAAAAAGCTCAAATGCTTACTCGTTATCAATAAAATTGATTTATTACCTAATAAAGAAAAGCTCTTTGATATAATCAGCGCTTATGCAAAGCAATATAACTTCGAAGCCGTAATACCGCTATCCGCTAAAACAGGTGACGGAGTAAATATTTTGATTAAAGAGCTTGATAAATTTAAAAAAGCGTCCCCTCATTACTTTGATGATGCTGATGTTACCGACCAGCCTGAAAAGGTTATGGTTGCCGAAATGATTAGAGAAAAGATGCTTTTAACACTTAGCAAAGAGGTGCCTCACGGAGTTGCTGTTGACCTTGAAAAATTTTACGAGCGAGATAATGTACAAGGTGAGCCAATTCTTGAGGTTGAGGCAGTTATATACTGTGAGAAGGATACACATAAGGGTATTATTATTGGTAAAGGCGGCTCGATGCTCAAAAAAATCGGAACAATGGCAAGGAAGGATATTGAAAAATTCTTCGGTATAAAAGCATCCTTAAAGCTTTGGGTAAAGGTTAAAGAGGATTGGCGTAACCGTCAAGGACTTATTCATACCTTTGGGCTTGATAGCGATTAAATTTGAATTATTTTCCTACCATATTTTTAAATCTATCGTTAAACCTATAAAAGAAGAATCAATGAAAGGGTGCTTTTATGGTTGGCGAAAAAGAATGGAATAAATTTATTTTAACGGGTAGGGTAGAGGATTATCTTAAGTTTGTAAATTCTTGCCGTATAAACCGTGATTTTGGAGGATAAAATGCGTTTTTCGACAGACGGTCTTGTTATTAAAGAAATGAATATTGGTGATAATGACCGTCTTGTAACGATTATGACGCGAGATTTTGGTGTTATCAAGGCTTTTGCTGTTGGCGCTAAGAGTATCAAAAGCCGAAGAGGAAGCGCTACGGGATTATTATCATATTCTAATTTTGATATCGAGAAAAAGAGCGATACATATAAAATTCGCGAAGCCACTGTAAACAGGATGTTCTTTGGAGCAGGCAGTGATATTGAAGTTTTATCTTTATCTCAGTATTTTTGTGAGCTATGTCAGGTTCTTGGCCCTTATGATGATAATGGAGAAGAATTTTTAAGACTTATTTTAAATTCATTGCATTTTATTACAGAAAAGAAACGCCCTCTTAATGTTATTAAAGCCATTACCGAGCTTCGAATAGCATCAATTTCAGGGTATACGCCGAATCTTATTGCTTGTGACGGTTGCGGTGAATTCGAAGATAAGGTTATGTATTTTAATACTAATGAAGGTGTATTATACTGCGAAGCTTGTCGCAAAGGAGAATATTGCGAGGCTATAAATCTTACTGTGCTTAAAGCAATGCGGCATATAGTGTATTCAAAATTCGAATCTCTTTATTCCTTTGAAATTCCTGAAAAGGAAGCAAAGCAATTATCAAATATAACAGAAAAATATATAACCCTGCAAACAGAGCATAAATTCACCACTTTAGATTTTTATAACAGTATTATTTGAGGTTTAAATGTATAATCTAGAAAAACAACTTACAACTTTAGAGCTTAACAGAATATTATCATATCTTTCTGAGGAGGCAACTATGCCGGAAGCCAAGGAAAGAGTTTTATCAATTATGCCTTCCCGAAGTTTTGGGGAGGTTAAATCCCTTTTACAGCAAACCGAGGATGCATATCTTTTTATGGCAAAATATTCGGCTCCCGTGTTTTCTTCTTGCGAAAATGTTGCTTCCTTGTTAACACGAGCTCAGGTAGGAGCATCGCTTTCTGCTAAAGAGTTACTTATTGTTGGAGAATTGCTTAAGAATATCAGAACCGTTAAAAAATGGCGTGAGGATTGCTCAGGCACTAATGAAACTTCAATAGATTGCTTTTTTAACGCACTGAACCCTAACAATTATCTTGAAAACAAAATTAACTTTACTATTAAATCCGAAGATGAAATCAATGATAACGCTTCACCGACTCTTTATGATTTAAGAAGAAAAATTTCTTCAGCTTCTTCAAAGCTGCGGGATAATCTCGAAAAAATTATAAGAGGACAAACCGCAAAATATCTTCAGGATGCAATAATTACCCAGCGTGACGGTAGATATGTTGTTCCTGTACGTGCAGAGCATAGGGGAGAGATTAAGGGAATTTTACACGATACCTCTTCAAGCGGCTCAACACTTTTTATTGAGCCCATGAGTGTTGTAGAAACCAACAACGAAATCAGAGTTCTTCGGTCAAAGGAGCAGGAAGAAATTGCAAGAATACTTGCCGAATTATCTGCTGAGGTTGCTGATTTTGCTGATAGCATAAAATATTCTTATGATGCCTTGCTTTCTTTAAACATCATATTTGCTAAAGCAAAATTGGCTTACAAAATGGGTGCCATTACGCCCAAAATCAATCAAAAAGGATTTATTTATCTTAAAAACGCACGACATCCGCTTATCGATAGGAAAAAGGTAGTTCCCATAACCGTTACTCTTGGGGAAGCTTATGATACTTTAATAATTACAGGACCTAATACGGGCGGTAAGACTGTAACCCTTAAAACAGTTGGCTTGCTTTCTCTTATGACTATGTGCGGACTTATGATCCCTTGTGATGATAACAGTGAGGTTGCAGTTTTTGATAAAATATTTGCTGATATTGGCGATGAGCAAAGTATAGAACAATCACTTTCCACTTTTTCATCTCATATGGTAAATATTATTTCGATTTTAGATGAGTGTGATAATAATTCTCTTGTGCTTTTTGATGAGCTTTGTGCAGGAACAGACCCCATTGAAGGAGCCGCACTTGCTAAGGCAATTTTAATGCATTTAACAGAAAAAGGTGTAAAAACCGTTGCTACTACTCACTACCCTGAACTCAAATCATATGCCCTTGATAGTTATAGGGTTGAGAATGCAAGCTGTGAGTTTGATGTAAATACCCTGAAGCCTACCTATAGATTGATAATTGGTGTACCGGGAAGATCAAACGCCTTTGAAATATCTCGTAAATTAGGTCTTCATAATTTTATAATTGATAGCGCCAAGAATCAAGTTACGGAGGATGATATGCGCTTTGAAAGGGTTGTAGCTTCCCTTGAAAAAGCACGACAAGAGGCAGAAGAGGAGCAAAGAAAATCTGCTAAATTAAGACTTGAGCTATATGAGAGTAAAAAGCGCTCTGAAATGCTTGAGCACGAATTTAAAATAAAACAAGAAAAGCTGATGGAAAAAACGAGGGAAAAAGCAAATCAGATTGTTGATGATGCTCGTAATAAATCGGCAATACTTTTAAATCAGCTTGAAGAAGCTAAAAAAACACTTACTGCTGAGAATGCTTCAAAAAGTTTGGAAAATGCCAGACTTAATTTCAAAAAGACCCTTGATGAGCTTGATAATTTAGCCGACCCCATAGAAAACAGGCAGGATAGCCGAGAAAAATTAAGCGGTATGCCTAAAAAGGATGATGTTGTTATTATCAGCAACATTAACCGAGATGCTACAGTTCTTGATACCGATGAAAAGGGCAAAAGGGTTTTTGTTGTTTCAGGTTCAATGAAAATGTGGGTTAAGCTTGATGATTTAAGAGTTAAAAAGTCTTCAACTACTACCGAAATCAAGAAAACAAGGCGGGTTAATAAAATGATTTCCCAGTCAGGTCGCAATGTTTCGGGTGAAATTGACTTGCGAGGTATGGCATCGGATGAAGCTTTGCTTGAGCTTGATAAATATATAGATAATGCTATTCTTTCCCGTCTTGAATCTATTAGAATTATTCACGGAAAGGGAACTGGTGTTTTAAGAAAATCAGTAGGTACCTATCTTCGTTCTCACAAATCTATTAAGTCGTTTAGGCTCGGTTTGTTTGGTGAAGGTGAGGATGGCGTTACCATTGCAGAATTAAAGGAATAAATTATGATTAGATTAGCAAGCTTAAATGATTTAGATGAAATTCTTACCGTTTACGATACGGCGAGAAAATTTATGAGAGCTACGGGTAATCCGACTCAGTGGAATGGTGGATATCCTCAAAGAGAGGTACTTATTAAGGATATCCAACTAAACCAACTTTTTGTATTAGATGTTAATGGCGAAATTCACGCTGTATTTGCTTTTATTAAGGGTGAGGATGCAACATATAATTATATAGAAAACGGAAACTGGCTATCAAATGATGAATATTTTGCTATTCACAGAGTGGCAAGCGCAGGTAAGTCAAGAGGTGTTTTAAAGATATGTCTTGATTATTGTAAATCCTTTTCAACTAACCTTAGAATTGACACCCATAACGATAATAAGGTAATGCAGCATCTTCTTGAAAAATATGGATTTATTAAGTGCGGTACTATCTATCTTGAAAACGGCGACCCTCGAGTAGCCTATGAATATTTAGTTTAGATTTAAGCAGGTCTTTTGACCTGCTTTAAATTTTTTGTTGACATTTATAAAAATGTGTGTTATCATACAACTGTACTAATTGATATAGTACAGTTACGAAAGGAGTGAATAAATGTTCCAGCTCGATTTAAAGAACGGTGTGCCTATTTGCGACCAGATAGTAAATGGTTTTATCAAATTAAAGGCAGTCGGTGTACTTAAAGGCGGAGAACAGTTGCCAAGCGTGCGCGCACTTGCTTCTAAGTTTTCTGTGAATCCTAACACTGTTCAAAAAGCTTATGCAATTCTTGAGGCAAACGGAATAATTTATTCCGTAAAGGGTAAAGGCTCTTTTATTTCTGATGATGATAAGGCTTCAATTGCTATAATTGAAAACGCACAAAACAATTTCAGTATAGCAATTAATGATGCCAAAAAAATCGGACTTACAAAAGAGCAATTAATTGCACTTATTGAAAAATCTTTTGAAGAAAGGTAGGAATTCAAATGATAACAGGTACTAATGTTTACAAAAAGTTTGAAAACAAGATTGCGCTTGATAATGTTTCCTTTGAAATCGAAGAAGGCTGCATATATGGTCTGGTTGGCTCAAACGGTTCAGGCAAATCAACCTTACTAAGACTTATATCAGGCGTTTATAATACCGATGGAGGCGATATCTGTGTTGACGGTATCTCTGTTTTTGATAATCCAATCGTTAAATCTCAGGTGGCTTTTTTAGGGGACACACCTTATTTTCTTCCCCAGTCAAATTTAAGTGAAATGGCAAGGTTTTATGCTTCATTATATCCTGATTTTAGTTTCGAAGAGTATAATAGACTTTTATCCATTTTTCCGCTTAATCCTAAAGCCAGACTTTCTACCTTTTCAAAGGGTATGCAAAGACAGGCTTCGCTAATACTTTTACTTGCAACAAAGCCAAGATACATACTTCTTGATGAGGCGTTTGACGGACTTGATGTTGTTATGCGTAAGGTGCTCGGTAATTTACTTATGGATGGCGTAGAAAAAACGGGTATAACAGCAATTATCGCCTCTCATAACCTAAGGGAGCTTGAATCTCTCTGTGACCATATCGGTCTTATCCACGAAGGAAAAATGGTAATGGACGGTTCTATTGAGGGTATTAGAGATAAAATTCATAAGATTCAGGTTGCTTTTTCATCTGTACCCGAAACATCAATATTTAATAAATTGGATATTATTAAACTTGAAAAAACAGGCTCTTTGGTACAAATAGTTGCAAGAGGTGACCAAAAGGAAATTTTAAGTTATATAAACAGTCTTTGTCCTTTGTTCGCTGAATGTATTGAGCCAACACTTGAAGAAATGTTTATTTATGAACTGGAGGTGACAGGTTATGATGTTAAAAACATCCTTGAATAATATGAATCCAACGTCAAGGCTGCTCGGCTTTTCAATAAGAAAAAATATCGGTTTAACAATTTTAGCAAGTATTGCAATGCTTATATTCTGTCCCGGCTTTGTGCTTACCCGAATTTTTGAATTTTTCGAACACTCTGAAGTCGCAAACAGAATATACGACATCAGCGGTGTAACTGAGTTTATGATAATAGCAATATCTGCAGTAGCTGCTGTGGGCGTTGTTTTGCTAAACATTCTTAATTTCTCTTATTTATTTTCTAAAAAATCAAGTGACGTTTTTCATTCTGTACCTCTAAAAAGGGGAGAGCTTCTATTTTCAAGATGCTTTGCAGGTATTATAAATGTTTTAATTCCCGTTATTTTAGGATATTCAAGCCTTGCAGGTATAATTATATTTGTTCCGAATGTTGAAGGCGAAATTTTGCCCATAATAATTGGCTTTGCTTATACAGTTATTGCAATGCTCTTTTGCTCAGCCTTTTCTATGATATTTATTATTTGTTCAGGTACGGCATTTGACTGGGCAATCTCGTTCTTTGGTATAAATATTGGTAGTATGCTTGTAGGCTCCTTACTGCTTGATTTTTGTTATGATAATTTAAAAGGGTATTATCCTACTTCAACAACTGACCTATTTAGGTATATTTCCCCACCATATTTTCTTTTTGAAGGTATTACCAAATATGTCTACGATGCAACAGAAAGCGCATCCTCGATAATAATTCATTTTGCTATATGCATCGTTCTTACTTTAATTTTCTTTATAATTTCAACCGTTCTTTATAAGAAAAGACCTGCGGAAAAGGGTGGAGATTCCTTTGCTTTCAGATTTATTTATATAATCTGCAGTTTATTGGTTGGCTTCTGCAGTGGATATGCTTTAGGAATAATATTTGCGCAGGATGAAAACACACCATTGTTCTATGTTTTAGCAGGTGTGGGTGCAATTCTATCTTGTGTAGTTTACGGCGCTATAACCGATAGAGGCTTTAAAAAGGTTAAAAGCTATATATTAACAGGTGTTATTTCGTTTTCAATATTTGCGATAACATTGCTTAGCATTTCTTTTGATGTCTTCGGATTTTCAAAGCGAATCCCTAAAGCCGAAAACATTGAATATGTTTCTATTGGGATTGACAGTACCGATGTAATTTACGAGGACCCAACCTTAGCTCTCGATATTCATAAAGCTGTATACGACAAACCGTTTAACGAAGGCTTTGATAACTCTGTTTTATTAACCTATAAACTCAAAAACGGTTTTACAATGACCAGAAAATTCTGGTATGAAAGCAAGGAAATTAACGACCTTCTTTTAAAGTATGATAAAAGTGAAGAACGCATTAAAAATATCGAGCAGCAAATTGAAGCCGCTTATGAGCATTTTGATGTTGATTATCAATATACTGATTTTGAAAGCGGAGAATCAGATCCCACATACGTTTATATGAAAATAGATAAAAAACAGATGAGGCAAGTATTCGAACTATATAAAAAGGAACTTGGAAATGCAAAGGAATACTCTGCCAATCGTGATTATGACACTAATTTTTCATATAACGTTATGGAGGATAATGGTTTTAAATACGAATTTTTCGGTCTTAATTTAAGCGAGGATTTCCCTGAAACAAGAAAGCTTCTCGATGAATTATACAAAGAGTTTTACATTAATGCAGAAGATGAAAAATTAAATTAAAGATAAAAACAGCCTGAAATTCAGGCTGTTTTTTCTTATCCTTTTACGGCACCTGCGGCAACACCTTTAATAATATATTTCTGGCAAAACAGGTAAAATATCACAACGGGTAAAATCGCAAGTACAAGCATTGCCATCATAGCGCCCATATCAATTGAGCCATATCCACCTTTTAAATACTGAACGGCTATTGGAATTGTTTTATAATCATTTCCAATAACAAGATAGGGGAGAAGATAATCGTTCCAAATCCACATAGTATTAAGAATGGCTACGGTAATAGAAGTTGGCTTCAATATAGGAAAAACCACATACCAAAAGGTCTCAAGGGGATTACATCCGTCAATAGTAGCCGCTTCTTCAATGCCAAGAGGTACTGATTTTACAAAACCACTGAACATAAACACCGATAATCCTGAGCCAAAGCCAAGATAAATATATATTAGTCCCAAAGGATTATCAAGGCCGATAGAATTTGCCACCTTTGACATTGTGAACATTACCATCTGAAATGGTACAATCATTGAAAAAATCAGTAGTATATAAATTCCCTTAGTGAGTAACGATTTTACCCTCGTAATATACCAAGCAGTCATTGAGGTGAAAACGACAATTAAGGCAACGGAAAAAATGGTTATAAATAGAGACCAGAAAAATGCCGAAATAAATCCTGTATCACCAATGCCTTTTATATAATTTTCTATACCTACAAAAGTAAGCTTGTCAGGCAACGTAAAAGGGGATTGACTTATAGAAAATTTAGATTTAAAAGAGTTAATTAAAACTATAAATATCGGTATTAAAAATATTATAGATAAGAGTCCGAGAGATATGGTACCGATAAAACTATTTTTTTTATTTTCTTCCACTATTCTTCAACCTCTTTTCTGCCTGTAAAAAACAGCTGTAACAGCGCAATTGAAGCAACTATCAAGAAAAACACAACAGCCTTTGCCTGACCTACACCTTCAGAGCCTATTTTTCCGTAAAAGGTGTTATATATATCAAGCGCCATCATTTGAGTTTGTTTTGCAGGTGCACCTGCAGTGAGCGCTAAGTTTTGATCAAATAATTTGAAGCTATTAGTGATGGTTAAAAACAAACATATAGTAATGGATGGCATAACCGATGGTATGATTATATTAAAAAGAGTTCTGATTTTGCTTGCGCCGTCAACACGGGCAGCTTCTAAAATATCAGGTGGAACATTCTGAATTCCTGCAATATATATTATCATCATATAACCTATCATTTGCCAGTTCATCAGTATAATAAGTCCCCAAAATCCGAAATTTGCGCTTGAGGTTATTGAATATCCAAAATTATATAAAACCCCGTTAATTATTACCTGCCATATATAACCTAAAACAATACCGCCTATGAGATTTGGCATAAAAAACACTGTTCTGAAGATATTTGTTCCCTTTATACCTTTGGTTAATGCAAGCGCTAAGGCAAAAGCAATGAGATTTATGCTAATTACTGAAACAAACGTAAACTTTACAGTAAACCATAAAGCGTTAATAAAATCGCCGCTTTCACCAAATGCTCTGATATAATTGCTAAAGCCTACAAATTGTGCATCCGAAACTGTTCTGAAATCACAAAATGACAAATAAACACCCATAATAAAAGGTATTAAAAAGGCGATAAGAAAGGCAACAAAGGTGGGCATTACAAAAACGGGAAACCATTTTTTTAAGGATTTCTCCATTATTTATCTTTCACTCTTCCATTTATCTTTTACTATTTTGACAACATCTTTCCATTCTTTATTTCCCTGAACATATTCGAGTAATCCGCCGCCAACCTCTGTTTTAAAGGTTTCGCTAGGGAACGAGTTAAAAATCCAAGGAACTGTTTTAAGTGAGGCATCGTTCATATATCGAACCACCTCTTTAGCAAGTGGGTCACTTGGAAGCTCATTTTCGCTGAAAGTATTAAATGGAGTTATAAAATCAAGCCTATTAGTTACAAAATCCTTACCGGTCTCACTTGAGAAAAGCCAATCTAAAAATTCAAGTGAGGCTCTTTTTTGTTCATCAGTAGCGTTTTTGTTTATAGCAAAATAATTTTCAGTGCCAATACAAAGTCCCTGATGCTCTTCACCTGCAACACCGGTATATAGCGGTAAGAATTTAATGTCCGCTTCTTTAACGGTATTACCATTAACGTTTGCTATCTGTGACCATGCCCAGTTGCCGTTTTGCACCATTGCAACCTTACCAAGCGCAAATTCGGACATAGAGTCACTTGTTGATTTTGAGCCGAGCAAGTTTTTTTCGGTTATAGAGTTATTAGTATACAAATCAAACAAATTTTTAAAATTATCCGCATATCTAAAAGCTATTTCTTTTGAATTAAGTCCTGCAATAGTAGGATCATCATAATCAACATTTTCGTTAAGCTCGTGATATAATGGAACATTTAATAAATGAGTCTGCCAACGCCAATCCTCTCCTGATGATAGGGAAGTAGAAGCAAATACCCCTTCTATGCCAAGCTTAGCCTTGTTGGCGGTCATATCTTCAACAACAGCCCTTAAAGTATCAAAGTTTTTAATCTCTGTTGCTGAAGAAACACTAATTTTTCTATCAGGTAAAGCAAAATACTTTTCCATAATAGCGTTATTATAAATAATTCCATAGCCCTCTACAACATAAGGTATTCCGTATACACCTTCCCCTTCGGTTATTGCTAAGGATTTATCACTCAGATATGAATATAATTTGCTATCCTTTAAATCAAGGCAATATTCTTTCCAAGACTGATAGCCAATAGGTCCGTTAATTTGAAAAATAGTAGGCGCATTTGATTTTGCAATCTCGGATTTAAGCGTTTGCTCATAGGTGTTAGCCGCTGCTGTTACAACCTTAACAGCAATACCTTTTTCTTTTTCATAAGCATCTGCAATTTCTTCATAAACTGCAGCGGATTCGGGCTTAAAATTTAAAAAATAAATAGGGTATTTGCCGTTTTTACCACATCCTGACAAGAGAAATGATAGGGATAAGGTTAGTACTGATAAAAAAATTGATAAAATTCTTTTTTTCATATTTTTCCTCCAAAAATAGATTTATTTTAAATATTCCCATTTTTTTGAAGAAAAATTCAAAAATAAAAAAACTGCCGCAAAAAAGCGACAGTTTAATTTTAATATGATTCAGCGCCGAAAATAACAAATGAATATCCGTCACGCCAAATATTAGTTCCATCAGACTTTACAGTAATTGTGAAAGCAGATGGCCGTACAGAATATATTTCACCCTCAATGTTATGATGAGGACCTAATATATTTCTATTTCCTGAGAAAAGCTTAACAGTAATTTTATTTTTACCGCATTTAAGGAAGGCTGTTGCATCTAAAAGATGCGGAGCAAAACTGATATCGCCTACGAATTTATCGTTAACATATAGGTGTGCGGCAGGGCAGTGAAGCTTTTTGAAGCCTACCAAATATTGTTTTTCTTTAATTAGTTCTATATTGATTTCTTTAGCGAGCTCCATTTCTCCTTGGAAGAACCAATAATTTTGCGATGTTATATCAGAAATATCAATCTTCTTCTGTGAATTAACAAGTGAATATTCTTCGGAGCAGAATATTGATTTTCGTTCACCATAAGTATGTTCACCATTAAATTTAACGCCAAAGTCACCGGTAATATAGCAAGCCTCAAGCTCAGTATTATAGGTTAATTTGTTTCTTTCAACCTCGTGAATATTTGGGGTGAACAGAACCCTGTAAACATTTTCATCTTGATAAAATTCAGTAGAAAGGGTGATGATGTTTTCGCCGACCTTCATATAAGAACCGATTTTTGTACCACGAACGCTTGCATCAAAAAGCTGACCGCAATCCTTAAATTCAACTTTTTTATTGTTTATTGTAATTGAGTATTTATCGGGGGTTTCGGTATAAAATTTAAGATTAGGTAAAACATCTGCATCATCAATATTTACAGTATATTTCAGTTCAATATTACAAGGCTTTTTAAGCTTTAATAGCTCTTGCTGAATATGAAGTATAAACTTCTTATTTTGCCATTCACCATCATCAATTCTATATTCGCAAGTATCAAGCGTGATGCAGTTATCATCAGATTTTACAATATCAAAGGTGTTACCAAGACTGAGTATTTCAGTTTCAATCGGCATTACTTCGTTATTATCATTGTTCTTTACCAATAAAACAAAACTGCCATATGGGGCAAAATTGAGCTCAAAATTGGTATTTCCATCTATATATGAATAGAATATGTCATTTTTCTTTTCGGTTATTGGGGCAAAATCACATATAGTCTTATTGCCTTTAATATCGATTTTAAGAGTTTTTTCGCTGTTATCAATATTTACTATGTAATAAATATCTGTACCATCAGGAAGGGTATAAATGGAGCAGACAATGCCATCATCCTTATTTGTTAAAATATATTTATCATCATTTAAAATCATCGAAAGAGTCTCAATATCCTCAACGATTTTTACTTTTTTATTAAGTTTTTCAAGGTCTGCGTTTATTCTTCCGTTAACATAAGACGGTCTTTCTTTAAAAGCAAAGATTTTACCGCCGTTATCAGCAAATTCTGATAAAAGCTTTAGAGTATTATCATCAATAGATGACATTTTGGGTATAAGCACATATTTATATTCACAGCAACCTACTTTTATTGAGGCTTCGTAAACTTTACCGTGATGCTTCATTATTGTTTCATCACCGTAATGGAAGCCGATATGATTTGCGTGAAGTTGAGTGCTAATATGACCAAAAGCACCATTATCTTTTAATACATTCTGTAAATCATTAGGATTGTATGATAAATATGCGGATTTAATAGGATGAATAACCAAAAGGGGAGCGTATTCTTTAGCGCTATCAAGCAAGGCGCCGAGTTTTGTAAAATAATCAGCAAATTTTTTAAAGGATTTATCAAACCAAGGCTCCTGAATATAAAGGGAAGCGGGCCAATCTCTTTTTCTTTCGCCTCGGGTAGAATAGCTTTGTAAATGGGTGCAAATCGTTTTAACACCGTGAACAACCTGCGATTGAGCAATACCTTTTAATTCATTAATAGATACATCCCAACCGCAACCTGCAAAGGTTTCGGTCATTGTTTTTTTATCAAGCTGTGCCGCGGCGCTTCCAAGCTGTTTAGCGGTGATACCACTTTTTGCAACTGTTCTCAAAAGCCAATCGATACCAGGCTCGTGCATAAATTCATAAGTTGGCATAACGCCGCAATTTGCAGCCATTTGAGCAACAATTCCATCTTCAAGCATACTATGACCTGTGAATTTGCAGTTGTGAGCCTCACACCAATCATAAATTTGCTTAAAATATGAGTTAACGAATAACTCGTTAACAAGAGAATAAAAATCATATCTAAAAGCAGGGGAATCCTCGGTATCGTTAAACAATAAGGGTAATTTATCAATTAAGGAATAGTTATATTTTTCTTCAAATTTTTGGGGTAGGGTAAAAGACCAAGGAACTCTTTGTGTATTGCAAAGCTGAGGTTCATCGGTGAAAAAACCTTTAAGGGAGGTACCAAAACGTTCACCGAATTTCTCAAAATACTTCTCGTAGGTTTCGTTAATAAAATCAGCGATGACATCAGGGTTCATAATATCAATATAATATGGATTTACTGTAAAACAAATAATAATATCGCCATCAATTGCTTTATCGACAATAGAAAATTTGCCATTATAATTTCTGTAAATACCTATAATATTTTCAGGTAACTCGTCACCGCCTTTAAAAACAATATATTTAAGATGCTTCTGCTGATAATCTATACCTTTTTGCGGAACCTTACCGTCAGCAAACCCGCTTGGCCAACCGTTTTCGTCATAAGCCCAAGCCTGCATACCGAGCTCATCTGCTTTATCAAGGCAGGTTTTAATTTTATCAAACCACTCATCACTCATATATTCGGTGATTAGTCCACCACGAGCGTGCATAAAAAATCCTTCAATGCCGTTTTTTTTCATAACTTCTATCTGTCGGCAAAGCTCTTTATTATCTAATTTATCGTTCCAACTCCAAAAGGGCTTAATTGCATAATTTTTTGATTTTTCAGAAAGATTATTTAACATCTAATCACCCTAACTACTAAAATAATAATTATATGATAAATATAATATATATTTCAGTAAAATTCAAGTAATAATTAACTAATTTTAACTCCTTTTAATTGACTTTAAAGGTAAATTGATATACAATATCAATATAATGGTTTTTGGAGGATGTAAAATGAATCTTTTAGGATTTGATATCGGCGGTACAAAGTGCGCCGTTATATCTGCTTCTTACATAGACGGCGATATAAAACTTCTTGATAAGAAAAAAATTGCTACGGATTTAACTATCAGTCCCGAAGCGATGATTGAAAAGTTAATTAAACTTGCTGATACGCTTAAACTTGATGGCAAGGTAGATTCTATCGGTATTTCTTGCGGAGGACCTTTAAGCTCTGCTACGGGTACTATTTTAGGGCCGCCAAATTTACTTGGTTGGGATAATGTTGAAATCTGCAAACAGATAAACGCTCATTACGGCGTTCCTGTTCATCTTCAGAATGATGCCAATGCTTGTGCGGTAGCTGAATGGAAATTCGGTGCAGGAAAGGGAAGCAACAATGTTATTTTCTTAACCTTTGGAACAGGTCTCGGAGCAGGTCTTATTCTTGATGGAAAGCTATATGCAGGTACTAACGATAATGCAGGTGAGTGCGGTCATATCCGTCTTGATAACTTTGGACCCGTGGGTTTCCACAAAGCAGGTTCATTTGAGGGCTTCTGCAGTGGCGGTGGTATTGCTCAGCTTGGATACACTATGGCGCTTGAACAGGTACAGCAAGGCAAATATCCTTCCTATTTTCAAAAGGGTATGACTCCTGTCGATGTTACCGCAAAAACAGTAGGTGACGCCGCTGATGCGGGTGATGAAACCGCAATAAAGGTTTATGCTACTTGCGGCGAGTATCTTGGAAAAGGTCTTTCTATTTTAATTGATATACTTAATCCCGAGAAGATAGTTATAGGCAGTATTTTTGCTCGTTCCCATAATCTTTTATGGGAACATACAAAGAAGGTTATAGATAGGGAAGCGCTTGCTCCTGCGGCAGCTGTATGCGAGGTTGTTCCGGCACTGCTTGGTGAACAGATAGGCGACTATGCTGCTATTGCGACTGCATTATTATAAGGAGAGATATAAATGTTAAACGAATTATTAACTCGTTATCCTATGCTTGAATCCTGCAAGGATGAAATAGTTAGGGTGGCTAATGCTTGGATAAACTGCTATGAAAACGGCGGCAAAATTTTACTTTGCGGAAACGGTGGCAGCTGCGCCGATTCCGACCATATCGTTGGCGAACTTATGAAGGGCTTTTTAAAGAAAAGACCTATATCAGATAGCAAAAAAGCTGAAATGAAGAAAAACTGCCCAAACATTGATGATGATATTTTAAATAAGCTTCAGTGTGGGCTTCCTGCAGTTGCTCTTACCAATCTAAATGCTGTTAACACTGCTTTTTGCAACGATGTTGACCCTAACCTTATATATGCGCAGGCAGTTATGGGTCTTGGTAAAAAAGGTGATATTCTGGTATGTATGAGTACATCGGGCAACGCTGTTAACGCTAACGCTGCGGCTAAGGTTGGCAAGTCATTAGGTCTTACTGTAATAGGTCTCACAGGTAAAGGCGGCGGAAAGCTTGCGGAAGTAGCAGATATTTGTATCAAGGTTCCCGAATGTGAAACCTTTAAAATTCAGGAGCTTCATCTTCCTGTTTATCATTATTTATGCGCCGCTACTGAGGCTCATTTCTTCGACTGCTGATTAGCTTTAACGGGTAATCTTTTGATTATCCGTTTTTCTTTTGTCATAAAAAGAATTTTGTCCGCATATTTATCTAACAGTGTAGTGTGATTTTCGCTTTACAAATATAAAAGATAAAGGTTTCGGAGGAATGTTTATGGCAACCAATATTTATCAGGATATAGCTGCAAGAACAGGCGGTGATATCTACCTCGGTGTTGTAGGTCCCGTAAGAACAGGTAAATCTACTTTTATTAAACAATTTATGGAGAAGATGGTGTTGCCAAACATTAGCGAGGAGTATGAAAGGGAGAGGGCCAATGATGAATTGCCTCAATCCTCCTCAGGCAGAACTATTATGACTACAGAGCCTAAATTTGTACCGGAAAAAGGAACTCAAATTAAATTTGACGGTAATATTACAACTAATGTAAGACTAATTGACTGTGTTGGATATATTGTACCAAGCGCATTGGGTTATATTGAGGGCGATCAACCAAGAATGGTTATGACTCCTTGGTATGATGAAGCAATTCCGTTTAATATGGCGGCAGAAATAGGTACACAGAAAGTAATTAACGAGCATTCGACTATAGGCTTGGTTGTTACAACAGATGGCAGTATAAGCGATATACCGAGAGAAGAGTATGCGGAGGCAGAAGAGCGTGTTATAGAGGAATTAAAGGCGATAAATAAACCATTTATTGTTTTACTTAATTGTCTTTATCCAGATTCTCCCGAAGCTACAAATATGGCGGCGGCGCTTTCGGATAAATATTCTGTATCAGTTATACCCGTAAACTGTCTTGATTTAAGCGATAGCGATATTAAAAGAATTTTGTCAAGAATTTTGCTAGAATTTCCCGTTAAGGAAATTTGCATTAATTTCCCCAAATGGATAAATAGTTTATCTATAGACCATTGGTTAAGGATGGATCTTACTACCGCAATTAAAAATGCAGTATCCGATATTAAGCATATAAGGGATATAAATCGTTTTGAAAAATCCTTCGAAAACAGCGAAAACGTGGAAGGCGTAATGGTTAACTGCATTGATTTAGGTAATGGCAGCGCAACAGTAGATATTGATATAAGGAAAAATTTATTTTATAAAATTCTTGCAGAAACTACCGGTCTTAGCATAAGTGATGAGCAAGAGCTAATGTCCAATATGACAGAGCTTGCAAAAATGAAAAAAGAATATCTTAAGGTCAAGGATGCTCTTGATGAGGTTGAGGCAACGGGATATGGCATTGTTATGCCTGATATTGAGGAATTAACCCTTGAAGAGCCTGAAATTGTAAAGCAAGGCGGAAAATACGGTGTTCGCCTTAAAGCATCTGCACCATCAATTCATTTAATGAGAGCAAATATAAATACTGAGGTTAGTCCAATTGTTGGCTCTGAAAGGCAATCTGAAGACCTAATTATGTATCTATTAAAAGAATTTGAAGAGGACCCTGTAAAAATATGGGATTCAAATATATTCGGTAAATCTTTGCACGAATTAGTTAACGAGGGGTTACATACAAAGCTTGCGAGAATGCCAATGGATGCAAGAATGAGAGTGCAAGAAACCATTGAACGAGTAATTAACGACGGTTGTAATGGTTTGGTTTGTATCATTTTATAAAAAAATAACGCCGAAACTTCGCCGTGATTTTTTATTGCAAATAGTAAATATATATGATATAATTTACGAAATTAATATGGATAGTGGTGCTGAATATGTTTATAGAGAAATCGAAAAAATATAAAATTAATTTATTCCACAAATCTTGTAAACCCATAAATATAATTGAAATTTTAAATAATAAAGACGCTTTTCTTGGGCTATCATCTAAAGTTATTTCTGCTTATGAAGAAGATTTCTCTCTAAAGCCGAAAGAAAGCATAACGCTTGATTTTGGTACTCATTTAGTAGGATATCTTCATTATGAGGCTTCACATATTGGTAGAATTCAAGATGCACCGCTTAAATTAAGATTTACCTTTGGTGAAACCTTTAGAGAACTATATGAGCCTGAAAAATATGATGGTGAGCTTTCTTCGAGTTGGCTTCAGATTGAAGATTATTCTATGCCATTTTTACCCGCCCAAAAAACACTTGATAGGCGTTTTGCATTTAGATTTTTAAAAATTGAGCGTTTGGATGATATACCAAATTCTGTTGCGATTAAAAATCTTTTTTGTGATAGTGTAACTTCTGCTAATTCCGACAATTTCAAACCCATCAATATTGGTGATAAGTTGCTTGAAGATATCGATAAAACCGCAGCAAAAACACTAATGGAATGCGAACAAATGGTATTTGAGGATGGTCCAAAAAGAGATAGAAGATTATGGATTGGTGATTTGCGTTTACAGGCTCTTGCGGATTATAAGACATTTAATAATCTTGATTTGATAAAAAAGTGTCTGTATCTTTTTGCGGGCTATAGAGTAAATGATAAAATAGTTGCCCCATGTATTTTTGAAAATACACCTCCATACGTTGATGGTTGGTATTTCAGGGACTATTCCTTGTTTTTTATTTCTACTTTATATGATTATATGATTTACGGAGATAAGGATCGGGAATTAATTAAAGAACTTTATCCTGTAGCGTATGAGCAAATGATATTTGTAAGGTCTTTTCTTGATAAATCTGCTAAAACAGTATCAGGTACCTTCTTTGTCGATTGGTGTCCTGACCTTGATTCAAACATCGCCAAATTCGGCATTTACTTATATACTGTAAAACAACTAAAGAAAATTGCCGAGTATCTTGGGGAAAATACATCTGAGATTGATGATGAAATAAACTCTGTAACTGATGTGTTACTTTCTCTTTATAGTGAAGATAAGAATCAGTTTGTTGATGTGAACGGTCAGGAGTCCTGGGCAACTCAGATTTGGGGTGTATTATCTGGTGTTCTTGATAAGGATGTGGCATGGGCGGTTTTAGATAAAACCGAAAGCGTTGACCCTGAATATAAAATGGGAACTCCCTATATGATTAGTTATTATCTTGAGGCATTGGATTCAGTAGGAAATACCGAAAAAATGATTGAGGTAATTAAAAAGTATTGGGGTGAGATGCTTTCTACGGGGCTTGATTGTTTCCCCGAATATTTGATAACTGCGCCAAAGCGTTCCGAGTTTTATAATGAAATAACCAATAGTTATTGTCACGCTTGGAGTGCCACACCAACATATTTTATAAGAAAAATATGTTGCAAATAATTTTATAAAAAATAACGCCGAAACTTCGGCGTTATTTTTTTGGTTTAGCATTAGCAAGAGGATTTGATTCAATAGCGTTTTTGATTTGTTTATCTGAAATATGGGTATATATCTGAGTAGTACCAAGATTTGAGTGGCCTAAAATATCCTTTAAAACTCTAATATCAACATTTCCGTGCTGATACATAAGTGTTGCGGCAGTATGCCTTAATTTATGGGTAGATAAACCCTGATCACCAAGACCTGCTTTATTAAGATAGGTTTTAACGATATGCTGAACGGTTTTATTACATATTCGTTTTTTGTTGCGACTTATAAATAAAGCGTTTCTGTCTGTATATACTATATCATCGTTTGGTCTTACTGCAATATATGCTTTTATTGCTTCATTACAGGCTTCGTTGAGATAAACAATACGTTCTTTATTACCTTTACCTAAAAGCCTCAAAGTACCGTCAGAACGGATGTCGCTTAAATTTAGACCGCAAAGCTCAGAAAGACGCATACCGCAATTTAAAAACAAAGTGATAATGCAAAAATCTCTTTCTTTATTAGGCCCGTCAATACTGTTAAGAAGCTCATACGCATCCTCTAAGCTTAAATGCTTAGGTAGAGATTGTTTGATTTTCGGTGCTTCAAGCATCTCGGCGGGATTTACTTCTAATAAATGAATCTGAGAAGTTAAATATTTAAAAAATATGCGAAGAGTAGAGGTTTTTCGCGCTCTTGTGGCGGCGTTATTTCCTCTTACCTCTTTACAGTAAACGATATAAGAATACAAATCAGATATAGTTACGGTGCTGATAAGCTCTGCGTCAACCGGTTCAATACTGATTTCATTGAATTCAGTATTCTTATCAACCTTACCGCGTATCATAAGAATATAACGGAAAAAGGTTTGCAAATCAAGATAATACTCATCGACTGAACGGGAGGATTTACCCTTGATTGTTTCACTATATGTTAGAAAATCACGAATTATTGGTGGTGACGATAATAAAATTTCGTGTTTCAAGGTTGCAACCTCCTAAATTTTGTAATATAATATATTTATATTAACATTTATTTTAAAAAAAAGCAAGTTTAGTGTGGTGTTGTTATGAATATATATAATGATTTTACCGAGCTTATTGGAAATACACCTATGGTAAGTCTCAATAATATTAAAAAGCTCCTTAATCTTAAGGGCAATATTATAGCAAAGCTCGAATATTTTAATCCTGCAGGCAGTGTTAAGGATAGAGTAGGCTACGCTCTTATAAGAGAAGCAGAAAAACAAGGTATTTTAAAGAAGGACTCTGTTATTATTGAGCCCACAAGCGGCAATACAGGTATCGGACTTGCTGCTGTTGCCGCCGTTAAAGGTTATAAAGTTATTCTAACTATGCCTGAGACGATGAGCATTGAAAGACAGAAGCTTCTCAAAGCTTACGGCGCCCAAATTGTTTTAACTGATGGCAGCAAGGGTATGAATGGCGCTATCGAAAAGGCAGAGGAATTATCTAAAGAAATACCAAATGCTTTTATCCCTTCACAGTTTGATAATCCCGTTAATCCGCAAGAGCATTTCTTAACTACAGGTCCTGAAATTTGGAATGATACCGATGGCAATATTGATTTCTTTGTTGCAGGCGTCGGAACAGGTGGTACTTTAAGCGGAACAGGAAAATATTTAAAATCAAAAAATTCTGATATTAAAGTAATAGCCGTTGAGCCTGATACTTCTCCCGTTCTCTCTAAGGGCGTTTCAGGAACTCACGGAATTCAAGGTATTGGAGCAGGCTTTATTCCCAAAAACTTAAATACAGGGGTTTTTGACAATGTTTTAACCGTCTCTGTAGAAGAAGCCTATGAATCTGCAAGACTTATTGCCGAAAAAGAGGGATTCCTCGTTGGTATTTCTTCGGGCGCTGCTCTTAATGCTGCAATTAAGCTTGCGGAAAAAGAAGAAAATACAGATAAAAACATTATTGTTATTCTTCCTGATACAGGCGAAAGATATCTATCAACTCCACTTTTTTAAAATATAAGAATATCACCCCGAGATTTACAAATAATATTTGTAAACTTATTCGGGGTGATTTTTTTGGCAAAAAGAATTGGTGAAAGCACTATTTTATTAGAAAATAAACCTTCAATAATCGGTTACGGTTCTGTTGTAGGAAAAAAAGAAAACGAGGGACCTATCGGTGAAGAATTTGATGCATATGATGAGGATTGCAGATTTGGAGAAGAATCCTTTGAAAAAGCAGAGAGCAGACTTCAGAAGATTGCCGTAGAAACTGCGCTTAGGAAATCAGGATTAAATGAAAATGATATTGATTGTATCTTTGCCGGCGACCTTTTAAATCAATGTATTGGCAGTTCCTTTGGTCTTAGAAGTATGAATATACCTTTTGTGGGATTATACGGCGCCTGTTCAACTATGACACTTAGTCTTAGCATGGCATCAATTATGGTTGATTGTGGAGCAATGAATAGGGCGGCAGCTGTTACTTCCTCGCATTTTTGTTCTGCTGAAAGACAATATAGATTTCCATTAGAATACGGTAGCTTTCGCACACCTACTGCTCAATGGACCGTTACAGGCTCAGGCGCTTCTATAATAGAACGGGCAAAGAATAAGCCATATATAAATGCTGTAACAATCGGTAAAATTGAAGATTTAGGTGTTAAGGATGCTAATAATATGGGCGCGGCAATGGCTCCAAGCGCTTATTCAACTCTTAAGACTTATCTTGATGATACAAAATCAAAAATTGAAGATTATGACCTTATCTTTACAGGTGATTTAGGAAAAATTGGCACAGATTTATTCTATGAATTATGCGAATCAGATAATATTGATATTAGATGCCGACACAGTGATTGCGGTATGATTATATATGATAGAGAGACTCAGGATGTTCACGCAGGGGGATCAGGTTGCGGTTGCAGTGCCTCAATTTTGAATTCATTTGTTATGCATAGATTTGAGGATGGCTCTTTTAAGAATATATTATTTATGTCTACAGGCGCCTTGCTATCTCCAACATCAACTATGCAAGGGGAGAGCATACCGGGTATTTCACACTTGGTTAATATACGAATATAAAAAAAGTAAGCAGGTTCCTGCTTACTTTTTTTCAATTTCAATTACTGTTAAAATATCTTCTTCTACCTTGAAGGATACTTCAAAGCTTGATAGTGTCATTTTATATATTCTTTCATTATTTTTTATATATGAGGGTCTTGGATCATCACTTAGGCACTCTATAAGTGTGCTACGGATATCATCGGGCAAAATTTTATCAACGTTATTTTCAAAGACAACCTTTAATTTATAATTGATAAATTCATCAGAGAATCCGCCCACAGCATCGGTATGACAGTCTGTATAAGGAATATACGGTTTAATATCATATATAGGTGTTCCGTCTAACAAATCTACGCCTGATACCAAAATCACAGTTCCATTTTCAATATCTTTTTTTAGACCTTCGAATTTTACAGAGGAGAGTCCAAGAGAATTTGGTCTGAAAGGAGAACGTGTAGCAAAAACGCCAACTCTTTTATTTCCACCAAGTCTTGGAGGTCTAATAGTAGGGGACCATTCAGCTCTATGCGATTTTGAGAAATCAAATATCAGCCAAAGATGAGAAAATTCCTCGATTCCTTTTAGTGAATCGTCATTTCTAAATTCTTTATTAAAAATTATAGTTCCCATAGCAGAAGGCGATCTACCACTTTGGCGTGGAATACCAAATTTATCTTTAAAATTTGTTTTTATATATGCAATAGGCTTAATTATTGACATTAAAAATCTGTTCCTCCAATTGATTTTTACCTATTATATCACAAAAAAACATATAAATCAACGAAAGGCAGGTAATACTTTACTAAACTAAAGTGATGAAGTGGAATATTTATTGTGCAATATGCCAAAGTTTCAAAAAAATTTAAAAAAACACTTTACAACTTTAGTTTGGTGAAGTATAATATGACCATCGACAACGCACATGGAGGAAAAAAGAAATGAAAGTCCACCGAAACTAAACTGAATAATTTTAATTTTTTTAATCGTATACTTTAGTTAGCTAAATCATTAAAGTATGCAACACAAACTAAAACAAATTTATTTAATTTAAAGGAGAAATTTAAAATGAAAAAGATTATTGCACTTATGTTAGCCCTTGCTATGCTTTTCTGCTTTGCAGGTTGTGGAGAGAAAGAAGAAACAGTTGTTGTAGGTTATACAATTTATGAACCTATGAATTATAAGGATGCCGATGGTAAGCTTGTTGGTTATGATACCGAACTTGCAGAAGCTGTATTTGGTAACTTAGGTTACAAGGTAGTTTTCCAGGAAATCGAATGGGAAAGCAAATATACTGATCTTGATTCTAACACTATCGATTGCGTATGGAACGGATTTACTTGCAATACCGCAGATGATGACGGTGTTCTTCGTTCTGAGAAGGTTGATTTCTCATATAACTATATGGAAAACCGTCAGGTAATTGTTACAAAGAAAGATGCGGGCATTACTAAGGCAGAAGATTTAAACGGCAAGTTTGGTGCAGCCGAAAGTGGTTCTGCAGGTGAAACCTACGGTAAGTCTTTTGAAGGCGTTACAAACAAAGGCTTTACAAAGCAGACCGACTGCTTGCTTGAAGTAATTTCAGGTACTGCTGATTTTGCAGTAGTTGACGCTCAGCTTGCTAACAGCTATGCAGGTAAAGGCGACTATGCTGATTTAGTAATCGTTGAAGAACTTACCAGCGATGTTGAATATTATGCTATAGGCTTTAAAAAGGGTAGCGAACTTACAGCACTTGTAAATGCTGAGCTTGAAAAGCTTGCCGCTGATGGTACAATGGATAAATTAGGTGAAACATATCCTAAGGTAGCAAACTCTATCATCAAGGATTATTCTGATCAGAAATAATATAAAGTCTTTGGAGAATACATAATGTCCTTTTTAGAAGTTACATCTTTTTTGTGGGACGGCTTTGTAATATCTTTGCTAATCTTTGCGGTGACGCTGCTTTGCGGCGCACCGCTTGG
>JAZUQH010000034.1:0-45318 GCA_045605605.1 Acutalibacteraceae bacterium | reverse complement strand
TAAAGCGGCAGGAGTGAGAACTGTAAAGACTATGGCAGAAACAGCCATCGCCCTTATAGGTACGAATACAATAGGCATTACCGATGTTGATTGGTTAGGTCTGCTCAGCGCCTGCGCTCTTTCGGGAGTTGTAACAGTACTCACCTGTATAAAGGGCTTGCCTGAAATAAAATAAATGATATCATAATATCATTTTAAATTAATTTAAAGTAATACATAACAACACCCCATCCAATTTAGGATGGGGTGTTGTTTTTGCATAATTTCGTGTGACTTTTTGTGTGACTTTTGGGTTGTTTTGTGTGGCTTTTTATTGATTTTTAACGCAAAATAATAACAAATATGTCAATCGCGGAAATGCCGCGATTCCGCATAAACAAAGGAAAAGACCGCATTTAAGCGGTCTTTTCTGTTGGTGCGAGTGACGGGACTTGAACCCGTACGTCGTTGACACACGCCCCTCAAACGTGCCTGTCTGCCTATTCCAGCACACTCGCAAATGTATAACCAAAATTATGGCGCCTGATTATTATATCACTAAGCGTCTTTAATGTCAACCTCAAATTTAAAAATCTTTTTAAAATTTCGGGCAGAGTTTTTTATGCTCTGCCCGAAGGGTTTCTTATTTATTTAATATCTTAACATAATCCTCGTAAGCTTTTTCCCAAGCTTCGCTATTTGCGGGGAAGTAGTGCTTAAGCTCGGTGGAATCGGAAACGGCTTTTCTTATAGCCTTAAAGTCTTTAAGCTCGCCAAGGGCATTATAGGCAACTGCAATATTGCCCATAACGGTAGCCTCGGTAGGACCTGCGAGAACCTCAACATTACAAGCATCGGCGGTCATCTGACAAAGAAGCTTATCCTTAATACCGCCACCTAAGATGTTGATGCTGTTATAAGCTCTATCTGAAAGCTTTGAAAGAGCATTAAAGGTGTATTTATACTTCATAGCAAGGCTCTGATAAATACATCTCATTATCTCACCGCGAGTTTTGGGTACATACTGACCGGTACGCTCACAGAACTCGCAGACACGCTTAGGAAGATTACCTGCAGTTTCAAATGAGGGGTCATCTACGTTTATAAAGCACTTAAAGGGCTCGCTTGCAAGAGCTTCTTTTTCAAGGGTATCAAAGCCAACCTCGGTGCCTTCTCGACGCCACTGACGGCGGGATTCCTGAATGAGCCAAAGTCCCATAATATTCTTAAGGAATCTAATAGTTCCGTCAAATCCGCCTTCATTAGTAAAGTCTGCCTCGGCAGCCTCATCAGTTAAAATAGGGGAGGGGTTTTCAATGCCGAAAAGACTCCAGGTGCCACAGCTGATATAAACAAAATCATCACTCATACTTGGTGTTGCTGCAACAGCAGAAGCGGTATCGTGACCGCAAACTGCAATAACGGGAACCTTGGGGCAACCAAGCTCCTCGCAAATCTCATCAGAAAGCTCACCGTAAATATCGCCCGGCTTTACTATGGGTGCAAATATATTGCGATCAAGACCTAAACGGTCAATAAGCTCAAAGTCCCAATCCTTAGTATGAGGATTAAGCATATTAGAGGTAGAAGCGATACTTGCTTCGGTTTTCATAACGCCTGTGAGCATATATGCAAACAGGTCGGGCATCATAAGGAATTTATCGGTTTTATCAAGTAAATCAGGCTCGTTGTACTTTAAGTACATAAGCTGATAAATTGTGTTGAAACGGATAAATTGCATACCTGTTCTTTCATAGAGCTCTTTTTTAGATATGTAGTCCTTGAATACTCTATCGGGAATAGGCTCGGTTCTTAAATCTCTGTAATGGACAGGGTTTCCAATAAGATTACCCTTTTTATCGATAAGACCCAAGTCAACGCCCCAGGTATCAATACCGATAGCGTCAAATCCGCCATCATTTAAAGCCTTGGTTATGCCTGTTTTAATCTCAAAAAACAAACGGAGAACATCCCAATACATTGTTCCTCTTACGATAACGGGGTCGTTAGAGAAACGGTGGATCTCCTTCATTTCTATTTTCCCGTTTTCTAAAACGGCAAGCATAGCTCTTCCGCTGGAAGCGCCAAAGTCAAAAGAAAGCACTTTTTTCATTAAAAATTCCTCCAAGAAATTCTCTTAAATCTAATATACCAAATTTTAATTAAAAAGTCCATATTATTTTCAAGTTTACTTGTAATTTATTTGAGAAAAAGGTATAATTAGTTTATGATGGATTTATGGAATAATTTAAAAAACACTAAAAAGAAAATAGTTCTTTACGGAATGGGTAACGGAGCCGATAAAATAATTAAGGTTTTGGAGAATTACGGCGTTGAGGTAAGCGGAGTTTTCGCTACCGATGGCTTTGTAAGAAATAAAATATTTCACGGCTTTAATCTTACCACTTATGATAGCCTTAAAGAGCAATTCGGTGATATGGTGATACTTTTAGCCTTTGGCTCTGCAAGAGAAGAGGTCTTTTTAAATGTGCGCAAACTAATGGCTGAGCAGGAATTCTATGCTCCCGATGTTCCCGTATATGGCGATAACCTCTTTAACATAGAGTTTGTAAGGGAGAACAGAGAAAAATTAGAATATGTCTATAACCGACTCGCAGATGATGTATCTAAAAAGACCTTCGAAAATGTGGTGAAATATAAGCTATCGGGAGAAGTGAGGTATCTTTTCGAGTGCGAAGTGGATGAGCAGGAGCCTTATACTTCCTTTCTTAAGTTGACCGATGATGAAATATTTGCAGATTTTGGCGCTTATAAGGGTGATACGGTAGAGGAATTTATATCACGAGTAAATGATTATAAGCATATCTATGCCGTTGAACCTGACGTCAAAACCTATAATAAGCTTCGCTCCTTTTTAGAGAGCAAGAAGAATATAACTGCTGTAAACGCTTGCGTAGATTCATTTTGCGGAACAGTGCCCTTTAATATGAGCGCTTCGAGAGGCTCATCGGCTTCTAAAGGCAAAAACTCGGATATTACAGCCATAACAATGGATAGGCTCCTAAGCGGAGGCGTTACATATATCAAAATGGACGTAGAGGGTAACGAGGCTAAGGCTATTGACGGGGGAAAAGAAATAATAAAGAAATATAAACCTAAAATGCTCATCTCCTGTTACCATAGAAGCGAGGATGTTTTTGACCTACCGTTGAGGGTGGATAATATAAGGAATGACTATAAAATTTATATGCGCCATTTTAAAAGTCTGCCTGCTTGGGATACCTGTTTTTACTTTATATAGGGTAGCCTATGGGCTCAGATATCAAAATATGCGTTTTTTCTTGACATAATAAGAATATAATGGTAAAATTATATAGATAAATTATAATGCTTTGATGCGGGTTGGCAAACCGCAAAGGAGTATAATAAAAAATATCACGGGGGTAAGCTCGGGTCCCCGACCTGCTCATTTATTTTCACAGGTAAAACCCGATTTATTATATAGGAGGTGCATTTATGCCCGATTTGTTTGATTTAATCCTTATCGGCGCCGCAGTGGTACTTGCAGTTATCGGCTTTTTCGTAGGCTCCGCCTATCGCCGTAAATCTGCTGAAAAAACCATTGGCTCTGCTGAGGATGAGGCAAAGCGTATTTTAAATGACGCTATGAAAACTGCCGAAACTAAAAGAAAAGAAACCCTTATTGAAGCTAAAGAAGAAATTCATCAGCTCCGTCAGGATACTGAGCGTGAGCTTCGCGAACGTAGAAGCGAGGTTCAGCGTCAGGAGCACAGACTTCAGCAAAAGGAAGAAACCCTTGACCGCAAGATAGATAACCTTGAAGCAAAGGAAGAAAAGCTTGCAGAACGTGCGAAAGAAATCGAAGACCGCATAGAAGAATGTGACCGCATCAAGAAAAGTCAGCTTGAAATGCTTGAAAAAATTTCAGGTCTTTCTAAAGAGCAGGCTAAGGCAGAGCTTCTTCAGATGCTTGACGGTGAGCTTTCTCACGAAAAGGCTGTAAGAATTATGGAATTCGAACAGCAGACTAAGGAGGAGTCGGAAAAAATAGCCCGTGAGGTTATAGGACACGCTATTCAGCGTTGCGCCGCTGACCATTCCTCTGATATTACCGTTTCAACCGTAGCTCTTCCCAATGATGAAATGAAGGGAAGAATTATCGGTAGAGAGGGTAGAAATATCCGCGCTATTGAAAATGCTACGGGAGTTGACCTTATTATTGATGATACTCCTGAGGCAATAACCGTTTCAAGCTTCGAGCCTATCCGCAGAGAGATAGCAAGAAGAACCCTTGAAAAGCTCATTGTTGATGGAAGAATCCATCCGGCAAGAATAGAAGAAACCGTTGCCAAGGCTACTGCCGAGGTTGATTCTATTATCAAGCAGGAGGGTGAAAGCGCAATGATAGAATCGGGTGTACATAGTCTGCATCCCGAACTCATTAAGCTGCTTGGCCGTCTGCATTTCAGAACCAGCTATGGTCAGAATGTTCTCAACCACTCCTTAGAGGTTTGCCACCTTGCAGGTCTTATTGCCGCAGAGATGGGTGAGGATGTTACCCTAGCTAAACGCGCAGGTCTTCTTCACGATATCGGTAAGGCTATTGATCACGAGCAGGAAGGTTCTCATATTCAGCTCGGTGTTGATGCCGCTAAGAAGTATAAGGAAAGCGAAGCAGTTATCCACGCTATTCACGCCCACCACGGTGATGTTGAGGCTAAGACCGTTATTGCCTGCATCGTTCAGGCTGCCGATGCTATTTCTGCCGCCCGTCCGGGTGCCAGACGTGAGAATATCGAAAGCTATATTAAGCGTCTTGAAAAGCTTGAGGAAATCGCAAGCTCCTTTAACGGTGTTGAAGGCTCCTTTGCAATTCAGGCAGGTAGAGAGGTTAGAATTATTGTTAAGCCTGAGGTTATCAGTGATGACCAGATGGTAATAATTGCCCGTGAAATTGCCGAAAAGATTGAAAATGAGCTTGAATATCCCGGTCAGATTAAAGTTAATCTCATACGCGAAAACCGCGCTGTTGATTACGCTAAATAAAGGCAATAATATTAAAGTAAAACAGATTTGTAGGTTTTCTGCAAATCTGTTTTTTTATTTTTTAAAAAATAATGCAACCTTTTGGATGGTTTAAAGGTTTTGTTAATAAAGGAGGGAGATTATGGAATATAAAATTTCTGCAGCAGAAGCCTTTAATAAATATTCCGATATGGTATACCGCCTTGCCTTTGCAAGAGTAAAAAATAAATATGATGCGGATGACATATTGCAGGAAGTTTTTTTAAGGTTTATGAAACAAAAAAGCAAACTCAATAACGAAGAGCATACTAAAGCGCTGCTTATAAGAATAACTATAAACTGCACTAAAAGCCTGTTTACAAGTAGCAGCTTTAAAAGAAATCAGGTATTGGATGAGAATTTAAGCGTAGATATGCCCGAGAGGGATACCCTTGATGCCGTTCTTCGTTTGCCGCAAAAATATCGAACTGTTATACATCTTCATTATTATTGCGGATATAAAATTGAGGAGATATCAGAAATTTTACATACCAAGCCCTCTACAGTTAAGTCGCAGCTTTTACGTGCGCGACAAAAACTTAAAACCTATCTTGAAGGAGTTGAATTTGATGTTTAAGGATTCTTACAATAAAGCAATAGATAGCATTAAGCCAAGCTCTCAGGTTAAAGAGGCGATACTTAACAAAATAGAAGCCGCAGAGGCAAGAGAGCGCCGAAATCCCGCTGTTATATGGCGTGTAGGCACGGCTATAGCCGCTTGTGTTGCCATAATTTTAGGCGTTATATTTATCCCTGATAACAGCAATAAGGTTTCAGCCCAAGAGCTTACTGCCGCTAATAACTATAATGAGATATATAAGATATTTGAGGCGCAGAATAAATCATCTTTTTTTGATGATTTAAAGGGTGGCTTCGGTTACGATGAGGAAGAAACTTACGAATATTATTATGAGATAGAGGATGCAGGGGATACTGCAACGGGTACCGTTACTCAGAATTCAGGTGCATCAGGCCTTAAAGGCTCATCCTCACCCACAACCGAAGAGTCTAATGAATCTGTTGCCGATACTGATGATGGTCAGTCCGACGTTTCCTCCACAACCGAACAGGTTAAGGGTGTAAGTGAAGCCGATATTGTTAAAACCGACGGAAAAAATATTTACTATATTAGTGATAATATTTTAAGCATCATATCGGCTGAGGGTAAGAATTCCTCACTTCTTAGCAAAACCGTTATAACGGGTGAATATGATATAAGATGCGATGAGATGTTTTTAAAGGATAACCATATAATTATTCTTAAAACCGATGTTTACGAAACGAGCGGTAATAAAACAAGCGTTATAATCTATGATGTTTCTAACCCTGAAAAGCCCGTGAAAAAGGCGGAAAGCTGTCAGGAAGGGTATTATTCCTCCTCACGTATGATTGGGGACTATATTTACCTTATTTCAAATTGCCCCGTAAATGTGAAAAATATAGATAAAAACGACCCTAAGACCTTTGTTCCCACTATTGAGTGTGAGAATGATGAAACCCCCGTTCCTGCCGATAGCATTTACCGTTATGGCGAGGAGATAACCACCAACCGCTATACTGTTATAGCCGCCTATAATTATAAGGATGGCTCTCTTTGCGGCACCGCAAGTCTGCTTGGTGGCACTGATCAGATTTATTGCAGCACCGAAAATATCATTCTTGCCAACACTCGATATAATTCAAGGCCCACCGATGAATATGAGGACTTTATAGAAAGCCATACCGTAATTTCAAGGCTCAGCATAAAGGAAGGTAAGATAGAATATAAAACCACGGGCAAGGTAGATGGAATACTCGAAAATCAGTTCTTTATTGATGAGCATAATGGCTATTTCAGATTTGTTACTACTGTAACCGAAACTAAATATGTGAGAAGAAAATTTGAAAATACTAACACAGAGGTTGTATCATCAAGCAACGATACCTCTGCAAGACTTACAGTTCTTGATAACGAGCTTAAAAAGGTAGGGGAAATTAAGGATTTAGCTAAGGGAGAACGGGTATATTCCGTAAGATTTATGGGCGATACGGCTTATTTTGTAACCTTCCGCCAAACAGACCCACTCTTTTCTGCAGACCTTTCAGACCCTGCCAACCCGAAGATTTTGGGTGAATTAAAAATACCCGGATTTTCAGAGTATATGTATCCTTATGGTCAAGGTCAGCTTTTAGGCTTCGGTATGGAAGCAGATGAAAGAACAGGCAGAACAACCTTCCTTAAGCTTTCTATGTTTGATATCACCAATCCTGCCGATGTGAAGGAAGAGGATAAAACTGTTATAAACGGTTATTATTATTCTCCCGCCCTTAATAACCATAAAGCTATGATGGTGGAAACGGGCAAAAATCTTATAGGCTTTGCCGCTTCTGATTATGATAAAGTTGAATATATGATATATAAGTATGTAGGCGATGGATTTGAAGCAATAGCCTCCGTACCTATAGAGATAAATTATGAAGGCACCGTAAGAGGACTTTTTGCAAAGGATAACTTCTACGTAATAAGCGATAAGGAATTAAAGGTGCTTGATATAAATACCTTTGACCCTCTTTTAACACTTGAATATTAAAATAAAAATCCCGCAGTTAAAACTGCGGGATTTTGCTTATTCTCCCCAATATTTTCTGTCAAGGCTTCTGAAACGAATAGCAGATAAAATATCGGTTTTTTCTATTTTTTCGTGGGCAGATAGGTCGGCAACTGTTCTTGCTACCTTTAAAATTCTGTCATAGGCTCGGGCAGATAAACCTAATTTATCAAAGCACTGACTAAGATAATTGGAAGCATCCTCTGTCATAACACAGAATTCCCTTAACATCTTGGGAGTGAGCCTTGCGTTGCAGGTAACACCTGTGCCCTTATAACGCTCCACCTGAATTTTACGAGCCTTATTAACCCTTTCTCTTATCACAGCAGAGCTTTCTGTGGGAGCAGTATCGCTAAGCGATTTATAATCAACGGGTGGCACCTCAACGTGAAGGTCGAGTCGGTCAAGCATGGGTCCTGAAATACGGTTTAAATACTTTTTAACCATATTTGAGGAACAGCTGCATTCCTTTGTGGGATGACCGTAAAATCCGCAAGGGCAGGGATTCATAGCTGCGACTAAGGTAATAGAGCTTGGATATGTAACCGAGCCTGAAGCGCGGGAAACGGTTATTTTGCCATCCTCTAAGGGTTGGCGTAAGGCTTCCATAGCATCCCTTTTGAATTCAGGTAGCTCATCCAAGAACAAAACTCCATTATGGGCAAGGGATACTTCGCCCGGCTTTGGCACCGTTCCACCACCTGTAAGTCCTACAGAAGAAATTGTATGATGAGGAGAGCGGAAGGGACGGGAAGTGATGATAGGGTTCTTACTGTCAAGAAGGCCCGAAACGGAATGTATCTTTGTGGTTTCTATGGATTCATCAAAGGTCATTTCGGGGAGTATGGTGGGAAGTCGTTTAGCAAGCATACTTTTACCTGCTCCCGGAGGACCTATGAGCAAAATATTATGACCGCCTGCGGCGGCAACCTCTAATGCCTTTTTGGCGGTAATCTGTCCCTTTACCTCGCTAAAATCGGGCATATTTATAAAGCCATCTTCCTTTGTGGGCTTAAACTCGGCAGGGGGTATAGGCTCTCCGCCCGTTAAATGACCTATAATTTCACACAGAGTGCTTACAGGGTAAACCTGAAGTCCCTCAACTGCGGCGGCTTCTGTGCCGTTTTCTTCGGGTACAAAAATATGCTCAATACCGTTTTGCTTGGCAGTTATTGCCATAGCAAGAACACCGTTTACACTTCTTATTCTTCCGTCAAGGGAAACCTCCCCTAAAAATACGCTGTTTGAGTTATCAAACTTTATTTGCCCCGAGGCTAAAAGAATTGCAAGTAATACGGGAAGGTCATAAACTGCGCCCTCCTTTTTCTTATCGGCAGGGGCTAAATTTACGGTTATTCTGCCCGTCGGAAACTTAAAGCCACAGTTTTTTATGGCGGCTCTTACTCTATCCCTTGATTCTTTAACCGCCGCATCTGGAAGCCCTACTATATCAAAGCAGGGCAGTCCCCCCGAAACATCGGCTTCAATTTCTATCATATAAGACTGAATCCCGAAAATACCAATACTTTTAATCCTTGAAAACATAGTTACTCTCCCGAAAAATTTTATACCACAATTATATACCAAATTTTACCTTTTTTCAATTATTATGTGTTTTTAATTTTTTATTAACACTTTTATAAACTTTGGCGGTATAATATAATTGTAAAAGGAAAAGAGGGTAGTAGGATGAATTTCAGATATAGAATAATGGAATTTATGCGAGGTCGATACGGTCTTGATAATATGTTTTATGTTATTTTTGTCGTAGCCGCCATTTTGGCATTTATAAATTGCTTTATCCGTTCTTTTGTAGTGCAGATGATAGTCTATGCTCTTGGTATTTATGCTTTTTATAGAGTCCTTTCAAGAAATATAGAGTCAAGAGCCAAAGAAAACCGCAAGGTTAATGAGCTTTTAGATAGCCTTAAAAAGAAATTGGATACCCACCGTCAAAGAAAAGCGGATACCACACATATTTATAAAAAATGTCCCCACTGCAAAGCAATCTTGCGGTTGCCGAGAACAAAAGGTAAGCACAGCACAGTATGTCCGAGATGTAATAAAAAATTCAGTGTACGGGTTTTCAGAGAAATAAAATAAAGGCAAGGTTAAACCTTGCCTTTATTTCTATATTCTGACGGAGAAACTCCGTAAAACTGCTTAAATGCGCGGCTAAAAACGTAGATTGAACTAAACCCAAGTTCTTCGCATACCGCCGAAACGTTCTTTTCTTCTAAAAGTTTTTTGGCAAATTCCATTCTCTTTTGATTGCGATACGCAATAAGACTTATGCCAAAGGCGTTTTTGAATTGCCTTTCAAGGTGAAACTTGCTATATGAAAACTGTCTGCTTAAATCTTCAAGCTTTACCGATAAGCCTTGCCCTGCATCTATATATTCCTTTATTTGTTGCGCAGGTTTTGAGAGGCTTTCTTTGGTGTGGAAACATTCCGGGAAATTATCATTAACCATTATTTCAATAAGCTCGGTAAGCTTTGCTTTTTGTGTAAGGGAACCTGAAGGGGAATCAATAACGTCATAAAATATATCGAGAGCTTTTTCTTTATTGCGAAATTCCACAAAAGGAAAAACAGGATAATCTTCAAAAATATTTCTTGCTATCAGATTTTTTTCATCCTCTGTCATATCGCATAAATCCTTGAAGGATATGGGGGTTTTAGGGCTTTGCCAACTATATTCGATGTCGAAATGTATATGTGGTTGGGAGATATAATCTTTAATATCACTAAAACTATGGGGAATAGCGGGCCTTATAAGAATAAAGCAATCTTTTTTGCATCGGTAGGGGATATGGTTATAGGTAAAGGTGAATTCACCCTCCTCAAGATATATAAGCTCATAATCAAATATAACCCTTTGTTTTATGGGCGCATCTGCAGATATAACCGAGTGAATAGCGGCTCTGATATACGGATTAACCTTATTGATATTAAAACTCATAAATTCACCTCAGCAAGAAATGTTAAACAAATAACAATAATAGTTATCTACATATTAACAGATTTGTGTTAATATTGCAATAAGATATAGAAAGGTTGTGAAAGAAATGTTAAATAATTTAACCACTAAAAAGGATATTCGCACATTTTCTGTAAGCCCCGAGAATTTGACGGGCGAAAAGGGTAAAGGCGGTATGGCTATTGAGGGTACTGCTGCTTGGAATGCCCGTGAACTCGGTCAGGGTTGGAAGGTTAACCCCTATTTAATCGCTAAGGCAGGGGAAACCATCGTTCTTGCTGATGTTAAAGGTCAGGGCGCTATTAAGCATTTTTGGATAACAGATAATTCCGTAAGAGGTCGTCTTTTAATTCTTCGTATTTATTTTGATGGTCATAAGAATCCTGTCGTTGAAGCGCCTTTATCTGATTTCTTTGCAAATGCTGAATATACAGAGTATAGACAGCTTTCAAGTCTTGCAATATGCAATAATCCGGGCCGTGGTCTTAACTGCTATTTTGAAATGCCTTATTTTAAGGGATTTAGAGTTGAAATTGAAAACACCTGCTGCGAGGCGGTTAATGTTTATTATCAGATAGACTGCGAGGAGAAGAAAATCCCTGAGGATTCCCTTTATTTCCATGCTCAGTTCCGCCGTGTGAATCCGCTTCCGTATAAAGAAAATTACGTTATCCTTGATAATATAAAGGGTAATGGACATTATGTTGGCACTTATATGCATTGGGGCGTTAAAAATAACGGCTGGTGGGGAGAAGGAGAAATTAAATTCTATATTGATGGCGATAAGGAATTCCCAACCATCTGCGGAACAGGTACGGAAGATTATTTCTGTGGCGCTTATAACTTTGACGTTGGTGGAAAGTACGTGGAATATACTACTCCCTACGCAGGTCTTTCCAAGGTGCGCGCTACTGATGGCATTTATAAGGCTAACAGATACTTTAATATGTACCGTTGGCATATTACCGACCCTATCTACTTTAAGGAAGACTTAAAGGTTACTATTCAGGCTCTCGGTTGGAGAAGCATCGGTAGATATAATCCGTTGCAGGATGATATTTCCTCCGTTGCGTATTGGTATTCGGATAATCTTGATGATGTTTATCCGCCTCTACCTGATGCAAACGGACTTGAAATTATTTAATAAGGATATAAATAAAAACCTTCGAAGAAATTGCTTCGAAGGTTTTTATATTTATCTTCTTCCTAAAATATAAAGAATATCGCCGATTCTTTCTTTGAATGGGAAATATTTTATATAACTCTTATTAAGCCAGAGTTTTAAGGTATCGGCAAGAGAATTGTTTTCAAGTGCCGAAAGACGATTTTTACAGGCTAAATAAAGTTTTTCTTTACCCACGTAATTTACAATAGCTTTTGCAAGGTTAAGTCTTTCCTTAGCAATATCTATTCGGGTTGCCTGCTTGGGAGTAAGGCCTATCAGATTATTTCCATGCAAACGATATTTAATAAGAGCCGCATCATAAAAATAAAGTCCGCCCTTTGCCGCCGCCATAACGTTCATTTCATAGTCGTGGGGAAGCTTGCACTTAGAAAGCCTTACATAGTTATCAGCAATTTCTCTTGTTATCGCCATAGTACAGCCGGGTGAAATATTGCTGTGGAACTCTGTGGAAAGGCTTATTTTTTCAAGACGCTTTTTGAGCAGTTTATCGATAAGTCCGAAATTGTTCTTTTTTGATGAGGTTTTTTTAACCTCACCTGTTTCATCGATGATTAAAAAAGCAGTGTTAAGGGCGAGAATCTGAGGATTCTGAGCCATAACGCTGGATATGCTTTCAACCTTATCCTCAAACCATACATCATCCTGATCGCAAAGGAATATTACATCCCCGTCGGTCTCTAAAAGCGCCTTGCGGTAATTTTTAATAAAGCCTAAATTCTCTTTATTTTCGATAAATTTCCAACTATCAAGCTCGTTTTCCTCAATGAAGCTTTTAATCATTTGAGCGGTATCGTCTGTGGAAGCATCGTCAATAATAACTACCTCATCAGGCATTCTTATCTGATTCTTTATAGATTCTAATTGTTCGAGTAAATATTTTTCTCCGTTATAGGTGGTAATAGCCACTGAAATCTTTAGCATAAATAACCCCCAATAATTTTTACTCAAATATAATAACATATTTTGAAAAATTTTACAAGTAAAACAAAAACCGCCGTATTTTAACGGCGGTAAAATTTTAATTTTTATGTTTTCTTTTTATGAAGAAAGGAAGCACTAAAACTATGGCAATAGCGGCGGCTAAAAAGATGTTTTTATTTGGCACAAAGGATGAGGTACCGTCACTGTTTATAATAGTTTGGGCATTTTGGAGAACGGTTTTTCCAATATATGGACCCACAACTCCCGGGATAAGTACCTGAGAAAATATGCGAACACCCTGAAGCCTTCCCGCTTTGCCTATAGGTGTATTATCCCTGATAACAGCGCCAAATACTGCCATACCTGCAAGGTATCCGCTCATCATCAAAAGAGAGCCGATAAATACGGGAAGGGTGGTCTTTGTTAGATATAAAATTATATATCCTATAAGTAGTATAATTATTGCTATAAGTCCCGAGAAGGTAAATCCCTTTTTATCATAAAGCTTACCCCAAAGAGCCGTAACAACAGAGGCAATGATTATGGCAGGCGCCATAATAAGCACATAGTTGTTCATTCCTAAAGTTACCTCATAGTAAATAATGAGATAGGGCATAAATATCTGAATAGAGACATTGAAAATTATAAATGCGGCAAGGCTTATGTAAAGGGTGGGGTTTTCCTTTATAGTTTTAGGTCTGAAGCCGTAAACTATTCCGCCAAAATAGGATTCCTTAACAGGCTTAACATCAGGCTCTTTTATAATAAAAATACCAAGAATACCGACTGCCGTTACGCCTATACCGATTATGGTGAATATAAGGCTCCAGCTTGAAGCCTTTTCCAAATCAAAG
Organism: Acutalibacteraceae bacterium; assembly: GCA_045605605.1. GTDB lineage: Bacteria > Bacillota > Clostridia > Oscillospirales > Acutalibacteraceae > UBA737. Next base: position 31,763 of record JAZUQH010000034.1, on the reverse strand, counting down.
AACATAAATCCGCCGAAAACCACTAAAATACTTACAAGGGGCATCATGGCGTTTATGCCCTCAGCGGAGCCACGATTGGAAGAATCGGTAGAATCGGTAAGCCAGGCGTTAAAGGCAACATCGTTAGCAGTAGAGCCAAAGAAGGTCATAACGCAATCAAGAATAATTGTAAGACTAACTCCAACCGTTGCGGCAGATACTGTAAGACCTAAGGTTTTGCTTATTATATCTTCTCTTAAGAATATAAAGCTGAAAATTGATATACCCCAAAGAATATAGCCTGCACAGATAAAAAGCTTTCTTTTGCCTATTTTATCAGAAAGCGCTCCCATAAAAACGGTGGTAAGGGTTGCAGTAATAGCAGAAGCCACAACCATTGCAGATATATCAGAGGCAGAGGCATTAAACATCTTATATATAAAGACGTTGAAATACATATTTTCAACTACCCAGGCTACCTGTCCTATGAGACTTAGTATTGTAATGCATACCCAGAAACGAGGGGATAATTTATTCTTTATATTACTCATTGTTGAGCACCTTCAAGAAAACTAATATGGTGAGGATAACACCCACAAGGGCGTATAATCCGATAACTGAGCCTAAAAGTGCAAAAATAAAGCCGATAAGGGGAAGCTTTGCTAATATACCGATAACAAAACCGCAAACAATATCAACAAGAGCGTAGATTATGAGTGAGGTTATGAATTTAACGGTATCTACAGCTTTAAAAGCGTGGGGGAAGCATTTTTTTAAGTTTTCCATTTTTATTCTCCTTTATCTTCTGTAATATAGCATACCCGGTACCATAGCTTGTCCGCCGGAGGTTAAAAGCTCGGATACGGTAACAAGCTGATAACCGCTTTCGATAAGCTTAGGTATTGCGGTTTCCATTGCATCCACTGTTGTTTTATGTAGGTCGTGGCAAAGTATAATGGCACCATCGTTTGCATATTTCATTATATGATTATGAATTTTATTGGCATTTTTATACTTCCAGTCAAGAGTATCAATGTCCCAGTTAACAAAGGTAACACCAAGCTGTTCGCCCTTAAGTCTTACGGTATCGTTATATCCGCCGTAAGGTGGACGCACAAGGGTGCAGTCAACCCCCGCAACCTCCATAATTTTGGCTCTTGTCATCATAATCTGGTCGGTAAGCTCAGGGTCGGTTAGAGAGGTGAATAATCTGTGGCTCCAACTATGATTTCCTACCTGATGCCCCTCATTAACAATTCTTTTAAGTGATTCTTCTCTGCCGTTTATGAAGCTTCCCATAACAAAGAAGGTGCCCTTTCCGCCGTAGGTTGCAAAAATATTAAGCAGACGCTCTGTGTGGGCGCTTGGACCGTCATCAAAGGTAAGGGCAATCATTCCGCCGCCTGTGTTAACAGGGGGCATAGGTGCTACGGGCTGAGGAACAGCAGGTGCTGGAGGAGGTTCGGGCTTTGGAGGTTTATAGAAAAACGCTTCGCAAAATACATCCCCTAATTCCGTAAAGGGAACCGATATGGTTTTACTACCTTCTGACATCGGCAAATAATCACCACGGTTAAGTATTATTTCAAGAGTTTCATTGGTAACTAAGAAATAATTTAAAATGCCATCATCAACTTCTTCGGTATTGATTTCTGCTTTGGTGGAAACAAGCTTTTTAAGGGCATTGATTCCATCTTCTGTTAAAATATCGTTAAGGGTTAGAATTTTTTGATTAGTGATGTCAAAATTAAAGGTTTTTAACAAATCTATAGGGTGAGCCATTGAGGGTGAAAAGAATGTGCCACTAAGCTTTATGGCAAGGGTGGTTTCGTTTACATTATAGCTATCATAGGTAACAGAAAGCTCGGCAATTTCTGCGCCTTTAGCAGCTGTTGCTTCTTTCTTGTGTTTTTCTATGGTTTCATCTACCCATTCGTTTATAGCATTATCAAGGGGTTCAATTTGAGTTTCAGGGTAAATAATACTGATAACTAAGTCTTCAAATGCATCAACATAGCTTGCGGCAACACCAAATTCCCTGACACGCCCCTCAAAGCTATCAACGTTTTCAAGATATTCATCAAGTATTGCAACAGTGGGCTGTGCTTCATTTGATTTTGCAGAGCAGCCGCAAGAAAAAGATAAAATAAAAGCCATTATGAAACAAATGATTTTTCTCAAAAAGCTCACCACCTTTTAAAAGTCGAATTATGTCAAATTAAGTTTATCACATATAAAAATAAAAGACAATAACAAAACTAAAAAAATATGCAAAGCTTTTCGTATTTATAGTTTAAATATTAACCCTTAATAGCTCCTGAGTCACAATATACAAAAGGAGAGGGGTTAAATATACATTTAACGATGTCGGTTTTTAAGCTTACTTGCTGTGATTATTGGAAAAAACATCTGCAACTTCGCTGATTGTTATATAAGCACTGTGGTCAATTTCGTGGACTAGCTCCTTCATCCTAACAACTTGATATCGATTCACTACGAAATATATCATTGATTTTTCTTCGTTTGAATATCCGCCTTTTGCCTCCAAACGTGTTACTCCGCTTCCAAATACTCCGCCGTAACGGATTGCTATGCCGCTACCGATGCCCAAAATTACACCGCCAAATAGGGCGCAAAGAAGTAAATCCGTACCAGCTAACGGTGAGGCAATGCTTACATCAATTGGAAACACATCAGTAATTAACCAAGCAAATAATGAGTAAATGCAAGCCGCTCCTACTTAAAATTCAAGTTTATCCTTCGGTCATAATTGAGTATACTACATAGTGCTTGAAAAAGAAAGAGTTTTATAAAGTTATCCCTCTGCCGAGTATTCGGCAGAGGGATAACCTTATATCACATATCAACCAATAATTAAAGAAAAATCCGCCCGAATTTCTTCGGGCGGATAGTTTTGTTTTATAAAGTCAGCAATTACTTGCTTTCCTTAATTGTAGCCTGTGGTGCTATCAGCAAAAGGGGGAAATGTAACTACATAATTAATGAATGATTCGTTTACGGCAATTTATTTCCCGCAACGCGATAAATTTCATACCATTCGTCGTGGGTAATTTGAATTTCGCTGCCCTTTAAGCAATCGACAAGACGGGTAAGATTCGTAGTGCCTGTAACAGGTTGCATTTTTGCAGGATGGCGAAGAATCCAAGCAATAGCTATTGTTGTTTTTGATACACCGTATTTATTGCCTATTTTCTCCAACACCTCATTCAGTTCGGGGAATTTGTCGTTATCAATAAAGCATCCCTCAAAAAAGCCATACTGCATTGGCGACCAAGGCTGAATTGTTATATTTTCAAGACGGCAAAAATCCAGCACACTACCATCACGGTTGATGCCTGCTTCGTTATACATATTGACATTTATTCCCGAATTTACCATCGGTGTATGCATAACACCAAACTGTAATTGATTGACACAAAGCGGCATATCCACGGCTTTCTGTAACAACCTAATTTGATATGGATTGTGATTGGAAACACCAAAATTACGAACCTGACCTGTTTCTTTAAGGTGGGAAAATGCACGAGCGACCTCTTCGGGTTCCATAAGAGCATCTGGACGATGAAGAAGTAAAACATCAATATATTCCGTGCCAAGTCGTTTAAGACTTCCCTCAACAGAACTTACAATATGGTCATAGGAAAAATCATACTGACCTTTACGAATACCACATTTGGTTTGAATAAAAATATTTTCTCGCGTTGAGTGGGATATTGCTTTGCCAAAAACCTCTTCGCTTTTGCCACCACCATAAATATCAGCATGGTCAAAAAAGTTAGCGCCATTTGAAAGGGCCGCATCAATAAAAGCCGATACCTCTCGTTCGTTCATATTGCTAATACGCATACACCCTACTGCTACGGTAGGGACTTTGAGTCCGCTTTTGCCTAAATCGATGACATGCATATAATCAACTCCTTTTTTTTCATATTACCATACCTATAACAAAAAATAAAGAAAAATCCGCCCGAAGAAATTCGGGCGGATAAATTTTGTTTTATAAAGCCAGCAATTACTTGCTTTCTTTAATTGCAGCCTGTGCTGCTATACGCAAAGCAGGGACATTATTCAAATTTAATATCATCAACTATTCTCGATTGCACCAATTAAATTCATAGTCGAGCCCTACCAATTCGAACAGTGTGCAAAACATATAAACTATTGTACTTTTTCGTAAACGGGTATAAAATCCGTCTTTACGGTGAAATATCCCGAGCTAACAGGCTCCTTGGTGAAGTAATCTACCCATTTGCCGTCAGGCAGGTATACTTCTCTTTCGGCGTTTCCCACCGAAATGGGAGCAACAATTAAATTGTCGCAAAAGATGTATTCATCGTCTATATTATAGGTGTTTTTATCATCTGTGTAGTCACTGACAAGGGCACGAACAGGGGGAATACCTGAGTTTTTGTACTTATCAAATGCAGATTTAAGCATAGGAATAAGCTGTTCTCTTATTTTTAAAAGTTCTTTTACTTCCTCAGAGCAGTCGTGGTCAATCCAAGGGAATTTATCACAATACCAAGCATTTATAAGGCATTGAACGGAAAAAACACTTGTCTGAAGGCGCCTTAAGAATTCTTCCTTGGTTGTGGCATCTCTTACTTCTGGACTCCACAAAATTCCCGAAAAGCCGGAGGTAGCACAACCTCGTATAAACTCTGAATGGTTATAAAGGTCGCTGTAAAGAACGAAGGGATACGAAGCGGAAAGTGCACCTGCGTTTCTGACCTCGGAGAGAGTCTGATTGTCACCTAATGCCTCAAGCATTGTTTGCATATAGAGGACGCCAAAAAGGGAGTGATACTGCTCACCGTCAAGTCCAGAGGGGAATTCGGCAAAATTTGGGAAAGACCAATGATTCATTTTAAAATCACTTCCATCACATTCGTCGAGTTTGAATCCGTCGATTCCCATATCAATTATCTTTTTGTGGTGTTCGGCAAAAATTTTTCTGGCTTCCTCGGTTGCGAAATCGGGGATACACCCTTGCCATACAGCGTAATCACTGCTATATGGTAAAAGACTCTTGTAAATAGGGGAGGACGGGTGAGTGAAAGCGTGTTCCCAAAGATTTATGTGGTATCCCATATTATTAAGCTCGGTTATTGTTTCTTGTGGATTGGGGAAGTTTTTTGAGTTCCACACAAACGAACATGAATATGAATGGGTTTGCCAACCGGGTTCAAGACCTATTATGCCAACCTTAAAGTCGTTATCCTTAAGGCTTTTAGCGGCATTTATAACCTCGTCGGAATTGTATCTGCTATAGCAACGGTAAATGGGTGAAAGTCCCCACTCGGGAACAGAACATCCACCACCGGAAAGCATATTATATTGTGCAACGATATCGGTTATAGTGTCACCCTCGATAATGTATATATCGATGCCTTTAGCGGCAGGTATCTGAATTGCAATTTCGGAATTTGAGTCTAATGTTCCTGAATATAATTCCTCGGTTGATACGGCAACGGTGTGGGCAGTGCTGTCGACAAAGTTGGCATCTCTCAAAAGCTCGGAATTACCAAAATGGAATTCAACGTAGCGCGCAGTGTCAACATATACTCCATATCCTTTAGTGCTCACGAAGAATGGCACAGGAGCATGTGAGTCACCCGATGGTGAAACAGGGTCGGAATTAACTCGAGTTTGAACACGATGACCTCTGAGGTTGAACATCTGAAGCTGAAGACCTGCACCGTAAATCTGTTCCTCTGCTGCTAAGGGCATAGTAAGAACACAGCCTCGTGCATTTTGTTTGAATTTAATTTTGTCAATAGGGTATTTGATCTCTTTTTCAACATATGAGAAATTTTTACAGAATACGGAAGGCTTTAAATCTTCCAGTTTTCCAAGTGTAATCCTTTTCATTTATAGTTCCTCCTTCGGTTGATTAGGTATAATACAATCCATAATATGTGTATCAAGGAAATAGCGTATAACCTTGTTTTTCGATAAAAATATGTCAGTATATAGCAAATCAAACTATCTCTTTATCGACTTGTCTCTGTAAATTTCATTATAAATCATGATGAGCCCATTATCAAGGGTCGATTTTAAATTCGTAAAAATTTTTTCCAAAAATTTGAAAACCCGCTTGCTAGTGCATTTAGAGTTGTTAGTGCACTTATCTTACAAGGCTTTTTTAGGCATAAAAAAGACCCTGCGTACCTAAAAGGTACACAAGGTCGTTTTTCTCATTATTCTCTTGATTTTTCTTTTTTCTCTCACGCTAAAAAGTTTTGTCCTTTTTAGGTGTTTTCACGCTAAAACACTTTGTCCCATAACAAAAGTAAGCAATTACTTGCTTTCTTTGATTGCAGCCTGTACTGCTTACGCCGAACCGCACTAAGCCCTTAAAGCCGTATAAATAAAGGCTTTGCGAGCAACAATCCCTTAAAAATTGACACCTTTAGGCGCGAGGTCGCTCTTGGGCTTATGGTTATCCGACTGCATTCAAAGTTTCTATTAGTTTTTCCTTCTCGCCACTACCTACAGTGCTAAATCTTAATATTGGAATATCATATTTCTTTAAAATGTCATTTTTAACTTGGTCGCGTTCTCTTTGCTTTTCGCTGTTATGATAAGCAAAGCCGTCTACCTCTATTACTAGAACAGGCTGGTGTGTAAGACGTGAAAATACAAGAAAATCGACGTGTGTTAAATGATTTGTTGCAAACACAAGTTCGCGGGTATTCAGTTTTGTTAGATCCGATAATATCATCCTAAGAGGCACGTGAGAAACAATATCGTACTTTTCAAATTCACTTTTGCATAAAACGTCACGAATAACTTTATACATTAAATTTTCGCTGTCCACCATAGAAACTTTCCCGTACTTCCGCAAAACATCTTCGCGAGTTTTAGCGTTAGTTTTGTATAAATAATCAAATACGGAATGAATCTCGCTGTTGACTACTTCGTGATTGTGATACTGAATATATCCTATTAATTCATGGATAGGCGATTTCTCGTCATTGTCATTGCCATCGGTAACCACAATAAACTGGTCAACTGCGCGCGATACAGCAACATTTAGTCGGTTTGGATCAGAAGCAAATTCACCAATTTCATTGTCAACAGTAGAAAATATTATCACACCGCGTTCTTGACCTTGGAATTTATCAGCCGTATCAGCTTTTACCTCGGTGTTTTCAAATATCTTTTGTAATTCGTTAGCTTGATTGCGATAGGGTGTAACAATTCCTACCGAACCATCTTCACGATTTAAATTTTGTTGTGGGAATACCTCATTAGTAATAACTTCAATTTGCCGATAATTAATATGTTCACGCGCATGGTTTCCGCGAACGGTTCGATACACCATTAATGGTTGTTTATCACTTTTAGGTTCGGATAATATTATTAACTCATTATTATAGAAACGTTGGTTACAAAAACCTATAATTTCAGGATGGCACCGATAGTGTTCCTTTAGGAGAACGTGCGGCACATCGTGGAACAACGCCACAACCGAAGACAAAAGGCTGTGTTCTGAATAACGATATGCCTCTGAAAGCCCAAATCGTTCAAAGATAGAATCTGTTACTTGTTTTTGCTCAGAATTGACAACGTTGGGTAATTGCTTTAAATCACCAACTATAACTGCCTTTTTTGCACAAGATAGCGCTAATGCTCCGGTCGCTAAATCGACTTGAGAAGCCTCATCGACTATTACATAATCGTACACAAATCGACTTGACAAGCTTGCCCTTAAAGAATATGTTGTACTCAAAACAACTGGATAATCTTTTATAAAACGTTCTGAATTTTTCCAAAGGTCATCCACTGAGTAATATGTGCGCGTCCTAAATGAACCATATTTTTGGGCCAAGCTCGACTTAAATGCAGTCATCGAAAGGTTCGAATAATTCTTCATTTTCGAAGTGAAATCAAAAGATGACAAGGTGGATTGTAGTTTGTCTTTTCGTGATTCTATTTCTTCAAGACGATGGGTATAGTATAATTTTTGACAATACGGTGCTAATTTTTCTATTTTTATACCCCAAAAGCGAAAATTTTTTAATTTATATGTAAATTTTAAGTTGAGTCTTTTAAAAATCCCAATCGGTTTTTGCGCTGCTAATATTTCTTCATACTCAGAAATAAATTTGAGTATTTTATCAGCGGAAAGATGTTTAGAAAATTGAGGTAAGTTGCCATATAATGATAACTTCTTATAATAATCTTCAAAATGTGAATATTCTTTTTGAAGATTGTCTTGCTCTATAGTAATTGCCGAAAGTTCGTTTTGTAACGCTAGCATCTTATCGAGTTCGGCTTCTTCATTTTTAATCGTGGCCAATTCATCTGAAGTGTCTTTCCACTTGCTAATATCAGGTATTGTTGGATTTTGAGATTCAACAAATGCTTCCTTGTTAGATGAATTGCCGAGCGGCGCGGCAATAAAATCCACACCGTATTTTTTCAGCTTTTCAAGCACGTTTGCAGTAGCGGAATTATTGCTTGAAACAACAGCAACGCTTTCACCGCGCATTACGGCATTTGCGATAATATTGAGAATGGTTTGAGTTTTACCAGTACCGGGAGGGCCCTCAATGATGCTCAGCTGATTACATAGAGCATTATCTACTGCTCTTTTTTGGCTTAAATTAAATCCAAAGGGGTATACAATTGATGTATTTTTCTCCACAGATTTGCTAGAATATTTACCACTTAAAAAAGCGGCAAGCACACTGTCTTCGCGCACAAAATCAATTTTTTCATAGCTCTTGGCCAAGATATTATGCCCATCAACAACGAGTCCGATTTGTATAGCAAGTTGTTTCAAATATTCAAAACAGTTCTTTGATTTCGGAGATTTTAAAGCCGATTCAATCACTTTGATATTGGCGCTCATAACAATTTCTCTATACCCGTTTTTATAAACAACTCTACAGTAGTTTTCAAAAAACTGTAAAGCATCAGCACCAGAAATAGGAGAATTATATTTAAGCGCAATACGATTTTCCAATGTTACAATTTTAGGATTTTTCAAGAATTTTACATCGTGAGTATTATAAGGATAACTTTTCCCTTGTTTATATGTTATATAAACAACCGATTTGCGAGTATCAAAGCGCCACGAAATAACGGAGGACGTTTTATCTTCGCCTTTAATCAATATTAAATTATTGTCTTGATTTATCATATGTCCTCCTTGTTGAAATTAAATCAAAATGCCATCACAATGGTCGATTTCGTGTTGAATTATTTGCGCAGGCCAACCGGTAAAGGTTTTGATGCGAGTTTGAAAATCAGCGGTTTGCCACTGAACTTTAATGGATTTATAGCGCTTGCACGGACGAGGACCACCTAGAAGGGAAAGACAACCTTCCTCAGCATCATATGGTCCTGATTTTTTAATAATCTCAGGGTTAAACATAGTCATATATGTACCCTCATTATCAAACACAATAATGCGCTTGCGCACACCGATCATATTCGCCGCCATACCAACGCAACCATCTTTATTGGCAATAAGCGTGTCCAACAAATCCTGCGCCACTTGCAAATCTTCTTTCGTCGCAATCTCCGACTTTCCCGCAAGAAATATCGGGTCGTGTATCACTTCTTTAACCATTAACTATTATCCTTATTTTCTTTACTGTTATCTTTTTTAAAAAATAACTTATCATCAAGTTGACAGTCTAATACACCTTGCAAATCATTATAAAGACTTTTAAGTTGCTCTAATTTTCGCTTTTTAAAAAAATCGAAAATGTTATAGCAATTTATAAACGCCAACGCCATAGAACCGATAACTATAAGAAAAGCGAATGTATACGCAAACAATATCGTCAAATCGGTTTGAGCTCTAATAATGGCAGAAAACACTGCAAGTAAAATGGGTATAATTAATATTTGTATCCATTTCTCAACTCGTTCTCGCGTTGTTGCTCTTTGCTTTTCTGCTTTTTCGATTTCTTTTTCTACTCGTAACATAAGCTCTGTGATATTTTCTTTGGTTACTACAATCCCGATTTCCACAAGCCATTGTTGTATTTCGGAACAATATTCTTTATAAACGAGAAATCTTACGTCACTATTCTTTATTTGAAAATTCTCAGTGTAAAAATATAAAGAAATACATAATATCACTTGTGATATTAAACTTATTAAATAGGTATTTTTAAAAAAAGAGAAGAAAATAGCAAGTATACTATATATAAAAGAGAGCACTAGTCCTCCCAGTAAAAATTTAGCACCTATTGGCAGTTTTGAAATAACCTTAAAAAATTTACCTTTATTTTCTTTCTGATATTTTCGATAACTATCAAATAAAATAGTGTGCATCTATTTCTCCTTATTTTTAATTCCGAATTATTCTATACTTTCCAGTGATAATCACTGACGCATAGTTGCATCCCATAAAAGGTGATGCAACTATACTCTTTTTACTTAATTTACCTTCAAATGTCCCTGAACAAAAGCATCCGGATAGACAAAAAGTTTTTCACCAACATTAAACTTAACACGAATCTTTTTCTGTGCTTTATCCATAAACGATATTGTTCCTTCACCAAAAGTCTTGTGGTAAACGGTATCTCCCGATTTTACAATAGGAACATTTGGTTCCTCTTTCGGTTTCTGAACGGGGATATACGTTGGTGCATCAGATTTACTTAGCTTTGATGACACGCCATATCTTTGCGTAATAGTATTCGAAGAGGGGGATTTGGTTGCTAGTTTAGTTGTGACAAGGTTGTTCACAACAACTTTGTCTTCATTCAAATCTTCAAACGCAGATAAAACAGCCGATTCTAATGACATAGAAGCCTGCTGATTAGCATAAAGCTCATCAAATTCTTGGCGTTTAAGAACAGTATCCCAACCACCGACATCTTCGCCTTCGTGCATATCAATACCAGCATAATTTAGACTGGAACTCTCATAACGACGGAAACCGAAGATGCCCTGGTTCATCTTTTCGGAGTCAAATAAACCAATTCCGCAAAGTGCATCAAAAGCATCAACGCTCAGACCCGTAACTTTTTTGAATAAATCGGGTTCAAGTTTTGTAATAATGTCTTTCAGTGTTTGTTCACGGTATTCAGTAAGATACATAAATGAAGGAATACGTGCGGCTAATTTAAGCAGGTTCTCTTGAACTTGTTTGCGAAGGGATTTAATCTCCTTAGCAGCCTCATCTATTTCCTTTTTCTCCTTCTTGTCCTTTTTATCTTCTTCCTTCTTGGCCTTCTTAATAGCTTCACTACGGTTGATAATAGTCTCTATCTCTTGATTGAGCGAGCGGAAACCTTCGATATTTTTGAGTGCTTCAAGTAATTCTGGTTTATCTTGAAGTCTCTTTAATGTATCGTTATCAACGTGAACAAGAAGCGCTGTCTGCCAACGCTTTGCGAGCAAGGTAGCAGATGTGCCAGCGTATGTAATATCAAGAACATCCTGTGCCGAGATGACGTTCATTCCCGCTCCGTCAAACGCAAGAACCGGTAAGAATTTCATAAACTCGTCAACTTTTGCTTCTGGATTATTTTCGCTTGTGTTCAAGCGACAAGAATAGTCAGAAATCTGACGAAGCGCTCTATTAAGCGCAAAGTCAAAGATATAACACTCTTCTTTAATGATTTCCGTTTTACCTTTATCGTTTACCGTCGTCCAAGGGGACTGAACTCGGAAAGCAGATTGGAAATATGTTTCGGGTGATTTCATATTACAAAGCATAAATATGCCTGTCCACGGTCTTACCGTCACACCAGTCATCAGTTTGCCACAAGATAGTGTAATAGTTTTAGTCTTAAGAGGATCATCCATTTTTGCCTTTACGGGAGGCAGGGCATCAACGCCAATTCCCGCCTTAGTTCCGGCACAAACAATAACCTCATAATCTTCAAAGAACTTATTTGCTGCTGAACGTAAAAGATTGCCCATAGCAAAACAAGCTGCAACTGATGGCAAATACCAAACAGTGTGCGTAAGGGAGTTTTTAAGAGTTACATCAGAGAACGGCATGGGAGGTTTGTCGTTACCAAGTTTTAAACCATCAACAATGTTGCCCTTACCTTGAATAAGCTCAAGCCATTTTTGAACATCATTCTCATGGATAAACCGTGCTGTTTCAGGTTTATTCTTTTCTTTAGGTTCTGCCTTAAAGAACTCGTTGAGGTCAAACTCGTCAAATTCTCCCCCCATAGCAATTTGGGTAATGCTATCGGGAACCTTGTATGTGAGCATAACCATACGAGGAAGGGCGGCATAAGGGTTTTCGCCCTCGCCCTTCCACGATATTTTGGCATTCTGCTCATCAGAGTATGTCCAGTTAAAAATCTGATCTTCCAAGAATTCACCCGTATATAAAGCACGGAACGGTGTACCAGAAAGATAGAGATAGCACTTGGTGGTAATATCAATCCAAGTTTCGTTAATGGCATCGCTTGCCTCGGTTGCCTGATACTTTTCAGGATCAAATTCGGCGCTTTCTTCTTCATCTACCTTCTCGAAGAGTTTTTGAGCATTTTCTCTCCAAGCACCGAAATGATACTCATCAAAGATGACCATATCCCAGTTGGTTGTATGTATGAACTCGTTTTTGGGTTTGATAGCACCGTTCTCGGTTGTGCCGAGCAGGTTCTGGAAGGAACCGAAGACAACAATTGGCTTGTTTTTATCACACTGCTCATATAAACGGTCAAAACTGGTCTTGTCATATTTTGCTTCCTTATCAGATACAAACTGCCATCCCTCAAAATCTATGTGAGTTTCAAGGTCTTCGAACCACGCCGATTCAACAGCAGGTTTAAATGTTAAAACAAGTATTCTTTTATATCCTAACTTTTTAGCAAGTTGGTAGGATGCGAAGGTCTTACCGAAACGCATTTTTGCATTCCACAAATACTTTGGAGGACGGGAGGGGTCTTCAATTTCCATTCGTTTAAAATATGCTGCAGTATCGTTGACGGCTCTTTGTTGTTCTTCACGCATACCGAAGTGTGCGGTTCTGCCAACGGTATATTTAGTATTGCTGCGAACAGACTCGATAACAGCAAGAGCCTCTCTTTCAGAGACCTTGAACCACTCATTTCTATCTTCGCCTTCATTTAGTTGAAGATATCCATTTTTCTTAAGAATGGTGTGAACATCTTTATCAATGAAACACGTTCCATCATCGCGCATAGCAGAAACCGTAAATAATGTTTTATATTCACAAGCAAGACCTGCTCTGTGTAATTGGAGTCGAATACATTCATCAGCATTTTCTTTATCGGTATAACCAATTTTAATGTATCCATTATGGCTTGGTACACCAGGAAGAATATATCCGTAGATGGTAGGACAAACGGCCGGTCTCGCTTTAAGAATTTGACTTAATGATATTGTATTTGCCATTATTCGTCACCGCCTTGTTCTCCGATGCGAGATTGAATAAGCACCCACTCTTCTTCGGATAATCCCCATGCTTTCACTAACATCTCATCCGTGAAAGTCGTATGGTAATCTTCCATGTCGGGAACAAATCTAAATCTATCACGTGTTATATCTTGTGAAACCACGCTTTGCAGGAGCAAAAATCTTGCCGTCTTTGTAAACATATACGATTTAAAGGACAGTACTTCTTCTTGAGTTTTAGCCGAGAACAAAACGATAAAGGATTCGGTGCAACATGTGCCAGGAGGAATAATTTTTGTATTACTTTCATAATAAATATTTACTTTTTTTGAGAAGTCAGTTTGTCCAGCGATAGGTGCTTTTGGCGCAATCAATTTCCATTTGTCAAGCAAATCGAAAGAATCTGACACGTCTTTTTTATCAGCATATTTTAATCCGATGCGTTGAATAAATTGACAAGGTACGCCATTTTCTTTAGGTTCATAGTTGGTGGGAAGCCCAAAAGGTTTTCTAGAGCTAACTACTCCATCAAGGTATTTTCCTTTATGAGAATTCAGCACTTTATGAATAATTGATATCGCTTCATTGGAACGAATAAAAACATCAAATTCATTCAACGGTCTTTCGACAGTGATTTCGGATTCGGATGTTTTATTGGTAACCGTACATTCGCCATTGTAATCTCTATCCCATAAGAAATAACATGCTCCACCAGCCAAGTCTACACCAGGGAAAATATCTTTAAAATTCTCATAATCAACGAGTTTTTTTATTCTTTTATCAGTGAGCATATTTTTTCTAAAATCATCTAATCCTTTACCGCCTGCAAACCAACGTGATGGAATAACCATTGATAAATATCTTGGCTTTAGTTGTTTTGCAGATTCAACAAACAGTTGATAAATAGGTTTAGCACTTTTTCCGTTGCCGCCATCACTTAATTGATAAGGTGGATTGCTTATAATAACATCAAATTGCATATTAAATATCTCCTCTGGCTTTACTGTATGTATAATTTCATAGGCATGAGACTCAAGCAAATCACCACGGTCGTATTCATCTTTTGAAGCACCGCAGAACACACACTTACCAAGTTTCTTACCATTAAGTGTCATTGCTTTTTCTGTGTCCCACACATGCTCTGTTCTACGAAAACGAATATTTCCTTCAGCGTCATCGAAATGCGTAATGGAATACGGTCCGTTAGGATACTTGGAGCAATATAAACTTCTACGCGAAAGCAAACTGGTCAATTCAGTAATACCAATGCCAAAAAGTTGATTATGGAAGATGTGGTCTATTCTTTCTTGGAGTTGCTTTTCAAAAGCGGTGTCATATTCATCGAGAGGAACACCAAGTCTCTTTTTCTCGGTAATTTCCGTTGAACGCTCTTTGTAACCAGGCAACTGTGCATCAAGACATCTTTTGGCAATTTCACGAAGGAAAACACCTGTCTTGGTTGCAGGGTCCAAGAAAGTCGTCTTGGGATCTGCAAACAGTTCTTGTGGTAACAAATCAAGCATTTTATTAACCACATCTGGCGGTGTGAAAACCTCATCGTTAGAAAGGTTTGCAATACACGATAACACATCAGGAACGTGAGTAGTATGAGTTGCTACTCTATCAAAAAAAGATATTTCAGCCATTCTCTTTCAACCTCCTATAATGAAGCGGTGCATATTCCCGAAGAGGCTTCGGCATATAATCACCAGTTACTGGGTTTATTTCAAGATAGTTGTATATATTATCAATATCCGAATCAAGTTTTAGTTGTCGTTGTTTTTTGGAATTTTCATTTGCTTTCAAAAGCACATCCAGCCGATAATCTCGCCGTTTGAGCATATACATTTTGCCACATGTCTTAAACTCTGCAAAGGTGATGTATGTGTCTGTGTCCAGTTGGTTTTCATCAACACACATCATTGTCAAGGCGTTTCCGCAAACAATGTTTTTGGATAAAATATATCGAACTGACTCTCTGGTCTCATCATTGCAATTTTTTTTGCAAGCAGCTTTATATGCCTTATCCCATTGTTTAAAAAGACGTCGTCTACATTCTTCGGCATTATCTTCCATAATATCTACACCATATAAGGAAGCTATCGCTTGAACCGATAACCATTCCCATTGCGTCGCATCAGATTTTGCATCCTTTTTCACACGTACAAGCTTTCTATTAAGGATTTCAGCCAAGAAGTTACCATTACCACATGCAGGCTCAAGGAATGTTTTATCCACTTGGTCACATTGAGATTGCACAAGGTCGCACATTGCTTTAACTTCGCGCTCAGCAGTAAACACTTCACCGTGCTCGGCAACGCGCTCCTTGGATTTAACTTGTTTAGTCACATTATTTCCTCCGTTATTATCTGGTACAATAAATCATTATAGACACAATATTATTTTCTATAAAGTTCGTCTAAAGTCTTTCCGTCTTTATTTTTCCATTCGGTCCAACCGTTTGTTGAACCGCCAAGTATGAAATCACTTGCGCCACTCGGTGTATTAAAGGTGAGAATGACGTTAAGGATATACCTGTCGTCAATTTTAGTTATTGAACCGTTTTCAAGAAGTTCATCTCGTTGCTTATTATATCTTTCAAGATTTACTTTTTTATCTATATTTACTTGCGAACCTTCGAGAACTTCAAATTTCTCGCCATCATAAATGCCAAAAGCTTCAATACCGTTACGAGTTGTATGTAAAACCGCAGCTTCATCCAAAGATGTTTTGGAATCATCCATTTTGTAACCTTGTGTACCCATAATGAATTGGATTTCGTCATATATTTCTTCAACGGACGCCAGATCATATTCATCAATCTCATATTTAGGTACAACTGTATTTTCCACCTTATATCTTTTGGACTCTTGCGCCTTCATGATAGCAAATTTTTCAAGACCGCTAATCATATCCAATGTAAAAGTTTTGCTTTCTGCAAGAAACATTATTGCCTTGTTCCAAAAGTCTTTGGAACGATTATGGTCATCTAAGCGAGCGATACCATTTCTTGTTTGACCAACATATATTTGAGCAATTTTGTTGTCATCACTTTCATTTATTAAATAGTAAATACCCGGACGGTTAATGCCGGAAATGTTTTTCGCCTCGCTTAATAGTGGACGGGGAATTACATAAACCGTCATAGTCGAAAGATTGCGTCTTATTGAACGGATACCATCAGGCTGACCATTGTGGTATATTGTTTCAAGTTTTTTACTGATAGCCATTTTATTGTTCCTCCTTTGCAGCGACAATTTCAACAATATCATCCATAGTACAATCTAATGCTGAACAGATTTTGACAAGAACGTCACTGGAGACAACGGCGCCGTCTTTGCCCATTTTGGTAATAGTGGCGATACTGATGCCGGCTTTTTCAGCCAGTTCTTTTTTCTTCATGTCGCGGTCGATTAAGAGTTTAAATAACTTCTTATAACTTGCAGCCATAATACACCTCATAAAAATTAATTATTAATATTATTATACTACTCTTCGACACATTCTGCAACAAAAATCACACTAAAAATATTGAGATCGCAGTATTTTTTGAAATAAAACATAATAGCATCCCACTTTATGTGAGATGCCATTAATACTATATTCTTAAAACAGCTTCCTGAGATGAGTCGCCTAACTCCCTAACATATATCGGTTTGCATATTCCGGTCTTTATGTTTATTGAAAAAACAATTTTTCGAACTGGATTAGCCGCCTTACTATAGATCTTGTTATTGATGACAGTTATCGAGATGCCATCTATGTCACCAGAGTGTTTTGAATAGTTTACAATTTCTTTCAAAGAATGGAACTTGTTGATTTTGAAATAGTTTACAATATCTTCTGTTTCTAAAGATATAACAATTGTTTTGCCCTTAATATCTATGCTCGCATCTTTGCCGAAATCCTTTTTAATATCGCTTAACACATTATCAAACAATTTATAACTAAACAAACCATCTACATAAGAAATTGCAAATTCTAAGTCCATGAATTCTTTAGTATCGTAACGTTGCTTAATATTGTTGATTGCTAATTCAACATAACGAGAAAAAGAACTTCGAATTCCAAACATTTCATCAAGCTCCTGGATTGTTCTTTTGTTAGCTAAATTATCAATAGTCATATTTTTAGCATTATAAAAATAGTTTTCTAAAACGACCTCTAGCACACTAACTAACAACACAGTTTTGGTTTCTTCTTCGAACGATAAATTTTCTTGTTTGATTTTAGATAATATTTTAGTCAGCAGTGTTTCTTTGCTATCCAAAATATATCTGACATCAAATATATCATCAACAAAAATATATTTATCAAAAACTTCAAAGAAAATTAGAGCTATGTTAATATAATTACTAAGCGGTAAATGATGAACAAGTTCATCCTCTAATAAAGATTTAATTCTTCGTTTAACAAAACTGAAAAATTTCTTTTCTTGAGTTGTAGCAGCTCTTTTCGGATAGGCTCTAAATTCACTACTTGTTGTAGCGTCCTTATTTGTTGCATCACAAAAGCCGAGATGATTAGATGTTATACGATGAAAAAATCGTGTAATATAAGAATCTCGAATCTTACCTATTTGTTTATAAACTTTATACTGACTATATTCCGGTATAACATAACTAATGATTCCTTCTTCGGAAACCTCATTTTCATCGTCGTTCTCGTTATCGGAATTTTCTTCATAATAATTTATTACTTCGTTTTCCCTGAAATATTCATCGGCGTTAGATGCGATTCCACAAATAATTCTGTATTTATCTTCATAAAACTTGTCTTCATCGTTATCAAAATCCGCACGGAATATAATATCGTTTTCACTGTTAATTCTTTGCGTTAACAATTCAAACTCACTAATTATCCAACATTTAATACTGTATATATCGCCAATGTATTGCACATCTACATTAAAAATATTACTAAGTTCTAATTCTGAGGGGTTTTCGATTTTAATTACAATATCATCTTCCTCATATGAGTACTGTAATTCGGTACCATCAAAGAAAAATTTAACATCATCTATTTTAGTCTTGTATCCAAAATGCAATTCACAGTGTTCTCTACAAATTCCATATTTATAAAATATCTTTGAAGTAAATTCATTTTGATATGTAATTAAATTGCAAACCGGTTCTTCGTCGCATAGTTTGAAATTATCAAAAAAATAATCAAATTCGCCTATGTTTCCTTTTTCGATAACATCGCATTCAACATTCCCACTTTTATAGGTTTTTAATAAAGCGCTCTCTGTACAATTGGCACTTCCATAAAGCATAAACTCGTTTTCTTTAGTTACAAACCTAATAACCTTTCCATGATAAAAATTCGTTGATTTTCTGTCGTTAAACGCGTTATATACATTCAAAAATTCTATGTCTACGGTAGTGGCTAAATTAATCGGAAACTTGCTTTTGTGATTTTGAATGTACAAATTGACTTTCGAATGCGGAAAAGTTTTGATTATTTCTTGCAAGGCGTTTAATTTATTGTCATAGAACGGCACGGCAATATCGATTGATAAAGGATCTACGATGATTTTTGATATTTTTTCTATTATCCCTTCATCAATATTATGAATAAAATATATCTCTTCGTTTTGTTTTGGTTGCTGATTCTGGCTTTTAAGCCACATATTAACTTCTTCGAAATTATAATTATCTTTTAACTCCGCGAGTTGATTTAAAGTAACGAAAAAATCTATAGCATCTTTAATGATACTAAAGTTCTTATCGTCTTGGTTATCATAATCAAAAACATTAAATATCTCGTTATTAGTTAAATACCCACTTGAGGTGAGGTTTGCGCTTGATACAATTAGTTTAGCGCTATCTTTTCCTAAAAACAAACAAACCTTTGGATGAAACGCACCTGCAACGGATATAGGAGAAACAAAGTATTTTTTACCAATAGCGCTATTTTCTATTCCCCGAACTGCCTTAGACAATTCTTTTAAATCCACGAAAAGTGTAATCTTTTTCGTAGCGGAATCGATTAACTTGTTGAGAATAAAATGTTCAAAAAAATTGATATCAAAATTAAATGTAGTTATTAACGCAATATCATATTTTTTGCATTTATCCAATTCATTAAAAATCTTGAATTCGTCCATTTCTAACTTCCAATCATATCTAAGTCTTTCATTACTTGCATCAATTGTATTAATCTTATGCCTTGAAATTCTGGTGAAACAGTAGCTCTTCTAATATACATATTATCTATTCTTTCAATGAAGTAACCATCTCGACCACCCGACATTTTGTTAAGCGCAACTCTTTCGTGTCTTTCGACAATCCAATTTTTCATTATATGTGCGACAAATTCTTTAATTTTAAGGTCGACGAATTCATCAACTAATCTTATCATTGATGCAATTGAAACATCGTCACCATATTCTAAATACGATTTATTTAAATCTTCCCGATTTTTAAATCTATTATAAATAGAAAAAATAACTTTAATAGCATTTTCAATATTCGAATCAATATTAGAAGAATTTCCTGCGCCCCGTAAAACAAGTTCTTCTCGTTCCAAAAAAGAATAATTACATTCATCTATAAAATCGCTAATTTTAAGGTTCATAAAATTAGCATCACAATTGTTTATGCACATTTCAATCCACTCGTTTAAAGTCATTAAACTTAGTTCACGAAGCATATATTTCCAAATGTTTTCAATTGCAATTGAGAGATATTGTCTTCCAACAACAGTCTCCCAACCGCCAATTATATCATTATGTTCTTCTTGATGAGGTTTGTTCATAGAACGGGGAGAAAAGTAATCGAACAAGATTTCTCTCATCTCTTTTAAAGAGGGGTCCGTAATGCCATATTCAGAATTAATCATTTTTAGGAAATTTGCAGACTTTATTAAGTTTGTGTTATTTAATCGAGCGTTTTGCTTTGGCGAAAATAATGCTTCTCTTAATAGCTCCTTACATTTATCAAGATGCTTCATATCAAGAGTAACAATCGAACCAAATTCTTCTAAAACTTCTCTTGGAACTTTTGTGTTACTCAACCTATACTTTTTATAGTATTGAGTATTTTTTATTTCTTCTTCAAAAGCCTTTGCAAGTGGCTCGCCAAATTCTTTTGTTAGTTTGGGAAGTTTATATGTTTCTGTACCATCTTGATTGGTATCCGTTATAAACCCCATGGTCAAACAACCTGCATTATAATATTGCATGCCACCAAATCTAGTAACAAAGTATTCAATGTTATATCCATAAGAACCCGTAGGATTATTTAATAAATCTGTGCCGGTTTTATCTTTACCAACCAGATTGTTTTGATCAGAATCCGAGTTCATTAAATTTGACAAAACAAAATAGTAATCGTTTTTCTTTAGAAAAGGTTTATCAAAATCATCATATGAATTTTTTGGACCAGAATGGTTTTTATAAAAATCATAGTAATTCCAAACCATAAAAGCCCAGTAAAAAGCTCTGGGCGTAACTGTGTTAACAATTGGGCATAGTTCTCTTTGAATAGAAGTTGCTATGCTTTCAATTCCTAGATTATCTCTTGTTGTAAAACTCTTATCAATAAAGTTAAGCTTCGGACCTTTTGACATAACATAACCTCTTTTCAAAAATTAATTTATATTTTAATTATACAACTTTTACTTGACAATATCAATACAGCATAAATTCAAACTAAATCTATTCGGGTTATCCAAAGATGAAACTGCCTTTGGTGTTGCCGTCGATAACGAACTCAAAGAAGCTTGTTTTGCTTACGGCGGCAAGGTAATCGTTATGGTCAATGAACGGGTACTCGTTTTTGATTATTGTAAGAATATCTCGGAGTTGAAGCATAGTAGCAAGCTCGTGTTTGCAGGCGCCGGTGCAGTAACAGTTACAAACAAGTCCCGTGATATCTTCATCTTTATAAAAGAACTCAACGTCGTAGGTTTTGCTGCCAGTAACGAGGGCTCTGCCTTTGCCGTGGTTTAGCTCTATGTAGACAACACGGTTTTCCATATAATATTCGTGACCGCGCTCGGCAATTTCATTTTTAATGTTCATACCGCTAAGGTCGTTAAGATTGAAAACCTCATCGTCACTTGAAGATACATATTCTTCCTCTTGGTTATCGGGAGCCTTGAACCATGTTGCTACTTGCTCGTATGTCAAGGCACCTTCGTCAATAGTGATAAAGTGCGACCCCGCCAAATGAAACTCGCCAATTACATCAGTATTAGCAACACCGATAACACGCTTATAGTCCGAAAGCTTTATTTTGAAATTGTAGTTAATATCAACCACGCGACCGCGTAAACCTTCGAGTTTGCCCTCAACGTAAACAATATCGCCGCGCCTTAGATTGAACATATCGTTGTAGTAAGAACAAGTCAAATGCCTATCAGGGAAAAAGACCTCAACCACCGATTTTTTAATAATAGATGTTTCCTTTTGAACAGGAACGTTTTCTATCTTTCTTTCTTCGTGTTCAGTTTCTGCTGTAAATCCAATTTTAAAAGCCATAATCAAAACTCCTTTTCCTTTTATGTCTTAATTTTAACATAGGTAGTGTCCTATAAAACGGACTTTACTTATGCAATAATATATGTAAACTAACAATGGCATACAGATTTAACCAATAATACGCTAGTAGATTATCTTTATTTAAAAAATCCTCCTATAAATCAATCTCCTCTTGCGAAATTGATTCGAATATGATAAACTAATAGTGAGAAAGTATGTTTGGGTGGGCGGTGATATAATTATGACCGATTTGGTTGAATTGTTAAAACTTAAGTCAGAAGGGAAAAGCAAATGCTTTTACAATATAATGCCTATCAAAAATATACCTTCGGTTATACAAAATGGTATTTTAAGTTTTGATAGAACGCAATCATTACCACATACATCTATAGCTCTTACCGACGTTCAAACTAGAAGAGAAAGGGTACAGATCCCAAACGGACAAAGACTTCATAGCTATGCCAATCTATATTTCACTCATCATAATCCAATGATGTATAGAAGGCAAGATGAAGCGGATTCAATCTGTGTGTTGGCAGTTCATCCATCTGTTATGAATATTGAAGGATGTGTTTTATCAGATCAAAACGCATCAACCGATCTAGTGAAGTTTTATACTCCGGAAGATGGCCTAGAGAATATAGATTTTAAATTAGTATTCGCTCAAGATTGGACTGATCCAAATCCGTATGCCTTTAGATTTAAAAAAGCTACGAAATGCGCAGAGATTTTAATTCCTAATTGTGTTCCATATAATTATATTGTTGGAGCTTATGTAGTAAGTGATGAAAACGCTGAAACGTTGGTACAAATGGGTTTTGATAAAAAAATCGTTGTTAATTCAAAAGTATTTTACAGATAAGGAGGCGATATGCTTATGATCATTAAAATCGGTAATATATTTGAAAGCAAAGCAACAACTTTAGTAAATACCATCAACTGTGTTGGTGTTATGGGTAAAGGTATCGCGCTCGAATTTAAGAAAAAATATCCTACGATGTTTTCTGAATATGTTGCGTTATGTAATGAGGGAGCGGTTAAACCCGGCGTGCCTTATTATCATCAAGATCTTTGTGGTACCTCGATCATTAACTTCCCTACAAAGGATCATTGGCGTTCCCCGTCAAAGTTATCTTATATAATTTCCGGACTAGATTGGTTTAGAGAAAATTATGAGTCTTTGGGAATTAAGTTTGTCGCTTTCCCTCCTTTGGGATGTGGAAATGGCGGGCTTCCTTGGGCTGTAGTAGGCCCTTTAATGTATTCAAAATTACATGATCTTCCTATTGAAATTGAAATTTTCGCCCCATATGGAACGGCACCAGAACAAATAACAGAAAAGTTTTTAATTAATAATTCTGTAGAATCACCAAAAGAAATAATAGGAAACCAAAGACAACAAATCAATAAATATTGGTATCTAATTCTTTATGTTATTAGAAAATTGAATCAAGACAAATATTCATTGAATGTTGGACGAACAATTTTTCAGAAGATTTGCTATTTGTTAACTTATGTAGGAATCCCTATGGGATTTAAGTTTGTCGAAGGCAGTTATGGTCCATACTCCAATGAAGCCAAGCAAGCTATTGCAGCTCTCTCGAATGCTAATTTAATGACAGAAAGAAAACTTGGTCAAATGGTCGAAACTATTGTTTCTCCAAGTTTTAAGTTTGATCTATCGGTTTATACTCAAGAAGAAATAAATAAAGCTGATGAAGTTTTTGATTTATTAAGTAGAATAAGAAGCACGGATCAAGCTGAAGTAATTGCAACTGTTTTATTCTCTTATGATGAATTATCTGAGAAGAATGAAGTTGTAACAGAAAAACAAATTTTTGATCATGTTATGAATTGGAAGTCTCGTTGGAAGGGCGAAAAAGAAAAAACGATTGAAAGCACGATAGGAAGTCTTTCGGTGTTAGGTTGGATGTCACCTGACGGTTCAAGTGATACACTGACTTCAGATGATTGGATGTATTAATTCAAAAACAGCAAGGTAGTAAATAACTATCCTTGCTGTTTTTCATTTATACATGTATTAGTTCACTATATATTATTTCGTTTGCGCGGTGGCGGATGTTGTTCATGCGGCGGACCCATTCGAGTTGGTTGTCTGCTTTTAGTTGTTCGGTGATGCCTTCACGGGTTTTCATTTGGTTTACCAGCTCGGAAAACATTTCTTCTGCTTGGGTATTGATTTCGGCGAGGTGGGTGTAGAGGGTGCCATTTATCATTAGTTTGGTATGTAGCAATTTCTTATGTTCACGGATGTAGGTAAGATAGCGTTCGCCCCATATACCTATATTAATTTCGGGGAGTTTAAGGCAAGGGATATAGTAATCTCCGTCGCGTTTGTACCATAGGCTATTGCTTTCGTCATAGATATATTGTTCCATTGTTACGCCTCCTTTAGCAAGTCGGTGAAGGGTGAGTCTTCGGATACGAAGGTGTCGTAGGTGAAGTTGGCGCCGAGGCGGAAGCCCATAATAAAACTGTCGAGGTTGGATTCGCCGTTGACTACGCTCCAAGCGTTGCAAAAGTCGAGGAATTTCTTTTTGCTTTCGCCCGAGAGGTGTTCAGTCAGAAAGTCCTCGTTTAGCATCAATACCTCCATTTGTTTTTGCACAGTTTTATTCTCTTTGGTGCTACGTGCTTGCGGGTCTAAATTGCCGTAATAAAACTCTTCTATAAAATTTGCCATAAAATTACCTCCTTTGCCTTTATTGTAGCAAAGGAGGTTTCCTTTTACGAATGTGCGGAATTGAAATCGGCACATTTGCTTAATTATATTGAAATTCAAATAAATTCGTACTATAATAAAATAAAAAGGAGTTTTTTATGGATTATTCAAAACTTTATAAAAGTGTATCGCCATCAGTAGTTAATGTTGTCCAATTAGATGCTAATAACACTTTCTGTTCCACAGCAAGTGGTGTTTTGATTGCAGATGGTTCCAAAGTCCTTACTTGTGCGCATTGCGTTGATTCTAGTTTGAAAAATGGTATTCTTGTCGATAAATCAAGCGGTTTGGTACAGTTAGCAAGTATTGCCTTTTCAGATTATGCTAATGACATAGCTATTTTAGATTTTGGGAAACCAATGGGATCACCTGCCACACTCGTTAGTTCATCAGCGTTAGAAATCGGTAACGAAATATTTACAATAGGGTTTCCATATTCAATCAACAGTGAAAAAACATTAACAACTGGAAATATTGCAGCGTTTGAAAACGGAGGTATAAAAATTGACACCTCTGTAAACAATGGAAATTCCGGTGGACCACTTTTCAATGTTAATGGCGAAGTGGTTGGCATTGTAAATGCCAAGTTGGGCTCATTATCTAAATTCTTAGACAGTGTTGAAAAAGCAAAGCCTCAAGCATTTGTTCAAATCGCAGGGATTGACCCAGTAGAAACAATTCAACAAATGTTACGAGAAATGAAACAAAACTTAAATTTAGGGATTGGTTATGCTATTCCATCTGATACTATAGCAAAACTTTCTCCGTTAGTGAATTCCGTTATAAAATAGCATTAAAAACTTTGTTTAAATAAAAATACAACAAAAACGCTCCGTTAGGGTTTATTCTAACGGAGCGGTTAATTTATGCTCTGACTTTATCGTTTTTATAAACTGTTTTAAGGCCATTGTTTTCGGTGAACACATAGCAATAGCCGCGATAGATTAAAATCACGCTATCGCCGTATTCTTGTTCTTTATCCTCAATAATACCTCTCTCAGATTTCATGAGTTGCAGTTTACTCTTACCAAACTGATAAGCCTCAAAAGCGAGTTCGTCCATTCTATAAGAATCTCTGATACCCATACGCTCATACATACGCTCACGCGCATGGTTGGTTAGATAAAGGGGATTTTTGCGAATATCTAAAAATCCTTCTTCACTATACAAATCGGTTTTATAGCATTTTACATTATAATAACGATTATATTTGCCTTGTCTGTTTCTACCAACTTCATTATATCCTTGCCGATTGTATCCCTCGCTATCGTATTCGGAAGTCGGTCTTGGTTTTGGTTTCTGTTGAGTAGACTTTGGCTTTCGCAGAAATAGCGGTAAGAAGCACAATAATATTGCGACAATAAAAATAAATATTATAGGTAAGTATTCCACTGTATTCACCTCTTGAACAATTATAGCACAAGGAAAAATCATTAGCAATAGATAGAAAAAACTCCCCGGTTACATTTCTGTAATCGGGGAGTCGTTTTAGATATAGAGTTTTACTTTAATATCTTTCCATTTATGCACACGTTGTTTGGTTGATTTGGAGTATTTATACTCCTTAGCATCCTTTTCGGTGAGCGTAAATTCTGCGAAGTTAAAGTAGTTTGGAATTACTTGCCAGACTTTATAGCAGCCTGTGCTGCTATCAGCAAAAGAGGGAAATTACTTATTTATAAACTTAACGGCTGTTCCGTATACAATTACTTCTGCGGCACCTTGCATAACCGCAGAAGATGCATAGCGGATGTTAATGACTGCGTCTGCACCTAATTCTTCTGCTTCCGCAACCATTCTTTTTGTTGCAAGGGCGCGTGCTTCATTCATCATTTCATTATAAGCTTTGAGTTCTCCTCCAACCAAAGTCTTGAAACTTTGCGCTATATCTTTGCCAATGTTTTTAGATTGAATGGTGCTTCCTTTTACAAGGCAGAGGGTTTCCAGTTCTTTTCCACTAATGTAATCAGTATTTACTAATATCATCTTCTTCACCTTTCTTTATTTCATTTATTCGTTCTATGCAGACATAAATCATAATTCCCGAAAAAACAAGCGGGATAATGCCCAAAACATATTTCCAAAAACCATCAAGCAGAGAAATCAAAACTCCGAAATACGCAATATAATATAGTATCACAACGACCGTAATGATAATCGGGGCAATCATTTTCTTTTTGTGTGAATTCAACTTTTGCACCACCATAAATTTCTATTTGGTTTATTATATCATATATTAGCCATAATTACAATATGTTTAATAAAAATCGCCCTGCCGATTTCTCGGCAAGGCGATAAGTTTTACTTTATAATGTTACAGGACAAACCTTTTTAGCGTCAAAAGGACAATTTCTTTTTTTCTCCAACTATCTCAAATTCTCTCCATTTGACCCGCCCTTTTTCTTCCTCTTTTTCTCCAATTATCTCTCCGTTTTTCTCATCATCGGGTCAAGTCTAATGAGAATTTGCGGAGTGCAATTTGGAAATTAAGAGGGTCCTTTTTTCTCCCGTTTTTTCACCCTCCGTCCGAAATAAGGGAAACTAACAGAAGTAAGCGGACTAACAAGAAATAGAGAGTTTATTCACAAATGACACCATATCGCATCGCAGTTAGTTCTCGGATGTGTTCGGTTATATCCGTTCCTAAATTTGTTGATATTATGTTATAAATAGATGAAAAATCCGCTTGTCCATCATTGGATTTAATACACTCACGGTAACAATAAGCTCCAAAATCCTCGGAACGCACAGTTACAATTTGAGAATTTTTAATATCATATGAAACTCCTCTTGCAAATTTCGGTGCTACTACAACACAAAATTTAGCACCATGCTTATCAATGTGACGCGTTATTCTAGATGGGTTGATACCTTCTAGTGCTTTTCCTCTTGTTTTTGCGTCAACGTTCATTTTGTAGAGTGAATCATTTTCAAAATTCTCCATAGTGCAAAGCAAATCGGTGTTACCTGCACCAGAAATGATTTCTATATTACGAGTTTCTCTAAATAGTTCCATAAAGGGCTCTAATGCTGTTTCAAATTCCTTGCCATCCCGACTGCCATATTTTGATGCGTATATCATTTGATTTACTATAGCAGAAACTTCATTCTGACGGTTTATTTGTGAACCTATACAGTCAAGATATTCTAATGGCTCAATTTCATAAAGGTTTGTAAGCCAATCTCTTCTAGATAACACAAAGTCATCATTTTCTTTTGTAGGAATATCAAACGCTGAAAATCTTTCGCTGAGTTTTATTGCGGAATCTATAATTTCTTCTGAAAGTTTTACATAACCAGAACAAGCGGCACGAGATTTCCACGCATCATTTCTATATGTTTTTCCGTTGCCATGTTTAAAACGAAATATTTTACCATCATTGTGGTTGGGGTCTGGAGAAATTGATAATACGCCAAAATCATTAAATAACCTAAGAAAATAATAATTCATCTCGTGCATAACGTTAGAAAAAAGATAATTATAATTGCGAACGGACTGAAACATATGAAGTTTCTCATCATATGTCAAATTACGATATTCGATAATACTTTCAATTAGTTCTTCATATACGTTTGAGGAGACTTTTTCTATGAAAGGTAAAAACCATACGCACTCATCGATATAAAGCTTTTGTTCGATTCGTTTGTCCAATAAAAGTTTTACTATTAATCTACCAATATATATTTCAAAACAACTTGGAGTGCGATTAAAAGGATTTGGATATTGCATGGAAAAAAGATTGACCAAATAATTTTCTGTATGTATTTTAGGATTATTTGTTGAAAAAATATTTACGGTCATTGGAGAAGGCATAAAAACTTTTTTTGCGTTTTTAGAATTAAAGGAATATCCAAACATATAATAGCATGCTTGCAAAAGTCTCACGCCAATAGTTATCTTATAACCATCATTATTTCTACCTTGATATATACCATTTTGAGAAATATATTGTTTTATATCATCAAAATCAAGTGCATTAGCTACATCTTTCATTATGACCGCAAACTCTGAAAGTAATTCTTTGGAGTTTACATTTTTATCAATAATCCATCTGTGCTCCATATGCCTTTCTAAAGATATCATTTGCCAACACCTCTAATTATACTTTCACTCAATCTAGGTGGGATTGCCTCACCAATTATTTGTCGTATAAAAGAATCTGTGCACCACTCAGGTAAATCTAAATCTGGTGGTAAAGAAGAAACAATAAATAGTTCTCGTAAAGTAAGAACGCGAGGATCGCTGTAAGTGCCATCGGAAAGTAGTTGCCCTGGGTGAACATTATTATGTCCACCAATGTTTCCACTTTGCATAGCTCGAGCAGGACAAGGCTCGTTCCAGCGCATACGAGCAAAGGTGTTATGAAACCCTTTCATACGTTCGCCGTTTTTCTTTTTTGGGAAATGCACAGGATTTAAAAATGCGGATTTACCTTCAGGTGTATGCCGCATAGCGTCTATATCTCTTTCATTATGGGTTTTTGCATAATGCCATTTGATGCCACTATGTTCGCCTGGATTGAGCGAAGGTAAATCGCCTATAGCTTCTCTCAAAGAAATTTCTTTTTGAATAGCTGGATTACTCCACTTTAATCCCTTTTTCCAAATTTTCACAAACCCCCTAGGTCGACTTTGTGGTACTCCGTAATCTTTAGCATTTAACACATATGTTTCAATGTTATAGTTGTTGCTGTATTTTTCTTCAATTATATCTATTAAGGATTTTATTTTTCCGTTGTGTGGAAAATACATAGATAAGAATTTAGGTACATTTTCAATTAGTATATAATCAAAATCACAAGAATCAATCATATCGAAAACATAGAAAATCAAATAATTTCTACTATCTTGCGTGTATTCTTTTTTTCCAAGTGTGCTCATACCTTGGCATGGTGGAGTAGCCAAAAGAAATTTACAGTTTTTGCTAATCGCAGTATCTTTAACTTTATTAAAAATAATTGGGTCTGTAATGTCACCGCAGATCATTTCACAATCCTTATATAACCATGAATGTACGGCACATCTTTTTGCTATAAGTTCAGAAGCGACTACAATATTTATATTGTTTTCTTTGAAGTATGTTTCTGCTATACCAGCACTTGAAAACAAGGAAAGTCCGTTCATTTGTCAACCTTCTTTATATTTTTACAAATACTTTCCATAAGTAATGGCGGGACTGCCTCACCAATGAAATAGCGTATTTGACTTTCGGATGCGAATTCAGGAACATCAATATCTGGATTAATTGAACTTAAAATAAAAAGTTCTCGCAAAGTAAGAACTCTGGCATCGCTAAAAAGACCATTAGGAAGCAATCTTCCAGGATGCACACTATGTGTTGTAGAGATTGTATCACTTCTCATAGTAATAGTCGGAGCTGGTTTGTCCCAGTCGATTCTTTTATAAGTATATGGATACCCTGTGATTGTACTACCATCTTTCTTTTTTGGGAAATAGATTTCGTTTTGAAATGCGGATTTATTTGTAGGTGTATGTTGCATACAAAGGATATGTGAATCGGGATGTTTTCTAGCATTGTGGTTTTTAATATTCGACCGTTGTCCAGATTCTAAAGATGGAAGGTGCCCTATAGCTTCACGAACGGTAATTTGTTTTTTGCTTTTTTGAGGTTCTATAAAATAAATCGATGGTTTTGTTAGAACAATAATGCACCTTTTTCTCGACTGTGGCACACCAAAATCAGCGGCATTGTATATTTTAGTATTAACAGAATAAATTCCAGCATATTTTTCTTTTAAAATAGTATCTATATTAGCATAAGAACCATTATGGGGAAATTGCATTTTTAAAAATCGATCAACATTTTCTATCACAACAACATCAGGGTTAATGCTATCAACTATCTCTAATGCATGAAATATTAAAAAGTTTCGAGGATCCTCTAAAAACTGTTCGTTTCTTTTGTTTTTACCTATAAGCGATACACCTTGACATGGGGGAGTTGCTAGAATGAAGTCTACTTTTTTTTCGTTAGCAACTTTTAGAATTTGTTTTTTTATATTGCAATCAGTAATATCGCCACAAATTACATCGGTATTAGGATGCCAGAACTTATGTACTTCGGCACGAATAGGAACAAGTTCGTTGGCCAAAACAAAGTTAATATATGGATATAAATTCAATTCCGCGATGCCTGCACTTGAAAACAATGATAATCCCGTAAAAACTGACATAGCCAACCTTCCTAGTTAATATTTAGATATCTATACTCTTTAAGTATATCATATTAAAAAAAAATATTCAATAGTGTTTGATTCGCAAAGTGCAAAAATCCGCCCGAAGAAATTCGGGCGGATAATTTTAGTTTTTTGTAGGGAATCAAGGCCGTTTTTATTTGAGTGTTCACGCTAAAAAGTTTTGTCCTTTTTATGTGATTTCACGCTAAAACGCTTTGTCCCATAACAATATAAATCTAATTACTTAGATTCTTTGATTGCAGCCTGTGCTGCGGCGAGTCTTGCTATCGGCACACGGAAGGGTGAGCAGGATACATAGTCAAGACCGATGGTGTGGCAGAACTCAACGGAAACGGGGTCGCCGCCGTGCTCACCGCAGATACCGCAGTGAATTTCAGGACGGGTTTTCTTACCAAGAGTTACAGCCATATCCATTAACTTACCAACACCGTTCTGGTCAAGCTTAGCGAATGGGTCGTTCTCATAAATCTTACTATCATAGTAAGCGGTGAGGAACTTACCTGCATCGTCGCGGCTGAAACCGAAGGTCATCTGAGTAAGGTCGTTAGTACCGAAGCAGAAGAATTCAGCCTCAGTAGCAACCTCATCAGCAGTAAGACAAGCTCTGGGGATTTCCATCATTGTACCAACTTCATACTTGAGGTCAGCGCCTGCAGCAGCGATTTCTGCATCAGCAGTTGCAACAACGATATCCTTAACGAACTTCATTTCCTTAACTTCGCCGGTAAGAGGAATCATGATCTCGGGAACGAGGTTCCAATCGGGATGAGCCTTCTTAACGTTTATAGCAGCGCGGATAACAGCTGCAGTCTGCATCTTTGCAATTTCAGGATAGGTAACTGCAAGACGGCATCCTCTGTGACCCATCATGGGGTTGAACTCGTGGAGAGAAGAGATGATGTTCTTGATGTCCTGAACAGTCTTGCCCTGAGCCTTTGCGAGAGCCTCAATGTCAGCTTCCTCAGTG
>JAZUQH010000033.1:0-9287 GCA_045605605.1 Acutalibacteraceae bacterium | reverse complement strand
TGCAAGCTCTGAAACGTCTCCTATATCTTTTCTTGGATTATCTGGGTGAGGATATAATTCGTTGATTTTAATTTCTGTTAACATTTTTATTTCTCCTAATCTGTTATTTTAATAGTGCTGCTATAAATGTGGCCGCCGGAGGACTTTGGAACATAATTTACCGCTCTCGATATGCTATCATCCCGATTCATCTTATAGGTGGGCTTTAGGCAGTCACGGTATTGGCAGTTAAAACAGTCCTCATCGCACCCGGTAAACTTCTTTCTCGATTTGGTATATCTACTCATTTTGTCGTATCCCTTCTTTGAAGATTACTTCACCTTCAGGATTAAGCTCAAGCCAATTTTGTTTTATATATTCACGATTATTATTACGGTACCATTTCACCGCTTCCTTGCCCGTAAGCCGTTTGCCTTCATTGTTATAGCAAACGAAATTAGGAGGAAGCTTGACCATCCGATAAAAGAGATACGGTCTGCCCGTAACCGGATTACAACCTGCGCGGATGGAATCAGTATCGATATAGTAACCGTTATAAGCGGTGGGCGGCTCGTCCCACTTTATCTTTTCAATATCCTGAACTTTTTCCTCTTCAGGCTTTTTAAGGTTTCTTGAAGCAACCCACTTTTTTATGTATCTTTCGTTGCCACCTTCGATGCAACGCTTTTGTTTTACGATATATGCGGCAATAGCGCTGTATTCGCCCGTAGAATAAAGGGCGGTAAAATCGGGCGGTCTTGCCTTTATGGTTGCTTTAATATGCTCCCTCCAAAGGTCGCTTATTTTCTTTTGCGGAACACCTTGCGGAATAACCAAATGATGATGCACTCCGCCACGTTCTCCGAAGGCGGTGCATTTAACGTATTTAAGTTCTATGCCATACTCCTTGTAAAGCTTTCTAAGTTTTGGTATAAAACTGCTAAGCACCTTATTGGCTTTATCATAACTATCAGGGCGGTTGTGCTTCTCATAGTGAAAGGTCAGCCAATAATCATCGGGAACATAGTTTCCATTTAAAAGCCGAGTCAATTTCTTGATGGCGAGTTCCTCGTTATAAGCTTCCATTGCCGAAGGTGTGCCGTTAGATTCATCTTTGTGTCTTTCTCGGGTAAGATTATCACCGAATTGGGTGGGATAGGTTTCTTCTACTTCGATAGTTCTGCCTGACCTGATAATCTTCCTGCGATACATTGCTTTTTTAATTTTTCTCACCCTCTTTTAACAACCTTGGTTTTTTATACTATTAGCGGGGGAAGACAAGCTTTTCAATTGTGACACCTTTTCTTCCCCCGCTCTTGTGTCGGATGGAAAGCGTGGAAAACTCTTTGAGTTTACACACTCTTACCACCGCCCCAATTCACACCCCTAACTTTTCCGTCACCTTAAAGAGAGAGACAATAAAAGTTTATGGATTACACCTTTGAATTTGGGCTTAAATTTTTTCGTTAGTTAATACCCTTATCAAGCCATTTAAACGGCTTTACGCCGTTTTTAATTTTCAAATTTTGCACCGCCTATTTTCAAAAATGTTGAAAATTTAAAGGCGGTGTGTTATACTTAATAAAGATAAAACACTTGTGGGTTTTGTCTGGGCTATCAGAAGTGCTGTTCTGATAGCCCTTTTTTATTTATCTCTGATATTTATGTAGGTAATGGGGATACCTTCCTCTTTGGCAAAGTCGATTTCACCCTTCATCCCTGCGCTTGACTCAGCTTTTCCGAATACCCATACCGCATCGCAAAATTTTATGAGCTTCTTACCTAACTGCAGGCCCATAAACCTCTGCTCAGGGATGCTATCATCAAGCACGCCGTGAAGCATAGTGTGAGGAATAATCGGTATTCCACCTTTACGGACTACATATTGTCCAAATTCAAGCGCCTTCTGATAATTATTTTCTTTACCGCCGTATGCCGAGCATACGTATATGTACTGCTTGTCCATTCTCCCATAAACCTCTTCATCGGTTTTAAACATAAATCTTGATTTGCTATCCCGAGCATACTGCTCTCGAAGAATGCTCTGCATAGCCGCCAGCTGTACTCTGATGGTATTGCGATAAGCCTCATCCACCGTAATCCTATATTTTGCGGCTAAGAGCCTGAATTCTTCTGTCAGGTCTCCGCTCTGCTCCTTTTCAAATAATTTTCGCGCTTTCTCAACTGCTGAAGGCGAAGCAAAAAAATTTCTTTTAAGTAATCGCCTTATTTCATCTTCGAGGCCGAAGGCGTATTTGCAATGGGTACCGTTCGGCAGCATTACGCTGCTATAGTGTTCACAAAAACGTTCACAATTGCGGCAAATAAACTCTTTCCTTTTATTGCAAAAGGCCCATTTGTCTATTTCGCTGTCATCCTTCCCGCATCGTATGCAAACTGCCATCCGTTTCACCCGCCTTTCCATATCCGAGCTCGGCTTGAAACTTTAGAAAGTTAACGGTACGTCTAAGCTGCAGGTTTTCCTTTTCTATGTAGGATACGTAAGCTGCTTTTCTGCGGCGCCGCTCTCTGAAGGCTTTTATTTTTTCGCAAATTGCACAAGTCCCAGCACCGCCTACGGCAAATCCAACAATGAAAATTATCATTAATATCTGTTCTGCGGTCATAGTTATCATCCTTTTAATTAAGTGATTTAAACTCATCAGGATGAATACGGTAATATTCGGACATAACACGGCTCAGCCGTTCTTCCATGGAATTTTTAACACGCTCACGCTCTTCGCTTGTCATATCTTCAATAGGAATAACTCTATCATCTTTTAAATGTATGTAGCCGACTGCCGTCAGCGGTGGCCTTGCCATATTATCACCTCATTTCTCCTTATGAGTTTTAAATTTTGTCCTATGCTAATTTATCATTCCGTTGCCACGTGGAATATCAGAGCTCGTAATTTTGAAAGCCCCTGCGTTACATAGGGTAATATAGAGCTTATGCGCCGAATCGTTAAGACCTATAAGGTCCTCGTTCGATACATCCTTGGCTTCTGTACGCTCAAGGATTTTGTCAAGCAAGTCGAGTAATCTGTTATCTGCTTCCTGTTTTGTCATCTAAAAAACCTCCTTTTTAATATCATTCCTCATCGATATCAATGATATCCGTAATTCTCGCGCCGAGGGCCTTAACTATCTGCACTGCCAAAGGCAAGGTGACTGTTTTAGTGCCACGTTCTATCTGACAGAGCATAGAACGTGTAATACCCACCTCTTCGGCAAGAGCAGCTTGTGAAACGTTTTTTGCCTCTCGAAGTTTTGCGATTTTAATGCCTGCGTTCATAATTTGCCTCCTTATATAAATTTAAGGTTGTTAATAACAACCGTGGATACGTTTTAAAATAAATCAGGTCCGCTTGACAAATTTTTATAAGATATGTATTATTAGGTGGTAATCGCACATCTTATAGCTATGTTGCCGCCCGCTTGGATGCATACGAGCAGGCGGATAACATAAATTTTCTGACCCAAGGGGGTGATGCCTTATGTCAAAGTTTTTCAAACTCCTCTCGGATGTATCCGAACTTCTTGAAAAACCTCGCATGAGGTTGCCCTGTCTCGTTTCCGTCTTACCATAGACGGTATTGCAGTGACGTCAGGCGTGTTGGCATATACAACGAACTGCTTGCACTTTAAAACGGGTGTTTTCCGGGCGGGGTGGAAAGATTACCAAATCGCCGCCCATTAACGCTACTGTGCAATAACGAGCTTATGCCCTTTGCCGCCGAGTAAAAACACTACTCGGTGGCAAAGCTTTATCTGTCAAACGGACCTGATTTCCACAGCTAACATAAACAGATAAAACAAACGGTCAATTCATTTGTTTTGTAATGTAATAAATTTTTAGAAGGAATTCAGAAAAAAGGGGATAAAATGGATAAAAATCAATATCAAATGCTAAAATCTATTTTGAAAGGGAATACATATCATATAGATTCAGTTTCTGAAGAAGAAAAAAGCATTTTAAACTTTTTGCGAAACCAAAAATACATAGTCCAAAAAGCCGAAAATCCCAACAAGAACAAAATAATCTATGTAATAACAGAATTAGGAAAATCAAAGCTTTATGAGGAACGTAAAGATAGATTTAGACATTGGATTCCAATAGTGATTTCAAATCTAATGTCGCTAATCGCAATAGTTATTTCAATAATCGCACTATTGAAATGATTATTGCCGCGGCGGACATTAATATAGAAGGCATATATGCCCACCAAGGCGGCGTATTGTATTTCATAATTCCCCTCCTTGTTTTTTGGAAATGTTTATGTTATACTGTGTGTGGGTGTTTACCACGGTTATTATTATAGTGCACAAGATAACTACTGTCAACAATAAAAGTGCACAGTTTAAACATTTTGTAAAATATTAACAAAGAAAGAGGTGCACAACTTGAACACTTTGAACAAAATACTTGAGCTTTTGAAAGAACAAGGGAAAAAGCAAAAGGATTTAATGGATTATTTAGGTATGGGTAAAACCGCTTTTACGGGGTGGAAAAGTGGTGCAAATAAATCCTATTACAAGCACATTGCTAAAATTGCAGATTTCCTTGATGTTTCCACCGATTACTTGGTGGGTAAAACAGATGTTCGCAATGCGGAAATTGAAAAAATGACTACATATAGCTATAACAGTGAGCAGGGAACGGCAGAGCAGGGCTTTAACGCCGAACAACTTAACGATATAAATAAACTGATGAAGGCTGCCAAAGAGCTATCCCCCGAAAAGCTTGCCGCTCTCATCCAGGTCGCAGAGAACATGAAATAAAAAACAGGGAGTGGTCTGAACCACTCCCTGTTTTTCGGTAAGTATTATACGATTATTCAGTTTTGTCCAAATCTTTGCTATATGCCGCTACGTTAAACATAGGAAGCAAGACGTTCCCAGATACTAATGTTTGAGAGGATACTCCCTGAATAAAACCTCTGGCTATAGAATATAAGGACGTTACTCCATTAATTTGCAACATCTTTTTAAAAGCTTCCTCACCTGCTTCCAATGGAGTATTAAAACAACCCTCTATCGACAAGTCAACGGAGTATTTTTTCTTGTTTGCAGAAATATTCACCTTAATATTTAGTAAAATAGTTCCACTCAGAGTTTTTCCGTCATCTATCAAATCTATTGAAGTAATAGTGTGAGAAACATCGAATTTTCTTTTAAAATCTTTTCCGTTTCCAAGGGCAATAAAATCGTTTTTAATTTTTAGGTTTTTGATAGCGTTCCCTATCATTTGAAACTCTGATAAATATTGATTACTCATAGTAACCTCCTATGCAGCGCTTATGTAACTGTCAAATTCAGATACATCGTTGCACCTTTCAATTGGATTTTCATATTGGTTTAAAGAGCTGTTTGATAAATATTCGCTTTCAGGCGTGAATTCTATATCAAATATAACATTTAGTTTTTCTGAAATTTGC
Organism: Acutalibacteraceae bacterium; assembly: GCA_045605605.1. Classification (GTDB taxonomy): domain Bacteria; phylum Bacillota; class Clostridia; order Oscillospirales; family Acutalibacteraceae; genus UBA737. The sequence goes on along the minus strand of JAZUQH010000033.1, from coordinate 3,870 downwards.
GCTATATTTTCAATGGTGAAATTATATTCAGCACTTTCCCATTTTGAAACCATACCCTGAGTTACGCCCATCATTTCAGCAAAAGCCTTCTGGGTCATTTGCAAATCTAATCTACGCTTGTAAATGAAAGCTGATATTTTTGCAATAGCATTTGCCGCGTACACATCGCTTTTTGAAATGTAATTAGAAATAAAATCAAACATTTCGTTTTTGTTACCAAGCATATCGAGACCTCCTATTTATAGTTGTTTCTTCGTTCAATTGCTATGGGTACATGTTTTTTATAAGAAGAATCTGTTTTTCCAGATTTTTCATAAAAGGTGTGAAGAAATATTTTGCCGGAATTTGTTTTAGAAAATAATAGTCTATAATTTTTAGAGCCCGCCTTTAATTTAAGAGAATACATATTATCATACTTTTTTAAACGCTCCAACCATTTTGTTCCACAATCTATATCGCCGAGTTCTATAATCATTTTTAGTTTTGTTATTAAAGCACTTAAAATTATGCGCTCGGAGCCTGAGTCTATAATGAGTTCCACAAATTCATCATAAAACTCTGGATGAAAATCAAAATGGTCATCAAAATTCCTTTTAAGTAATTCTATTAATTGCTTACTATCTCTAGAACATTCCTTGAAATTTATTATGTCCATAGCTCACCTTCTTTATACAACATTATATTACCTATAAGTAATATTTTCAAGAGTTTTTTTTGTTTTTTGAAAATAAAGTTTTATAGTGCACCATATGTTGTGTATTATAAAAAGTTATCAACTATATAAAAATCAAATTTTGAATTTTTTGTCGTAATTTGTACTATAGCTCATTTACAATTCCATTTTTCCTATTTATTATTTTCACGTAGGAGGGATGAAAATGAACTATATTAAACATTCATCAATTAAATTCTTGCAGAAAAACCATCTTTTAGGGAAGGAGGTAACTTTTGAACGGCTACTGAGCGCGTCAAGAAGGAACGGCTATATCGTGAAGTATTACTCAACTGCAAATATGCAGCTGGTACTTCTGGATTTATATGACCGGTCAAAGCAGTCTTCGTCGGTGTGTTGCAAAGATGAAAACGGTAATGTTTGTATTTTTATTGATGATTCAATATCTGAAGATGAGCAGTTGTTTGCCCTGGCGCACGAGATAGGCCATATAATTTTAAACCATAACCCTGTGGAAAACAGAAAATCTAAAGGAAGACAGGAGCGTGAAGCCAATTTGTTTGCACATTATCTTATAACAAAACCTTCGTCTCAAAAGCTTAGTAATATGATAAACTGCCTTTTGGGGATTTTGGTATTTTGCATTTTAAGTATTATGCTTGTGATGATGTCTTCTCCGTCGGCAGAAGAAATTCCAACGGCAAATCATAACTATTCTGTAACAGAGCAAACGGAAGAACCCAAACCAATAACCGATTCCACCGTTTGTTATCTTGCCAGATATAGCACGGTTTATCACATATATAGGGACTGCTCTTACATCACAAACTCTGAAACGGTTTATGAAACAACAGTGGGAGAGTCCGGTAAAGACCGTATGTGCTCCCGCTGCGCCGCCCGATATACAGAATAAAGAAAATCACCGCCCCTTCAAATAAGGGGCGGTGTTGTTTTTTGTAAAATTTTGTTGCATTTAATTTACATAGGTGTTAATATAATAACTATAGTAAACAATCGTTAAAGGGGATGAGAATTTGTTAACTGCCGCAGCTTATGTTCGCGTAAGTACCGATGACCAGCTTGAATTCTCACCTGATAGCCAGTTAAAGCTTATACAGGAATATGCCGAAAAAAACGGTATAACCTTATTGGAAGAATATATTTACACCGAAGAAGAAGGCCGTTCGGGAAAATCTTATGCAAAGCGCGAAAGATTTCTTGAGATGATTGCCTGCGCTAAGAAAAAGCCCAAGCCCTTTGATGTTATTCTTCTTTGGAAATTCAGCCGATTTGCGAGAAATCAAGAAGAGGCCATCACCCTTAAGTCTATGCTTAAGAAAAATGGAATCGAGGTTATCTCAATTTCCGAGCCACTTCCCGAAGGTCCCTTCGGTGAATTGATAGAAAGAATTTTAGAATGGCAGGATGAATATTATCTGACCAACCTAAGTCAAGAAGTAAAAAGAGGTATGAAGGAAAAAGCCTCCCGAGGAGAGCCTGTCGTTCCCGCTCCCATTGGTTACGATTTAATTGATGGCAAATATATACCCAACCAGGATGCCGAATTTGTTAAAGGCGTTTTCGCCGACTATTTAGCGGGCACAGGTTTTAGGGCCATAGCCACCAAGTACGCCGCTCTTGGTCTTAAAACAAAAAGAGGCAACCCCCCTGATAATAGATTTATTGAATATATGCTTAGAAATCCCGTTTATGCCGGCAAGATTCGTTGGAGTACCGAAGGCCGTGCCGCATCGAAGCGGCAATACGATGCTGAAGGTATTATGATTGTCGATGGAAAGCACGAAGCCGTTATCAGTGGGGAAATCTTTGATGCCGTCCAGGAGAAGATAGCAGAACAAAAAAAGCGGTATGGAAAATACCAACGTTCCGAGCAGAGTTTCGGATATATGTTAAAGGGTCTTGTCAGATGCAGTAATTGCGGCGCCACTTTAGTTTTGGTAAACACCAAATCCCCAAGTCTACAATGCCACAGTTATGCAAGAGGTACCTGTACGGTATCCCACAGTACCGTTCTGAATAATGCAAACCGAATCATTACAGAGTTTATTCAACAAGCAGCCATCACCGGTAATTTTAATGTTAATACGAAATCCCCTAAGAGTTCTTCGTTTGAAACGGATTATAACAAGCTTATAAATAATGAAAAGTCTAAGCTTGAGCGTATAAAAAATGCTTATCAATCCGGTGTTGATACCCTTGAGGAATACAAAGCTGCAAAGGCAAAAATAACAAAACAGATAAAACAATATGAAACGGCGCTAAAAAAAGAGCAAAGCAATATAAAGCTCGATAAAAGCTCCTATCAGGATAAACTTTTATCTGTATATAAAATTCTATCAGACCCCGAGCAAAGTGAAGCGGCCAAGAACTCCGCCCTTCGTTCTGTGGTCGAAAAAATCATTTATCGCAAACCCGAAAACAAATTTGAGGTTTATTTTTACGAATAATTATATATCTAATTGCACTACGGCGGTCCAGACGGCGAGCTCGGCGCCTCTATGCGCTATCTTACTCAGCGCTACGGCACCCCTTACGATGATGTTAAGGCTGTTTTAACAGATGTAGGCACCGAGGAGCTTGCCCATCTTGAGATGGTTTGCGCTATGGTGCATCAGTTAACGAGAAATTTAACACCTGAGCAGATAAAGGAATCGGGCTTTGATAAATATTTTGTGGACCACACAGCTGCGGTTTATCCCGTTGCGGCGGCAGGTCTTCCTTGGAGAGCCGAATATATTCAGGCGAAGGGAGATATCTTAGCCGACCTTCACGAAGACTTGGCGGCAGAGCAAAAAGCAAGAGTCACCTATGATAATCTTATAAGACTCATAGATGACCCTGATATCTTAGACCCGTTAAGATTCTTGCGTCAGCGCGAGATAGTTCACTATCAACGCTTCGGCGAAGCACTCAGACGTACCACCGACAGACTTGATTCGAGAAACTTCTACGCCTGCAATCCGAATTTTGATAAGAATTGCGGTAAGTGATAAAATAAAAGCAGATGGGCAACCATCTGCTTTTTATTATTAGGAGGTGAGTTATACTATCAAGTGCAACAGTTGAATAAAAAGGCAGCTCATATAAATCCATGGTATAATGTAATTGCTACAAAACAAAAACCAAGGAGGATTTATATGAGCTACACCCATCTTACCATAGAAGAGCGCTGTTGT
>JAZUQH010000032.1:0-36884 GCA_045605605.1 Acutalibacteraceae bacterium | reverse complement strand
GCGATTCTCTCCTCAAACCCCTTAAAAGCGAGAAAGAGTCATAGTTATCTATGGCTCTTTTTCGCTTATTTATATATATTTATTAAATAATTATTGATGAAGAAGAAGAAATGTGATATAATACTATGGATTATAAGTATTATGGGTGGTGTTTGCTTGAGAGTTTTGGGTATTGACCCCGGATATGCCATTGTTGGATATGGCGTAGTGGATTATGACGGATACCAATTTAAAACTGCAGGATACGGCGCAATTACTACTCAGGCGCATACACCTTTTGACCATAGGCTTTCTCAGATTTATGATGATATGCTGACGGTGATAGATAAATATAAGCCTGAGCATCTTGCAATAGAAAAGCTTTATTTTAACACTAATACCACCACTGCAATAGATGTGGCGCAAGCCCGCGGCGTTATTTTATTAGCCGCTAAGAAAAAGGGCGTTAAGGTTTTTGAGTATACGCCTTTGCAGGTTAAACAATCCATCACAGGCTATGGTAAGGCTGAAAAAAATCAGGTTATGGAAATGGTAAAAAGCTTTTTGTCATTAAAAGCAGTTCCAAAGCTTGATGATACCGCTGATGCACTTGCTATTGCAATTTGTCACGGTCATAGCGCTGCAAGCACTTACGGAAAACTTTCAAAGGAGATAAAATAATGATTGCTTCTTTAAACGGAAAACTCATTTTAAAGGAACTTAGCTTTGCCGTCGTTGATTGTGGCGGTGTGGGTTTCAAATGCTTCATTACTCAGAATACATATTCAAATCTTGGACAAATAGGAGATAATGTTTTTCTGCATACTTATCTTGCGGTCCGAGAGGATGCGATGGATTTATATGGCTTTTCATCGGTTGATGAGCTTGAATGCTTTAAGCTTATTACATCGGTAAGCGGTGTAGGCTCAAAGATTGGCATAGCGATGCTTTCGGAGTTTACAGCCGATAAGATAAGCCTTTATATTGCTTCAGGGGATGCTAAGTCTCTTACGGCGGCATCGGGCGTTGGCATCAAGCTTGCCCAGAGAATTGTGCTTGAGCTTAAGGATAAAATAGGTTCAATTGCGGTTGCGGATACGACGGATATAAAAGCCGTTGGCAACGCTACAGTAAATTCTGCTTCTAAGGAAGCGGTTGAGGCTCTCGTTACTCTTGGGTATACTCAGAGCGAAGCATCATTGGCTGTTGGAAGACTTGACCAATCGCTTTCTGTTGATGAGCTTATAAAACAGGCGCTTAAAACACTTGCAAGGGGGTTGTAAGACGTGATAGATGAAATGGATTTTGAAAACCGTATAGTTTCTCCCGAATATTCAGGATGCGATGAGGATACAGAGGTAACCTTAAGACCTAAAACTTTAGCTGAATATGTTGGCCAAGAGAAAGCTAAGGATAATTTAAGTATTTATATAAAGGCCGCTAAACAGCGTCACGAATCCTTAGACCACGTATTGCTTTACGGCCCTCCAGGTCTTGGTAAAACAACCCTTTCAGGAATCATTGCAAGGGAGATGGGAGTAAACTTAAGAGTAACCTCAGGTCCCGCTATTGAAAAACAGGGTGACTTGGTTGCAATTCTTACCTCACTTAACGAGGGCGATGTGCTTTTTATTGACGAGATTCACAGACTCTCCCGTAATGTAGAAGAAATTTTGTATCCCGCTATGGAAGATTTTTCTCTTGATATTATTTTAGGAAAGGGTCCTTCTGCGCGTTCTATAAGACTTGATGTACCTCATTTTACTCTTGTAGGTGCAACAACCCGATCGGGACAGCTTACGGCTCCGCTTCGTGACAGATTTGGAGTGTTATTAAGACTCGAGCTTTATTCACCTGAAGAACTTGCTCAGATAGTTACCCGTTCTGCAGGAATTTTGGGTATTGATATTGAGCCTGAGGGCGCTTTGGAAATTGCATCCCGTTCAAGAGGAACTCCAAGAATTGCTAACCGACTCTTAAGAAGAGTGAGAGATATCGCACAGGTTGAATATAACGGTGTTATTACCGAAGAGGTAGCTGCAAATGCATTAAGGCGTTTCGAAATCGATGAGCTTGGTCTTGATGATTTTGACAGAAAAATGCTTGAAGCCATTATTAAAAATTATGGCGGCGGCCCTGTAGGTCTTGACACACTCGCGGCGGCAGTCGGCGAAGAGGCAATAACCATTGAGGATGTATATGAGCCATATCTTATGCAAATAGGCTTTTTATCACGCACACCAAGGGGAAGATGCGCAACCCCTGCGGCGTATGCTCACTTAGGTCTTGAGCCAAACGGCAGTCAACAATCCCTTTTATAAGAGGAAATTTATGAGAGAAGTTATTGGATTTAATGATTTTGAGCTTATAGATGCTGATGACGGTAACCGTCTTGAGCGTTGGGGTGATATTATACTAATCCGCCCCGACCCTCAGGTTATCTGGCAAGAGGGTAAAAAGGATAAACGATGGAATGATGCTCATGCGGTTTATCACCGCTCTAACAGTGGCGGTGGGTATTGGGAAACGCTTAAAAAGGTTCCTGACGTGTGGAGTATAGGCTTTGAAGGTTTAACCTTCCGTCTTAAGCCCATGGGCTTTAAGCATACGGGACTTTTTCCCGAGCAGGCTGTTAATTGGAGCTTGTCAAGAAAACTTATTGAGCAGGAAAACAGAGAGATTTCCGTTCTTAATTTATTCTCTTATACTGGAGCTGCGACCATAGCCTGTCTTAAAGCAGGGGCTAGGGTTACTCACGTTGATGCCTCTAAGGGTATGGTTAACTGGGCAAAAGAAAATGCTGCAGCATCAGGTCTTGAAGATAAACCTGTAAGATGGCTTGTTGATGACTGTATGAAATTTGTAAAAAGAGAAATCAGAAGAGGAAATAAGTATGACGCTATAATTATGGACCCCCCTTCCTACGGAAGAGGACCCGGCGGAGAAGTATGGAAGCTTGAACAACAGCTTGGTGAACTTTTATCTGATGTGGGTAAAATACTTAGTGATAATCCTGTTTTCTTCTTCTTAAACTCATATACGGGCGGACTTTCGCCCACCATTTTAAATTATATGGTTAAACAAAATGTCACCAAAAATTTAAGCGGTGATGTTTTTACCGAAGAAATCGGTCTTAGAATAACAAACAGAGATATTGTTTTACCTTGCGGTAGCACAACAATCTGGAAAAAAAGGTAATAATGGATAATATAATCGAAGTTAAAAATGTTACATTTGAATATAGTGACGGCGACCGAAAGAAAACTGTTATAGAGAATTTTGATATATCCTTTGAAAGAGGCAGCTTTACTGTTATTCTCGGACATAACGGTTCAGGTAAGTCGACTCTCGCAAAGCTGCTTAACGGCCTTTATAAGCCTGATAAGGGCGATGTTTTTGTTGACGGCATAAACACTCGGGATGAGGAAAACGAGATGGAAATTCGCCGCAAGGTTGGAATGGTTTTTCAAAATCCCGATAATCAATTAGTTGCTTCAATTGTTGAGGAGGATGTGGCTTTCGGTCCTGAAAACCTTGGTTTAGCACCCGAAGAGATAAGGGCTCGGGTTGATAATGCACTTAAAACTGTGGGAATGTATGAGTTTAGAGAATCAACACCACATAGGCTTTCGGGCGGTCAAAAGCAAAGGATTGCCATAGCTGGAATTATTGCTATGGAGCCAAGATGTATAGTACTCGATGAACCTACGGCTATGCTTGACCCTAAGGGCAGAGCGGAGATAATCTCTACGATAGAACGGCTTAATAAAGAAAAGGGTATAACCGTAATTCTTATAACACACTTTATGGAAGAAGCGGAGAACGCGGATAGAGTTGTTGTTATGAATAAAGGAAGCATAATTGCCGATGCAACTCCCGAGATCATTTTTAACGATATTTCTATGCTAAAAAGCGTGGGGCTTGATGTGCCTCAAACTACCGAGCTTTTATACCGCCTTAAGCAAAACGGTATGAATATAAATACGGATGTAATTTCAATAGAAGAGACTGCAGATGAAATCTTCAAAGCTCTTCATTCGGAGGATATTTAATTGTCAGCTATTCTTGAAGTTAAGAATTTAACACATAAATATACGGGACAATCCAATTTCATCAATGATGCCGTCAGTAATGTAAGCTTCAGTGTTGAAAGCGGAGAAATAATCGGTATAATCGGCCATACAGGTTCGGGCAAGTCAACCCTTGTTCAGCATCTTAATGGTCTTTTAAAGCCTACCGAGGGTGAAATTTTACTGGATGAAAAAAACATTTGGGAGAATCCTAAGGAAATCCGTAAGGTACGCTTTGATGTGGGATTAGTTTTTCAGTATCCTGAATATCAGCTGTTTGAAGAAACTGTTTTTGATGATATAGCCTTTGGACCTAAAAATATGGGACTAACTGATGAAGAGCTTGACAATAGAGTTAAGGAAATATGTCGTCTTTTGGGGATAAAAGAAGAATATTTCGGCACTTCTCCATTTGACCTTTCGGGTGGCGAAAAGCGACGTATTGCTATTGCGGGTGTAATGGCAATGAGACCAAAGGTTATTATATTTGATGAACCAATTGCGGGGCTTGACCCAAAGGGTAGGCAGGATGTTATAGAGATGATAAGAAATTATCGTAATGCCTATGATGCCACGGTGATTATTATTTCGCACAATATGGAGGATATGGCAGTTCTTACCGATAAGCTTTTGGTTTTAAATAACGGAAATCTCGTAATGTTTGATAAAACCGAAAATGTCTTTGCAAGAGCATCTGAGCTTAAAGCCATTGGACTTAATGTGCCTATGGTTACCAACGTCCTAATGTTACTTAAAGAGAAAGGTGTAGAATTACCTGATAATATTCTTACTGTTGACCAAGCGGTAAAGGCTTTGCTTAATCTTAAAAAAGGCGGTGATGCCAATGATTAAGGATATAACCTTCGGTCAGTATTACGAAACGCATTCAAGACTTCATAAGCTTGACCCAAGAACAAAAATTGTTTTATTGCTACTATTGTTAGTTTTTATTTTTGTTTGCGATAATTTTTTAAGTCTTTTTTTAGTGGCGGCATTTGTATTTATCGCTGCCCTAATCAGTAAAATACCTTTTAAAATATTTTTAGGCAATATAAAGGTAATATTACCCGTTGTTATCTTTACAGGCATTATCAATTTGTTTTATAGCGGTGAAAGCGGTGAGGTGCTTGTTTCCTTCTGGAAGCTTGCTATTACTACTGCAGGTGTTTCGAGAGCCTTATTTATGGCTTTTCGCATTATTATACTGATTTTTACAAGCTCTGTTCTCACCTATACTACTACTCCTAACGACCTTACAGATGCTATTGAAAGACTTCTTATGCCCTTAAAATTTATCGGTCTTGGCGGTGCTGTGCATACGGTTGCAATGATGATGACCATAGCCCTAAGGTTTATTCCAACCTTGGTAGAAGAAACCGATAAGATAATGAGTGCGCAAAAGGCAAGGGGGGCAGACCTTGAGAACGGAAAGCTTCTTGAAAGAATAAAGGCTCTAATTCCAATTTTAATACCACTGCTTATTTCTTCTGTCAGGAGGGCCTATGAATTGGCTGAGGCAATGGAGTGCCGCTGTTATAACGGTGCCGGCGGAAGAACAAGAATGAAGCAGTTAAAATTTAAAATAGGTGATTTAATTAGTGTTATAATCAGCTTTGTTGTATGTGCTTTGGTTTTAATATTAAATAAGTTTTAAAGTGATGTTATGAAAAGAGTAATGCTTACAATTTCATACGATGGCACCGATTATCACGGTTGGCAGATTCAGCCTAATGGCATTACTGTTCAGCAGGTGCTTGAGGAAAGCCTTACAAAGCTTTTGGGAGTAAAGACATCGGTTTGCGGCTGCAGTAGAACAGATGCGGGTGTACACGCAAAGGAGTTTTGTCTGCATTTAAATTGCGCTGAAAATATTCCTGAATCTGCGTTTCTATTAGGGCTTAATGCTATTTTACCAAAAGATATCTCGGTTAAAAGCTTTAAAGTCGTAGCAAATGATTTTCACGCGCGTTTTGATTGTAAAGGGAAAACATATGTGTACAATTTCTACGAGGGCTTAACCGATCCGTTCTTATCCAGATATGCATTAAGGCTTGATAAATTGCCTGATGAAGTAATAATGAATAACTTTTGCAAAACCCTTATCGGCACCCATGATTTTATTGCATTTTCTTCTTCAGGAAGAACGGTTGAGGATACCGTCAGAACCGTTACCGAATGTTCTTATAAAGCAGTAGGCAATAGAGGATATTTTTCAATAACTGCAAACGGATTTTTATATAATATGGTTCGTATTGCGGCAGGAACGGCTTTGGATGTTGCTAATGGAGTACTTAATGAAAACTGTTCTTTAAATGCTTTTGAAAATAAAGAAAGAAAATCCCTCGGAAAAACACTAAAGCCTCAGGGCTTATTTCTTGAAAAAGTTTATTATTAGTTAAAAAGAGGTGAAAATTTTGCCTGAATATAAAAAGAAAAAGGTTAAGCGTTCGAGTAAGGTTAAAAACAAGAATGTTGTAAAAAACCAAGATATTGAGATGAAATCGGCTAAGAGCAGTGGAATACCCACCTCTAACGTTAAGGTTGTAAAGGGCGGCAGATTGGAAAGAAAGCGAAAATTTCGCCTTTTAGGTGGCAGCGCAGCTTTAATCATAGTAATTTGTTTGTTGCTCAATTTTATTTTACCTGTAGGTTTATTTGAAAACTTCGTTAACTTTGTTGCCGCCTTCGGTAACGGAACCTATCCCGTGACTGTGAGCGGCAGTGATATTTATGATGTTTCATCAGGTTATTCTCATTATTTTTTACTTACCGATACAAAGCTTTCCGCTTATAATAATTCGGGTAAAGAGATTCTTTCTATCGCTCACGGCTATGCAAATCCTTATATGAGTACCAGCGAAACCCGTGCTTTGATTTTTGATCAAGGCGGTACACAGCTTTGTGTTTATAACCTTAAAAATCAAACAAATAATCTTGTTTCAGAAGATAAAATTATCACGGCAGATATTTCACGAAGCGGTACCTATGCAGTTGTTACTCATTCAAAAAGCTATGCTTCTACGGTTACTGTTTACGATAAAAATTCTAAAGTTATATATACTTGGAATTCTGCTGTAGAGTTAGTAAACAGCGTAACCGTAGCTCCAAACGGAAAGCAAATAGCTGTCGGCACTATTAATGTCAAGAACGGTCAGTATGAAAGCAAGCTTTTAATTCTTGATTTTGATTCTGCTGATGCAAAATATACAACCGCGCTTGCCACTGATACTCCAATTCTTTTAGATAGTAATAACACGGGCGTTTCTGTGATATGCGAAAAATCATATTATTTTATTCGTTGGAATAATAATGAAAAAAGTGAGATTAAGAGCGAGTACAGTATTGATAAATACCGTAAATCAGGTAATAGAATGCTTCTCGTTTTAAATCACGAAGGCAATAAGAACGAGAATATCATTATGCTTTTAAGCAGTAGCGGAAAAAAATTAAATGAGTTTAAGCTTGACGGCGCCGTTACAGATATAGAGCCTAAAGGTAATCATGTATATTGCCTGAGTGATAGTAATGTTTTGTTACTTGATAAAAACGGTGAAATTTTAAGAAAGGGTAGCAGTGATTACGGAGCTGTGCGTCTTAAAGTTTTAAATACCAATACGGTGGCAGTCGCTTCTAACACCACAATCAAAAAGGTAAGTATGGAGAAAGAGGTTGAGTGATATGAGTCTTATTCTTGATGGTATTATTTTAGTTCTTGTGTTAATCAGTGTTTTGCTTTCGGCAAAACGCGGATTTGTAAGAACAATAATAGAACTTGCAGGCTTTATTGCGGCTATAATTCTTTCGATAACCGTAAGCGGACCGTTAGCAGATTTTACATACAATAAGGTTATTGAACCTTCGGTTATTAAAATAGTTGAAGAATCTGCCGCTGCATCTGAAGAAAATGCAGAGGGTAATTTAGAGGAAATGGCTGATAGTATTTGGAATGCTTTGCCTCAGTTTGTAAAAAACAATTCTAAAAACAGCGGTATCACTCAAGATACCTTTATTGATAAAATCGAAATTGATACAACCGATACAGCTGTAGCTATGGCTCAAAAGACCTCACAAACTGTTGCAAAGCCGATTGTTACTAAATTATTTTCTGCCTTTTACGGTGTTGTGCTGATGGTTGTGCTCTTTGTTCTTGTGAAATTTCTCGCAAAAATCATAAATCCGCTGTTTAATTTTAGCGTTATAGGTAAGCTAAACCGTGCTTTAGGTGGAGTTTTAGGACTTATAAAGGGCATATTAGTATCAGTGGTTTTTTGCGTTGCTGTATCCCTTTTGGTTTCTTTTACCAAAGAAGGATTTTTGTGCTTTACCCCTGAGTCCATAGAAAATTCCTTTATTTTCAGTAAAATAGTGGCTTTGTTACCATTTTAAAATAGTTTTCCCCAAGGAGATTTTAAGTAAATGAAATTGTGTTCAAAATGTAAAAAACGCCCTGCAGTCGTTTTTATTTCAAACCCTGCAAGTCCTTCTTCTGAGCCTGAAGGTCTTTGCCTGATGTGTGCAAAAGAGCTCGGCATCAAGCCTGTTGACGATATGCTCAAGAGTATGAATGTTACGGATGAGGATATCGAAATGATGAGTAATCAGTTTCTTGAGATGATGTCGCCTGAGGGTATGGATGATGAGGCTTTAAATGATGAAACCTTTGATTTCGGTACCGCACCCGCAATACCGTTTTTGAAGAATATGTTTGGTATGGGTGGCGACGAAAAACAGGAAAAGGGCGAATCAAAAGAAAGCAAAGATGATAAGCCCAAAAAGAAAAAAAGGCGTTATCTTGACCAGTTCTGCACAAACCTTACAAAAAGGGCAAAGGAAGGAACTTTGGATAGAATTATAGGCAGAGATAAAGAGCTTTATCGCACTATTCAGATTTTATCCCGCCGTTCTAAAAATAATCCTTGCCTTATAGGCGAGCCCGGTGTTGGTAAAACTGCTATTGCCGAGGGTCTTGCCATAAGAATTGCCGAGGGTAATGCGCCTGCGCGATTACTCGATAAAGAAATATTGCTTCTCGACCTTACGGGGCTTGTTGCAGGCACTCAGTTCAGAGGTCAGTTCGAGGCTCGTGTTAAGGGGCTTATTCAGGAAATTAAGGATGCAGGTAATATAATTTTATTTGTTGATGAGATTCATAACCTTGTTGGCGCAGGGGATTCCTCTGAAGGCTCTATGAATGCCGCTAATATTTTAAAACCCGCCCTTTCAAGAGGCGAGGTTCAGGTTATCGGCGCTACTACCTTTAAAGAGTATAGAAAATATATCGAAAAGGATGCAGCCCTTGAACGTCGTTTTCAACCAATAACAGTTGAAGAGCCTTCTATTAACGATGCCATAGATGTTCTTATGGGCGTTAAGGGATATTATGAGGGTTATCATGGAGTTAAAATTCCTGATAATATCTTGAGAAAGGCAGTTATTCTTTCCGAAAGATACGTTACAGATAGATTTTTACCTGATAAGGCTATAGATTTGCTTGATGAAGCATGTGCTTGCACCAGTCTTGAAAATAAAGCCATAGATGAGCTTTATATTGCGAATAAAAAGGTTGCAGAATCTTCCTCAGCTCTTGAAGAACTAACCGCTGATATTAACAATACTGATTATGAAAAACAAGCTATGCTTAAGGCCGATATTGAAAAGTATAAGAATATTGCGAATGGGCTTTACGAAGCCGCTTCCGATAATATCGTTACCGAAAAACAGCTTGCAAAGGTTATAGAGCTTTGGACGGGTATCCCTGCCTCCAAGGTGGAGGAAAGTGACCTTCAAAAGCTTTCTAAGCTTGAAGAAAACCTAAACCTTAAGGTTATAGGTCAAGAAGAAGCGACTAAGCTTGTTACTGCCGCCGTTAAGCGTTCAAGAGTTAAAACAAGCTCTGAGCACCGCCCCGCATCCTTTATCTTTGTTGGACCCACGGGTGTTGGCAAAACCGAGCTTGTTAAGGTGCTTTCCGAACAGCTATTCAGCACACCTGAAACTCTAATTAGACTTGATATGTCAGAGTTTATGGAAAAGCACTCGGTATCCCGTCTTATTGGCGCCCCTCCAGGATACGTAGGCTTCGATGAAGCAGGTCAGCTTACCGAAAAGGTGAGAAGAAAGCCCTATTCTGTTGTTCTTCTTGATGAAATTGAAAAGGCTCATCCAGATGTTTTGAACGTGCTTTTACAGATTCTTGATGATGGCAGAGTTACCGATGCGCAGGGAAGAACCGTTAACTTTGAAAATACTATCATTGTTATGACTTCCAATGCAGGCAGTGAGCGAAGCGAAAACCTTTTAGGCTTTGGTAAAACCGAAAAAGAGGCTTCTAAAGATAAAGCTATGAAGGCGCTTGGTGATTTCCTAAGACCTGAGTTTTTGGCCCGTGTTGATGAAATTGTGGTATTTTCACCCCTTTCAATCGATTCACTTTCAAAAATTGCAAACTTAATGCTCGGTGAATTAGCAGAAAGTCTTGCAGAAAAGAATATTGATTTTAGCTTCGGTAAGGGTGTTTGCGATTATATCGCTGCTAAGTGTGAGGGTACGAAAACAGGCGCCAGAGAGCTTCGCAATATCATCCGCCGTGAAATCGAAGATAAAATTGTTGATATGATTATCGCAAACGAGGGCGGTTTCTCTAATATTAAAGTGACTGTTAAGGGCAATAAAATTGACATTGCTTCAATATAGTGTTTTTTGTATTGACAAAATCACGTTTATTGTTTATAATGATTTTAGAGATTTGGAGTATGCAAAAGAATACCTTAGCGTGTTCTTTTGCATTTTCTTTTGAGGTAAAAATTATGGATAGAAGAATTTTAGATATGTTGGAAGCTTCTCCAATAATTGCCGCTGTTAAGGAACAAAAAATTAACAGTGCTTTATCATCTCCATCAAAGGTCATATTTTTATTGGGGAGCAATATACTTAATATTAAAGATAACGCCGATATAACACATAAAGCGGGTAAAATGCTGTTTGTTCATTTAGATTTAGCCGAGGGAATCGGTAAGGACAAAAAAGGCATAGAGTTTTTAGCTAAGTGCGGTGTAGATGGAATCGTTAGTACCAGGGCAAATATGTTAAAGTTTGCTAAGGAGTGCGGTTTATTTACAGTGCAAAGATTTTTTGCTCTTGATTCTCAGGGGCTTAATAGTATTGATGAAATGCTTTTAAATGTTACGCCTGATTTTATTGAGATTATGCCTGGCGTAATTGAAAAAGTAATAGAAAGATTTGCGCACAGCGAAATCCCACTTATTGCAGGCGGTCTTATTGAAACAAAAAAAGAGGTCACAGCAGCTCTGAGTTTCGGCGCCTTTGCAGTATCAACTGGTAAAGAAGAATTGTGGTATATATAATTTATTCGAAAGAGTTTAGGAGAAACGAATAAGCAAGAAGATAAAAACATCTTGTTTTTTCGTTTCTTTTTTTGTTTTAAAGGGAGAATGGTATGAAGATTATTTTGCAGATTCTAATAAGAACCGCGTTGGCTGTAGTGATTGGAATGATTATAGGCAGTGAAAGAGCAAGGCACGGCAGAGCGGCAGGTATGCGCACTCATATCTTGGTAGCCTTAGGGGCAGCTCTTACATCTATGATAAGCATTTTTGCAAAAGAATTTATGGGATATGATGGCGATGTCTTGCGATTGTCGGCACAGGTGATTTCAGGTGTGGGCTTTTTGGGCGCAGGTATGATAATTCATAGAAAAAATAATATTATTTCGGGACTCACAACCGCCGCTGGCGTGTGGACCACAAGTGTTATCGGTATAGCTGTGGGTTGCGGATTTTATTTTGGTGCCGTCGTTACAACGCTTTTTTATATGCTCACTATCATACTGTTAGGAAAATTGGAGCATCACAGAAAGCAGGGTTGTACGGTCTATATAGAAATTGATGATATGTACGCGGCAAATCAATTTATAACTAACTTGAGGGAAAAGAATTTAGTTTTTTCATTCCATTTTGTATCCCCGAAAAGTAAAAATCAGGGAAACTTGGGAATAGTTTTGCTGTTGAAAAAGAATGGAAATTTTGATATACATAAATTAAACGAGTATGACAATGTTGTGTTTTTTGAAGAAGAATAAATAAAGAGTGGATATTATGTATGATGTTTTAATCGGCGGCGTCGGTGTAATTGGCAGTATGATGGCTCGGGAGCTTACAAAGTGTAGCATTACCGTACATTTGGAGGAATTGTAATGGTGAGAAATATAACATGTATTATATGCCCTAAGGGTTGTAGTTTACGGTGTGAAATAGATTCAAAGAAAGTAAGCGTCACAGGAAATTCCTGTCCTAAGGGTGAGCAATACGGTAAGGATGAATGTATAAATCCTAAAAGAACTATAACTTCTATCTTGAGAATTTCAAACAGAGATGATACAATGGTAAGTGTAAAGACTTCGGTTCCTGTAGCAATGCGTGATATTTTTAATGTTATGGAAAAAATCAGGAATTCAACTGCTTTGGCGCCCGTAAAAATCGGTGATATTTTAATTAAAGATGTTTATGGAGCTGATATTATTGCAACAAAGGAAATTGATTAGTATGACTTCTGTTGATTTTCGCAATATCAAGCTTTTTTTGTTTGATATGGATGGTACTCTTTATTTAGGAGATAAGCTTTTTGATTTTACCTCAGAGCTTCTTAAAAAAATCAAAGATAATGGCAGCCGCTATCTTTTTATGACAAACAACTCTTCAAAGAGCGTCAAAGATTATGTAAAAAAGCTTGAAAGCTTGGGAATAAAAGCAACAAGCGAGGATTTTATTACCTCCTCCCAAGCCACTGCCTATTATCTTAAGAAGCATTATGCTGATAAAGCTTTATATGTCTGCGGAACTGAATCTTTAAAAGAAGAACTTAGAAAAGAAGGCTTTAGCATTACTGATGATGTGGAAAAAACACAGTGCATCGTCATGGGCTTTGATACTGAGCTTACATTTAAAAAGCTTCACGATGTATCATTTATGCTAAATACCCGAGAACTGCCGTATATCGCCACCAATCCCGATTATGTTTGTCCTACCGAGTTTGGCGCTGTGCCCGATTGCGGAAGTGTATGCGATATGATTTATAATGCAACAGGCAAAAGACCTGTAGTTATTGGAAAACCTGAACCGCTGATGCCTATACTTGCTATGGAAAAGTACGGAGTAAGCGGTGAAGAAACTGCTGTTATAGGGGATAGAATCTATACTGATGTTAAAAGCGGTATAAATGCAGGTTGCGTGAGCGTTCTTGTTATGAGCGGTGAAACTACGGAAGAGATTTTAAACTCATCTATCGATAAGCCCGATTTGGTTTTATCTTCAGCAAAAGAAATTTTAGAAGCGATAATATAATTTTAGAGCATCAACATTTGTTGATGCTCTTTTAAAAAATCGATTCCCAACCAAATAAAAAAGAGAAGCCATACTAAAAAGTAAGACTTCTCTTTTGGAGCGGGTGATGGGAATCGAACCCACACGACCAGCTTGGAAGGCTGGGATTCTAGCCATTGAACTACACCCGCATTTGCGACAAGGATTATATTACCACAAAGGTTTCATTAAGTCAAGAGTTTTTGAAAATATTTTTAAATAATAACACTTGCTTATTGACATTATACGATATTTAAGATAAAATTATAAGGCTTGATATGTCGCTATAGCTCAGCTGGATAGAGCGACCGCCTCCTAAGCGGTAGGTCGGAGGTTCGAATCCCCTTAGCGACGCCAAATACAAAAAGACTGTCTCTATACCTTGGGACAGTCTTTTTGTATTTTATCATAAATTTCTTCCGCTTTTTGATAAATAAAACTTATTTCATTATCGTCTGCTTTTCTTATTTTGTTAAGCGAGGGTTTGCCCCAAATATTAAAAAATTTTGGTCCTATCCAGATATATGGCTCTGTTTCAGTAAACAAGCCCTCTAATATGCAGAGTGCGGCATTTTTTGGCTTCATAAAGATTATCTTCATTATAGGCTTTAAAATAGGGAACAGCCATTTTGGATAATGGTCGGTAATTCCCGTAAGTGTAATTCCGGGGTGAGTAACAGAAAGTCGCTTTTGAGGGTAATTTTTAAAAAGCTCAAAATGAGAATATATCAGATACCTTTTTGCGTTACCGTAAACAAGGCTGGATGCGGTTTTATTTTTGAAATCGATATCCTGAAAATCGGCTTTAGAATAATAGTTTGCGATACTACCGACTATTATAAAATGCTCCACGTTTTCGAGTAAACTTTTAGTTATGTAATAGGGTGAAATGAAATTGATATTAAAGACATTATCATAATCGTTTTTACATATCATTCTCGGTATTTTATAGGCGCCTGCATTATGAATAAGATAATCAATTTTTAGGTTTTTAAGTTCATTTACTGCCGATTTTACAGATTTAATATCGGACATATCAGCTTTAATATTACCAATTCTTGCACTTGGAAAAACAGATAGTAATTCCTTTTTTAATGCAGCGGATTTTTCCTCATTTCTATCAACCATTAAAAGATTTCCGCCAAGGCTTAATATAAACCTACAAAGCTCCTTGCCGATTCCGCCTGTACAACCGGTCAGCGCTATGGTTTTGTTTAAAAGTGCCTTTTTGTTATTCTCTAAAAAATTTTGCGCACTATTCATCTTGCACTCCTAAAACTTAGTAAGAAAATTTTAACATAAATCTCAAAGTTTGGCAACAGTTTATTATTATATATATAAATATATATAAAGTTGACAAACTGCCATTTTTTTGTTACAATATAATGAAATATAATAGGGTGCATATTTGCACTGAGGAGGTTGTGTTATTACGGTTACGAGTATGACTGGCTTCGGAAGAGCCAAAAATTCAGTTGACGGCTTCGATATAACTGTTGAAATTAAATCAGTTAATCACAGATATTTTGAATTCTATTCAAGGGTACCAAGAGCCTATGCCTTCCTTGAGGAAAAGCTTAAGGGACTTTGTCAGCAAAATATATCGCGAGGTAAGGTAGAGGTTACAGTTCTTATTGATGATAAGAGCGAGGATGCTGTTCAGCTCGAAATCAACCGTAGCTTTGCCGATGCTTATATATCGGCGCTTCACACTCTTGCAAAGGAATATAAACTTAAGGATGATATTAAGGCATCCTCCGTAATAGGAAATACTGATATTTTTTCTGTTAAAAAGCACGATGTTGATGAAGAAGTATTAACGGCTGCTGTTCTTTCCACCGCACAGGTTGCTGTTGATAATTTTATTAAGATGCGTTCAGATGAGGGCGAACGATTAGTTGCTGATGTTAAAGGCAGAGCTGAGTATATTTTAGAGCAGGTTGCCTTTATTGAAGAGCGTTCTCCCGAAACCGTAAAGGAATACAGAGAAAAAATCGAAGCTAAAATCAAAGAGCTTATAGGCGATGCGCACATTGATGAGCAAAGGCTTTTAACAGAAACTGCTATATTTGCGGATAAGGTAGCAGTTGCGGAGGAAACTGTGAGACTTCGCAGTCATATAGGTGAGCTTTGTTCTTTGTTTGAAAACGGAGGAGCAATTGGTCGAAAGCTTGATTTTATTGTTCAAGAGATGAACAGGGAAACAAATACTATCGGCTCAAAGGCTCAGGATATTGAGATTACTAAGAAGGTAGTAGATATTAAATCTGAAATCGAAAAAATAAGAGAGCAGATTCAGAATATAGAATAGGATTTGGGGATAGAATTATGAAACTTGTTAATATCGGTTTTGGTAATATGGTTTCGGCAAATAGAATGGTTGCTATTGTCAGCCCCGAATCTGCACCGATTAAGCGTATTATTCAGGATGCTAAAGAGAGAGGCACTCTTATTGATGCCACTCATGGCAGAAGAACCAGAGCGGTTGTTATTATGGATAGCGATCATATCATTCTTACTTATTTGCAGTCTGAAACTGTTGCAAACAGAATGATAGCTGAGGATAATATTCTTGAGGATGGGGAGGCAGAAGATGAATAAAGGTAATTTATTTATTATTTCTGGTCCCTCGGGTTCAGGAAAGGATACGGTTTTGGCTGAGGTTTTCAAAACCCGAAAAGATTTATATTTTTCGATTTCTTCTGTAACCCGCCAGATGCGTCAGGGTGAGGTAGAGGGTGAAAAGTATAACTTCATCTCTCGCGAAAAATTCGAAAATATGCTTTCTGAGGACCAACTCCTTGAGCATAATGTATATCTAGGCAATTACTATGGAACACCCAAGGCTCCCGTTATTGAAAATCTTAATAACGGCGTTGATGTTATAATTGAGGTTGATGTTAACGGTGCTGAAAAAATCAGAAATAAAATGCCTGATGCTACCAGCATTTTTATAATGCCTCCATCTCTTGAAGAACTTAAATGTCGTTTAAGCGGACGGGGAACCGAGTCAAAAGAGGTTGTTGAAAAAAGGATAAACGAAGCTCTTGGTGAAATTGCAAGGGCAACTGAATACGATTATATCGTTGTTAACGATGATTTAAATGAAGCTGTTCAAGATATTCTTTGTGTTATCTATTGCGAAAAGCTTACCGAAAAAAATAATGAGTATCTGATAAATCAGGTGCTTGGTAAATAAATCAAAAATTCGAAAGGATATGTTTTTATGTTAAACCCAAAAATCGGAAAGTTAATTGAGAATTACGACAACCGTTACCGCTTGGTAACTGATATTGCTCATTGCGCTCGTGAAGTTTCTAAAGAGGCTGAAGAAAACGGTGAGGTTCTTATTGAAAAGCCCGTAAGCATTGCAATAAGTAAGCTCGCCTCTGAAAAGGGACTTTAATTACTAAATTTTAAGAAATGGAGCGGTTAAATTGCCAACCTATGCCGAAATTGTTCTCGCTGATGCTATTGGCTCCTTTGATAAGAGGTATAGCTATTTAGTTCCCGAAAACTTAATAGGTCGAGTGGCGGCGGGTTGCAGAGTTACCGTTCCCTTTGGTAGAGGAAACCTTTTAAAGCAGGGTATGATTCTTGAGATTACAGATTCTGATGCTGCTATACAGAATCAAAAGGAAATACTTGATTTAATTGATAGTGAGCCTGTATTGAATGATGAGATGCTTAAAATGTGCATCTGGATTAAGGAAAACACCTTTTGCACTTATTATGATGCTATTCGTTCGATACTTCCCGCAGGTTTTGGATATCGATTTTCAGCCTCATATTCTGTTAATAAGGACTTCGCTTCAGTTTCTCTTTTAAACGAGGCTGAAAGGGAGATTTTCGATTTCATTAAAGCAAAAGAAAATTGCGATGAATCGGAGCTGAAAAAGACCTTTCCTGATTTTAAAGATATAATTTCTTCCCTTAACGAAAAAGAAGCGGTTTTATTTAATAATACCCTTGTTAGAAGGTTGTCTGACGCCACAAAGAAATATGTTAGAATTACCGACGGTGTTAATTTAACCGAGCATAAGCTTACTGAGAGACAGCGTGAAATCGCAGAGCTTATTGAAGTTACGGGTAGCGTTAGCATTAAAGAGGTTCAGTATTTTACGGGCGTAACACTTTCTGTTATTACCGCTCTTTCAAAAAAAGGTATTATCGAGATTTTCGAAAAAGAAGAATTCAGAACCCCTTATAAGTTAAAAGCAGTTAAAGAGCGAGAGTCGATTGAGCTTACTGATGAACAGCAATCGGCATTTGATGGACTTAAAAATGAAATGCTTTCAGGAGAATTCCATACCTCGCTTCTATACGGTGTTACGGGCAGTGGAAAGACTCAGGTCTTCTTAAAGCTCGTTGATGAGGCGATAGATAATAATAAGGGTGTTATCCTGATGGTACCCGAAATTGCCTTAACCCCGCAGATAATTGAAATATTCAGTCATAGATACGGTGATAAAATCGCAGTTTTTCATAGTGCAATGTCACTTGGAAAGCGTATGGATGAATATAAAAGAATAAAACAGGGTTTGGCAAAAATAGCAATCGGTACCAGAAGCGCCGTGTTTGCTCCCTTTGATAATTTAGGGCTTATTATTATTGATGAAGAGCAGGAGCACACTTATAAATCTGAAAAATCCCCCCGTTTTCATGCGAGAGAGTTATCAAGATTCAGAGCCGCTTATCATAATTGCCTTTTATGTCTTGCAAGTGCAACGCCTTCCCTTGAAAGCTTTAGCGCCGCAAAGACGGGTAAATATAAATTATATACCCTTAAAAATCGCTATGGCAAGGCCGTTCTACCTTTGGTTTCTGTTGTTGATATGCGTAAAGAGGCGGATGACGGAAACCGTTCCTCAATAAGCCGAGAATTAGCTGAAGCTATGGAAAATGAGCTTGAAAGCGGCAATCAAATTATTTTACTGCTAAACCGAAGAGGCCATAATACTTACGTTTCGTGTCCATCTTGCGGATATGTTTCCACCTGTCCCAATTGTAGTGTATCATTAACATATCATTCCGCTAACGGAAGGCTAATGTGCCATTATTGCGGATACTCAAAGCCTGTGGATAAAATCTGTCCTGAATGCGAATGTGAGCATATGAGATTTTCTGGTGCGGGTACGCAAAAGGTAGAGGAAGAATTATCTTTGCTTTTCCCCGAAGCTAAGGTTTTACGGCTCGATGCCGATAGCACTATGGCTCGAGATTCCTATCAAACCCACCTTACTGCCTTTGCAAAGGGCGAGTATGATATAATGCTTGGCACTCAGATGGTGGCTAAAGGACTTGATTTTCCGAAGGTTACTTTAGTAGGTGTAATAGGTGCCGATAGAGCTTTATATAGCGATGATTACCGAGGCTTTGAAAGAACCTTTTCGTTGCTTACGCAGGTTGTGGGTAGAGCGGGTAGGTCAGGAGGAACATCTAAGGCTATTATTCAGACAGCGGACACTGAAAACAATATCATTGAGCTTGCAAAAAATCAGGATTATGAATCATTTTATAATAGTGAAATATTAACCCGCAAGCTTATGATTTTTCCGCCCTACTGCGATTTGTGTCAGGTTTGCGTTTCTTCGGCAAATAGGGAACTTGCTTTAAATTCAATAAATGAAATCCTTTCAAATATTAAAAAGTTAACCGAAGATAATTATAAAGATATAAAGCTAATAATTTTAGGTCCAACGCCCGCCGCTGTTCCTAAAGTTAATAATAAATACAGATTCAGAATGATTATCAAATGTAAAAACAGTTCAAAATTCCGTGAAATGTTAAGGAATGCGACTGATATTAAGTTAAAGTATGATACTGTTGTTTCTTTGGATATCAATCCTGAAACAGTTATATAAGGAGTTAAAATGGCAATCAGAAATATAGTAGAATACGGCGACCCTATTCTTCGTAAGGTCTGCCGCACACAGTTAACCTTTGATGAAAAGCTGCATCAGATTCTTGATGATATGGCAGAGACTATGTATAAAGCTGAGGGTGTAGGCCTTGCCGCTCCACAGGTTGGAATTCTCAGAAGATACTGTGTTATTGATGTAGGTGAGGGAATAGTTGAGCTTATCAACCCCGTTATCATCGAGAAAAGCGGTGAGCAGTGTGGGGATGAGGGATGCCTATCTCTACCAGGCAAATCAAAGAAGGTTACAAGGCCTTTAAAGGTTACTGTAAGGGCTCAGAATCGCTTTGGCGAGAATATTACGGTTACGGGCGAAGAACTCTTTGCAAGGGCATTATGCCACGAAATTGACCATCTCGACGGCGTTTTATATATTGATAGATAACGGAGTGTTTTAATGCGAGTATTATTTATGGGAACTCCCGATTATTCGGTAGCCACCCTTAAGGCTTTAGTTGATGAGGGCTTTGATGTAGCAGGTGTTTTTGCTCAGCCTGACAAACCCGTTGGCAGAAAACAAATATTGACACCTCCACCCGTGAAGGCCTATGCTGAAAGTATAGGAATTCCCGTTTATCAGCCTACAACCCTTCGTGACGGTAAGGCGCTTGAGATTATTAAAGAAATAAATTCTGAAGTAATCGTTGTAGTAGCATACGGTAAAATTCTTCCCGAAGAAATTTTAAATTTCCCAAAATATAAGTGTATAAACGGACACGCTTCACTTTTGCCAAAATATAGAGGCGCTTCGCCTATTCAGTGGTGTATTGTTTGCGGTGAAAAGCAAACGGGTGTTACAACTATGTTAATGGATAAAGGAATGGATACGGGCGATATCTTAGATACTGCCGTTGTTGATATTGGTGAAAATGAAACCGCCGAAGAGCTTTTTGAAAGGCTT
Source organism: Acutalibacteraceae bacterium (assembly GCA_045605605.1). Lineage (GTDB taxonomy): Bacteria > Bacillota > Clostridia > Oscillospirales > Acutalibacteraceae > UBA737. Next base: position 16,637 of record JAZUQH010000032.1, on the reverse strand, counting down.
TCAGTTGTTTCTGCCGATTTAATGATAAAAACTCTTAAGAGTATCGAAAGTGGTACTGCTAAGCCAACTAAGCAAAATGAGGATGAAGCCACCTATGCTCCTATCATCAAAAAGGAAATGGCGCATCTCGATTTTAATAAAACCGCTTATGAGCTTAAATGCGCCATAAGAGGATATTATTCTTGGCCTTGCGCTTTTTGTTTTATCGAGGGTAAGAGGGTTAAGGTGATATCTGCGGATATATCAGAAGGCAATGGTGAGGCTGGAACTGTTGTTGATAATAACGGTAGGTTGGTTATTGCCTGCGGTGGTAATACGGCAATTGAGCTTAAAACCGTTCAGCCTGAGGGTAGTAAGGTAATGTCAGCAGCTCAAATGCTTTGCGGATTTAAAATTCCTATTGGAACTACTTTAAACTGAGGTCATATATGGCTAATGCAAGAAAGGTTGCCGTTAAGGCGCTTACAGAAGTAAGCAATAATAAGGCTTATTCAAACATAACATTAAATAAAGTTTTTGATAATAATCCTATGAATCACACCGAAAAGGCTTTTGCTACTGCACTTTTTTACGGTGTGCTTGATAGAAAGCTTTCTATCGATTATATCCTTTCTTTCTTTGCGAAAAAAGGTCTTAAAAAGATAACACCGATTACACTTGAAGCCTTAAGAATAGCAGTTTATCAGATTTATTTTATGGATAAGGTACCCGATAGCGCGGCTGTAAATGAATCTGTAAACATAGTTAAGGCTTCAAAAGAAAGATTTAACGCTTCCTTTGTAAACGGAGTTCTTAGAAATATTTTACGGGAAAAACCTAACCTTCCAAGTGATGATAGTATTGAATCCCTTTCGGTACGGTATTCCTGTCCCAAATGGATTATTAACTCCTTTGTAAATGACTATGGAATTGATACTGCAAAGAAACTTCTTGACGCATCCTTGCAGAAGCCTCCCGTTACTTTAAGGGTAAATACTGTAAAAATTACCGCTGATGAATTGATAAACATATTAGAAAACGATGGCTTAAAGGCAGAAAAGCTCAATGAAAATGCTCTTAACATTCTATCGGGAATTGATGTTAAGGATAGCAAGTGCTATAAAGAAGGCTTATTTCATATTCAGGATTTAGCTTCACAGAAAAGTATTGAGAAGCTTGATTTAAAGCCTCAAATGCGAGTGCTTGATTTGTGCTCTGCGCCAGGTGGGAAAAGCTTTACCGCTGCAAGTATTATGGAAAATACGGGTGAAATTCTTTCTTTCGATTTATATGAAAAAAGGGTAGAGCTTATAGATAAGGGCGCAAAACGGTTAGATTTTGATATTATTAAAGTTCAAGTGGGTGATGCCACTGAGTATAAAAAAGAAATAGGCGTCTTTGATGCGGTAATTTGCGATGTGCCATGCTCAGGACTCGGTGTAATCCGCAGAAAGCCTGAAATCAAATATAAGGATACCGAAGATTTTAAAGAGCTTCAGTCTATTCAGAAAAAAATTCTCGAAAACGCTTCAAGATATTTAAAACAAAACGGTAAAATTTTATATACAACTTGTACTTTAAGATGTGATGAAAACGAAAATATAGTTTCTGATTTTCTCAAAAACAATAATAATTTTACACTTGAGTACGAAAAAACTTATATGCCTCATATTGATGGCACCGATGGATTTTTTTGCGCTCTGCTTATAAAAAAGCAAAATTAAGTAGGTGATACTATTACCGAAAAATTGGATATTAAATCAATGACTCTGCCTGAGCTTGAGAAATTGTTAGAAGAATTTGGTGAGCCTAAATATAGGGCGCTTCAAATATTCAAATGGCTTCAATCAGGTGTTGAGGACTTTGATGAGATGACGAATGTTTCCAAGTCTTTGCGAGAAAAGCTTAAAGATAAATGTTATCTTGCTGTAACCAAAATAGCTAAACGCTATGAGTCAAAGCTTGACGGTACCGTTAAATATGTTTTTGAACTGTTTGACGGCGAATATATTGAATCCGTTCTTATGAAATATGAACACGGATATTCCATTTGTATTTCCACTCAGGTTGGCTGCAGAATGGGGTGTAAATTCTGCGCTTCAGGTCTTTTTGGACTCACAAGAAGCCTTACTGCATCCGAAATGCTTTCTCAGATAACCACCGCTCAGCGTGATAATGATATACGGATATCAAACGTGGTTATGATGGGAATGGGTGAGCCACTTGATAATTTTGATAATTCTGCGAGATTTTTAACGCTTGTCAGCGATAAAAACGGTTTAAATATTGGGCTCAGGCACATTTCTTTATCCACCTCTGGTGTTGTTAAGGGTATTGAAAAGTTAAAGGAATTAAATCTCCCAATAACTCTTTCTGTTTCTTTGCACGCGCCAAATGATGAAATAAGAAGCAGTATGATGCCTGTTAATAATAAATGGAATGTTGATTCTCTTATTAAAGCCTGTAAAGAGTATCAGCAGGTCACAACAAGACGAATTTCTTTTGAATATGCTCTTATTTCAGGAGTTAACGATTCGAAGGAATGCGCAGTACAGCTTGCAAATAGGCTTAGAGGACTTTTATGTCATATAAATTTAATCCCTGCAAATCCGGTCAAGGAAAACGATTTTAAAAAACCTGATCGAAAGAATATAATGCTGTTTAAATCATATCTTGAACAAAAGGGTATGACCGTTACAGTAAGGCGTACGCTCGGAGCCGATATCAGTGCTTCTTGCGGTCAGCTTAGGAAAAAAGCAAAGGAGGATGGAAGCCTTGCAGATATTCAGTAAAATCGATATAGGCAAAACCAGAAAATCCAATCAAGATGCCTATTATACTGTTAAATTATCTGATGAAAGCGCAATTGTGCTCGTCTGTGACGGAATGGGAGGCGCTAAGGCAGGTAATGTGGCAAGCGAAACGGCAATTAAGCTTATCGCTGATTACATTTTAAAATCATATAGGCCCAATATGTCCGTTACTGATATCGAAAAGATAATATGCAATGCAATATCTTCGGCAAATATTGAGCTTTATGATATGTCGCGAAGCAATCCCGAGCTTAACGGTATGGGAACAACACTTGTTGCCGCTCATATTAAGGATAATTTAGCGTTTATTTGTAATGTGGGTGATAGCAGAGCTTATATTATTGATGATGATATCACGCAGATAACCCGTGACCATTCGGTCGTGCAGTCGCTTATAGAAAGCGGTAAGCTTACTATTGAGGAGGCGCGGGTGCATCCTCGAAAGAATGTAATAACCAAAGCCTTAGGCGCTGAGGAGAACATAATTCCTGACTGTTTTGAACAGCGGCTAAATAGCGGAAATTATCTGCTGTTTTGCACCGATGGACTTACTAACTATGTTGAGCCATCTGAAATATTAAAAACAATAAAAAACAATGATAAAGAAACAATAGCAGAGATTCTTGTTGACCTTGCGAATTCCAACGGCGGTGGCGATAATATCACCGTAGTTCTGGTTGCAGTGTAAGAGAAAGGATGAATGTTTATGGATAAGTTTGTAGGTAAAAGACTTGACGGTCGTTATGAAATTCACGAGATAATCGGTGTGGGCGGTATGGCTGTCGTATATAAGGCGTACGATAATGTTGAAGACCGTACCGTTGCTATAAAAATACTTAAGGATGAGTTTGTATCAAACGAGGAGTTTATTCGCAGATTTAAAAATGAATCAAAAGCAATCGCTGTGCTTTCTCATCCTAATATAGTTAACGTTTATGATGTTAGCTTTGGTGACCTTATTCAGTATATTGTTATGGAGTATATTGACGGTATTACCCTCAAAGAGTATATAGAGCGTCAGGGAAGCCTCAGATGGAAGGATGCCCTTTACTTTACAGTGCAAATTCTTAAAGGCCTTCAGCACGCTCACGATAAGGGAATTGTCCATCGTGATGTTAAACCGCAGAATATTATGGTTCTGCCTGACGGTACCATTAAGGTAACTGATTTTGGTATAGCAAGATTTGCGAGAAGCGAACAGAGAACTATGACGGATAAAGCAATCGGTTCCGTTCATTATATAAGTCCTGAACAGGCAAGGGGAGATAAAGCAGACGATAAGGCAGATATTTATTCTGTTGGCGTTATGCTTTATGAAATGCTTACCGGTACTCTTCCTTTCCAAGCAGATAGCGCCGTTTCAGTCGCCATTATGCAGCTGCAACGCGACCCTCAACTGCCAACCGAGATAAACCCCTCAATTCCTTTGGGCCTCGAGCAGATTACTATGCATGCTATGCAAAAGCTCGTTGAGCGTCGATATCAGTCTGCTTCAGAAATGCTTTGCGATCTTGAGGCATTTAAAAAGGATCCTTCTGTAACCTTCGAAAATTCATATTTTGTAGATAATTCTCCTACAAAATTTGTTGATAATTCGCTTATATCATCTTCTCCTGCCTCTGCTATTGATGATGAAGCAGAGCTTGAAGAAGTTCCTCAAAAAACCAAGAGTGCGATGATACCGATACTTGCAGGTGTTGCTGCAACCTTGGTGGTTGTTCTTGCAATTTTGGGTATAATTTTCGGCAAAAATTTATTCTTCTCTAATTCAACAGGTGAAGAGATAGCTTGCCCTGACTTTATCGGAAAAACCGTTGAAGAAGTTAAAGCTATGAAGGAGTACGAAATTTTTTCAATTGACTGGGAATACAAAACGGATAATGAGTTTGAAGTAGGGACGGTTTGCGATCAGTCTCAGCCCTCAAAGAAAAAACTGAAAACAGGCGCAGAGATCACTCTTTTTGTTAGTATGGGTCAATCAACCGTAAAGGTTCCTGATGTTTACGGTAAAACCGAATCATATGCCGTATCTGAGCTTAATTCTAAAGGCTTTAAAACAGTTATTAACGAGGTTGCTGATGATGAGGTAGAGGCAGGCTGTGTTATAAAGACTGAGCCTGCTCGTACCACTGTTGTGGCTGAAGGCGCCGAGGTTACCGTTTATGTAAGCACTGGTGAGGCAGTTAAAATGGTTGATATTCCTAATGTTATAGGATTGACTAAAGAAAAGGCTATTTCCGATATAGAGAAGGATGGTCTTGTTGCTGTTGTAGAAGAGCACGACCTTTCTTCAGATGAAAAGTTTTATGAAAAGGGATATGTTTTTTATCAGAACCCTGATGCCAATTCTTCCTCTCAGGTGACGGAGGGCACAAGTATTACTATTTATGTCAGCACAGGCGTTGTTAACTATGAGTTTGATGTAACGGTTTCGTTACCTAATGATTTCTCATCAACAACAGGTAAGGTTTCGCTGTGGATTGATAACGGAGGAAGACTCTTTAAAGAAAGCGAAAAATTAGATTTTACCGTTCTTAAGGATTATACTTTTAGAGAGCTTGTTTCTACCGATAAATCAATGAGTTTCATTGTGAAAATCGATGATAAAAAGTATATGGAAATTGAGGTAAATACAGCTTCAGGTAAGGTAACGAAGCTTCGTCAGTATGATGAATATAAAGCCTCAAGCGGAAACACAACCTCTGACAACAGTTCTAAAAACACAGGCGCAAACTCTTCTAATACAAGCTCTACAACTTCCGACACGTCCAGTAAGTCCGAATGATGAAGGGCGTAATTTTAAAAGCAATATCAGGGTTTTATTATGTAAGCTCTAATAATAAAATTTATGAATGTAAAGCAAGGGGAAACTTTCGCAAAAACGGAGTTTCCCCAACAGTTGGCGATAGAGTTGAGTTTACTCCAATTGATGATGGTCACGGAGTTGTTGATAAAATTCTTTCAAGAGATAATCTTCTTTATCGTCCGCCTGTTGCTAATATTGATAAGCTTTTTATTGTTTCTTCATATAGCGTTCCTGCCCCTGATACATTGATGATTGACAGGTTAATCTCTATTGCTATGTATTACGGAATTGAGCCTATAATTATTTTTAATAAGTGTGATACGGGCGATTTTTCGAATTTAGAAGCAATTTATAAAAATTCAGGCTTTAAAACCTTTGTTGTTTCGGCAACCGAGAATATCGGCATTGATATTTTAAAGGGAGAAATAAGGGATTGTATCAGCGCATTTGTGGGAAATTCAGGTGTTGGTAAATCAAGTCTTTTAAATGCTCTTTTTGGTGAGCTTGAGCTAAAAACGGGTGAAGTAAGTCAAAAGCTTGGCAGAGGCAGACACACTACAAGGCATACAGAACTATTCCCACATAATTTTAACGGATTTGTCGCCGATACACCAGGATTTTCTACTATTGATTTCGCTATAGAAAATCCTTATGAATTTAAGCTTAATCTTGCCGATACATTTCCTGATTTTGCTGAATATACCGATAAGTGTCGTTTCACCTCCTGTTCCCATACCTGCGAAAAGGGATGTGCGGTTTTAGAAGCGGTAAACAATGGTTTTATAGAAGAAAGCCGTCACGAAAGCTACAAGAAAATGTTTGATGAACTTAAAGAAATTAAGCATTGGAATAATAAATAAGATTTGGATGTGATACAGTATGAAGCGACCAATGTTTTGCGGTGCTATTATCGCTTCTATCTGTGTTTTTATATCTTATTACAATATAAGGACCACTCTGCTTTGCGGAGTTGGTCTTATTTGTTTTATTGTTGCATTTGCTGTAAATAAGGTTAAGGCTAAAAATTATTTTGCTGTCGGAGTAGCATTTTTAGTGCTGATATCACTGATATTCTCTTATAAAAATTTGGAGAAAATAGATAAGTATAGCGGTGAAAGAATCGTGGAAACTTTTGTTGTTACTGACGTTGAGGAAGGAGAAAAATATAATTCGATTACAGCACTTTGTAAAAGCGGAACGGTGCTACCTAAAAATATTAAGCTTCGCATATCTTGTTTTGATAAAACCGAAAAATTTATCATGGGGAACCGTGTTACAGCCTCTGTTAATATAAAATCACTTAAAAACTCCGACAATAAAGCTTATTATTATTCAAGCGGTATCTATGCCACAGGAAAACTTGGCAATGTTTTAGAAAGGCATAGCGATAATATATTCTATAAAAGAGCCGGTAAAATAAAAAATTATGTTAAAAGCACTATTTCCCGTAATATGCAAAAGGATAACGCAGCAACATTGCTTGGCATTACTATAGGCGATAAAAATCTATTTACTGATGAGTTTAATAATAATGTAAAATTAACCGGTGTAAGTCACGTTATGGTTGTTTCGGGTATGCATCTTACTATAATTTTAGGCGCTGTTTTCTGGTTGCTCGATAAAATATTTTATCACGCATATATCCGACTTCTTATATCCTTTTCGGCAATTGTTATGATTACCTCCATATGCGGTTTTACACTTTCGGTTGTAAGAGCAGGTGTTATGTTTTTATTTTTATCTTTGGCACCCGTAGTTAATAGGGATAATGATTCTCTCAATTCTCTCGGCACGGCGATTATCGCTATTTTACTCTATTGTCCCTTTGCGGTGCTTAATGTAGGTTTTCAATTATCCGCTCTTGCTACCTTTGGAATCATTTATTTTGTTCCTTTCTTTGATAAGCGTTTAAAAATACAAAACAAGCTGTTAAAGGGTTTGGTATTATCATTTATTGTTACTCTTTCTGCAACGGTTATGACAACGCCTGTTTGCATATACCATTTTGGTTATATTTCTTTAATTTCACCTATTACTAACCTCTTAATTTCTTTCGCGGTAACAGTAGCGTTGTGCTTAGGCATAATAGGTTTATTTTTTAATCTTGTCCCTTTAATTTATGTGTTGACAGATATCATTTTCAAATGCGCAGAAATTACAACTATGTACATAAATTTTGTTATCAATTATTTAGCTAAATTTCCTTTTGCAGCTGTAAGAGCGGGCGATTTATTGTTAATTGCTTCAATATTTATTTCAATCGGTTCGGTTTTGTTTATCTATACTTGTAAATACAGAGAAAATCTGTTAAAATTAAATTATAAATAGAAAAGGAGGGAGCCCAATGATTTTTGAAGATGCGATTTCGAAAAAAATATCAGGCGGAGAATCTGCGCCTGTTTTTATGATTTTCGGTGACGATGCATATCTTAAAAACTTCTATTCTGATAAAATAATAAAAATGAGTTTTGAGGGTGACCCTTTCTTTAATCTGCAGAAGTTCGAGGAAAATGCTGACCTTCAGGAGGTTTACGATGCTATAAATCAGTATCCTATGATGGCTGATAAAAAGTGCGTGGTTTTATCTGATTATGATTTTGAAGGATGTTCTGCAAAAGAGTTTGAGAAGCTTTGTACAATTATTGATGAATGTGTTGATGGTTGTACGCTTGTTTTAAAATTTGATAGCGTTGAGATAGATAATAAAAGAAGCGCCAAAGCAAAGAAGCTTATATCAAGTGTTGAAAAGGCAGGCGGTTTTGCAGTACGACTTGACCACAGAGAAGCTGCAAAGCTTTATAAAATGCTTATTGACGGCGCAAAAAAGCGAGGCTGCAGTCTTAACGAAGTGAGCGCAAGATATCTTGTAGAAAACGTCGGTGAAGATATCTATATTCTCAAAAACGAGCTTGATAAGCTTTGCAGCTTTGTTCAAGGCGGCAGTATAGATAAAGAAATTATAGATAAGGTATGCTCTAAGTCGGTAGAATCCTCTGTATATGATTATATTAAGGAGATAATTGCATGCAATATTTCAGGAGCTATGAAGCTGCTTGATGATATGTTTTATATGCACGTGGACCCTATGGTAATTCTTTATAACGCTTCATCTTCTTATGTGGATATGTATAGAACGCTTTCTGCTAAGAGAGATAAAATAATTCTTGGAGATGTTGCTAAAGAGTTTAATTATAAAAACAAAGCATTTTTACTTGATAAAGCTTCATATAACCTTAGAAAATTTGATGATAAAAAATTATTATTAAGCTTCGATGCTCTCTTGAAAGCAGATGGCGATTTAAAAGGATTTAATAAAGACCCTCGCACAGTGCTTGAGCAGTTAACAGTTAGGCTGATTTATATAATTTCAAAGGGTGAAAAAATTGATTAAGCTTAATCAAGTAGTTGTTGTAGAGGGTAAATATGATAAAATTACCCTTTCAAATATTATTGATGCCATTATAATTACAACCGATGGCTTCGGCATATTTAAAAATAAAGAAAAAATCAGCCTTATAAAAGCTTTTGCAAAAACTAAAGGAATTGTAGTTATGACCGATTCTGATAGCGCAGGAGCGCAGATAAGAGGATATTTGAAGGGAATATGCTGTGAAGGTGAAATTACCAATGTATATATTCCGCAACTAAAAGGCAAGGAAAAAAGAAAGGCGGAGTATAGTAAAGAAGGCTATTTGGGCGTTGAAGGAATGTCGCGCGAGATTGTTTCAGAGGCTCTTAAACGAAGCGGTGTTATCTGCAGTGAAGCCGAAGAAAATTTGAATAAAATCACAAAAACCGATTTGTTTTCCGTGGGACTTTCAGGCGGAAAAAACAGCGCCTTTTTGAGGAAAAAATTATTAAAATTTTTAAGATTGCCCGATAATTTATCGGCTAATGCTTTTTTAGATGCAATAAATACCTTGTTTACTTATGAAGAATTCTTTGAGGAAGTGAAAAAATGGCAGCAAGAAGAGGGCAAAAAATAAAGCTTTTCTATATCGTCGATATTCTCAAAAAATATTCTGATGAAAATCATCCGTTAACCGCTACTGAAATTTGCGAGAAGCTTTTATCTAACGGTGTAACCGCCGAGCGAAAAGCTATATATGATGATATGAATCAGCTTATTGATTATGGATTCGATGTTATTAAAACCCATACTCCCAAAGCAGGTTTTTTCTTAGGAGCCAGAGAATTTGAGGTGCCTGAGATTTATTTGCTTTGCGATGCAGTAAGAGCTGCGCGCTTTATTACTCCTAAAAAGTCAAGAGAGCTTATTGCTAAGCTTGACTCTATGCTCAGTACATATCAGATAAATGCAAGAGGTAAAAATGTTTATTTCGATAATGTAGGAAAAACAAAAAACGAAGAAATCTTTTATAATATTGATGTTATAAACAGAGCCATCGAAAACAATCATAAGATATCCTTTAAATATTTAACTAAAACGCTTGGCGATAACAGAGAAATTATTACTAATATAAAAGAACGCGTTATTAGTCCTTATGCTCTTACCTGGCAGGATGACCACTATTATCTTATAGGCAATTATGATAAGTACGATAACCTTATCCACCTGAGAGTAGATAGAATGAAAGCTGTCAACGAAGCAAACGAAGCGGTTCGTCATTTTAGTGAGGTTTCGGAATATAAAGATATTTTTGATATCGCAGATTATACCAACAAGCTTTTCGGTATGTTTGGCGGAAAAACAGAAAAAATTGATTTAAGATGCTCAAGAAAAATTCTTGAACCTGTGCTTGATAGATTTACCGAAGATATCTTTATAAGAAACATTACCGATACCCATTTTGATATTAGCGTAAACGTTGTAGTGAGCGATGCTATTGCTACCTGGATTATGAATTATGGCGAAAATATTGAGGTTGTTTCGCCACAGTATCTTAGGGAAATGATAACCGATAAAGCCAAAAGTGTGCTTTCTGTTTACGGCGAATAAAACTAAATAACAAAATATCAAATTTATACTTGATTTTTAAGTTGGCATCAGTTATAATAATCAGGTGCCGTATGGAGATGTCGCCTAGTCCGGTCGAGGGCGCACGATTGGAAATCGTGTAAGACGCTAAAACGTCTTCGAGGGTTCGAATCCCTCCATCTCCGCCAACAAAAAACGCACTTTTGTCTACCGACAAAGGTGCGTTTTTTGAATGATGTTTGCCTTCGGCAAATGATGTCGTTTCACTAATGATGACGGCTGCGCCCAATGATGACGCTTCGCTAATGTATTGGGCAAACATCGCATCATTGCGACCAAAGGGAGCAACATCATTAGCGATAGCTTACATCATATCGCTGTAGGCGATGCATCATTGAAATGTCCGAAATTCTTGACAAGTTTCGAAAAGGTGATTTGCTACGCAAAGCGTTGATTATAAATATAATTTATGGTATAATCTAACCGACAAATAAAAATTTGTAGGGACGAAGATAATGATTGTTTTAATTACAGGTGCATCGCACACGGGCAAGACAGCAACCGCACAAAAACTGCTTGAAAAATATAAATATCCGTACTTGTCCATTGACCATTTGAAAATGGGTTTAATTCGCAGCGGCAACACGGAACTTACTCCTATGAGCGATGATAAAGATTTGACTGCATACTTATGGCCTATTGTCCGCGAAATGATTAAAACTGCAATTGAAAACAGGCAGAACTTAGTTGTTGAAGGTTGCTATATTCCGTTCGATTGGCAGAAGGAGTTTGAAGTAGAATATCTTAAAGAGATTAAATATTACTGCCTTATAATGAGTGAGGGTTATATTAGAAACCACTTTGCTGACATAAAAAAATATGCAAATATAATTGAAAGTCGTTTAGACGATGAGTGGTGTACTATCGAAAGTGTGCTGGTAGACAATGCCGAAATCTTAAAACTTGCACAGTTATATAATGTGAACTATATTCTTATTGATGATAAATACGAAATCACCATTGATTTATAACTATAAAACACCATTCCTAAAAATATGTAGTGGTTTAAACACGCAGGTCGAAAATTAAATGGTATCAACTTGTGCAGCCCTTTCAGAAAATAGCATCGACTTTGTCGGTGCTTATTTAATGAATTTCTCCCTTCGATGAGTGAAATAGTTTCGCTATGAAATTGATTATAATTATAATTTATATCGCAAATACCAAACTTTACATATTGATTTTCAAAAAAATGTATGTTATACTTTTTCAAGTTTATTTTGTGGGGAAAGATATGAAAATTAAAAAGACTTTAATTATTATAGGAATTATTTTATTATCGCTAATAATTCTGTGCGTTGGTTTTGTTTTAACAATAAACGGCATTGTGATAGGAAAAACTAAGGATAAAATAATATCTGAAGAAAAATCAAAATCTCTTTCTGATGTTGATTGCATACTTGTATTAGGCTGCGGTGTTAAGTCAAACGGTGAGCCATCTGATATGCTCGAGGACAGATTGCTTCGCGGGATAGAGGTATATAATCTTAAGTCAGCACCCAAACTGCTTATGAGCGGAGACCACGGTCAACCTGAGTATGATGAAGTTAATACTATGAAAAATTTTGCTATCCAAAAGGGTGTTCCTTCTACTGATATTTTTATGGATCACGCAGGCTTTTCTACATACGAGAGCATCTACAGAGCGAAAGAAATTTTCGGCGCCGAAAAAGTGATAATCGTTACTCAAAAATATCATCTTTACAGAGCTTTGTATATTGCAGAGAAATTAAGCGTAGAAGCATACGGAGTTTCAAGTGATTACCGTAAATATATCGGTCAGACGCCGAGAGAGATAAGAGAAATTCTTGCAAGAAATAAAGATTTCTTTACCTTGCTTGTAGAACCTGAGCCTACATATCTTGGCGAGAAAATCTCAGTTGACGGCGATGGCGATGTTACCAATGATTAAAATGACGGTTTGAGGCAACTACGTAATGTAGCATACCTCAAACCGCCGTTTTTTATTCCTTGACCGACTTGTCACAAAATGTTATAATATACAAAAGAGTGTCGAAAGGGGAAGGAATATGAATATAACCTCTAACGATAAGCAATTATATATTATTTTAAGCCAAACCGGAACAGTTCTTTCGAGAATTCTAAGGGTTTTGACGGGTGCTAAGTATAACCACGCCTCAGTTTCTCTTGATCCTACGTTAGAAGTTATGTATTCTTTCGGTAGGGTTAATCCCTATAATCCTTTCTTTGGTGGTTTTGTGAAGGAATCAAAAAAATTCGGTACATTTAAGCGTTTTACCGATACTAGAGTTTTAGTCTTGGCAATTCCTATTTCCACCAATAAATTCGAATTAATTAGCGAATATCTCAACAGTATGTATAATAATAGAAACGCCTATGGATATAATTATTGGGGTTTATACCTTGCGGCACTTCGTGTTCGTCACAGGGCTAAAAACCGATATTATTGCTCTGAGTTTGTAAAAGATATACTTTTGCGTTTTGATGTAACCGATGAGAAGCTATTTACTGCTATAACACAACCTGCCCATTTTATGCAAATACCTGATGCAAGTATGATTTATGAGGGTGAACTTAAGAGATTTTAATGAATACATATTTAAACGGGATGCGAAAGCATCCCGTTATTTACTAATGGTGATGATGGTGATGATGCCCTGAGGAAAACTCAGAATTGGTATGGCAATCTTTTTCGTGGCAATGCTCATTCTCTGCCTCGAGCTCTAATGTTGCGTGGCTTATACTGTGTTTAGCGAGTTCTTCACGGACCTTATGTTTAATTTCGTGTCCGTTTTTATTTGTCACTATATGCATAGTAGCGTAATTATTCAGTCCGTCCATACTCCAAATGTGAATATGATGCACATCAATAATTCCATCTATTTTTAATAAGTGTTCCTTAATTTCTTCTATATTTACGCTGTGGGGCGTTTTTTCAAGAAACAGGTCTAATATCTCTTTTAGCGTTTTAAAAGAATTTACAAGGATAAATAGAGCTACAGCGATAGAAATAATAGGATCTATTATGCTGATGTCTGTAAATTTCATAATAATAGCGCCTATCAAAACTACTATCCAACCAAGCACATCCTCAAGCATATGAAGATTAACAGCCTTTTGATTTATGTTGTCACCGTCCCGTGTGACTATAGCTGCTATAAAATTAACAGTAACACCCACAATGGCAAAAATTATCATACCATTATAATTTACTTGCACAGGATTAAGAATTCTTAAAATAGCATTATAAATAACAGCGGCAGAACCAATGAAAAGAACGAGTGTTGTGAAAAGTCCTCCTAAGACAGAATATCTTAGATAGCCGTAAGAATAATTCGTATCGGGCTGCTTTTTGCTTAGTTTTTCTAATAAAAAAGAAATACCGATACTTGCCGCATCGCCCATATCGTGTACAGCATCTGAAATTATAGAAACGCTGCCTGTAATAATTCCGCCTATAAATTCGAAAATTGAAAAAAAGATGTTAAGTATAAAAGCAATTAAAATATTTCTTTCTGTTTTCACAAAATCACCACCATTATTATGATATTAATTATAATACTAAAAAATATTTTTTTCAACAAAATTAACCGCTGATACTCAAAATTTTACCGCTCACTTAAAATTACTTGAAATATAATTTCGGTCGGAGTAATATACACTTGCAAGGAGGGATTCTATGAAATTTACCGTCTTTTTTGATGAGGAAAGGGAAGAGGAGGTTATAGTTTATGCCCGTAAGAATAATGAAATTGTAAAATCAATTGAAAATCTTGTAACATCAGATAATGCTTTAAAAGGCTATAAGGATGGCGAGATTGTTCCTTTAAGCTTATCTCAGATAGAAAGCTTTTTTGTAGAGAACAGTAAAATATTCGCTGTTTTAAAGGATGGCAAAATTCAGATTAGAAGTAGATTATATTTAATTGAAGAGATGCTACCTGAAAATTTTATAAAAATCAATAAATCCTGTATTGCAAATCTCAATATGGTTGCACGTTTTAATGCATCTATTTCAGGAACCTTACAGGTAAAATTCAAGAGCGGCAGAATTGATTATGTATCACGCCGCAATTTGAAAAATGTTAAAGAAAGGTTAGGTATATAAATAATGAAAGGTTATGTTAAAGAGTTTTTTCATAGAGGTCTTATCTTTGGTGGATTCGGTCCGATAATTGTCGGTGTTGTATTTTATATATTATCAATTACGGCACCTGATTTTAATTTATCGGGTAAGCAAATACTATTAGCAATTGTTTCTACTTATGTTCTTGCTTTTCTTCAAGCGGGAGCAAGCATATTTAACCAAATAGAAGAGTGGCCCATAACTAAGTCTTTGTTGTATCATTTCTTAACAGTTTATATTGCTTATGTAGTCACTTATCTAATAAATTCATGGATACCTTTTATACCTGAAATTATTGCTGTTTTTACTGCCATATTCGTTTTTGCGTATTTGATTATTTGGTTTACAGTATATTATTCAGTTAAAGTGATGAGTAAAAAAATGAATAAAAAAATATAAAACTCCCGAAAGGGAGTTTTTAATTTGTGTAAGATGGAAGATTTCCTAAATTATCGCCTTCACTTTCGTTTGGTATAGATTTTAAATATTCGGTGCTACCGTTATGAGCTATCGCAACCCCTGAAATCATACCACCCTTAGCCATAATAACAGCCTCTTCTTTTGAAACCTTTGTGTTATCAGATAGTTTATAGCCTACAATCCTGCCACTATCCTTAATTAGTCCTACAATACGTTCTGCTTTTTCTTTTGGCGTGGGGATTTGGTCAAGAGTGTTTTTAATGCTTATATTATTCTTCATATCATTTCTCCTTTTTTCTTATTATCTGAATATTTTCAATAATTATGCAAAGCGGTTTTTTCATTTTAAACAAAGAATAGGGGATTGAGAAAAAATTTATAAAATGTTATAATATTACTAAAGTAAACTATTTAAGGAGAGTATAAATGGATATAAATTCATTTTTAAAGAGTGTAATAGATTCCGATTTAGCACCCGTTGTTATTTGCAATTTAGAGCATACGGTGGTTTATATGAACCCTGCATCGATTGCTCGTTATCATATTGACCTTACAGGCAAAAGCCTAAAGGCTTGTCACAATGCCGATTCTAATGCAAAAATTGACCGTGTAGTTGCTTGGTTTGCCGAGAGTAAAGATAATAATATAGTTTACACTTCACGCAACGATAAAGAAAATAAGGACGTTTATATGGTAGCTCTGCGCAATGATAACGGCACACTTATCGGCTATTACGAAAAGCACGAATACAGAAACCAAGAAACTGCAGAATTATATGCAATATAAAAGAGTTATATTGATAGATTAGGTGTAAAAAAATGAACAATTACGATTTAGAAGTAAAACAACGTTTCGGTAATACCGATGCCTATAAAGAACACGTAGAAAAAACCGCAAACTACACCAAAGACAAATGGCAAGAGGTAAATGACGGTTTAATGTCAGTCCTCAACAAATTTGCTGAGTGTATACAAAATGGCAATACCGCCGACTCTGCTGAGGCACAAGCATTAGTAATTGAACTGCAAGACTATATAACTGAAAATTACTACACCTGCACAAAAGAAATCCTTGCAGGACTGGGGCTTATGTATATCGCCGATGAACGTTTTAAAAACAATATTGACAAATACGCTGTCGGCACTGCAGAGTTTGTTTCAAAGGCAATAAAATTCTATTGCAGTAAATAAAATCTATTTTGTATGGGATGTGACGCATAGTGTCGTGACATCTCATTTTTTTATTTATCATAATAAATTTATAAAGGTGGGATAATATGACACTCGGTGAAAAAATAAAGCAACTCAGAACTATAAAGAACTCAAGCAAAAAGAACTAGCGGAAATACGGTTCGTTTCACTAACCTCTGTTTCTAAGTGGGAGTCCGATAGAGGATTCCCCAATATAGAGTCATCGAAAGCCATATACAAAAAATTAAAAGAAACCACCCTCGCGGATGATTCCTTTTAATTTGAAGATGACGGCTAATTTTGATACAAAAATCGAGAGGGG
>JAZUQH010000031.1:0-61621 GCA_045605605.1 Acutalibacteraceae bacterium | reverse complement strand
ATCAGCGCAGGTCATTTCGGGGGCGAAGTCCTGACAGTCTTTATTCTCTGCAATAAAAAGTTTCCAATTTCCGTCAAGGGTAAGCTTAGAATTATACTTTTCCATGAAAACACACCTCTCGGTTTTGTATTTACACTTATTGTAATAACAATAGAATATTTTTGCAACAAAAACCGCAAAAATCCACTGTTTTTTCTGAAAAAACAGAAAAAACGATAAAAGTAAGACAGGGCAAGGGGATAAGGACATTTTTACACAATTTGAAAAAGCTCTAAAAAAATCTTGATATGGTTGTGGCTAATCAGTATAATAATTAAGGGAATCAAAGCTAAGCAGGAGGAAATTTATATGGCAGAAAAAAGGGGACCACAGAGACTTTTGGGTGGCTTTGAATGGTTTCAGATAAGCGTTGATAAAAGGAAGGACAGTTATCCGAGCCATTGGCACGATTTTTATGAGTTTGAATGGGTAAGAAATGGCTCCTTTGTTCATTGTATGAACGATAATGAAACTCTTTTGAAAGCAGGGAATTTGATTCTCTGCACCACTTCTGATATACATTCTTTAATAGTTGAGCAGGGTGAGGTTGAGCTTGTAACGGTTCATTTTGATGAAAGCTACTTAACCGAAACTTCTAAAAAAGCCATAGGTTCCCTTAAAACCCGTGAATTTTCTTTTGATGAGGGAACAATCAAGATACTTAACGATATTTTTGATGTTTTGTTTGATATAAATGCAAATAAATTTGCCTATAAAAAAGAAAATATAAAAAACCGAATAGAAACGGTGCTTCTTTATTGTCTTGAAGCAGATACGGGAGAAGGGGCAAGGCTTAGCGGCGTTATGGAGGCTGTAGGCTATATAGATAATAATTTCAGAGATAATATAACACTTGAAGCGGCGGCTCAGATAGCGGGGATGTCCCGTGGCGCATTTTCTTCGGAATTTCATAAAAAAATGGGCGCCACCTTTCAGGAGTATATTATTAAAAGAAGAATTAAGTGGGCTTCGACTCTTCTTAAGCATACCGAATTAAATGTAACTCAGATAGCTTATGATTCGGGCTTTCACTCCCATTCTCACTTCAGTCATAGCTTTAAAAAGCATAAGGGAACAGCGCCAATGTTGTATCGCGAGAAATATTTAGCGACAACCAAAGCGAAAAATGAACAAAACACATAAAATATATACTATTTTTAAAGAAATCTCATATAATTGATGATATAATTAAGGTATCTTAAAAAGATTTGAGGTGAGGGATTTTTATGATTTTTGAAAAATGGAATTTTAAAACGGGAGATATTGCAATAAACGATGTTAAATCTCCCTGCTCATTTTACTCAGTTCTTTTAGAAAACGGTAAAATGGAGGACCCCTTTTGGCGTGATAACGAATATAAAGCCAGAGATATGTGCCGTGATGATTGCTCTTTTGAAACTGTGTTTACTGTAACTGCAGAAGACCTTGCAAAAGAGTATCAGACGGTGCGCCTAGCAAACATTGATACTATTTGTGATATTTATCTTAACGGCAAGAAATTAGCTCATACCGAGAATATGCACAGAAGATTCGTTTTCGATGTTAAGGGCAAGGTTAAAGAGGGCGAAAACACCCTTCTTATCTACATAAATTCCCCGATTTTAGAAATGGAGAGACTTCAGCTTGAACATGAGGTTACAACCTGTAGAGATTCTGTTTACGGCGCAGGAAGGCTTAGAAAAGCCTTTTCAATGTCAGGTTGGGACTGGGGTCCACAGCTTCCCGATATGGGTATCTACGGCAAGTGTGAATTTTTGGCATTTGATAGTAAAATCGAAGAGGTAGAAATTCGTCAGAAGCATAAAAATGACGGCAGAGTTGTTTTAACCATCACACCTGAAATCACGGGTGAAGCCGATGCTTTTGAAACCACTGTTACCTTAGGTGATAAGGTATATACTGCAGAGTATGAAGACGGCGTTGGTACCGTTGTTATTGAAAATCCTGAGCTTTGGTGGCCAAGAGGCTACGGTGAGCAACCTCTTTATACAGTAGAAACCAAGCTTATAAGAAATGGCAAGGCTATAGATACTAATTCTCAGAAAATCGGTCTTCGTACTATGAGGGTTCACTCTATTCGTGACCAATATGGCAAGGATTTTACCATTCAGGTAAACGGAGTATCCATCTTCTGTATGGGCGCAAACTATATTCCTGAGGATAATATTTATCCGAGAATTACCAAAAGTGTTATTGAGCGTCTTGTAAACGATAGCGTTAAGGCAAATTACAATATGCTCAGAATTTGGGGCGGCGGATATTACCCAAGCGATTATTTCTATGACCTTTGTGATGAAAAAGGCATTCTTGTTTGGCAGGATTTTATGTTTGCCTGCACTATTGTTACATTTAATGATGAGGTTCGCGAAAACTTAGAGCCTGAGCTTATAGATGTTATAAAGCGCCTTAGAAACCGCACTTCTTTAGTGCTTTTCTGCGGAAACAACGAAATTGAAGCATCCCTTTGTTATAGAAAAGATGCAAGCATATGGAACGATTTCCGTATGGCTTACGTGGAAATATTCCAACGTCTTATGCCAAATATCTGCAAAAAATACGCTCCCGATGTTCATTATATTCCTTCCTCCCCAACTTCCGGTTGGAATGATGAAAATGTAAATAATGCAAATTGGGGAGATACACATTATTGGGATGTATGGGGCAACGGAAAAGATTTTAATGATTGCAGAAATTACCTTCATCGCTTCCTTTCTGAGTTTGGTTTCCAGTCCTTCCCATGTATGAAGACTATAGAGTCATTTACTCTTCCTAAAGATAGAAATATCTTTACTCGTGTTATGGAATCCCATCAGAAAAACGGTGGGGGAAACAGCAAAATCCTTGATTTTATGGCAAGGAGTTACCGATATGTCCACGGACTTTCGGAAATTACGTATCTTTCCCAAATAAACCAAGCCGATGCAATGAAAGAAAACGTCGAGCATCTGCGCCGTAACCGTGGCAGATGTATGGGTGCTCTTTATTGGCAGATAAATGACTGTTGGCCCGTTGCCTCCTGGTCTTCAATTGACTACTTTGGCAGATGGAAAGCAACCCATTATTATGCTAAAAAGTTCTTTGCCCCCGTTCTTATGTCGGTTGAGGATGCGCTTGGAAATGCATATCCCAAAATTACCGAAGTTACCGGTAACAATTTTAACGCTTTTAATGTTCTAAGAACAACTATGCGAATCAATATCTCTAACGAAACGATGCAGAATTTCAAAGGAACTGTTAAATGGGCGGTTAAGGACAACGAGTTTAATGTGGTAGCAAATGGCGATATAGCAGTAGATTCCAAATATTTGACTGCAAACTATATCAGCACAGTTGATATAGCGGAATATGTTGAGGGTGAAAACAGATATTCCCGTTTCTTCGTGGCAGAGCTTTATGATGAAAATGGCGAATTTGTTTCCAAGCAGACCATTCTCCCTTGTAAGCCTAAGCACTTTGAGTATAAGAATCCTGAGGTTAAGGTGGATGTTAAGTCTGAAAAGGACAAAACCGTTATCTACCTATCAGCAGATTCCTTCGTTCATAACATTGAAGTTTCCTTTAAGGAACTTGACAGTGTTCTTTCAGACAACTTCTTCTCAATTACAGGAAAAGAGCCTGTAAGAATTGAGGTTGAGGGCGATTTCTCACCTGAGCAAATTGCAAAGGAAATTGAAATTACCTCTATTAACAGTGTCAGTCAAAATTATTGAAATATTAAAATATAAAAGTGAGGGATTTTTATGATTTTTGAAAAATGGAATTTTAAAACGGGAGATATTGCAATAAACGATGTTAAATCTCCCTGCTCATTTTATTCTGTTTTATTAGAAAACGGTAAAATGGAGGACCCCTTCTGGCGCGATAACGAATACGCAGCCAGGGATATGTGCAAAGCTGATTGCTCTTTTGAAACTGTGTTTACTGTAACTGCAGAAGACCTTGCAAAAGAGTATCAGACGGTGCGCCTAGCAAACATTGATACTATTTGTGATATTTATCTTAACGGCAAGAAACTTGCCCATACCGAGAATATGCACAGAAGATTCGTTTTCGATGTTAAGGGCAAGGTTAAAGAGGGCGAAAACACCCTTCTTATCTACATAAATTCTCCCATCTTAGAGATGGAAAGATTACAGCTTAAGCATGAGGCTTTGGGTACTAACGATTCTATTTACGGTACAAGTCAACTTAGAAAAGCCTTCTGTATGTCCGGTTGGGACTGGGGCCCACAGCTTCCCGATATGGGAATTTACGGCAAGTGCGAATTTTTGGCATTTGATAGCAAAATCGAAGAGGTAGAAATTCGTCAGAAGCATAATAATGACGGAAGCGTTGTTTTAACCGTTACCCCTGAAATTACGGGTAAGGCTGATAAGTTCGAAACCACGGTTACTTTAGGTGATAAGGTTTACAAAGCAGTATATGAAGATGGTGTAGGTACAGTTGTTATTGCTGACCCTGAGCTTTGGTGGCCAAACGGTTACGGCGCTCAGACTCTCTATACAGTAGAAACCAAGCTTATTAAAAACGGCATAGCTGCCGATACCAACAGCCAGAAAATCGGTCTTCGTACTGTTTACATTCACTCTCTTAAAGACCAATACGGTAAGGATTTTACCGTTCAGGTAAACGGCGTATCTATCTTCTGTATGGGCGCTGACTATATCCCCGAGGATAATATATTCCCCCGCATCACCACCGATGTTATAGATAGACTTCTTAAGGATAGCGTTAAGGCAAACTTTAATATGCTTAGAATCTGGGGCGGTGGCTACTATCCGAGCGAAGAATTCTTTAATCTTTGCGACCAGTACGGAATTCTTATCTGGCAGGACTTTATGTATGCCTGCTGCATTCCTCATTACTCCAAGACAATTCAGGAAAACTTAGAGGCAGAGGTTCGCGATGTTGTAAAGCGTATTCGCAATCATGCATCTCTTGCTCTTCTTTGTGGTAACAACGAAATTGAGGAATCCCTTGTTTACAGGAAGGATGGAAGCGTTTGGAACGATTTCAGATTGGCTTATCTTGAAATATTCCAAAGGCTTATACCCGATATCTGCGATGAACTTGCTCCTGATATATTCTATTGGCCATCTTCTCCATCAAGCGGTTGGAATGTAAAGGATGCCAAGGCTGCCGACTGGGGTGACGCTCACTATTGGGATGTTTGGCACGGAGGCAAGGATTTTACCGAGTATAGAAAATTCTATTTCCGCTTCCTTTCTGAGTTCGGTTTCCAATCCTTCCCGTGTATGAAGACCATTGAAAGCTTTACTCTTCCTGAGGATAGAAATATTTTCTCAATCGTTATGGAATCTCATCAGAAGAACGGTGCTGCTAACGGTAAGATTCTTGATTATATGGCAAGAAACTACCGCTATGTTAAGGGCTTAAAAGAGCTTACCTTTGTATCACAGCTTAATCAGGCGGATGCTATGAAATATGGCGTTGAGCATCTAAGAAGAAACCGTGGCAGATGTATGGGCGCGCTTTATTGGCAGATAAATGACTGCTGGCCTGTAGCCTCTTGGTCTTCTATCGACTACTTTGGCAGATGGAAAGCAACCCATTATTATGCTAAAAAGTTCTTTGCCCCCATTCTTATGTCGGTTGAGGATTCCGCAGGAAACCGTTATCCCAAAATCACTGATGATATCCCCAATAGATTTAACAATAGTAATGTTCCAAGAACAGATATGAGAATCAATATCTCTAACGAAACTATGAATGACTTTAAGGGAAGCGTCAAGTGGTTTGTTAAGGATAACTGTCTTAACACCGTGGCTTCAGGCGAAATTCCTGTAGATTCTAAATCTCTCTCCGCTAAGTATATCAGCACGGTTGATATAGCAGAATATATAAATGATAAAGAAAGATATTCCCGTTTCTTTGTAGCAGAGCTTTATGATGAAAACGGAAGCTTTGTTTCAAATCAGGTGATTCTCCTTTGCAAGCCTAAGCACTTTGAGTATAAGAATGCTGAGGTTAAGGTGGATGTTAAGGCAGAAAACGGCAAAACTGTTATCTACCTATCTGCAGATTCCTTCGTTCATAATATTGAAGTTTCCTTTAAGGAGCTTGATACAATTCTTTCGGATAACTTCTTCTCTATTACAGGAAAAGAGGCTGTAAGAATTGAGGTTGAGGGCAACTTCTCACCTGAGCAAATTGCAAAGGAAATAGAAATTACCTCTATTAACAGCGTAAGTCAAAACTATTAAAAAAATAAGGGTGACCGAAAGGTCACCCTTATTTTTTTAGTGAATAATGAATAGTGAAAAGTGAAGAGTTAAGGAGTGCCGAAGGCACGATATATATTGTCGGCTTTGCCGACACACTTTCTTTTCTCTTTCTCACTGGAGCTTTTATATTGTCTCAATCTTTATCATATTTGTATCACCCGTGATGCCGTTAGTAGTACCGCCTGTTATAACTATTTTATCTCCTTTATTGAGACCAAGCTTTTCTTTTGCTACATTTTCTGCTTTATAGAAAAGCACATCGGTAGATTTATAAATCTCACTCATAACGGGTGTAACACCCCAGGAAAGACTGAGCTTACGCCAGGTTTTTTCGTTAACTGTAAGACCTATTATATCAACGGGAGAGCGGAAACGGGATACCATTCGGGCTGTAATTCCCGAAAGGGAGCAAACCACAATTGCCTTTGCATCAATATCTATAGACATAGCGCAGGCCGAGTGAGAAAGGGCGTCAGCCACATTTTTAATTTTAAATTCTGAGCCGTAAAAGCGCTTTTTATAGTTAATGCTTTCCTCTGTCTGCTCAGCTATTTTGGACATAGTTTCTACCGTGAGTACGGGGTATTTACCTGCGGCAGTTTCGCCTGAAAGCATAATAGCGCTTGTCCCATCATAAACCGCATTGGCAACATCGGTAATTTCGGCTCTGGTTGGTCTTGGGTTGTGAATCATAGACTCAAGCATTTCGGTAGCGGTGATAATACGCTTACCTAAAAGGCGACATTTGGTTATAAGCTGCTTTTGAATGGCGGGAAGCTCTTCGAAGGGGATTTCAACACCCATATCGCCACGGGCAATCATAATACCGTCACACTCGGAGCAGATTTCTTCGATTCTATCAACTCCCGAGCGGTTTTCAATTTTTGCTATTATATCTATATATGTGTCGGTATGCTGTTTTATAAATTCCTTAACATCAAGCAAATCCTGTTTGCAGGAAACAAAGGAGCAGGCAATAAAATCAACATCCTCGTTTATGCCAAGCAAAATATCCTCCTTATCCTGTTCGCTTAAATACACCTGCTTTAATACCTTGTTTGGAAAGCTCATACTCTTTCTATCCGAAAGCTCACCGCCTGAAAGCACCTTGCAGATAATATCATTACCCTTGATTTCGGTAACCTCAAAAATTAAAAGACCGTTATTAAGGAGAATTTTATCCCCTGATGATAACTCGTTGGCAAGATTTTTATAGGAAACCGAAACGCTTTTCTCATCACCCTCTATCTCATCAGCTGTAAAGCAGAAGGTATCACCGTCTTTTAAGAAAACCTTGCCGTTTTTAAAGGTTTTTATGCGGTATTCGGGACCCTTTGTATCAAGCATAATGGCTATGGGAGCGTTTAATTCCTCACGCACCTTCTTTATGAGAGCTATAGTCTCAAGATGGCTTTTTTTATCCCCGTGGGAAAAGTTTATACGGGCAACATTCATACCCGCAAGGCACATCTTTTTTAGGGTATCCTCATTGTTACAGGCAGGACCTACGGTACAAACGATTTTTGTTTTTCTCATTTTTAAAACCTCTTTAAAAAAGGGGCAAGACTTCAAGGTCTTGCCCCATAATTATATTATCATCAGCAAAGGAAAAATTATTCTTCTTCACTTGTGTTTAAAATTTTTTCGATTTTAACATCACGGGGCGGCTGTGGAGCAGAAAAGGCTATCTGCGTTTCGGTGGGACCAAAGGAATTAAGCTCACCGATAAATGTATCAAGGGCTTCGGTGCTTTCAAAGGCTACCTTTATAAGCTGAGAATATCTACCCGTAACACAGTTACATTCAAGCACGTTTGGGTGGGAGCAGATAAAGGGGTAAAATGTGGGCTTAAGCTTGGGGTCCAAATCGAGATTGATAAAGGCAGTAATGGGAAGACCTACTTTTTTAAGGTCAAGCCTTGCCTCATAGCCCGAAATAATGCCATCCTTTTCAAGACGCTCTATTCGGGCGGCGGTAGCGGGGGAGGATAAATAAATCTCTTTGGCTATCTCTTTGAGAGGAGTTCTTGCATTATTTTGCAAAATGGTTATTAGCTTAAGGTCGATAGCATCCATAAGATACACCGTCTTTCATCTAATCTTTACCATATAATAAACCAATACGGTAGTAAAGTCAAGAAAAGAAGGGTGAAAAAACAAAACTTTTTCAAAAAAGTTGCCAAAGAGGAAAAGTTGTGATATTATATAAAAAAACAGCAATTCTAAGGTGAGTAGAGTTATGAATGATGAGTTTAAGGTCTGTTGCTTTACGGGCTATCGGCCTTCAAAATTCCCTTTCCCTCTAAATAAGAGGAGCGGGGAATATATAGAATTTGAAAATTTGCTTACAGAAACAATCCTTTCTCTTTTTGAGGATGGTTGCGCTACTTTTATAAGCGGTGTTGCTATGGGCTTTGATATTATAGCCGCCGAAACGGTTTTGGAGCTTAGAAGGTGTAGTAAAACTCCCATAAAGCTCATCTGCGCGGTGCCCTTTAAAGCTCAGTCAGATACCTTTACAGATGAGTGGAAAGCCCGTTATGATGCGGTTTTATCCGCAGCTGATAATATCGTTTATACATCGGAAAATTACCACAAGGGCTGTTATGGTGTGCGAAACAGATTCATGGTAGATAACAGTGATTATGTGCTAACTTGGTTTGATGGTGCCGAGGGCGGCACTAAAAACACAATACTTTATGCTCTTAAAGAAGATAAGCGTGTTATAAATATTAAGAATCTTGATGAAGCGCCTCGGTATCAGAGCGATGTAATTTATTCGGTTATAGAAGATGAGAATGAGGAAATCTTTTAAATCGTTTTTACATAAAAATACAAAATTCTACCCTCGGTAGAGTAAAAAAGGAGCAAAATATGAATATTACAGAAGAGAAAATCAGAGAAAATTTTGCCCATAATCTCGCCTGCTATAGAAGAAGAGCAGGGCTTACTCAGTTAGAGCTTGCTGAAAAGCTTAATTATTCCGATAAATCGGTTTCCAAATGGGAAAGAGGAGAGGGACTCCCCGATTTGCTTATTGTGGCTACCATAGCCGAGCTTTTCGGTATGACGGTTAACGATATGATAAGTGATAAAGAGGTTAAGAAGCCGCTTCTTCACCGAAATAAGATAATCATAACAATTTTATCTATCGGCTTACCCTTACTTATTGCTGCCATATTGTTTTTCGTTTTCGAATTAGTGCTTAAGGATTACCCCACCTGGCATATGTTTGTTTACGCTATGCCTGCCTGCGCCATAGTTAATTTGGTTCTTGCTTGCTGTTGGTGGAGTAAGCTTTATCGATTTGTTTCGGTATCTCTGCTTATCTGGGCAGTTCCTGCCACCGTATTTATAGTGGTGAGCACCTTTGTGACTATTGCAAAGCTACCCCTTATATTTATGATAAGCGGAGTTTTGCAGATAATGGCTATACTTTGGTTTATGATGAAAAAATAAAATTAAGCCTCAGCGAAAGCTGAGGCTTTTGTTTTAAAAGTTCCTGTTATAATTATCTATGGCAGACTGAATTATTCTAAGGGAGTCCTCTCTGCCTGATACTTCATCCACCGCAGTTGTTTTGTTCTCAAGGTTTTTATAAACCTCGAAGAAATGGCGCATTTCATCGAAAATATGGCGGGGAAGCTCATCAATAGATTTATAATTATTGTAAGTGGGGTCATTAAAGGGTATAGCTATAATCTTTTCATCGCTTCTGCCGTTATCCATCATCTTTATAACGCCTATTGGGTAGGCGCGAACTAAGGTTAAAGGCTCTAAAACCTCAGAGCAGAGTAAAAGCACATCCAATGGGTCGTTATCATCACCGTAGGTACGGGGAATAAAGCCGTAGTTTGCGGGATAATGGGTTGAGGTGTGAAGAATACGGTCTAGGATAATAAAACCCGTCTGTTTATCAAGCTCATACTTCTTTTTACTGCCCTTGGAAATTTCTATAACGCAGATAAAATCCTCAGGAGTTATTCTTTCGGGCGTAATATCGTGCCATATATTTGCCATAAAATACCTTCTTTCTTGCATATATAATACTATATTTATGTAAATTTTTCAATGCAATATTAAAAACCGCCTTAAAAAAGGCGGTTTTTATTACTCAAGAATGTAAATTTCCACGTTTCTTCTGCCAAAGGCACTGCAGGCACTGGCGGAGGTCATAAATAAATCTACGTTTGTAGGTCTGGTTTTAATAAATCCGCCCGTATCGGCAGCGATACAGTAACCGTAGTTATATCTGCCGTCACTGGAAACGATATACATTTTTGTTCCGTAAGGAATGATATCGGGATTAACGGCAATATGACCGGGCCTTGTAGGAAGACCGGTTGAGCAGATACTGCCTGTGGAATAAGCGGTAGCCTGAACTGTTTTGCGAGCCTTATAGTTAACGGGTCTGCCGTTTTTATCAAGCTCGATGGGGGAAGAGGGGGTAAGGGTTGAGATGGATTTAACATCTGCGCTTGTCTTTACCGCCTGCTTTTTAGTTCCAATAATTTTCTGAGTATTGATAGGCTTTGATAAAACTGTAACCTTATCAACAACAGTTTCAACGGTAATACCGTTTACTACCTTAGCAGTGTATTCAATAAGCTCCTCACCGTCAGTTCCCTGATTTACGGTGGTGGTTCCCTCAGCCTTTTCTCTTGAATAAATAACTTCGGTCTGGCAGGGAACGGCTTTGGTATAGCTTCCCGATACATATTCAATATCGGCAAAGTCTATATATGCGGTTTCACTGATAAGAGTATCGGCGGATGGCTCAACCATATCGGTACCGTCAACAGTGAGTCCCATTCCGCTGAGAATCTCGCCTACGGTAGATTCCGTAGCCGAAACCGTGGTGGTTTTATCTCCTACCGTAACATATACGGGGAAGGTATAGGCTATCTCAACATCGGTGAAGCTTCCGCTTACCTTGGTGGTAAGAATCTTAAAGCTCTGAGATTTTAAATCTGCAAGCTTTAAAGCTGAGCCTATATCGCCCATAAGAGAGCGGATAGTAAAATTATTTTCGCCGTCAGATATATTATATGTCCTCACACTGAAGCCTAACATAACTGATGATATAATGGAGGCAATACAAAGTACGGCTATTAACGGTGCGCGCTTGGCAGAGGGGCTTTTTAGCCATCTGAAAGCGGCCTTTATAACTGTAAACATAATCTTCTCCTTTTGCTCTTTTTGAGAGCCTTGTTATTATATGCAATCAAACTCACAATGTCAAGGCAGAAATTTGTTCAAAAATTGTGCAGTTTGCACAAAGAATTACGAGAAAACAAAAGTTACAACTTTGTAACCTTTAAAATTACGGAGGTTTGTGACAATAAATGTCAAAAAAGTTGTGAAAACTAACAATTTTAAGGAACTGATGTGGAAAAAGGTGATTTGAGAAAAAGTGAAAAAACAGTAAAACTCAATATATAGTATGTACAATATTAAAAAAATATACAGAAAATACTTTACTTTGAGTTTATAGTGTGGTAAAATATTTTCAGCAAATGGTCCCTTTAAATTCGGTACAGTGATGCCGGCAAGGCCGTATATATTATATATGTGTAGCATATATAAGCTGTTAAACCTGCCGTGCAACTGCGCGGCTTTTATTTTTGCTATATATTTATATATGTATGGAAGGTGGGTTTTACTTATGTCGGAATTCAAGGCAACCTTGATGGATGAATCGGCGGTAGTAAGAGCCCTTAAAAGAATTTCCCACGAGATAGTTGAAAAAAACAACGGCTGTGAAAATCTCTGTATTATAGGTATAAAGCGTAGGGGGGTACCCCTCGCAAAAATCATTGCAGAAAATATAGGCAGGATAGAAAATACAGAAGTACCAACGGGGGTTCTTGATATAACCTTTTACCGTGATGACCTTCAAAAAGCAATGGATGAGCCTGTTATCAGAGCTTCGCAGATAGAATTTGATATTTCGGGCAAAACGGTGGTGCTTGTTGATGATGTGCTTTACACAGGCAGAACAGCAAGAGCCGCTTTAGAAGCAGTTATGAATCACGGAAGACCTTCTGCAGTTCAGCTTGCGGTGCTTGTGGATAGAGGTCATAGGGAATTACCCATAAGGGGTGATTATGTAGGCAAAAATATCCCCACCTCAAAAAGTGAACGGATAAATGTTAAAATACCGCCTCAGGATGATATAACGGCGGTGGAGCTTTACGGTTAATACGGATTTAATCCGAGTTAATATTTTATAATGGAGGATGTAAAAAATGAAAATGATCTACAATGTAGAAGACAGGCCAAAATTTGGTCAGGTAATTGTCTTCGCGATCCAGCAGTTACTTGCTATTATGGCTGCTACCTTGGTAGTACCGGTAATAGTTGGTAACGGAATGAGCCCTGCGGCAGCTCTTTTCGGTGCAGGTGTAGGAACTTTAGTTTACGCACTTTTCACTAAGTTCAGAAGCCCCGTATTCTTAGGCTCATCCTTCGCTTTCTTAGGCTCTATGGCAGCAGCCTTTGCAGGCGGTGTATCAATGTCACTTGGTTACATTGGTCTTATCCTCGGCGCAGTTTTCGCAGGTCTTGTTTATGTTGTTATCGCTATTATCGTAAAGGTAGCAGGCGTTAACTGGATAAATAAGCTTATGCCCGCAGTTGTTATCGGACCCACAGTTGCTATCATCGGTCTTTCCCTTGCAGGCAACGCAGTAGGCGATCTTCAGAAGGGCGGCGTTTCTAATGCAGAGGGCGCTTCTGTAGCAAATCCCCTTATTTGTGTACTTATTGGTATTATAACCCTTATCGTTGTAACCCTTTGCTCAACCTACGGTAAGAAGATGGCTAAGCTCATCCCCTTCATCTTAGGTATCCTTGCAGGCTATGCAGTAGCAGCTATCTTTACCGTTATCGGTCTTGTTACAAATAACCCTGCTTTACAGGTAATTAACTTCAGTCACTTTACCGCCCTTGTTGCAGATGGCGTTACACTTAACACCTTCTTTGCGATTCCCGATTTCACCTTCCTTACTGCTGTTAAGGGACTTGGCGAAATTAACGGCGCTTATGTTGGCTCTATTGCAGTAGCATATATTCCTGTTGCTTTCGTTGTATTTGCTGAGCATATTGCTGACCACAAGAACATCTCTTCCATCATTGAAAGAGACCTTTTAGAAGAGCCCGGTCTTCACAGAACCCTTCTTGGTGACGGTATCGGCTCTATGGTAGGCGCTTTCTTCGGCGGCTGCCCCAATACTACCTACGGTGAGTCTGTTGCCTGCGTTGCTATTACCCGTAACGCTTCTGTTGTAACCATTATTACAGCAGCTATCGGCGCTATCTTAGTATCTCTCGTAAATCCCTTTGTTGCCTTTGTTAACTCCATTCCTGCTTGTGTAATGGGCGGCGTTTGTATGGCACTTTACGGATTTATCGCAGTAAGCGGTCTTAAGATGGTACAGTCTGTTGACCTTAACCAGAACAGAAACCTCTTCGTAGCTTCTGCTATCCTTATTGCAGGTATCGGCGGTCTTACCCTTAACTTCGGTAAGGTTACCATTACCTCTATTGCTTGCGCTCTTATCCTTGGTATTATCATCAATACCATTCTTGCAAAAGAAAAGGTTGAAGAGGCTGAATAATTAAGTAAAAATTCAAAGAGCTTGACCTTAACGGTCAAGCTCTTTCTTTGTTGGTAGTCTTCCATAAAGTTTTGTCATATCATAAATTATTTTAGCAAGCCAATCGTTTATGCAAGCTTTATCGATTCGCCACTTCCAGTTATCACCTAAGGTTGAGGGGGTATTTATTCTACCCTCTGAGTCTAAGCCAATTAAATCGGGCATCATTAGAATTGCAGTATCGGCTACCGACATCATAGCCCCTCTTATAAACGCCCAGTTAAAGCCTTCGTTTGCTTTGGCGCCAAAGTATTCCTCTGCCATAGCAACATCATCCGCCTTAGCAGCTTTAGTCCAGCCTATAACCGTATCGTTATCGTGGGTGCCTGTATAAACAATGCAGTTCTTAGGATAGTTATGGGGAAGATAATCACTATCCTCACGGCTATCAAAGGCAAACTGCAATACCTTCATACCCGGAAAGCCTGAGTTCTTTAAAAGCACCCTCACCTCAGGAGTTAAAAAGCCTAAATCCTCAGCTATAATGGGGAGATTTTCGCCGAATTCTTTTTTAAGCGCCTCAAACAGCTTCATATCAGGGCCTTTTTTCCATACCCCATCCTTAGCGGTTTTGGCGCCGTATTTAATAGCATAGTAGGATTCGAAGCCTCTGAAATGGTCGATTCTGACAATATCGTAAATACTAAATGCCCCTTTGAGTCTGTTAACCCAAAAGGAATAAGGCTTCTCTTCTTTTTCCATATAATCCCAATTATATAAGGGGGAGCCCCAAAGCTGTCCCTCCTTAGAAAAGGCATCGGGAGGAGTTCCCGCAACAAAATTAGGAGTAAGATTTTCGTCAAGGTCAAATTGCTTTGGGTTACTCCAAATATCCGCGCTGTCAAAGGCCACATATATTGGCATATCACCTATAATCTCTATCCCTTTTTTGTTGGCATATTCCTTTAATTTAAGCCACTGCGAGAAAAACTTGAACTGAACAAATTTCTGAAAATCTATTTCCTCTTTATATTCTTCTCTTGCTTTTAAAAGAGTATCGGGGTTTCTTAATTTTAAGGCTTCATCCCACTCATACCACGCCTTACCGCCGCTTGATTCCTTTAGCGCCATAAAGAGAGCGTATTCATCGAGCCAATAGCTTTGAGCCTTACAAAACTGCTGGTATTCTTCATCTGCTTTAAAACGGGAAAAAGCGATTTTTAAAACTTTTTCTCTATTCTCATAAAGCTTTGCATAGTCAATGCTAAAAGGGTTATCCCCAAAGTCTACGCTTTCATATTCCTCTAATAAAAGAAGACCTTCTTTAGATAGAGCGTCAAGGTCTATAAAATAAGGATTACCTGCAAAAGAGGAAAAGGACTGATAGGGCGAATCTCCGTAATTTGTGGGGTTAAGGGGGAGTATCTGCCAATAGCTTTGTCCCGCTTTTTCAAGAAAATCTATAAAATCATAAGCCTCTTTTCCCAAAGCGCCTATACCGTACTTTGAGGGAAGGGAAAAAACAGGCATTAAAATTCCGCTTTTACGCATAAAAAACTCCTTTTAATTACTCTAAAAAATTATAAGTCCAAATTCCTCTTAGGTCAAGGGGAATTTTTTGTTTTCAAAAGCGATAAAAGATGTTTAGTAAGATGAATACAAACAGTGATTTTTATTATAACGCCGAGAAACAAAACAAGATATATAAAGCTATCAAGTCGTGTAAAAAGATTTCCAAAGGTTAGTGTACCTACCGAAGAAAGATAGGGAAAATCAAAGTAATTTACACCGCTTCCCAGTATCAGCACCGCCTGAAGAAATACGGCGCTTAAAAGAAGGGCGCCTAAAATCACCCCCAATAAAACGGTGCCTTTTTTGGTGTTTTTATCTATGAGCGAAAAGGCAAAAGCAAGACAGGGCAGAGCAGAAACAAAAATTCTCAAAAAGTATTGAGGGGCAAAGGCAATCAAATCAGATGCCTTTGGGAGAGCAAAAACCGATATATTCATAAGCTTCATAGAGGGGATACAAAGAATAAAAATCAAAAGAATTATGATAGTAACAGGCAGCATCCATATAAGAGAAAATTTAAGAATAGCCTCTTTTTTCACTAAGGCAAAGTAAATAACGGTGACAACTATAAGCAAAAGGGAAATAATTTTAGAAGTCTTTGGCAAAAGCACTTTAGAAGCAAAATCCAAAAAATCCTTAAGGGATAAAAAAGCGCTTATAACAGAGCCAAAGGCGGCAACTACACAAAAAAGAGAGAATATAAGCCTGAGCTTACCCTTTTTTTCGGATAAAATGAGGATTTTCGGCATTAAAAAGGATAATAACACAAAGAGCAAAATGCCAAATCCGCAGGCAAAAAGAAAGGCTAAAAAGGAGTATAGATTACTGTTTTTAAAGGGCAAGGTAATAGCCGCTTCGCCGAAAACGGTAAAGGCTATAAGGCAAATAGAGTGAAGGCGGTAATTTTTTAAAGCTTTCATTTTACCATTACCTCCACCGAATATTCTATAATACTTTTATTAAAATATTCTTTGTAATTATCTTTAATTTTCTCAAATAGCTTTCGTTCCTTTTGCTCTAAAAGCTTTGCAAAATCATAAATATCCTCTTTTTTATTTAAAAGCCTTAAAGCATCAGATTCGAAAATATTCTTAAAATTCTGAGAATGCTCCTTAAAACAAAATTTGGTTTTAAGCTTAATATATAATCTATCTTCTTTCAAATCGGCAGAAAAATAGGTGTGAGCAGTATCTATCTGAGCGGCTTCGTTTTCTATATATAAATTCCCGCCTGAATATCTGTTAGTGATAACAGAGAGCAAAAGAGACTGGGTGTTATCAAGTCTTGAAAAGCTCGAAAAATCCTTATAAATATACTCTCCGTCGATATAAAATTCCCCGTCCTCTACAATAAAAAAAGGTAAATTAAAGGTAGGAGAAAAATCTTCCTTTGCGGATAAAATTTCGTATAAACGGTTTTTATAGCTCATTCCCGTATCTTCTGTTCTCGTTTCTATAAAAGCAGAAATATCGTATCCACCTGCCGCTTGGGATACCGCCTTACACTCTAAAAGGCCTTTAACATCCTTGCATACTGCAAAATAAACCGAGGTATTAAGTCTTTCGGCATTTTTACAAAATTCGCAGATATTTATTATATCCTCCCTTTTCAAATCGGGGGAAAGAATAATCGCACTGCAATGCTCAAGGGTAACAGGCTTAGCAAGTTTTGTTTTTACACCGTTAAAGGCGGCAAAGGGGGTAGAGGAAGAAAAAGAGTAGGCGTTTTGTGTGATTTCCTCCTTGCCCTCATCTGCCGAAAGAGTTTGAAGATTTATAATAATTTCTTTTCCAACCCTTTCAAAACCCATAGCTGAGATTATATATTTGCTGTCGCTTTCGGTGTATCCTGTGCAGGCGGTAAGAAATAAAAATATTAAAGAAAGCGAAAGCGAAAAGGTTTTTTTAATCATCAATTCTTTCCTTTCTTACTTTATTGCGATTGAAAGCGGGGCGAGTAAGCATATTCTCCCAAGGTGCTCTTATAATTGTATCCTTAAGACTTTGTCTGTTGGGGTTTAAAAGGGGCAGAGTGTAATCGGTGCCAAAGGAATCAAGGCTTAGCACCCTTAAAAGCATAATAAAGGCAAGGGCTAAAATGCCGTAAAAACCGAAAAGGGCGGCGGCAATTACAAAAAGCACCTTTATATAAAGAACGGCGCCCTTAAGTCTTGGAATCATAAGCCCAGCAATACCGCTGAGCGCTACGGCTATAAGCATGGGAGCGCTTATTATTCCTGCCTCAACCGAAGCTTGACCTACCACAAGACCGCCTACAATACTAAGGGCGTGGCCAAGGCTCTGAGGCATCCTGACTCCCGTTTCCTTTAATATTTCAAAAACGAAAATAAGCAACAAACATTCAATTACTGATGGAAAGGGCACACCGCCTCGAAGACGGGTAAGCGTCAGGGCAAAGGAGGTGGGCAAAAGGTCAAAATGATGAACGCTCAGCGCCACAAAAGCAGCAGGTACCAATATAGCTAAAAAGAAGCAGACATATCTTAAGCCTCTTCCTACCGAAGAAACAATGAAGTTAAGGTAATAATCCTCATCGGACTGAAAATTTTCACAGAAAAGATAGGGAATAGTAAGAACAACGGGGGTTCCGTCAACCACCACTGCAATTCTGCCCTCAAGCAATCTTGCCGCAACAATATCGGGACGCTCTGTGGTGCCTATGGTCTTAAAAAGGCAGTATTTGGGCTTTTTTATCATTTCGGCTATATAGTTGCTGTCTAAAATTCCGTCAATGGCAATAGCCTTTATCTTTTTTCTTATAAGCTCAACCGTTTTTTTATCGGCAAGTGAGCCTAAATAGCATAGAAAAACAAGGGTTTCGCTTCGCTTTCCTACGTGGAGCATTTCGGTGCAAAGGTCAGGGGTGATAAGCTTACGGCGAATAAGGGCAATATTAAGCATTGCCGCTTCATCGAAGCCCTCGCGCGGTCCTTGCAGCACCCTTTCATCAACAGGCTCCGAAACCCCTCTTGTTCTCCAACCCTTAGAGTCTATTAGTATGGCAGTTTTACTGTTTTCGAGAATCAAAACCGTATCACCGTATAAAAGGGAGCGGAGAATTTCTCCAAGGTCAGTCTGGGTTTTTGCATCACTCGTAAATAAAATATTGCTCATTAAAAATGTTGTGGTAGCAAGAGCCTTATCCTCAATAGAGGTAGATACAAGGGGGCGTATTACCGAATCATCTATCATAGAAGCGTTTACCATACCGTCGATATAATAAAGCTGACATCTTACTCCCGTATGACCTACTTTTATCATCCTTTTAAATAAAATAGAATCGTTTTTAAGTATGTCCTCTATTTTTTTAGTATCTTTATTAAAATCTCCCGAAAGGAGAATACCTTTATAATCTTCAATACCCGTGTGCATATAAAAAACCTCCCGATATAGTATTACCGAGAGGTCTTTAAAAATTCTTGTTCTATGGAGCGCCTTCCGTTTCGGCAAGAAAATTATACTGATTTGTAATGGTATACCAAGTAACAGGTCCCACTGCGCCGTTTACGGGAAGTCCGAACAGACGCTGAAAGGTTTCCACCGCCGCGCGAGTCTGAGAGCCAAAATATCCCGTTACGGGAAGGGTGGGCAAATCGTTATAAAATCTGCCGATAAAGGATAAGTAGGTCTGCAAATCCTCAATATCGCTTCCCGACATACCCTCGCTTAAAAAATATCCTGGGTATAACTTAGCCCTCGTACCCTCGTAGCCTACGGGCAGAGAGTTTACTGTTTCCCTATAAGCATTTTGCAAATTTATCCAGGTGGGAGCCGTTACAACGCCTGTTTGGGTAAGCCCGTAGAGGCGCTGAAAATCCTTTACCGCCTGAGTGGTAGCAGGACCGAAAACCCCATCAAGAGGCGAGGGGTTAAGATTAGGGTTAAAATAAGCGAGTATATTAAGATAGTATTGAAGCGTTTTAACCGCCACACCCGACATACCCTCTGCAAGACGGGTGGAAAAGGGTAGAGTTGCTTCCTCTAAGGATATCCCTTCTGAAACTAAGTCGGAAAGGCTTTTAACGCCCACATAGTATTGCTTGATTTTATACCAAGTGGATTTATCCACAGCGCCCGTCTGAGAAAGATTAAAAATTTCCTGAAATTTTCGCACCGCCGCTTCGGTATCGGTGCCGAAAATTCCGTCTGTTCGGGCAATTCTCGGAATGGCGGGATAGTTTTGCCCGATTCTGTTAAGCTCTACCTGAATGCTCTTAACACTATTGCCCGAATCGCCTAAAACCACAGGGGCGCCAGGATAGGATTCCTCTACTTCGCCTACGGGAGCATCGGTTACAATATTTATATCATTTCCATAATATCTTTGTAAAATCTCATATGGTACAAGTCCTTCATTTGCAAGGGATACTGTGCCCCACTGAGAAAGTCCCTCACAGGTTGAGGTGGTGCCGTTGCAAAACTGAGCAAATAAAGGCTCAATAGAGCCTTGCCTTACTATGTAATCGTTAAAAAGCTCATCAACTATAAGACTTATATTTTCAAAAACCTCACCGTCTTTGTTAAAAGCCTGATCAAAGGCGGTAGTGTTGGTTATATCAAAGTCATACCCACGTGAAGTATACCACTCGGTATATATGCGGTTAAGAGCGTAGGAGATTATAGCATAGATATTTGCTCTAAGGGCATTTTCGGGCCAAGTGGGATATATCTCGTTGGAGGCAACGTTTTTAATATAGTAATCAAAGGGCACCGTAACATTTTCGGCAGGAGAATCGGGGGCGCCTAAATGAACGGTAATGTTTTGTGGGATTATGGGGGCATTTACGGTTGGCATAATATACCTCCTTAAAGGTCAAATTGCGGAAAATCGGAAAATGGACGGGGAGTCTGATTTTTTCCCGCCGCGCCCGATACCGTAAGGTCGGCATTCTGAAGGGAAACTGTTTTTGGGAAAACGGGGATATCGGTTTCAAGCCAATCTATAAACCCATCGGATTTTACCGAAATATTATAAAGCGAATAGGGCGTTTCGCTGTTTCCTGAGGATTGAGAAAGGCTTATATCGGGTGTAGAGAGAATGAATTTTTTAGTTCTTCCGCTTTCATCTGTATAGTCACGGTCAACCTCTGTGTAGCTGTTTCCCGCCCCTGTAAAAACGGTTACAAGGGCATTTTTAACGGGGAAAAGACCTCGAAGCGAGGTAACGCTTACAATAAGTCCGCCTGACCTTGAATCAGTATCGGGCAAGGCAGGTGAATCCTCCACCTGCGCTACGGCAGGTATCGCTTTGCTTCTTAGCTCCAGCATTTTTCTCTTATATTCCTCAATTAAGGCTTTATCCATAAAATCAACTCCTTTATATATCTATATGTGGTTTTAAAAAATAATATTTTTATCATCCGTTTTGCGACACTTTTTTCAAACACAGAGATATATAATAAATATCAGGAGCTGATTTTATGGTGGTTTATGCCGATGTGCTCATAATTCTTAATATTATAGTGGATTATTTTTTATTGAAGCTAACCGCTCTTATAACCAAGGATGGCACGGATTTAAAAAGGCTTATCTTAGCCTCCCTTTTTGGCGGAATATCCTCGCTTTACATATTTTTACCGTCTTCCCATTGGATAACAGAGCTATTTGTAAACGGAATTATTAGCGCCCTTCTTACCCTTATTTGCTTTGGCTTTGGTAGCGGCAGGGCTTTTTTAAGAAGAATGCTCACCCTTTTTAGTGTAACCTTTACCTTTGCGGGAGGCATGATAGGCATATGGTATCTTTTTAAGCCCTCGGGTATGGTTATAAATAATTCGGTGGTTTATTTTGATATTTCGCCTCTCTTTTTGATTTTGTTTTCGGTAGGGGGATATTTTATCTCCTTTTTCATAAGAAAAATATTTCCTAATAAATCAAAGGGGGAGGAGCTATGTCAATTAAAAATCGAATTAAAGGGCAAGACCTCCTGTGCAGTTGCTCTTATAGACACGGGAAATTCCCTTACAAATCCCTTTGGTGACGGTGAGGTAATAATCGCCGATGAAAGCTTGGTTACACCCCTTATAGAAAATGAAGATGATATAAAGAGCCGTTTCAGAGCAATACCCTGTAACACCGTTTCAGGCGCCGAGCTTTTAAAGGGATATAGGTGTGATAGCGCACAAATCACAATGAAGAATTATAAAAAGCGGCTTAATAAACCCATAATAGCCATTTCTAATACCCGCATAGACGGTGAGTTTAAAGCTATAATTAACCCAATGAGTATAGAATAGAGGAGAAAATATGTTTAATTTTATTTTAAGATTGCTAATCCGTATAGGTCTTATAAAGCCTACCTATTATATAAACGGTCCCGAAACCTTACCTGCCCCCCTATCCGCCGAGGAGGAACGGGATTTGCTTATAAAAAACGATAATAAATCACGGGAAACCCTTATAGTGCATAATTTAAGGTTAGTGGTATATATTGCAAGAAAGTTTGATAACTCAGCAAATAATGTGGAGGATTTAATATCCATAGGTACCATAGGACTTATAAAAGCGGTAAATACCTTTTGCCCCGATAGAAACATTAAGCTTGCTACCTACGCATCACGTTGCATTGAAAATGAGATACTTATGTATCTTAGAAAATGCGCCTCTAAAAGAAATGAAATATCCATTGATGAGCCGCTTAATACCGATTGGGACGGAAACGAGCTTCTCCTTTCGGATGTTTTAGGCTCGGATGGTGATGAGGTAGGCAGAAATATAGAACAGGAGGATGAACGGCATCTGCTATGCTCTTTTATAAACGAATTACCACCAAGGGAAAAGCAGATAATGGAAATGCGGTTCGGTATGAATGGGTATAACGAATATACTCAAAAGCAGGTGGCAGATACTCTGGGTATTTCTCAGTCATATATTTCCCGCCTTGAAAAAAG
This sequence comes from Acutalibacteraceae bacterium, assembly GCA_045605605.1. Classification (GTDB taxonomy): domain Bacteria; phylum Bacillota; class Clostridia; order Oscillospirales; family Acutalibacteraceae; genus UBA737. Next base: position 39,258 of record JAZUQH010000031.1, on the reverse strand, counting down.
AATTATAGATAAGCTAAAAAAACAGATTGAAAAGGCAGTATAAAAATAGTAAAATATAATCGGTGATGATGTGATAGATTATATTTTAATATATATTGCTGCCATAAGTGTTATATCTGTTGTAACCTGTATATATGATAAGCTTGCGGCGATAAAGGATAAAAGAAGAATAAGGGAAAGAACGCTTTTTACCCTCTCTTTTTTAGGGGGAGCGGCGGCAATGTATCTTACTATGAGGGTTATAAGACATAAGACCTTGCATAAAAGCTTTATGATAGGGCTTCCTATTATAATAATTTTTCATATAGTCCTTTTTTATCTACTTATTGACAAATCTATAATATAGTGTTAAAATCAAAACAAATCTTCGGGGCGAGGTGTGATTCCTCACCGGCGGTAAAAGTCCGCGAGCCAATGGCTGATTCGGTGCAATTCCGAAACCGACGGTATAGTCCGGATGAAAGAAGATATACGATATAGCGAATTTTAAAGCCCCGTTTTATTTTAAAACGGGGCTTTTTTTAAGTGAAGAGTGAAAAGTGAAGAGTGAAGAGTTTTGGTGTGCCAATGGCACGATATAAATTACCGGCACAATATATACTCTTTTTTATTTAATTTATGAGGTGGATTATGGAAAAGAAAACAAATCTTAAAAAGGTAACCTTAGCGGCGCTTTTTTGCGCGGTGGCATATCTTTGTATGTTCTTGTTCAGATTCAAGGTAAGCTTTCTGACCTTTGATTTTAAGGATGCTATATTAGCGGTATCCGCCTTCTTATGCGGACCCTTATATGCCGTAGGCTGCGCCGTAACAGTTGCCCTTGTGGAATTTATATCGGTTAGCGATACGGGTGTTTACGGCCTTATAATGAACGCCCTTTCAAGCTCTGTTTTCGCCCTTGTTTGCGGGCTTTTTTATAAATATAGAAGAACCCTTTCGGGAGCGGTTACGGGCAGTATATTGGCTGTAATCTCTATGGTAGCGGTTATGATGGTTGCCAATATTTTTATAACACCCTATTATATGGGCGCCGAAAGAAGTCAGGTGGTGGCTATGATACCAACTCTTCTTTTGCCCTTTAACCTTATCAAAGGAATCGTTAACGGGGCGGTTACGATGATTATTTATAAGCCTATAACCTCAGCGCTCAGAAGAGCGGGACTTATACCAAAGGCAAACGCTGAGACCGATAAAAAGAAATTTATATGGGTAACGGTTGTATCTCTTGCGGTGCTTATACTTGCGGTGGTAATGATAATATTTGTCTTGGGTGGAAATTTCTCCTTCGGCAAAAATTAACTGTTGACAAATGGCGTCAATATGGTAAAATATCATTGAAAATAAATTAAATATCGGTCCTTATCAAGAGCGGTGGAGGGTACAGGCCCTGTGAAGCCCGGCAACCTGTGTAAAGCAAGGTGCCAAATCCTGCGGATTATCCGAAAGATGAGGTTTTATGTAAACCGCTCTTTCAGGGCGGTTTTATTGTTGAGTAAGGACTAAGAAGGGGACAAAAAATGAGTAAATTTCTTTTCACATCAGAATCTGTTACAGAGGGACATCCCGATAAGGTTTGCGACCAAATTTCCGATGCAATTCTCGATGAGTATTTAAAGGGGGATAAATTTTCCCGTGTTGCCTGCGAAACCTTTTGCACAACGGGTGTTGTAACCGTTATGGGTGAGATAACCTCGGAAAGTCAGGTTGATATACCCGCAGTTGTACGAGGTGTGCTTAATGATATCGGCTATGATAGCGCCGATAGCGGATTTGACGGCAACACCTGCGCTGTTATGACCTCTATTGATAAACAATCTCCCGATATTGCAATGGGCGTTGATAATTCTCTTGAATATAAGGATGGAGAAGAGGATAAGTATAACCTGAACGGAGCAGGCGATCAGGGTATGATGTTTGGCTTCGCTTGTAACGAAACCAAGGAGCTTATGCCACTTTCTATATCCTTAGCTCACAAGCTTTCTTATAAGCTTACGAGTGTGAGAAAATCGGGTGAGCTTAAATATTTAAGACCTGACGGTAAAACTCAGATAACCGTAGAGTATGAAAACGGAAAGCCTAAGAGAATAGAGGCGGTGGTTCTCTCCACTCAGCATAGCGAGGATATAAGCCTTGAAGCTTTAAGAGCAGATATATTAAATAAAGTAATCAAGCCTATCGTTCCTGCAGAGCTTATGGATGAGGACACTAAGGTTTACATAAATCCGACAGGTCGCTTCGTTATTGGTGGACCTCAGGGTGATACAGGACTTACGGGCAGAAAGATTATAGTTGACACCTATGGCGGTATGGCCCGTCACGGTGGAGGCGCCTTTTCGGGAAAGGATCCCACAAAGGTTGACAGAAGCGCCGCCTACGCCGCAAGATATGTGGCTAAGAATATAGTAGCGGCAGAGCTTGCCGATAAGTGCGAGGTGCAGATAGCCTATGCTATAGGCGTTGCAAAGCCTGTTTCGGTAATGGTTGATACCTTTGGCACAGGCAAGGTGAGTGATGAAAAGATAGCCGAGGCGGTAAATAAGGTGTTTGACCTTCGCCCTCTTGCTATAATCGATGCCTTAGGGCTTAGAAATCCCATTTACCGCAAGACCTCTAATTACGGTCACTTAGGCCGAGAGAATATGGGTTTTAAGTGGGAGGAAACCGATAAGGTTGAGGGGCTTAAAAAAGCAGTTTTATAATGTCTTAATTTTAAATGCAAATAATCGGTTTGAAAAGCATTTTTATTAAAGCAGGTGTTTTTATGAAAAATTCAAAATGGATTTGGACAAAGGGCGAAGTAATCAACGATATGTACGGCGAGTTTGCCGATAAGTTTGATTACTGCGGCGGTAAGGCTACTCTTAAAATTTCTGCCGATTCTAATTATGCCGTATTTGTTAACGGCAAAATTGCAGATTCAGGTCAGTATGCAGATTATCCTTATCACAAGATTTATGATGAGCTTGATATTACCTCTCTTTGCAAAGAGGGAGAGAATAATATTTCCTTCGTAGTTTGGTACTACGGTAAAAACGTGCCTTGGATGGTATATTTTTCAGGGGAAGCCGCTTTAAAATATGAGCTTAGTGTTGACGGTAGCCTTGTGGCGTTTTCGGATGAAAATACCCTTTCCCGTGTAAGCAAGGCTTATAAAAGCGGTTATAACAAAATGCTTACCGGCTCTATCGGCTGCAGCTTCCTTTACGATATGACTAAGGAAGACGGTTGGATGAGCGGCGACCTTATAGATTTCGATAAAAGCGTTATCGTAAATCAGGATTTGCCCCTATATCCCCGTCCTAATAAGAAATATTTAATGGGCGAAAAAATTAAAACAACCCAGCTTGAGAGTGATGAAAAAGAGCGTTGGCTTCTTGATTTAGGCGCTGAATCGGTAGGCTATATAGCCATTGATGTTGAAAGTGAAGAGGAGCAGACCTTAACTATCGCTTACGGCGAGCATCTTACAAATAATAAGGTTATGCGCTATAACGGTAAGCAGGATTATACTGTTGAGGTAGTGCTTAAAAAGGGCAGAAATGTTTATGAAAACTATTTCAGAAGACTCGGCGGCAGATACTTAGAGGTTTTCGCCGAAAAGCCCATAAAGATAAATTACATAACCCTTATTCCCACCGATTATCCCATCGTCAAAAAGCCCTTTAAGGCTTCTACACCGCTTAGACAGAGGATATATGATGTTTGTGTAAGAACCCTTGAGGCTTGTATGCATGAGCATTATGAGGATACTCCTTGGAGGGAGCAGGCTTTATATACCCTTGATAGCCGTAATCAGATGCTTTTTGGTTACTATGCTTTTGATAATCTTGAGTTTCCTCGCTCAAATCACGAGCTTATTGCTCTTGATAACAGAGAGGATGGACTTCTCTCAATTTGTTATCCCATTCAGCGTGACCAGACCATTCCCTCATTCTCGCTTTATTGGTTTATGTCGATGAATGAATATATTAAATATTCTTCCGATACCTCACTTGCGAAGAAATATATTCATAAGCTTGATTCTCTTATGAAGGTGTTTACCGATAGGTTGGAATTTGGTCTTATTCCTATCTTTACTGCCGCTCCTCATTGGAATTTCTATGAGTGGTCTAAAAATCTTAACGGTGTAGTAGGCGTTGAAGAGGAAAAGAGATTCGACCTTATTCTTAACTGCCTTTTAAGTTTAGCCCTTAAGAATTTTGAGGAGATTAAAAAGGCTATCGGCGAGGAGGCTGACTTTAGTAAGCTAAGAGATAACCTCAACAAGAAAATCAGAGAGGTTTTCTTTGTTGAAAAGGATGGCCTTTTCAAGAATTCTACTGTAGATAGCGATTACAGTGAGCTTGGCAATACTATGGCAGTTCTCTGCGGTGCCGCAGGGGAGAATACCGAGGATATCGTTAAGGTACTTGCCGATGATAACAATGACCTTACTAAAATTACCCTTAGTATGCAGCCCTTCAGATATGATGCGCTGCTTAGCGTAAGCAAGGAAAAGTATAAGGATTATATACTTAACGATATAGACAGAAGATATGAGAGAATGTTGAACCTTGGCGCTACTACCTTCTGGGAAACAGAGGAAGCTGATACTAAGCTTGGCAACAGCCGTTCTCACGGTTGGGCATCCGCTCCGGTTTATTACTATAATATTCTTGACAAGTAAAACGATAACCCCGAGGTTAAACCTCGGGGTTTGTTTTATGAGTTATTTATTCTGAAATTTTTTGCGGCGGCAATCATATCCTCTCGCACGGCGGGGGAGAGCTCGTTAAAACGAACACTATATCCACCCCTTCTGACAATAACGAAGGGATATTTATCAGGCTCTTTATGCGCTTTTTCGAGAAGCTTTATATCAGCGCTGTTTACCTGCAACTGCATTCCGCCTAAATCAAAGTAGGTTAAGATAAGATTTTTTATTTTATCTCGCATTTCCTTTGTTTCAAACCAAGATTCATCAAAATATAAATCTATGGGCTGACCGCCGCTGAATTTGTATTGAGGAAGGTTCGCAGCAGAGCTTGCAACAGAGGTATAGGCAATATTTTTAACCAATCCGGAGGGGTTGGCGTTTTTATTAACGGGCGCACCTTTTTTTCTACCGTCCAAGGTGGCATACATAGTTCTTCCAAATGAAACATTTACATCAATGGTATGCAAAGAGGGGAAAAACTTGCGGTTATGGCGCCAATTCTTTTTGCAAGCATTATAGACGATATCGCAAACCTTAATGCAAAGTTGATTTGAGGGTGAACTGTTGCTACCGTATTTTTCACATTCGCCTATATCATCTAACAGTTTTTCATAGCCTTCATAATTATTTTGAGCAGCTTTTACTAAATATTCGAGGGTATATTTCTCTTTATCATATACCAACTCTTTTATGGCGAGCAGAGAATCGCATACATTTATAAGTCCAAAGGTTTCTACGGTTACATTATTGTATTTAGCGCCTACCGCACGGTCACTTCGACTTTCTATACAACCCTCGGTCAAAGCAGAAAGAAGGGGTCCGGGTGAGGTTTCGGCAATTTCTTTTGCAACGCATTCGTAAATATCCGTTGAAACCGAGATGACCTCATTCATATATTCTTGAAATAAAAGCATTAATTCGTCAAAGGTTTTTGGAACGGTGGGCGCCACCTTTGAATCAAAATAAGAATACTTTTCGATTAAGGGCTTACCGCCGTTTACCGCCAATTCCAAGGGTAAGTGAGTATTAAATTTTATGCCCCACATATCTGCAAACTCTTTTCCTTGAGCGATTATGCCCATACAACTATTGGCAGAGAAATCGATGGCTTCAGAGGGTTCAACGCCTCTATCAAGCATAGAACGACGGCAGGTGTTTTCGCCGTAAAAAGTGGGTTGGCCAATCTTGAATAGGTTGAAATCTATCAACGAATCCATAATATCATCGGGCATATCAGGTGTTATTCTTACTGCAAATATAGGGGAAAGGGAAGCAACTTCTTTTTCTACTTCGATTAAAAGCCTTGAGAGTTCATTGTATTGATGAGCACCATCACTGCTTGAGCCGCCTATATTCATAGCGCAAGCGCCGTCACCATAGGTATTGAGAAGATTGAAGAAATTTTTAAGTATAGCCTTGGCTTCCTCTCGGCTTCCACCATCAGAAATATGCTTTTTATATAAGGGATATAAAAATTGGTCGATTCTACCAATTGAAATACTACCCCATTCTAATTCAGCAATTGGTATCAGGGCGTGTAATATCCAGAGGGATTGCACAGCCTCTGTAAAAGTCCGAGCGCTTTTAAGGGGAACTTGAGAGAGGGATTCATATATTTTTTTGTATGTGCGGCGTTCTTCAGTGCTTTTTGCCGACGCTAATTTTTCTTTTGCAAGCCGGCGGTAACGCTCGGCAAAGCGGCAAACGCTTAAAAGTTCGCTTTTCATAGCGAGAAGCACTTGATTTTCGGGTGTTTCTTCGAGAGCTGCGTTAACCTTATTTATATAATACTCAACACCCTTTTCTATGATGGTCTTATAATCAAGACAAGTATGGGCACGGGTGAATTCTATATGGGTGTTAAGGTATCTTAATTTCTCTCTTTTATGATTGATTTCCTCAGTGAAAAAATTATCGGTCTTTTTAAAGGATGGAACAGAATTGTTAAATCCCATATCTTCTTTATAGCCATACCAACCGGCTATAAAGTCATCTTTATTTATATGGATAGGGATGGTATCGGTTATAATCTCAAACAATTTAGTCATTCTTTCCTGGGGAGAAAGGATGGCTAATTCATCATAATGCTTGTTTTGGATGTGGTTGATGATATTATAAATCATAATGTCACCTCTAGAAGTGTATATATAATTATTACCCGTTAAATTTTTCTGCCATTTTAATCTGTCTTATATCGTTGCCGATAAACTTTTTGGCGGTGTAGTTACCTATAAGCCTTGAAGAAATTCTGGGGGTATATTTCTCCTCTATTTCCTTCATAGTAAGATTTGTGTTTATAATAGTAGGTCTTGCTGCTAAAAGGCGGGTATTGATTACATTGTAGAACATAGAAAGTATGTATGGAGATACAAATTCGCTTCCAAGGTCATCAATAACCAATAGGTCACAGGAAACGGCGGAGTTGAAGCTATCGTTTGTACGGTTGCCGAAATGGTCGTTTTCCATAGCCGAAAAAAGATTATATGCCGAGCCGTAAATAACATCAAAGCCCTTATTTAAAAGCTCGTATACGATGCTAAGGGAAAGGTGTGTTTTACCAAGCCCTGCATCCCCCATAAAGAGAAGATTGCTTGATGATTTCGCATCAAAATTATCGGCATAGCTTTTGCAAAGGGTTAAAAGACTTTCCATTCTCTTTTTAGGATTTGAGCCGTCCATATCCTCATCGGGATAATATTTAAGGTCAAAGCTTTCGAAACGGCAGTTTTCAAGGGGTAGCTCCTCAGAAAGACTGCCTATAATCAGCTTTTTAGCCTTTGCTTTAATGCAGTTGCAAATTTTTCCGTCAATATATCCCGTATCCTTACAAGCTTTACAGTCAAACTCAATAGGTTTTATTCCGCTTTTTTGTAAAATTGCGTCCTTTTCGTCAGCCAAGGCAGTGATAAGCTTTTGCATACGGTCAAGCTCATTTCGGTCGCCCGAAAGCACGGTAACGCCTATTTTAGCTCCGAGAGCCTTTATGGTGCGGTCTATCTCGGTTATTCTGCTGTTGCTTTCTTCTAATTCCTCTAAAGCCTTGTTATAAGCCGCAACTTTATATGCGAGAGCTTCTTTTTGTTCTTTAAAGGCTAAAGAGTATGCAGTTTCTTTATTTATCATATTCTCACCTAATCATCAGAATTAAGCATTTTTTCAAATGCATCAAGGTCGTAGGCGGCAAAGCTGTTTTTGCCCTTTGGCTTTTTCTTTTCGGGCGCCTTTCCCTTTTCTATATCACTTACGGTTTTATAACCCTTTTTATGCCAGTTTTCTAAAATCTTGTGAATATATGCAAAGGAAAGCTTTGTGTTGTTATCAATACAGATATTATAGGCGCTGTTAAGCAGCTCTGAGGGAATATGCCACTCATTTATCCAGATATTACAGAATTTAAGCTCATTTTCGCTGGGCTTTCTTCTTTCAATTCCAAAAGCTTTTTGTACAACAGCTACGGCAAGCTTGCGCTTAGCCTCCTCGGCTATCCACCTTTCTGCATCTAAAACAGTTTCAACACCTGCGTTTTTCCATTTTGCCGCTGTTCTTTCGATAAAGGTTATGTTGCGGCTATTTTCGCTCACCGCATATTCAATAAGCAACAGCACAACAGAAACATCAAATCCAAAATCATCACACAGCCATACAAATGTACTTGATTCATTCATTTTAAGTCCTCTGCCGAACTTTTTCTGCGCCTCATTTAAAAGGAAGCGAATGCCTTGGTCCTCGCTGCCTCTTCTTGCAACGTCTTCTCTTGTGGGCTTTTCGCAGCGAATTACATATTCATCCTCTTTTTCTTCTACCATAGCGCTTGGAACATCTACATTTAAGATTCCGCAACCCGACCAATAAATTAAGCAGTCCTCAACCTCTGTCTTGGTAACATTTAAAATATTTGCTATTTCATCGCTTTCGATGGGAGCAGAAGAATTGCGCATACAAATAAGCAGTACCTTTAACTGCACTGCTGAGGATAATTTTATGAACTTGTCCACCACTGCGCTGGGCACGGGAAAGGCTGCCGAATAGGCGCTTAAGTTAATCGAGTATTTCATATCCTTCGCTCCATATTAGTTTGGGATAATATTATACCAATAAAAGAAGAGAAAGTAAAGAGGATATTTTATATATCCTCTCTGTTTATCTGTCTATATACTTCGGGAGAGAGCAAAAAAAGCGCAATAAGATTAGGTATAGCCATAATCCCGCTTAGAGCCTCGCTTAATTCCCATACTGCAGAGTTGCTTATTAGCAGAGCAAAAAAACAGGTAAGACAATAAACCACCGTAAAAAGAAAAGAAAATCTTTTTCCAAATAAAAAGGTAGAGGCGCAGCCTCCGTAAACACCCCAGCCTATGTATGAGGTATAGGCAAAAAAACAGATGATAAGCGAAATAATAGGCGTAGAAAAATTACCGAAAACAGTAGCAAAAACCTTGAATACTGCGGCGCTGGGGCTAAGCCCATAAATATCTGCGCCCGAGCAAAGCACCGCAAGGCCTGTGAGAGTGCATACAAGAACCGTATCGCAAAAAACCTCGAAAATCCCCATCATACCAACCTTGACAGGACTTTTCCCCTCGGTATTGGCATAAGCCATAGGTGCAGTGCCCATACCCGCCTCGTTGGAAAAAATGCCTCGCGCCACACCTCTTCTTATAACCGTGAGCAAGGAAGCGGCGCCGCCGCCCACAACGGATTTAGGATTAAAGGCGCCCCTTATAATATCGGCTAAAACTGACGGCAACCGTTTAATATTTATGATTATAACGGCAAGTGCTAAAAGGGAATATAAAAGAGTGATAAAGGGTACGCATTTTTCGGCAAACCTACCTATTCTTTTAGCGCCGCCAAGAAGTATGAATCCGCCCGAAACGGCACAGAAAATAACGGCGATTAAGTTTACATAAAACCTTAGGTTTTGATGGTTTTTTGGAATAACGCCGCTAATTCCAGAAACGAGGGTGTTGATTTGCACCATATTTCCCATGCCCAAAACGGTTATGAGGGTTAGCACAGAAAAGATGATTCCAAGAGGCAAAAAAGCCTTTGGAAGACCGTTTTTTATATAGTACATAGGGCCGCCCACAAAATCCTTACCCTTTTTTTCTCTGTAAAGCATAGTAAGGGTAATTTCTGCAAATTTAATAATCATACTAAGAAAGGCAGAAAGAACCATCCAGAATATAGTCCCTGCGCCGCAAAGGGCAATAATTCCCGTAACGCCTACTATATTTCCTGTGCCAAGGGTTGCCGCAAGGGCAGTGCAGGCAGACTGAAAAGGAGAAACACCCGTATTGCCGCCGCTAAAAGCGCTTTTTAAAGATAAACCAAGATTCCTAAACTGAAAAAACCTTGTTTTAAAGGTTAGGTAAAAGCCGAGTCCTAATAAAAGTATAAGCATTGGAACGCCCCAAACAGTGCGGTTTAAGGCGGATAAAAAGCTATTCATTTGCTATCCCCATCCAAATTTTTAAAAAAAATTAAAAATAACTATTGATTTTATTTTAATTTTGTGATATTATGTTTTGGCAACTTAAAAATGCGCCGATAGCTCAGCTGGATAGAGCGTCTGGCTACGGACCAGAAGGTCGGGAGTTCGAATCTTCTTCGGCGCGCCAAAAAGAAAAGTCACACATCGTGTGGCTTTTTCTTTTTGTTTTCTTCTCTGTTCTCTTTTCACTCTTCACTCTTCTCTAAAAATAAGAGTGACTTTTCCAGATAAAAGATAAGAGAGAAGAGAGAAAAGAATCGGTGCTTTGCTTCGCAAAGCGTTGATTATAGAAGCAAGATATGATATAATTAAGTTAGAGGTGAAATGAATGAATAGTCCATTGCTTGATAAATCTCTTGATTTTGCAACAAAAATAGTTTTGTTTTATGAGGAATTTTCTAAAACGAGAAAAGATACAACAGTAGCAAAACAATTACTGCGTTCTGCTACAAGTATAGGTGCCAATATAAATGAAGCTGTTTATGGAAACAGTAAAGCCGATTTTATTTCAAAATTACACATTTCGCTTAAAGAAACCGGCGAAAGCATTTACTGGCTCATGCTTTTAAAAAGAACTAACTTAATTGATTATAATTTTGAAGATTTGCTTTCGCTTGTCGAAGAAATAAAGCGAATGTTAATTGCTTCAATAAACACCGCAAAGGAAAATAATAAATAAAAAATCACCGCACGTTGAGGGCGGTGATTTTTTATCTCCTCACCCATCCGCATATAAAAAGATATAAAGCCATAATAAACACCGAAATATTAAATTTTCCGCTTAGCAGTATATATATTCCTGCAAAGAAGAGCAGAGCAGATAGTATAAGGGTGATAATTCGCACCTTTCTCTCGGCTGTATATAAATCCGTTTTTTTAGCAATTATGTTTTTAAGCACCGTTCCGCCGTCAAGTCCCGTTACGGGCAATAGGTTAAAAATGGCGAGAATAAGGTTTAAAAGGGAGAATATGAGCACCGCTTCGTTTTCAAACAGAAAGTAATTAAGCAAAAGGCATAAAAAAACAGTTAAATTCGCGGCGGGGCCTAAAAGGGCTATTGCTGTTTCCCCTTGTGGCCTTGATGAAAAGCCTCTCACTATCTGTATCGAGGTCGGAATAAGCCTTATTGCTTTAGGCTGACATTCGCAAAGCCACATACCGAAAAGATGTCCCCCTTCGTGTATGAGAGAGGCGAAAAGGGTTGGTATTATAAGACCTGTTCTATCGGTTGCGAGTAAAAAGGCTATAACTGCCGAAAAAAGAAAGGATATATAAATTTCGGTGCCGAATAATTTTATTTTCATTCCTTTATCACTTCGCTTAAAGTGGTTTCGGTTAAGAAATGCTCACTGTAAAAGCCTTTAGCTTCGTCAAAGCCATCTTTCCAGAAGTATTTCATAAATATAACAGTAAGCAGTATAACTGCCACGCACAAAACCTCGGTGATAATAACTGCTAAAAGTATATCCTTAGGTGGAGTAAGCTCTTGGTTAGTTGTTTTGTTTTCAAAATCTTCCATACATATACCCGCTTGTATCGTTATTAAAAATGTGATATACTTTATATATATTAGATGTAAGGAGTAAATATGAAGGTTTTAACGGGTATGAGCGGCGGTGTTGACTCATCTGTAGCGGCAAAGCTGCTTATAAATTCAGGCTATGAAGTTACGGGCGCCACTCTCAGCCTTTCGGATACGGCCATAAGCGAGGCTGATGCGGCGAAACAGGTTTGTAAACGCTTAGGAATTGAGCATAAAAGCATCGATTTAAGAAAAGAGTTTTCCGATTTTGTAATAAATGATTTTATTTCGGAATATGAAAAGGGAAGAACGCCAAACCCTTGTATAGTTTGCAATAAAAATATTAAATTCGGCAAAATGCTTGATATGGCAAGGGATATGGGGTTTGATAAAATTGCCACGGGGCATTACGCTGTTATAAAAAAACAGGGAGATAGATATCTTCTCGAGAAAGCAGAGGATGAAAGCAAAGACCAAAGCTATGTGCTTTTTTGTCTATCTCAGATCCAGCTTTCCCATTCTCTCTTTCCCTTAGGTGAGCTTACCAAGGCGCAGGTCAGGGAAATAGCCAGAGAAAACGGATTTTTGAACGCCGATAAATCGGACAGTCAGGATATATGCTTCGTTCCTGATGGGGATTATGCCTCTTATATAAAAAATGCTACGGGCAAGAGCTATTCTAAGGGCGAGTATGTAGATGTTAGCGGAAATGTTTTAGGAACGCACAGCGGAATTATAAATTACACCATAGGTCAGCGTAAGGGACTTGGTATTGCTCTTGGAAAGCCTCAGTTCGTTATAAGCAAGGATGTATCAAGCGGTAAGGTTGTTTTAGGTGATGAGGAGTATCTATTTTATAAAAGGGTTTTAGTAGAAAACGTGAATTTTATTCCTTTTGATAGACTTGAGGGGGATATGAGGGTTACCGCAAAGCTTCGTTATCGCCATAAAGAAGAAGAGGCGGTTATTCATCCTATGGAAAACGGTGTGTTGATTGAATTTGAAAGACCGCAGAGGGCTCCAAGCAGCGGCCAATCGGCAGTCTTCTATGACGGAAAAACTGTAATAGGCGGAGGAATAATTGTTGGGGGAGTTAAGTGATGACCGAAAAGCTTAAAAGCGTAATAGAAGCGCTTCAAAGGAATAATTTTACAGCGGTTTATGCCGAAACAAAAAATGATATTTTAAATATAATTAAAGGCTTAATTCCCGAAAACAGCACCCTTTCAAGCGGTGGCTCACAAACCCTTATAGAAAGCGGTGTTCTTGAGCTTTTAAAAAGCGGAAAATATAATTATCTTGACCGCTTTGCTTGTGAAGATCCGATGGATGTTTATAAGGAAGTTATCGGTTGTGATTTTTATTTCTGTTCTTCTAATGCCGTTACTCAAAATGGCGAGCTTATAAATGTGGATGGCTTTGCCAATCGCATTTCGGCTCTTTCTTTCGGACCTAAAAGGGTAATAGTTATTGTGGGAGAAAATAAAATTGTTAAGGATGCAAAGGAAGGCTTTTTAAGGATAAAACGCATTGCCGCACCTAAAAACTGTGTTCGTCTTTCCTGTGATACGCCTTGCGTCAGACTCGGTCATTGCATCTCTCTTGAGAATGCCGAAAATCCTGATTTTACCGATGGTTGCGCATCTCCTGACCGCATATGCCGAAGCTATTTAATAACCGGAAGACAGAAAAAAAGCGGTAGAATAACCGTAATAGTTTCAAAAGAAAAATTCGGATTTTAAAAAAATAAAAATTTTTGTTTACATTTTGATATAAAGGTGTTATAATTTATATAATGAAAAAATTATAACTTTTTTTGGAGGTCTTTAAGATGAAAAAAATTATTGCTTTACTCCTCTGCGTAGTTTCAATTTTTGTGCTTTCAGTATCAGTTTCTGCTGCTTCAAGCCCTGTTGCCGATAAGGTATTTTCCGTTATCACAATAGTTCCCGAAGCAAGCGGCAATATTTCTGAAAGTGTAAAGCCTGCTACCGTAAAGGTAAATGATGGCGGTACAATCACCGTTACTGCTCCTGCTACCGTTAAAAACGATTCTGCTGCCCCTGAGTTCAAGGGCTTTAAGGTATATAAGCAGGTTTCTACTACTAATGCTGATGGTACTGTGACCAATAGCCTTGTAGAAGCAGTTTTAGGTGTTGACTATCAGATAGTTAAGGGTACACTCGGCGATAAAAACGTTGAGATTAAGCCCCTTGCTGACGTAGTCGTTGTTGCTAACTATAAGGATTTAGCTATCGATCCTTCAACCGGTAACGTAACCGTTCAGCCTGAATCTCCTGCTACGGGTAGCGCAACTGCAATTTGCTTTGCAATAGTTGCTCTTGCCGGCGTAGCTGTTGTTCTTGGCGCTAAGAAGCAGACTGTTAGATAATTTATTTTAAATCTTAAAGCCCCAAGATTTTCTTGGGGCTTTATTTTTGGAGTGATCGCATGATTAATTTAAATAGATTTAAAGATGGCAAGAAATTTATAGCTACCTTCAGTTATGATGATGGATTTGATACCGATATTAAACTTATCGAACTGTTTAACCGTTATGGAGTTAAGGGCACGTTTCATCTTAATTCAACGAGGTTTAAAAATCATTCGGATGAACAACTTCTCAATTTGAAAAAACGATATGAGGGCCACGAAATTTCTGCCCATACCTTTAATCACTATTTTCCCACCAGAATGCCTAAAACAGTTCTTGTTAACGAAATTATGGAGGACAGAAAATTCCTCGAAAAAATTGCGGGATATCCCGTTTGCGGTATGTCCTATCCATTTGGCGATTATAATGAAGAGGTTATAAAAACCGCAAATGAATGCGGAATTCTTTATAGCAGAACGGTTGAAAATACAAGAAGATTTAAAATGCCTGAAAACTTTTTGAAGTGGCATCCGACTATTCATCACAATGGTATAGAAAATGCGGTAAGCAGTTTCTTTGAAAAGATGGATATGACCTTTAACAATGAGCCGCTTTTATATGTTTGGGGACATAGCCATGAATTTAAAACCGAAGAGCAGTGGCAGATGATGGAGAATGCTCTAAAGCATCTTTGTGAGCGTAAGGACGAGATTTGGTTTGCCACAAATATGGAAATTTACAACTATATGACCGCCCTTAAAAATTTACGCGTTGCCGCTGATGAAAGCAGTGTTTATAATCCTACCGATGTGGATATCTGGTTTGAAAAAGATGGTAAGGTCTGCAAGGTTTCAGCGGGGACTACTGCTGATTTCAATGAAAACAAAACAGAAAAAGACGGTTTGTGGTTTGAATAATTAAAAACAACCCCCGATTTGCAATGGAAATCGGGGGGTTCTTATTTTTATGCCGTTAAATAATATTTAACGAGTGACTGTAACAATAGGTCGCGGTCAATTCTTCTTATCAGGTTACGGGCGTTATTATGGGTTGTGATATATGTGGGGTCCTCTGAAAGAATATATCCCACTATCTGATTTATGGGGTTGTAGCCCTTTTCCTTTAAGGCATCGTAAACCTCTGTGAGAATTCTTCTGATTTCCTGCTCGGTCTGGTCGCCTAAAGAGAAGGTCATAGTTCTATCGTTCATAAATAACACCTCTGTTTCGCAATTTACATTACTATTGTATAACGAGTTTTAAAAAAGTTCAAGTATTATTTTCTAAGTTCTGCTCCAACCTTGGTAAGTTTTTCAATAATGCGTGAGCAGGTGGAGTCGATTTGCTCATCTGTAAGTGTTCCCTCAGCTGAACGGAGCCACACACTAAAGGCTACGCTCTTCTTACCCTCAGGTATCTGAGAGCCTGTGTAAACATCGAAAAGCTCTACTCTTTCAAGTAATCTGCTTCCGCCGCTTACAATGGCTTTTTCAAGGTCGCCTACGGGGATATCTATATCGCAAAGCATTGCAAAGTCGCGCTCTACTGCAGGGAACTTAGGAAGCGCCTTATAAACTGTCTTCCTCTTTTCGATGGAATAAAGAACGTCAAGCTTGATTTCTGCAATGTAAACTCTCTGCTCAATATCGTAATCACCTGCAACTGCAGGGTGAACCTCACCTAAAACCGCAACGGGCTTGTTGTTGGCAAGAACGGTAGCCTGACGACCAGGGTGGAGATAAGGCTCAGAGCTTCTTACATACTGGGTATGAGCGCCGAATATCTTCATAATCTCTTCTATTATGCCCTTTAGGGTGAAGAAATCCTCATCCTTACCGTAAATACCTATTGACATTGTAGCAAGCTCATCGGGCTGCTCTTTAAGAGGGAGAGCCTTTGGAACAAATCGCTTGCTTATTTCAAAGAAGCGACCTTCCTCTATCTTGCGGTTAATATTGGTTGCAAGAACGGTGAGCATACTTGTTGTAAGCTGAGTTCTAAGGGTTGAATATTCATCACCTAAGGGATTTATAAGCTTAATTGCATTTCTACGCTCATCTTCTTTTTCAAGACGGAGGGTATCGATAGCGCCCGAAGAAATAAAGGAATAGGTTGCTATTTCATAAGCGCCCATAGCGTTAAGGGCTGCTTTAACCTTGTCATCCTTAATTCTTGCAGGAAGCTTTTTGCCTCTTACAACATCGCCGCGCATAGCGGTGCCTATAATATGGTCATAGCCGTAAATTCTCATAACCTCTTCGGCAAGGTCTGCTCTACCTTCAATATCATCACGGATAGAGGGAACCTTAACGGTTATCGTACCGTTATCATAGGTTGTTTCAAGACCTAAGCTATTGAGAATATTAACTATTGTATCATCAGGAATATCAACGCCTAAAAGCTCTAAGATGCTCTTTGTTGTAACGGTGAGAATTCTATCCTCGGGAAGACCAACGTTGCGGTCAATTTCGCCTTCGATAATATCACCTGCATCAAGGTCGGAGATAAGCTGTAAAGCTCTTTCCATAGCATAACGGGTATTTATTATATCTATTCCCTTTTCAAAACGTCCGCTGGATTCGGTGCGGATGCCAAGATTTCTTCCTGTATGACGGATATTATCTCTCTTGAATTTAGCGGATTCAAGGAAGAGGTTTTTGGTATCATCCTCGATTTCGCTTTCCTTACCGCCCATAATACCTGCAAGGCAGGAGGGCTTTTCGCCATCCGCAATTACGAGCATATCGGGATTAAGCTCATAATCCTTGCCGTCAAGGGTGGTAATCTTTTCACCCTCACGGGCATTACGAACGATTATTTGCTTGCCTGCAAGGTCATCATAATTAAAGGCGTGCATAGGCTGACCTGTTTCAAGCATAACGAAGTTAGTGATATCAACGATATTGTTAATAGGTCTCATACCCGATGCGGTAATAGCCTTCTGCATCCAAAGGGGAGAGGGTCCTATTCTTAAATTTTTAACTATTCTGCCAACGTAACGGGGACAAAGGTCATAGTTTTCAACAGTAACATCAATAAAGTCCTTAATATCTCCGCCCACTGTCTTATAAGCAGGAACGGGAGGATTAAACTTTGTGCCCAAAACCACCGAAATTTCCTTAGCAACACCCAAAAAGCAGTTGCAGTCAGGACGGTTAGCGGTAATCTTAAAATCGATAATATAATCATCAAGGCCTAAAACGGTACGCATATCGGTACCTGTTTCCCATTCATCCTTAAGTATAAGGATGCCGTGAACCGAAGCGCCCTCATAGTCCTCCTCTGTAAGACCAAGCTCCTCGCCCGAGCAAAGCATACCGAGGGAATCAACGCCTCTGAGCTTGCCTGCTTTAATGTGAGCGCCGTTTGGCAGATAGCTATCGTCAAGAGCGGCAGGAACAAGGTCGCCTAACTTAATGTTCTGAGCGCCCGTTACTATCTGAACAGTTTTTCCGCCGCCTATATCCATCTGACAAATCTGAAGATGGTCGCTATCCTCATGGGGAGTAAGCTCGGTTATTCTTGCGGCAACAACGTTTTTAATATTATCGCCCTCACGCTCGATGCTTTCAACCTCAAAGCCTGCCATAACCATACGGTCGCACAGCTCTTCAACGGGTACATTTATTTCTACATAATACTTTAATGCTTTAAGTGATATTTTCATAACTCTTACCCCCTTAATTAAAACTGCTCAAGAAAACGCTTATCGTTTTCAAAGAGTAAACGGATATCGCTTATCTTATAACGGGTGGTAGTGAGTCTGTCAAGACCGATGCCAAAGGCAAAGCCGCTATATTCTTCGGGGTCGATTCCGCAGGAACGAAGAACGTTAGGATGCACCATACCTGCGCCTAAAATCTCTATCCAACCTGCACCCTTACAAACACGGCAACCCTTACCGCCGCATTCGCTACAGCTTACATCAACCTCAACAGAGGGCTCTGTAAAGGGGAAGAAGGATGGGCGGAATTTAACCTTTGTATCCTTGCCGTAAATCTCGTGGGCAAACTGCTCGAGTACGCCCTTAAGGTCGCAGAGGGTAATGCCCTTATCAACCACAAGTCCCTCTATCTGATGGAAAACGGGGGAGTGGGTAGCATCCACCTCATCGGCTCTGAAAACTCTGCCTGGGCAGATAACACGGATAGGGGGCTTTCTTGTTTCCATAGTTCTTATCTGAGCCGCAGAGGTCTGTGTTCTGAGTAGTAAATTTTCTGCAAGATAGAAGGTATCCTGCATATCTCTTGCGGGGTGGTCAGCGGGTACGTTTAAGCACTCAAAGTTATAGTGGTCGGTTTCAACCTCGGGACCATCCACCACGTCAAAGCCCATAGACTGAAAAATATCTATCATATCGTTAAGCACGGTGTTAAGGGGGTGAAGCTTACCCCTTTTTACCGACTTGGCGGGCATAGTAATATCTATGGTTTCCTCTTTTAATTTAAGCTCGGTTGCCTTTTCTTTAAGCTCGGCTGCCTTTTCGCCGATAAGAGCCTCAACCTGAGCCTTAGCCTCGTTTACAAGCTGTCCCATCTTGGGGCGCTCTTCGGGAGAAAGGGAGCCCATCTGCTTAAGAAGCGCGGTAAGCTCACCTTTTTTTCCAAGATATTTTACTCGCAGCTCTTCGATTGCCTGTTCGCTGTCAGCAGCGGCAATGGTAGCTTTAGCAATTTCGAGAATTCCCGTTAACTGTTCTTTCATATTTATCCTCCTGAATTATTCATTCTTCATTATTCATCTTTCATTTTTGTTTTTTAATAAAAAAATAAACTCCGTCCCGAATAACAGGACGAAGTTGTAAATTTAAAAACTCCGCGGTACCACCCGTAATTTTTGCTTTTCTGAGCAAACACTCTTTAGGCGGTAACGGTGCCATACCGTCGTCGCTTACTTTTTAGTTCGGCGGCGCTGCTCAAAAGGGAACTTCGCAAAGCGCGGAAATGGGCGGTTTACAGCCGAGACCCTCCCTCTCTTAAAATCCTTACGCAAGGCTACTTTTCTTTATCATCGCATTTATGGCATTATTATACCACATTTAATTTATTTTGCAAGTGTTTTTTTAAGGGCATCTTTCGAGCATCAGGGCGATTACGGTTATATCATCCTCGTGAGCGGCAGACCTTCTTGCGCGGGCGCATTCGGCAATGTGTTTTGAAAGGTCCTTGGCAGTTCCGTCCCTGAAAGCCTCAAGCTCGGCTCTTATCCAATCAAGGCCCTCGCTTATGGCTCCGTCAGACATAAGAAGCAGAATATCATCCGCTTTTAGCTTTATTGCCGCTCTGTCAAATCCGATATCCCGTAGTATTCCTACGGGCAGCGAGGTACTTTCTGCCTTGCCTGTCCTACCGCTTCTTCGCACAAGTGTCGGCGCCGCCCCCGCCTTATAAAGCTCGGTCTCACCTGTGAAAAGGTCGATACTTGCAATATCAACTGTAGCAAGAGATTCATCTGTGGATTTAAAAAGCATAGAGGAATTAAGAATTCTAAGGGAACAGTTAAAGCCGAAGCCCGCCTTTAAGAGCCTTGCCATAAGGCCTGATGCCATAGCTCCGTCAACAGCGGCTCTACCACCCGTACCCATACCGTCGCTGAGTACGGCAATATAATGCCCTTTGCCATCGTTAAAGCAGTTAAAGGCATCACCACACATATTGCCGTTATCGGCGCTAAGCTGGGTCACACCCATATCAATTTTATATATAGCGTGTTCGCTTACGCTTATATAAATATCTCCTCCTGCTTCGTTTATAACAGGTATATCAAAATCACGCTCACAGGCTAAGGATAGAGCCTTCATTATCCGCATTTTATTAAGGGTTAATTCATTATCCTTTTTTATGCGGATTTCTAAGGTCATTCTTCCGAATTTATCTATTCTTGCACAGCATTCTTCGGAGTGAATATTAAGATTTCTCAGCACCTCCACCGCGCTAAGCGCCGCAGAATTATCAAATTTTTCGTCACGGGATAGGTCCAAGGATAAATCCTCAAGCATATTTGAAATTCCTTCGAATTGGTCGGATACTACCTCACGCACCTCCTCGATGCGATTTTCTGCCGCAATAGCAGATGAGTATGCAGTATATTTGGCGGCCACCGACTGCGCCATAGCATCAGGCTTAAGGCAACGCCCCCTAAACTCGTTATCTGTTCGGTCTAAAATTACTTCCTCACCGTTCTTAATAGCCTTTGTCATTTGTAAAATGGCTTCTACTGTAGCCTCTTTTTTTGATTCCCAACAATGAATTCTAAGCTTACAGCCTTTACAAACCTCACGTTCAACCCCTGATATTACCGAATTAAAGTCAGGAGCGTTAATGCGGCTTAATTCCTCCGATACCTGAGCTACGGTATGTGAAATATCCTTAAGGGCATTTGATGCCAGATTAAGCCTTAGTGTAGCCGCCTTTTTTATTCCCGAGGGCATTGTAATTTTCGGTATACCAGCGAAAATTTTTCCAAGATGTACGCCTGCGCTTCGGGGCAGAAACAGAAAAATAAGTGAGCCGCAAACCGTCTGGGCAATAAGGGGGAAAAGAGAATTCTCATCTAAAGAATATAGGGCAGAGATAATGGTGGAAATGCCCATGGCGGCTATTTGTGAATATTTCCCTAAGGGTGAAAACACTCCTGCCATCATACCACCGAAATAATAAAGTCCCGTGTTTGAGTTTCCGCCGAGCAGATTTGAAAAGGAAACCGCTATACCGCTTATTGCACCTGCCAGAGTGCCTCCGTACTTTGCGGCGGTCAGTATTAAGAATACACCTAAAATACATCCTACCGAAACTCCGTAAAGGGAAATGCCGTTAAGTCCTGTCAGAATTATAGATGATACTATGAGAAGACTTGCAAGCTCCTCTCCCGATAATCCAACCCTATCCCTTTTAAGTGCCAAAGCCGTTTTGCAGGTAAAGAACGCTCCAAGGGCGCAAAGCAGAGCCTCTGAGAGATAGTCCACAAATCCCGTAGAAACGGTGGGAGAGGCAACAGCCGCCGTGATTCCGTTGGCGAGTAATGCAACTACGGCGCAAAACAATGGATTCGAGGATATGCGTTTATTGGAAGATAGTATTAGCTTTATGGCTAAAACTGCAAAAAGAGATGCTATGTAACGAAAACCGCTTTGATTGGTTATGGGAATAAAATATCCCAAAAAAGCCCCTAAAGCTGAGGAAGCGCAATAATAGTGAGGGCATCCCGCCAAAAAGGCTATGCCAAAGGGAAGAAGCCTTTCTGCCACTACCCCTCTTGATGCTATAAAAGAGATAACTGCAACCCCGATTTGCAGAAAAAGAGCTTCTAACAGTTCTCGGTTTTTACCAATGCTTTTTTGTTTTCCGATGCTTAAAAATTCCTTCATTTTATCACCTTGTTTAATAAAAATACTCCCCATAAAATTATATTATGTAAACTGTGTATTTTTTGTCGCTATCTAAGGCAATAAAAAGGAATTTTCTGTAAAAAAAGAAAAGGAGCTGATGAATTTCATCAGCTCCTTGCCATTACTTTTAAGAAAAAATTGAAAATGCGCCATAGGATACAGTGGAAACGATTGTTGCGGCGCCTAAAACACCGAGCACTATGGCGGGCATAGCTTTTTTAAGCGGCATATCAAGCATTGCGGCGATTAAGGCACCTGTCCAAGCGCCTGTGCCGGGAAGGGGGATGGCAACAAATATAAAGAGTCCCCAAAAAGCATATTTTCTAACTGTGTCACTTTTCTTTTCGGCCCTTTGTTCAAGCTTAGTAACAAGTCCGTCAAGCTTATTCCATCTTCTCATAAAGGCGAAAATCTTTTTTATAAATATGATAATAAAGGGAATAGGAATAAGATTTCCTATAATAGAAACGGAAACTGCAAGCCAAAGGGGAAGACCGAGTCCTAAGCCTATGGGTATTGCGCCGCGAAGCTCGATTACGGGCACCATAGAAATTAGAAGGGTATAAAAAATATTCCAGGCTTCAGCGAGAATTCCATCAAAAACAGAAAGGGTTATCATAGCTTTACCTCACACCAGCATATTTTGTGAAACGCTGAAAAACTCATTTATATAGGTGCTTATTTCCTGACCGTTTGCAAGGGGAATAAAGAGTAAGAAATAGCCTATAACTGCAAGCATTATTAAAAGAAGAACTGCAATTATAATGATAAACGCGTTAAGCTTACTCGAATTGGGCTTTAAATTATCGAATTCCTCATCCTCAGAGATGAAAATATCCTCCTCGCTGTTGGGAACGAAGTATTCATAATAGCTTTTGGCATCACGCTTTGGTGCCTCAGGCTCAATGTGCATATCAAAGGTAAGCGGAGAATCCTCTGTTTCCTCTTCGTTCTTCATATCTTCCTCGCTGAATTCTTCCTTATCGGTGATAAAAGAAAAATTTTCAGTATCATCAAAGGGAGATTCTTCTGCTTCTTGTGAAGCTTCTTCGACAGACTCTTCGGAGACTTCTTCGATAATTTCTTCGGTGACTTCTTCGATAATTTCTTCGGTGGCTTCTGTCTGCTCTTCTTGGTTAGAATCCTCAGCTTCTTCTGCGATGCCTTCTGCTTCTTCGGAAATTTCTGCTACATCCTCTTCCTTAGCTTCTTCCTCGAAAATCACCTGAGGGGCGGGGCTGTTTTCAGAAATAACGCTGAGCTGACTTATATAAGGATGAATAAGCTCCTTTAAAAGTGTTTTTTTAACACTCTTACTGTCTGTAAGGCAGATAATGGTTTGAGGGCCGCATTCTATAATGCAACCGCCAAAAATTCCTTCGGGAGTAACAAGAGGAACGGAGCCGTCAATAATTTCGATGTCTTCACTACTGTTAATACCGTATGCCTTGTTATCGGCGGCAACAGTAGTTTTACCTATTGCGGCGGCAACGGTTTTTATGATTCCCTCATCGCCGAAAAGATTTCCGCAGGCGATAATAACCTTGCTTCTTGAAACCGACTTTGAAAGTGAGCCGACGAACGCCTTTCGGTCATCAGCCTTATCTGTAAGCAGACGCATTCTACAGCATCCGCAAAGATTAAATTCCATTTCAAAATCCGAAGCGGTGGAATAATAAATCAAATCTACCTTGATATTTTGAATCATAATTTTTTCTCCTTTTATGGCTCTATATAAGTATATTCTATGCCTTCAATCGCCCTTTCTATTAAAGGTTCAATATCGAGCTTGCTTTCTGCCTTTTCACACTGCCCTTTTTTAGGCTTGGTGTGAGGATGCTTGGGAGTGAATACGGTGCAACAGTCTTCAAAGGGGAGAATTGAAGTTTCAAAGGCATCTATCTTTTTTGAAATAGCTATGATTTCTTCTTTATCCATACCAATAAGGGGGCGCATAACGGGCATGGTGCATACCTGGTCGGTAGCGGCAAGGGCAGGTAAGGTCTGACTTGCGACCTGACCTAAGCTTTCGCCTGTGATAAGACCTAAGCAACCGTCGTTTTCAGCCACTCTGCAGGCAATGCGCATCATCATTCTGCGCATTATAAGGGTGAAATAATCTTCGGGACAGCATTTACCGATTTCCTCTTGAATTTCGGTAAAGGGAACAATGGCAAGCTTTATGGTGCCTGAGTATTTTGCAACCTTTGAAAGCAGGGTTTTAACCTTCATTTCAGCGCGGACACTCGTATAAGGCGGACTTGCAAAGTGAATAGCGTTAAGAATAAGACCTCTCTTTGCCATAGTCCATGCGGCAACGGGACTGTCAATACCGCCCGAAATCAGCACTTCGGCTCTGCCTGAGGTGCCAACGGGAAGTCCCCCTGCGCCCTTAATCTGACCGCCTCTAATATATGCGGCATAATCTCTTACCTCAACGGTGATAATCACATCGGGATTATGGACATCAACCCTTAAGTGATGGAAATTTTTAAGCAAAACGGCTCCAACCTCACGGCTAAGCTCAGGGGAAGTAAGAGGGAAGCTTTTATCAGAACGCTTTGCTTCAACCTTAAAGGTTTTGACACTCTTCATCGTATCCGCAAGGTAAACAGGGGCTTTTGATAAAATATCCTCTACCGTTTTTTCGCAAACACAAGCGCGGCTAAAGGCTGCAACACCGAATACCAACTGCATATATTCGAGGGCTTTTTCAAAATCGAAATCCTCGCCTTGAGGCTCTATATATATAGTCGATTGAGCGGTGGTTATCTTAATATCACCAAGCGCCTTTAGTCTGCGGCGTATATTTGATATCATTTTATCTTCGAAATTTCTGCGGTTAAGTCCCTTTAAGGCTAACTCACCGTCTTTAATAAGTATGATTTCTTTCATTATTTAACTCTCCGTAGTTTTTGGGTTGCTTCAATAAGAGCCTGACATAAAGCGTCAATTTCCTGCTTTTCGGTAAAACGGGAAAAGCTGATTCTAAGGGCGCTGTCTATCCTTTCGGGCTTTAGTCCCATTTCCTTTAGCACATAACTTCCTTCGCCCTTAGCGCAGGCGCTTCCTGAGGAAACGTAAATATTTTTGGCTTCAAGAAAATGTAAAAGGGTTTCGGAACGATATCCCACCACCGAAATATTAAGTATATAGGGTAAAGCCTCATCAGAGGAATTTACGGTTGCGATATTAGTGGCTAAGAGCTTATCCTTAGCATAAGCCCATAATTCTTTGGTCTTTTTAAGGCTTTCGTTTATATTGCCAAGCTCACTTACGGCACCTTTAAAGCCCATAATAAGAGGAACGCTTTCTGTGCCTGAGCGCATACCCTTTTCCTGACCGCCGCCAAAAAGCAAGGGACTTATATTAACACCCTTTTTAATATATAGTGCGCCGATGCCTTTGGGACCGTGTATTTTGTGAGCGCTTACGGATAAAAGGTCAACGCCTAAGGAATTTACATTTATAGGCATTTTACCAAAGCCCTGCACTGCATCACAGTGCAAAAGGGCGGGGGCGCCGCTTTTCTTTATTATATCTGCCGCCGCCTTAATAGGCTCTATGGCGCCAGTTTCGTTGTTTACGAGCATAATGCTTACAAGAATAGTATCCTTATTTACAGCGTTCTCAATATCCTTTTCGCTCACAACGCCGTCTCGGTTGGGCTTAAGGTATATAACCTCGAAGCCTTCTTCCTCCATTCTTTTAAAAGCTTCAAGAACCGAAGGATGCTCAATAGCGGTGGTGACTATTCTTTTGCCTCGCTTTTTTCGGGATTTGCAAACGCCGAAAATAGCGGTATTATTGCTTTCTGTTCCGCAGGAGGTAAAGTATATTTCATCCTCCCGACAATTAAGAACACGGGCAATTTCCGTTCGGGCTTCACTTACGGGAATTTCGGCTTCTACGCCCAAGCGGTGAAGGGAGGAGGGGTTGCCCCAAAAATGCTCAAGGGCAGAATTTATATTTTCTGTTGCCGCCTTGCAGGGCTTTGTGGTAGAGCTGTTATCAAGATAAATTATACTGCCCAATCATATTCCTCCCAACTTATCCACAGTGTAAAATCCTTATCCCAAAATCTGATTCGGGTTTAAATGCTTTGGCTACATTCTATATCATTATACAATATATCAAGGGATTTAACAATAGTAAAATTTACATATAAAAAATTATTTCTTTTTTGTCTTTTACCCTTGAAATAGAGCGGCTTTGAATGTATAATATCTATATATATTTCAATTGGCAACAAGGGGACAAGAATATGTTTAAAAAAGCATTAGTATTTTTATTGGCATTTGTTATGCTGTTTTGTGTAGGATGTATGGGTAACAACGAGGTTATCGTTGATACAGATGATGAAGGCGCAGAAACCGAGCCTATCTTGAGTGTTAATTCTTTAACCGGTCTTAAGGATATTTCTGATGATAAATTAACGGCAAGGCCGGTATCGGTTATGGTTAATAATATAAGCATTGCTCAGGGCGTTCAGGCAGGTCTTGCTACCGCCGATATCATATATGAAACCGAGGTAGAGGGTGGCATCACTCGTCTTATGGCTGTATATAAGGATATTGAAGCTGCAGGTCAGATAGGAACTGTTCGTTCTGCAAGATATGCCTATGTGGATTTATCTATGGGCCACGGTGCTGTTTACATTCACTCAGGCTCCGACCCTATATATTGCAGACCTCATTTAAAGGATGTGGATGACATTGATATAGGTGACGGAAAATACGGTAAAAGGCAGAACACAGGTCTTGCAAGTGAGCATACCCTTTATACCGATGGCAAAACCCTTTTAGGCGGAGTTAAGAAAAACTTCAAGGATACTGAGGATAACGCATCCAAAACCTGGGTTAATTTCGCCGATGAGGATGAAAATATAACCCTTTCGGGCGGTGCGGCTACAAGCATTTCCGTTCCCTTCTCATCCTCCTATGTAACAAAGTTTGCTTATAATGCCGAAACGGGCAAGTATGACCGTCTTGTTAAAGGCGCTGTTCAGAAGGATTATAAAACGGGTGAGGCTGTATCGGTTGAAAACGTTTTCGTTCTTCTCACAAGTATTTCCGATTATCCTGACGGTAAGCACCGTAACATTGCTCTTACGGGCGGTGACGGATATTATTTTGCAAACGGCACATATACCTTTATTAAGTGGCAGAAGGGCGCGGCAGATAAGCCTATAACCTTTACAGACGCTGAGGGTAATGAGCTTAAGGTAAGCGCAGGTAATTCCTGGGTATGCATAGCTGATAAGCAGAAAAGCAATCCCATATATCAGTGATTAAAAATGCCACCTCATTTTGTAATGGGGTGGCTTTATGTGAGGTAATAAAATGATAGAAAAAAGTATAAGAAAGCTTATATGCTACGGTATGGAAAAAAATCTCTTTGATAAAAAGGATGAGATTTACGTAACAAATCTTGTTATGGAGGCGTTAGGACTTAGCAGTATTTCCTGTCAGGATAATTTTACTGATGTCAATTTAGAGGAAACCTTAAAGGAAATTCTTGATTTTGCCGTAGAAAAGGGGATAATCGGAGATAATATCACAGAAAAAGACCTTTTTGACACCAAGCTTATGGGACTTATGCTCCCACCCCCATCTGTTATAACCGATAGATTTTATAAGGAATACGAAAAATCTCCCAAGGCTGCTACAGAGTATTATTTTAACCTTAGCCGCAACAGTGATTACATAAGAACCTATAGAGTAGTTAAGGATATGAAATGGGTGGCTAATACCGAATACGGAGATATGGATATCACCGTAAATCTTTCAAAGCCCGAAAAGTCTGCTAAGGATATCGAGGCGGCTAAAAATGCCCCCGCATCCGATTACCCAAAGTGCCTTCTTTGTAAAGAATGCGAGGGGTATGCAGGTAGAATGAACTTCCCTGCAAGGCAGAATCATAGAGTTATCCCCGTTACTCTTGACGGTAAGGCTTGGTTCTTCCAGTATTCACCCTATGTTTATTATAACGAGCATTGTATTGTTTTTGACGGTGAGCATATCCCTATGGAGATAAATGCTTCAACCTTTAGAAAGCTTTTTGATTTCGTTAAAATGTTCCCCCATTATTTTATAGGCTCCAATGCAGGTCTTCCCGTAGTTGGAGGCTCTATTTTAAGCCACTCGCACTATCAGGGCGGAAATTATACCTTTGCTATGGCTAAGGCTCCTATGGAGGAGGAATTTGCCTTTGATGGCTTTAGTGACATAAAGGCAGGAATCCTCAAATGGCCTATGTCGGTTATAAGGCTTGAGGGTAAGGATACCGATAGAATAATAGCCCTTGCTGATAAAATCCTTAATACCTGGAAAGAATATACCGATGAAAGCGTGTTTATTTTTGCCGAAACCGATGGGGAGCCTCATAATACCGTAACCCCCATTGCCCGTAAGGTAGGGGAAAACTATCAGCTCGATATTGTGCTTAGAAATAATATTACAACCGATGAGCATCCCTTAGGTGTTTTCCATCCCCACGCCGAGCTGCATAATATAAAGAAAGAAAACATCGGTCTTATTGAGGTTATGGGCTTAGCAGTTCTTCCTGCACGTCTTAAAACCGAGCTTAAGGACCTTGGCGAAAAGCTTGTTTCGGGAGAAGAGATAACCGAGGAGTCACTTTTAAAGCATAAGGCTTGGGCAGAAGAAATCAAAGCAAAGCATACCAATATAAATAAGGAAAACGTTGATGATATATTAAAGCTCGAGGTTGGCGATGTATTTAAAAGAGTCCTTGAGGATGCAGGCGTTTACAAGAGAGATAAAAAGGGACAAAAGGCCTTTAGAAAGTTCATTGAGAGCGTGAAATAAATGTTTATAAACGTAACCGTTCAGGTGGTTATACTTTTTATACTGATACTTGTGGGTGTAGTTCTTGCAAAGGCTAAGATTTTAAATGAAGCCGCTTGCAAGGGTATGACCGATGTGGTGCTTAATATTGCCACCCCCTGCGTAATAATCAAATCCTTTATAAGAGAGTTTGGTAAGGATTCTTTAAAGACCTTACTGCTGAGCTTCGTTATCGCAATAGCTTCCCATCTTTTCTTTATAATTATAAGCCATCTTCTTATTAAGGATAATGATAAGGCAAGGGAAAAGGTGTTACGATTCGGCATTGTTTTTGCCAACTGCGGATATATGTCACTTCCCCTTCAGCAAGCCCTTTTAGGTGATGAGGGAGTGTTTATAGCCTCCGCCTATGTAGCAATATTCAATGTGTTTATGTGGAGCTACGGATTAGCCCTTATGGGAGGCAAGGAAAACATAAATGCTAAAAAGGTTGTTTTAAACCCCGGTATAATAGCGGTTTCTATCGGTATGGTAATATTCCTTTTATCCATACCCGTACCCTCTATTATTTCAGAGCCCATAGGCTATTTTGCAGGGCTTAACACACCTTTGCCTATGATAATTATAGGTTATTATCTTACTAAGAGCGATATTTTCAAAACCTTTAAGGATTTAAAATGTATATGGGCTATGGTGCTAAGGCTCATAATACTTCCCTTAGCAGCAGTGGGAATTCTCCGAATTTGCAATGTAACGGGAGCTATGCTTATATCCTCCGCAATTTCTATCTGCTCACCAATGGCGGCGGCAACCACAATGTTTTCGGCAAGATTTGGCGCCGATACCGAAGCTTCTGCAAACTTAGTATCTGTAAGCACCCTTGTTTCAATTATTACAATGCCGATTATTGTAACCTTTGCGCAGTTTATTTCGTAAAACAAAACAAATCCCTCACGGGTTTTGTTTTATTTCACATTTTGCAAGGCAAAATATTTCACTTTAATAAAAGAAAACACCACAGACTCGTAATTTGAATCTGTGGTGTTCTTTCATTTTATTCTTGGATATGCATTTTTATCATTTGTAATTCCCAAAATGTAATCTATACTAGTGTTATAGAATTTTGCTAGTTTAATCAATATAGCAGTAGGAATATCATTTTCTCCCGTTTCATATTTAGAATAACCCGTTTGTGACATACCTAATACTTTAGCGATTTCGGTTTGATTCAAATCTCTATCTTCTCTCAAATCACGAATTCTTTTATACATATAGAGCTCCTGTTTCAATTAAACTTGGTATAATTGATTTTAGTTTAATCTTAACCAGGTTATTGATTTTTAATCTGAAATAGGTTAAAATATAAGTTAAAATACACTAGGAGTTCGAAATGATAAAAAGAGTAGTTATAGCAGGTTGCAGAGATTACACCAATTACTGTGAGGCAAAGGCATATATTGATTATTGTATTTGCAATATTCGTAAAGAAAATGAAATTATTATAGTTTCGGGCGGTGCAAGTGGCGCTGATGCGTTGGGCGAGCGGTATGCAAGGGAGAAGGGTTTTAAAATCGAAAAGTATCCTGCAGATTGGGAAAGGTACGGTAAAGGTGCAGGTCCTAAAAGGAATGAACAAATGGCTAATGTGGGGGATTATGTTATATGCTTTTGGGATGGGAAAAGTAGAGGTACAAAATCTATGATATATTATGCCAAAAAATACAATAAACCAATTAGAATAAAACATATATAAATAGATGGTTGTAGGGGAGGGGTTCCACCATCCCCTACAATATATCATTCATACACATAAAACAAAAACCCGATTAGGAAAATCCTAATCGGTTTTTTTGTGTTAATTTTTATTTATTTCATTTATATCATAAGGAGTAGTTTGGTAAACAAAGTAGTTAAGCCAGTTTGTATAAATAAGATTTGCGTGAGCACGCCAGGTTACCATTGGCTCCTTTTCGGGATTATCATCGGGGAAGTAATTTTTAGGAATCGAAATAGGCTTACCCTCATTTAAATCGCGAAGATATTCGGCTTTTAGGGTTCCTGCATCATACTCCGAATGCCCCGTTACGAAAATTTGCTTTCCGCCCTTTGTTGCAACGGCGTAAATACCTGCCTCTTCGGAGGAAGCGAGAATTTTCAAATCTTCAACCTTTTCTATATCCTCACGCTTAACTGTTGTATGGCGGGAGTGAGGCACCATAAAGGTATCATCAAAGCCTCTGAAAAGAATGGATTTTTTATATTCGGCAGTATGGGGGAATACGCCGAAAAGCTTCTCAGGAAGAGGATACTTCTTTATACCGTAGTGATAATAAAGACCTGCCTGAGCGCCCCAGCATATATGGAAGGTGCTGTGAACGTTAGTCTTAGTCCACTCCATTATCTCGCAAAGCTCTTCCCAATATTCGACCTCTTCAAATTCCATATGCTCAACGGGAGCGCCCGTTATAATCATACCGTCAAAGGTCTGATTTTTAACGTCCTCAAAGGTCTTATAAAAGGTAAAAAGATGCTCGGCAGAAGTGTTTTTTGATTGATGGCTTTTAGTGTGAATAAAAGTGAAATCCACCTGCAAGGGAGAGTTGCCGAGAAGACGGGATAACTGAGTTTCGGTTTCTATCTTCTTAGGCATCAGATTAAGCAGTAAAATCTTTAAGGGACGGATATCCTGAGTTATGGCTCGTTTTTCGGTCATAACAAAGATATTTTCCTCTGCGAGAGTTTTTACTGCAGGCAGATTATCGGGGATTTTAATAGGCATCCCAATACCTCCAATTTAAATTTATTACATATTATCGAGGGCTTGCTTAATATCGGCAATAAGGTCCTCGCTGCTTTCGATTCCGCAAGAGAAACGGATAAGGTCGGGGGAAACACCTGCGGCGCGAAGCTCATCATCATTCATTTGACGGTGAGTGGCGCTTGCAGGGTGCAGACAGCAGGTTCTCGCATCTGCCACGTGGGTTTCAATAGCTGCAATTTTAAGCTGCTTCATAAAGCTTTCAGCCGCAGCTCTGCCGCCCTTAACGCCAAAGCTTACAACTCCGCAAGAGCCGTTTGGCATATACTTTTTAGCAAGGTCGTAATATTTATCTCCCGGAAGGTCAGGATAGGTAACCCAAGCGATGCGGTCATCACTCTGTAAAAACTTTGCAACTGCAAGACCGTTTTCGCAATGCTTCTTCATACGAAGATGCAGACTCTCAAGTCCTAAATTTAAAAGAAATGCGTTTTGAGGGGACTGAATAGAGCCAAAGTCACGCATAAGCTGAGCAGTTGCCTTGGTTATAAAGGCGCCCTCAAGACCGAAACGCTCGGTATAGGTAACACCGTGATAACTGTCATCAGGGGTGCAAAGACCTGCATACTTTTCAGGGTACTTAGTCCAATCAAACTTGCCTGAATCAACGATACATCCGCCAACACCAGCGCCGTGACCATCCATATACTTGGTGGTGGAGTGGGTAACGATATCTGCGCCCCACTCGAAAGGACGGCAGTTAACGGGGGTTGCAAAGGTATTGTCGATAATAAGGGGAACGCCGTGGGCGTGGGCCTTGTTTGCAAAGCGTTCAATATCAAGCACCGAAAGGGCAGGGTTTGCCACAGTTTCACCGAAAACCGCTTTGGTGTTAGGTCTAAAGGCTGCCTCTAATTCCTCATCTGTACAGTCGGGAGAAACAAAGGTAAATTCAATTCCCATCTTCTTCATTGTAACGGCGAAAAGGTTATAGGTTCCGCCGTAGATAGCAGAGGAAGCAACAATATGGTCGCCGCAGGAAGCGATATTAAATATGGAATAGAAGTTAGCCGCCTGACCTGATGAGGTGAGCATTGCGGCAGTACCACCCTCCATATCGCAAATCTTTGCAGCTACGGAATCATTGGTAGGATTCTGTAAACGGGTATAGAAATAGCCTGATGCTTCAAGGTCAAAAAGCTTGCCCATATCCTCACTGGTAGCATACTTAAAGGTAGTGCTCTGAACTATAGGAATCTGACGGGGCTCACCGTTACCTGGGGTATAGCCACCCTGAACACATTTGGTTTCAATGTTATAATTACTCATATTTTTCTCCTTAAGCGTGATAAAGTTTTTTGGTTTGATATTTAGGCTCACAGGTTATATTAACCCCAAGCTTTCTGAAGGTCTGCTCATCAACTCGGGATAAAATAACGGTTGAGTGGGCTTCAAGACCTCGTAGCTTTTCTATCTGGTCAAGAGCCTTTTTTGCGGTGCCGTTGGTAACGGCGCAGATAGAAAGGGCGATGAGAAGCTCATCTATATGAAGTCTTGGATTGTGGTTGCCAAGCACTCCTGTTTTCATTTTCTGAATAGGTTCAATAATTGTGGGGGATAAAAGCTCGATATCATCAGGAATACCGCCTAAAACCTTAAGGGTGTTAAGAAGCATTGAGGATGATGCGCCTAAAAGCGAAGAGGTTTTACCCGTTATAACGGTACCGTCACTAAGCTCTATAGCCGTAGCGGGAGCGCCCGTAAGCTCTGCTTTTTTAAGAGCAGCGGCTACTACGGGGCGGGAATCAACAGTAATACCTAACTGATTCATAAGAAGCTCTATTTTGGTAACTTCGGATTGGTCGCCCATACCCTGCCTTACGTTACAAAGGGCGCTGTAATAACGGCGGATTATTTCCTGATTTGCGGCTTCTTTTACAGCCTCGTTATCCTTAATGGCAAAGCCTGCCATATTAACGCCCATATCGGTGGGACTCTTATAGGGGGATTCGCCCATAATTCTTTCCATCATAGCATTAAGAACGGGGAAAATCTCGATATCCCGGTTATAGTTTACCGACTTTTCGCCGTAGGCTTCAAGATGGAAGGGGTCAAGCATATTAACGTCATTAAGGTCGGCTGTGGCGGCCTCGTAAGCCACGTTAACGGGATGCTTAAGTGAAAGATTCCATATGGGGAAGGTTTCGAACTTAGCGTAACCCGATTTAATACCCCTTTTGTGCTCGTGGTAAAGCTGAGAAAGGCAGGTTGCCATCTTACCGCTTCCTGGACCTGGGGCGGTTACAACTATAAGCTTTCGGGTAGTTTCAATATAATCGTTTTTGCCAAAGCCCTCATCACTAACGATAAGGGGAATATTAGAGGGGTAATCAGGAATGGGATAGTGGCGGTATACGCTTATGCCAAGACTTTTAAGTCTGTTTTCAAAGGCTAATGCTAAGGGCTGACCTGTAAAGCAGGTTATAACCACACTGCCTACGTAAAGACCTATGCCTCTGAAAGCGTCAATAAGGCGCAGAGTATCAAGGTCATAGGTGATACCAAGGTCGCCTCTGCGTTTATTCTTTTCAATAGCATCTGCATTTATAACAATAACTATCTCAGCATCATCCTTAAGATTAAGAAGCATCTTAACCTTAGAATCGGGCTGAAAGCCCGGAAGAACTCGGGCGGCGTGAAAATCATCAAAAAGCTTGCCGCCGAACTCCATATAAAGCTTGCCGCCGAACATATCTATTCTATCTCTTATTTTTTGAGATTGAAGTCTTATATATTCACCGTTATCAAATCCTATTTTCCCCATAAAATTTTAACCTCTTTGCCGTGTGATATAAATATTATTTAAGAAAATAATAAACCATAGTATAGTATAACAAAACTGATGTTATGTTTCAAGTGTTTTGAGAAATATTTTAGCAATTTTTCGCATAGCAATTACTGATAGGGGGACTGTTTATGAAAGTGATAAGAAAAATAGTATGTGTTAATTTAGCGGTTTTGATTTTGTTGCTTTCGGGAACTTGTGTAGCTTTTGCCCAGGGGCAAACACTTGAAATTAAAGCAAAATCGGCAATTCTTATGGAGCCGTATACTAAAACCATACTTTATGAGAGCAATATTGATGAAAAGATACCGCCCGCATCCATTACTAAAATTATGTCCTTACTGCTTGTTATGGAGACTATAGATAAGGGAGCTTTGACACTTGAGGATGTGCTTACCTGCAGTGACCACGCCGCAAGTATGGGGGGCTCTCAGATATGGCTCGAGCCCGGGGAAGCGATGACGGTGGATGACCTTTTAAAAGCCACGGTAATTGCCTCGGCAAACGATGCAACGGTGGTGCTTGGCGAGGCTGTTGCAGGCAGTGAAGAGGGCTTTGTCGCTATGATGAATGAGCGGGCGAAAGAACTTGGTATGAATAACACCAACTTTATAAACTGCACAGGTCTTGATGCCGAAAATCACTACTCTACTGCCCACGACGTTGCCATAATGTCCTGCGAGCTCATAAAGCATCCGCTTATAAAAAATTATTCTACCGTTTGGATGGATTCTCTAAGAAATGGGGAAAGTGAGCTTGTTAATACCAATAAATTAGTAAGATTTTATGAGGGTACAACGGGACTTAAAACGGGCACCACCTCGGGCGCAGGCTATTGTCTTTCGGCTACGGCGCAAAGAGACGGCACCTGCCTTGTGGCAGTAATAATGGGGGGAGAAACCTCAAACGATAGATTCGAGGGGGCAAAAAAGCTCCTTGATTACGGCTTTGCCAATTTCCGTTTTACTAAAATTCTACCCGAAGAAACAGAAGAATTTTCTGTAAAAATAGAGGGTGGCGAGGTAAAGGAATTCAAGGCAAAAGCAAAGGGCTCGTTGGAGCTTTTGCTTAAGAAAACGGCAGGCGGTGAAATAAAGCAGGAAACCCTTCTTAACGAGGATATTACCGCGCCCGTAAAAAAGGGCGACAAGGTAGGAATAATAAATGTATATGTAGGGGAAGAACAGGTGGGGAATATAGATATTTTATCCTGCGAGGATGTGGATAAAATGTCCTTCCTTACGGCAGTTTTATGGCTAATCTCGGGTATTGTTACACTTTAAAAAACAAATTGTAAAAAATAGTAAATAACTTTAATATTGCCACTTGAAATAGAGGGAAAAATATAGTAAAATGGAATTACAAAAGGAGATATCAATATGGCACTTACTTTAAACAAAGAATATTCAAAAAGTTTTTTAAAGGGCGATGAGCTTGAAGCTTTAAAGCCTGAGATAAATGCGGCTCATATTTCCCTTAAGGAAAAGAACGGGCTTGGTAATGATTTTTTAGGTTGGGTTGACCTTCCTTTTAACTATGATAAAGAAGAATTCGAGAGAATTAAAAAGGCTGCAGAAAAGATTAAAAGCGATACCGATGTGTTTATAGTAATCGGTATCGGTGGCTCATATTTAGGAGCCAGAGCAGCAATAGAGTTTTTAAAGGGAACCTATTATAATTCTACTTGTAAGGGTGTTCCTCAGGTATATTTTTCGGGCAACAGTATTTCGGGCAGTGAGCTTTCTGACCTACTTAAGATATGCGAGGGCAAGAGGGTTTCGGTTAATGTTATTTCAAAATCGGGAACAACCACCGAGCCTGCAGTAGCCTTCAGAGTTTTTAGAAAATATCTTGAAGAGCGTTACGGCGAGGAAGAAGCCGCAAAGCGTATCTATTGCACTACCGATAAGGCAAGAGGCACTCTTAAAATGGTTGCCGACCAGAAGGGTTATGAAACCTTTGTTATCCCCGATGATGTTGGCGGAAGATTTTCAGTGCTAACAGCCGTGGGTCTACTACCCATAGCCGTAGCAGGCGGGGATATTGATGCTCTTATGAAGGGAGCCGCCGATGCAGCTTCGGATTATGATATACCCGATATAGATAAAAACCCTTGTTATCAGTATGCGGCGCTCCGTAACGCATTTTATAGGCAGGGTAAATCGGTAGAAATCCTCGTTAGCTATCAGCCTCGGTTTACTATGATGGCTGAGTGGTTTAAACAGCTTTACGGCGAGAGCGAGGGTAAGGAAAATAAGGGTATTTTCCCCGCTGCCGTAACATTTTCAACCGATCTTCACTCAATGGGTCAGTATATTCAGGACGGAACAAGACTTATGTTTGAAACCGTCGTAAATATAAAGGATAACGGTGAGGATATAGTTATAGAGGAAGCCGAGGATAACGGTGACGGTCTTAACTTCCTTGCAGGTAAATCAATGTCCTTTGTTAACGAAAAGGCGTTTGAGGGAACTATCCTTGCCCACGTTGACGGGGGTGCACCAAACCTTGTTATAAATGTTGACAAAGCAGACGAAGAAAACCTTGGAAGACTTATTTATTTCTTCGAAAAGGCTTGCGCAATATCGGGTTATGTTTTAAAGGTTAACCCCTTTGACCAGCCGGGTGTTGAAGCTTATAAAAAGAATATGTTTGCTCTTCTCGGCAAACCAGGTTATGAGGAGCTTCAAAAGGAGCTTTTAAAGCGTATTTCAAAATAATTTAAGGACACAAACCGCTCGTGCGGTATTAGAATAAAGGAGATGTTTAGTATGATTAAACTCATTATCGGAAAAAAAGGTTCGGGCAAAACCAAAAAGTTAGTTGATATGGTTAACGCCGCTACCCAGCAGAGTCTTGGTAACGTTGTTTGCGTTGAAAAGGGTGACACCCTTACCTATTCCGTAACACATAAGGCAAGACTTATTGATTCTGATGCTTTCGGTATCAGCGGTTATGGTGAATATTATGGACTTCTCGCAGGTGTTAAGTCGGGTAACCACGATGTAACTCATATTTTCGGCGATGCTACTCTTAGAATCGGCACCCGTAACTATGATGAGCTTGCAGATTTCTTAGCACGTGTTGCTAAAATTGATGACGTTGAGTTCACCTTCACTGTTTCTTGTGATGAGGCAGAGCTTCCCGCAAAGATTTTTGAGATAGCAGAGAAGTGCTAATCTGATTAAAACTAAAAGAGCGTTTGGATTTTTCCAAACGCTCTTTTTTGCGGTTTAAAATATGTTTTTAGTATGTATATTATACATTATCTGTGCGATTTCGCACCGCTGAGCAGTGCCCTGAGGCTCGATTTTGCCTGATTTTCCGTTTATAATTCCTCTGTCAATTGCCCAGATTACTGCATCCTCGGCAAAGTCGCTCACGGAAGTAAAATCGGGATAAGCCTTAGCCTTGGCTTCGCCCTTTGCGGTTACAGTCATATCTAATCCTTTATAATTTGCATATCTATATAGGAAGGTAACCAGCTGCTCACGGGTAATTTTATCACCCACGCCGAATTTTCCGTTTTCGTAGCCTGTAACAATTCCTTTTTCGTAGCCCCAATTTACCGCATAGGCGTATTGAGCGTATGAATCAAGGTCGGTAAAGCCGCCAAGATTACTATATGCGTAGCTATAGGGAGATACGTTAGAATAACGGGCAAGCATCAAAAGGAAATCCTGACGCTGAATTCCATCAGAGGTACCGAACATTCCATTTGCATAGCCCTTCATAATACCCGTGCTGTAGGCATAGGCAATAGGGTCGCTATACCACTGCCCACTTGCAGCGTCAGGGAATATATTCTTTCTGTCTCTTACCAATTCGTAGGAAAAATCATTATAATCAGAGTGGTAAGAAAAGCTGTATTCGGCAATCATTACATATTCCTGTCCGCCAATCAACGCCCAGCTTTCTTCATCTTCATTATAGGTGACAATATTATTATTGGAATCAAGTATCACAGGTTCCAGATAATCAAGATCTATCCAACTTGAGCGTTCATCAGGCCAAATATAGTAAATGCCCGTTTCAAGAACCTTTATTCGTTGGAATTTTGCCGCTTGAACGTAATCGCTGGTATTTTCAAAAGTTCCAACCGAAAACTCATCTATAGCCGTTTCGCCCGCTTCAATAAGCTCGTCGGTAAAGGATAAAACTTCAACATATATAGTGTTTTTATTGTTGTTGTCATATTTAGAATGGATAGGTGTTCTTAATGATTTAGCATAAAACCAAAAGCTTCCTGCCTCTACAGTTTTTGCATCAAGCGTCACTTCGGGAAAGCTGTATCCCGCTGTTTGCAATTCAATCGAATTCATATACTCATAGGTGTTATCAGTATAGGAGATTTTATAATTAAGATTATAAGCAATATCCATTCCGCCCATCCAACAGCTTATGGGCTTATCCGCGCTATGAGCAAGTATAGAAGAAACGGTCTTTTCGTTTTTGCTCATAGCAAGGGGTGTGGGAGCGAAGCTCATCCAACATTCTATGCGGAAATAATATGTTGTATTGGCTTCAAGTCTAAATACTGTTTTAACTCCGCCGAGATAACCCATATCATCACCTGCCCAGATTTCTGTGGCTCTGTTATGCTCCTCCCATATTCCCTTATCAGCATTATATACATCTATAACGGCATAAAGGGATTGATAGTATAAAGTATAATCTCCCGCCTCGGTGGTGGTGAAACTGTAATACTGTCGTCCATCGGCTTTATTATATGTAACATCGCCGAACTGGGCGGGTATAACGGGAGGAACAAAGTCAACCTCTTCAAACTTTATGGATATGTTTGCACCGTATTTAACGTTGTCAGTATTCGCGTCGAAGTAAAGAAAATTCACAAGATATTCATAACCTGATAGCATATAAAGGTATGAAGATGTATAACTATCTATTATCTCATCAGGGTTATAATCGAAGTACTCGCTGTTCCCATTCCGATCTGAGCCGTTTATCCACATACCTATTAACCCGTTTTGAGTATGGTCGGTTATGGTGAATTTATAAAATCCGCTTTTCTGAGGACGAAAATATGCGATGGCTTTGTTATATTCGGTTAAATAAAAGTTATAGGTCTCGCCCGTTGTAAACGAATCGGGTTCATAATATGCATTTACTTTAATATCAGCGCCGCTTACTACAAATAAGCAGGATAGCGCTACCGCAACACAAAGAACTACGGACAAGAGATTTTTTAATGCTTTTTTCATATACATCCTCCTAGCCAAAGCATTCAAACCCAAATCAGATTTTGGGATAAGGATTTTACGCTGTGGCATTGTTAAAATACTCGTTAATCCGACAGGATTAACTGCGTTTTGTGCCTCGCCCCACCACAAAATCCTTTTATCACAAAATTCTG
>JAZUQH010000030.1:0-79227 GCA_045605605.1 Acutalibacteraceae bacterium | reverse complement strand
GCTTCTGGTATAAAGCCTCTGCTGATGCACAAGTAAAAATTGAGGTTGCAGGCTTTGACGGTTCCACAAAATATAACCGTATTCTTGCTAAGAACGGATGCACCTTATCAGGTGACGGAAGCTGGAAAAACGCTTCTTTAGCAGAATTCTTCGGAGCCGCTTGGGATAGCGCAAAGACTTCTCAGTCCACTAGAAAGGTAACAAGAGTTCAGCTTAATTTCAGCGGTATCGGGGAGGGTAGCGAATCTGTAGATATTACCTTCGGCGGCTTATATATGTATCCCACAACAGATACCTCTCTTGAAGGCTCTGAAAACTGGACAGATGAGCAATGGATCAAAAATGCGTTAGCTTTAGACCTTTCAAAATATAAAAACACAGAGAACTTTGTCAGAGTGTTGGAGGAATTGAAGCCTCTATTTGAATCAACACTCGTTGTAGAGGAGCTTAAAAAAGCCGTTAAGAGCTTGAAATATAAGGACACCGTAAATCTTCTTCCAAACCGTTGGGTTTCTAACACCCTTAAGGAAGGCTCAAGTGATACCTGCACGGTAGAAGAACTTGATAAGATTTTGGCTTCCGATTATACAGGAACTTTAGCCGATGGCGTAGAGCTTGGCTCCAAGGTTGCCACCATTGCAAATCTCGGTGACGCTTCTGCCTATGAGAAGAGGCAGATGATAATCCTTGAGTATAGAGACGGTAAGGTTCCTGGTACCCACAATGGCTCCAACAGAGCGCCCTATCATATTTCTCAGGCTGATGAAGCTTATTTCTGGGTTAAGCTCGATAATTTAACCAAGGAAGCTACCTTAAGCATAAGGGTTTATGTTGAGGCGGAAAGCGATAGAAGGGACGTTTCTGTTCCCGTTA
This sequence comes from Acutalibacteraceae bacterium, assembly GCA_045605605.1. Taxonomy (GTDB): domain Bacteria; phylum Bacillota; class Clostridia; order Oscillospirales; family Acutalibacteraceae; genus UBA737. Next base: position 78,354 of record JAZUQH010000030.1, on the reverse strand, counting down.
CAATACCTGCATCATCAAGCGGACAGTGGATAAAAGTATCCTTAAAGGATTTGGTTGGCGATGATTGGAAAGCAGGTCTTAACGGAAGTCTCTTCCGCTTAGGCGTTAGAGTATCGAATGCCGCAGGTGCAACTCTTACCATTGGCTCAGCCACAGTTATTGCGAATGCGGGATTAACCCTTGATGGCGAAGAGGATTGGACCATCGCCGATTGGATAATCAAGGCACTAAGAACTGATTACAGTCAGTACATAGGCTATGAAGCTGTTAAGGAAGCCCTTGACAAAGCCATAGCTGTTAGAGATGCCCTTATGATTGGCAGAAGCTTTGCGCTAACAGAGTATAACGACTTGTCAGCAGCCGAAGCAGATATTGCTAATATAACTGATGAAAATCGTCTTTTAGGTAAGCTTCCCACTATATATCATTCAGCAGACGGTGCGACAAGACAGCTTGTAGAGGATGTTTCTCTCGAACAGTTAACCGACGGTGACTTCACCACAGTAGATGCTGTTACAGGTCTTGATAATACAGATGAGGAATCCTTCACCGATTTTGTTTACGATTTTGAAGGCTATGCAAATATAAGTGATTTCTTTATCTTTAACGATGCAGCCAACAAGGCTTCAAAATACTATATTTATGTGGCTGAAAATCAGTCGGAGCTATTCCTTCATAGCAATATGGTTGCTGCATATGATAACGAAGGCGGCAAAGCAATAGAGAGATTTAACTATGACGGTAAGCCTCAGGTTAAGGGTAACTATTTAGGTATCCGTGTATACACCAATACCGATACTGTAAGCTTTGCAGAATTTGCGGCATACGGCAAGGTTACGACTTATGAGGTTAAGGCTGGCACCCTCAACGGTGCAGAAATTAAGAGTTTAGGCGATAATCTCTTAAACGGACTCACTCCAAAGCTTAAGCTGTTTCAGGCAAGAGAAACCTTTGCTAATGTGTTTAAGAATTATGTTCCCGAATCGCTTTATGACGGCGATATATCAACAGGTATAGGCCTGCACGGTAAATATTCGCTCCAGAAAAAAGATGGTACGATAAGCGTTGACATCTTTTATGATCTTGGAACAACCTATACTATCGATAGGCTGTTTATCAATCACATAAGGGGCAGAGGACTTCAAACAGGAAGATACGAAATATATGCCTCCAACGATGTAAATTCGCTGTTTACATCAAGAAGCAAGCTGATTGATTACAATAATATGCCTGACGGACCTAACGGTACCACTTTAGCTCAGGTATTTGACCTTAAGAAAGAGGTTATTGCCCGTTATGTAAGCTTCCATATTACCTATCCTATCTGTGACTGGGATTATTGCGAAACCCAAGCTAATTATATGAAGCTTTATGGTTTGCGTATAACTGAGCTTGGTGTTTACGGAACCGAGTGGATTAAGCCCTATGCCCTTGTAAATCTTGCAAGTCACGTACCTGCAGACGTTTACCGCACCGATGCAGACGGTAATCGCGCTAAGGTTAGCGAAGCGGAATATGACGGCGTTGAGCATAAAAATACCTACGACGGTGACATAACAACCCTTGCCGACCTTAAAATGAAGAACGGCGAGAAGATAGACTTTGTATATAACCTTGCGGCAGATCAGACCTTAGAGGAAATTTGTATGAAGCTGGGTGTTGGTAGCGTTAAGAGGATGAATATCTACGCTTCCTCCGTTGAGGATACCATCTGGAATGATGAGTCCCTTATATATACCGCTAATGACAGCTTAGGTGAAACCTATTTCGGTAAGGGATATGCTTCTTCACCGATCAAAGCCCGTTATCTGCGCTTTGAAATTCTCGAGAATGAAGGCGAAGACCTGATTATAAGCGAGATTTCTGCAATAGGCGGAAACAGTCAGGAATTCTACTATATGAATCTTGCAGAGGAAAGGCCTGAGCTCTTTACCTTCCATATGATAAACAAAGAAAACGGCTTCTATTCCGGAACTACGGAACACGGCAACAAATGGCGATGGAAACACGGTTGGACGCATACCTTCACTAATGCGGTAGACAACGATTATTTTTCCGTTTACGCTTTGTTCGCAGGTAAAAACGGCGTGGAATCCTTCAACATTATGGCTGATTTGGGAGCGCTTAATGCTATTGACGCCATAGAGTTAATTGGCGGTAGCTATGATGCTTATTGGCCTGATGAGCTTAATTTCTATTTCGGCGAGGATGATTTGGCTGTTATGAGCTCTGATGCCAAGCCTGTAAAGGAATGGAAGCAAAGCACTGAGGACGGCGTCTTTACCTATGAATTTGTGCCTCAGGTTGCAAGATATGTACGTATCGAAATAGTTCGCGGCGAAAACGAGATATATACTCAGTATTCGGATAAAATACTTGCCGTAATCGAGGAAATTAAGATTAACGGTCTTGAGCTTAGAAGCCGCGCTGTTAATGGTGTAGTTGCAACTGTAGAGGACGAAGAAACAGGTATTAAGGCTGAAATTTTAGCTCTTAGCGAAAATGATGTCTTTGATAAGATTCAGGATATTGAGGTTATTAAGCGACCTGCTTCTGAGTTGGAAATCGCTTCCGCTAAGCAGGATGGTGTTAAGACCGCAACTGATATTTATGAGATTTACTTCCTTGATGCGAACGGTAATATAGTTGACGATACAGGCGGACGAGAGATAGCCATCTATCTGCCCGAAAGCTTATATTCAACTGCTGAGGATATATTTGTACTGCAGTCCGAATACGGTTCGCTTAGAATGATTGAATTTGAAAACGAAAACGGTTATTATCGTTTCACTGTAAGCAATATTTCTGAAGCTATCGGCTTTGCCCTCGGCTATATGCATATGTTCGAGGAGGAGCCGGAAACTCCTGATGATGACTTTGAGGATACAAACGATGATGTATACGATGAGTATGAAGGTGATGAGGAGTATAGCGATGACTTCACCGATGACTCCTATGAGGATGAGGATGAAACCGAATCCGAAGATGAAACTGAAGAAGATGATGATAAGCCTAAGCAAAAGAAGAAAATCAGGGTTGTCCGCAAAGGCGGAAACGATGGCTTTAGTTACCTTTGGATAATCATAGCTGTTGCAGTAGTTGTTATTGCTGCCGGTGTAACTCTCTTCATAATACTTGCTAAACGTAAGAAAAAAGAGCAGGGAGAAGAGTAATTAACCTTACTTGAAATGAGTTTTCCTTTCAACTTATTTCTCTTTTAAACCGCACATACGCCCCGTGGTAACACGGGGCGTATGTGTTTTTGTATAACAAAAACCACACGCTAAGCGTGTGGTTCAAAAGAGGCAACGCCTCAAGATGGTGAGCTATTTTTAAATATCAAGCCTTGTTATATCTTCAAGGCTTTCTCTCTTAACTGCTATATAGGATTTGCCGCCCGAAAGCATAACAACGGGGGGACGGGGAATTCGGTTATAGTTAGAAGCCATTGAGTAATGGTAGGCTCCCGTTGTAAGTGTTGCTACAAGGTCGCCTCGCTTCATACTTGAAGGCATATTAACTTTTTCTTGGATTATATCTCCGCTTTCACAGCAACGGCCAACGATATCACAGACCATATCTCTGTCTTCGCCCATCTTTTCGGCAGGGACTACGGTATATTCGGCGCCGTAAAGCACATAGCGGGGATTATCGGTCATACCGCCATCCACCGAGATATAGTTTTTATATCCTGTAATTCTCTTTATAGCGCCAACAGTATAAAGGGTAAGTCCTGCATCGGCAACTATGCTTCTGCCAGGTTCAAAATAGATGTGGGGAAGAGGAAGGCCTAATTTTTCTGCCTCTGATTTCACACATTTTCCAACCTCTAAAATATTAGAGTGAATATCTATATCGGCATCCTTATATGTGTACTTAACACCGTAACCGCCGCCAAGGTCAAGAATCTCTGCTGTAAAACCGAAGGTGTCCTTCATATCCTTTATAAAAGCCATCATAACATAAACGGTGGCAATATAAACAGAGGAATCAAAAACCTGAGAGCCAACATGGCAGTGGAAGCCCTTAAGGGTTATGTTTTTAAGCTTAAGGGCGATACCGGTTATTTCTTTAGCCTGACCTGTTTCTATGGCAGAGCCAAACTTTGAATCCACCTTACCTGTGGCAACCTCTTCGTAGGTGTGGGGGTCAATGCCTGGGGTTATTCTTAAAATGATATTGGGCTTTTTATTAAGTTTTTTGGCGATAGTATCAATTGCGTACAGCTCATCCTCACCGTCAACAACAAAATATCCAACACCGTTTTCTAATGCATATTCAATATCACTATCGGTTTTGTTGTTTGAGTGGAAGAAGGCTTTATAAAGGGGGAAATCCGCCTTCTTAGCCGAGGCTATTTCACCGCTTGATACCACGTCAACACCCATATTTTCTTCTTTTGCTATCTCATATATGCGTTTAAAGGAAGCCGCCTTAGAGGCGTAAAGAATATGACCTTTATCACCAAAAGCTTCTTTAACAGCGTTCACATAAATACGGCAAAGCTTACGGATTCTATCCTCATCATAAAGATATAAGGGGGTTCCGTATTCCTTTGCAAGTGAAGCGGTATTCTGCCCTGCAAATATGAGGGTATTATCTTTAACGGATAAATTTTCACAAATTAAATCCTTTGAAAAATCGGGATTATTCACAATAAATTTCCTTTCGGGATTTATAATAAATGCTTTCTGAGTTCCTCGTTTGAGAAGGGAGAAAGGTCGCGGGGCGCCACATCAAAGGCGGTAATACATCCCGTTTCTCCCTTTTTGCTCATTCTATCTACCGCACGGGCAAAGGCCACTAAAACACTTGCGGTGAACTCTGGGTTTGAATCAAGCTTTAAGCTATATTCTATAATATGCTTGTGCTCTTTGTTTTGACCTGTAAAGCCTGAGCGGATAACAAATCCACCGTGGGGGATACCGTTGTGGTTTGCCTTTAATTCTTCTTCGGTTATAAAGGTAACGGTAGTATCATAATCGGCAAAATAATTAGGCATAGTCTTGATTTCGTTTTCGATTTTTTCAAGGTCTGCGCCCTCTTCGGCTACAACATAGCATTCCCTCAAATGCTTCTGCCTTGTGGTAAGGTCAGGGTTTTCACCCTTTCTAACACTCTCTAACGCCGCATCAATAGGAACTGTATATTGACGGGCATCCTTAACGCCCTCAATTCTTCTTATGGCATCCGAATGACCTTGGCTAACACCTCTGCCCCAGAAGGTGTAATCCTTACCGTCAGGCAGTATAACCGAAGCATAAAGGCGGTTTAGTGAGAACATACCTGGGTCCCATCCGCAAGAGATAAGGGCAAGGTTGCCCCCATCCTTTGCCGCGTTATTAACTCTTTCAAAATGAGAGGGGATGGCGGCGTGGGTATCAAAACTATCAACTATATTGAAATTTTTAGCAAGGTCGGGAGTCATGGTGGGAAGGTCGGTAGCGCTTCCGCCACAGATTATAACCACATCAATTTGGTCTTTATATTTAAGAATATCATCTGCGCTGAAAGCTTTAGCGCCGCTTAAGGTATTTAGTGTTTCGGGATTTCTTCTTGTAAACACACCGAAAAGCTCCATATCAGAAGCTGCATTTACTGCACACTCTACGCCTTTTCCTAAATTTCCGTATCCGAAAATTGCTATTTTCATAAAATCACCTTAAATCAGATATTGATTCCTGCATTCTTCATAGCAGAAATAAGCTTTTCTTCGTTTTGCTCCTCCATAGGAGTAAGAGGAAGCCTTAAATAATTCTCACCGAAGCCCATTTTAGACATAGCCGCCTTAACGGGAATTGGGTTAACCTCGCAGAAAAGGGCATCAACCAAGGGTAAATACTCAAGCTGAGCCTTTCTTGCAGATGCTACATCGCCCTTTAAAAAGTCGTGACACATCTTGGAGGTCTCAAACGGTAAAAGGTTTGAAAGAACAGATATAACACCCTTGCCGCCAAGAGAAAGCACGGGAACTATCTGGTCATCATTACCTGAATAAATCGCAAGGTCATCACCGCAAAGGTGGGCAACCTCTGCAATCTGAGAAATATTGCCGCTTGCTTCTTTAATAGCAACGATATTGGGATGCTTTGCAAGCTTAGCACAGGATGCGGGAAGCAGATTGCATCCCGTTCTGCTCGGAACATTATAAAGAATGCAAGGCTTGCTACTTGCATCGGCAATGGCGGTAAATGACTTAATAAGTCCGTTCTGAGTAGCCTTATTATAATAGGGGGTAACAAGCAGCATGGCATCTGCTCCTACCTCACAAGCATATTTTGTAAGTTCAATAGCATAAGCAATATCATTAGAGCCTGTTCCTGCAATAACGGGAACTCTGCCATTAACCTTTTCAACACAGTATTTAATAACTGCCTTATGCTCACTATCGGTAAGTGTTGAGCCTTCACCCGTTGTTCCTGCAACGACTATGGCGTCAATCTTATTTTCGATCTGCCACTCTATAAGCTTGCTAAAGCTTTCAAAGTCCACGCCCTTTTCGTTAAGGGGGGTAACAATAGCTGTAGCAGCTCCTTCAAAAATAATCTTCTTCATAATAAAACCTCCGGATGCTTTGGCATTTCAATAAATAAGGATAGCCAATTTATAAAATGGCTATCCTCAAAGCATCAAAATATGAAACTTAAAGATAGCACTCCGCATTACTGCGACAACAGAGCAGATATTATCTGAACTGCCAGAAAGGTATGCGCCACCATACCCACTTCGGCATCCGCCCCTTTCCCGTACGGCCTTGGCAACCCCTTGTGTTTAGGTGAAGCACGGTACTCTTGACAAAATGCGCCTCTATCAAAAAATCTATATGGTTCAGTTTAGCACAAACCAAACCGCTTGTCAATGGTTTTTGCTAAATATTTGCAAGTAAATTATCAATGGATTCGTCACTGTCGAAATCAACCTGGCAAGGCTTTTTGTAAAGCGACCAGAATTCGTTTAAGGAAGCAGTTTCGTTGCTCTTAACATTTTTTAGCTCACTAAGAGATTCTACCTCGATGAAAACCTCATTGGTATAGGTTTCAAAATTGCAACCGCCATCTGCATAAACACCGTCAGGCATATTGCTTTCGATTCTCTTGCAGAAAATATCATCACCGTGGCAGTAATAGGCAGTTGCTTTATTAAGGTCAAAGCCAAGCTTTATGGCCTTTTGTGCATCAGTGCTTTGGTCAAGGCAGATATATTTGTTATTAAAATGAAGTCTTTTATCCTTAAGGTCGGTATAAGGCCAGATAATCATCTTGCGGTTAGCGAGGAGCCCTGTATCATTATCGTTCATAGGGATAATAAGGGTACCGTCCTTGGAGCATACAGAAAGTCCCCAAACAGCAAAGACTTTATCATTTTCACTAAGATTTGTAACACGCATAGTAACCTGCATATTAGCATCATCTTCATCCATTTTGATTTCGAGTTCCTTTTGGATAAGGGTGCCCACCTCTGCTTTAGGGGTGAATATGGCGCCTGATGCGGTTTTGGTAACCTTAACCTCCTCGGTATCGGGATAATAGCATTCAGGATAACTTTCAGGGGATGTCCAGATTCTGTGACCTCCCATATTTTCCCACTTCTTACCCTTGCCGAAAAATACTTCGAACTCTTCATCTGTACGGCTACCTGCGCCTTGGCGGTTATCACACATAATATTATCGCCACCGATGAATCCAAAACGGATAATACGGGGACCCACGTCTACTGTAACATAAGCTTCGATTGTACCGTTGGATATGGCTACAACCTCACCGTAATCCTTATAGCTTTTAATGTTTTCGATTTTAATCATCTTCATCATCCTTTATAAGTTTAAATGTATATTCACCGCCGCATCTCTGAGGATTCTCAAGAGATAGGGCAAAAATATCGGTTGCCTGGCATTCTGCATCAAAAACCTTTCTGGCATCGCTATCAAGAATTAAAACTTCTGAAACTCTCATAACAACGGGAATAATTGATTTTAAATTTTTAAGATGCCTTTCGCCGAAACGGTTAAAGCCTAAAACCCTCACATAAGGGGGAGTGGCCATAAAGAACTGATTATCGTGTTTTAAATACGCAGATAAAATAAGTCTTCTTACTCGGGCAAGGGTATAACGTTTGCTTTTAAGAAGGTCGCAAAGCTCACCATAGCTATCTGCCTGACGGGCGCTTGCAAAGAGAGCATTATCAAGTCCCTCGCTTAAATCGGGAAGATTTTTAAACTCATCCTTTTTAGTAAGCCTCAGGGAAGAGAGAATGGCTCTTTCAAGTAAAGCCATGTCGGAAATATCCGCATTTTTAAGTATTTTAAAGCAGGAATCAGGCATATATTCCGAGAGACTGTCAATATTGCCTTTTTTTATTTCTTCCCTTAAATACGAAGCTGAAGCAAAGCCTTCTTCTACTCCTTTATCGTGACCGACGCCCTGCCTCTTTACACAGGAAAACTTTATATCAAGGTTTAGCTTTTTTGCCGCTATTATATATTCTGTTCCCAGATTATCATTCGGATTTTCAAGGAGCTTATCCTCACCGCCGAGCTCTTTTATTGCCCTCTGACGTGCTACCGCAAAGGTGATGCCTTTTTTTATTTCTTCGGTTACGATAGCTGAAAACTCATCACAAAGCAGTAAATCGGCTAATTCTTCAAGCCTTTTAATATCACCGCATTCGCTACCGAAAATAATTTCATCACAGCCCGAATGATATAATTGCCATACGGCGCCTAAGGCGAAATTCTGGGCTGTTGACATAGACCAAAGTATAGGTAGCTCCACAACAATATCAGCACCGCATTTAAGAGCCATACGGGTGCGGACTTCTTTGGAAACGAGAGCGGTTTCTCCGCGCTGCACAAAATTACCGCTGATAACACAGATAACAGTTTTACCGCTTTCTGTGGCACGGTCAAGTATATACTTATGCCCGTTATGTAACGGATTAAATTCAGCGATAATTCCAATAGCCGACAAATTTCTCACCTCGATTTTCAAAAAAGCCTTGAAAAAGCCCTATAAATAAAGTATTATATATAGGATATAAGTTTGATAATATTCTATCATAACTTTTTACAATCTTCAACAAAAAAATTCAGGAGGAAGAAAATATGAAGATATTTGTTGTTAACGCAGGTAGCTCATCCCTTAAATATCAGCTTATCGATATGGAAAATGAGCAGGTTTTAGCTAAGGGACTTTGCGAGAGAATAGGCGTTTCAGGTAGCATTACCCATAAAGCTTTTGACGGTAGAGTTTATACTGCTGAAACCGCTATGCCTACCCATAGCGAAGCCTTTGAGGCTGTTTTATACGCTTTGGTAAAAAGCGAGGCCAAGGTTATTGATTCCTTTGATGAAATCTCTGCTATCGGTCACCGTGTTGTTCAGGGCGGCGCAGTTTATAAAAATTCCTGCCTTATTGATGAAAAGCTTTTAGAAACAGTAACTGAGCTTGGTGTTATGGCTCCTCTTCATAATCCTGCAAACGTGCTTGCCATCCGTGCTTGTGCAAAAACCTTTGGCGAAAAGATGCCTCAGGTAGCAGTTTTTGATACTTCATTCCATCAGACTATGCCCGAAAAGGCTTATATGTATGCTCTTCCTTACGAGTATTATGAAAAGCATAATATCCGTCGCTACGGCGCTCACGGTACATCTCACCGCTTTGTAAGTGACCGTGTGTGCGAGGTTGCAGGTAAAAATAAAAAGGATGTTAAAATGATTACCTGCCACTTAGGTAACGGATGCTCTATTTCGGCTGTTAAGAACGGCGAGTGTATCGATACTTCTATGGGCTTCACTCCTCTTGATGGCTTTATGATGGGAACAAGAACAGGAACCCTTGACCCCTCTGTTGTTACCTATATTGCTGATAAAGAGGGACTTACCCCTGCAGAGATGGATAATATTATGAATAAGAAGTCAGGTATGCTTGGTGTATCAGGCGTATCTAACGATAACCGTGACCTTGTTGCCGCCGCTAAGGAAGGTAATAAGAGAGCGCAGCTTGCCCTTGATATGCAGCGTTATCAGATAGCTAAATGCGTAGGCTCTTACGTTGCCGCTATGAACGGCGTTGATATCATCCTCTTTACAGGCGGTATCGGTGAAAATGACCCTGTTCTTCGCGCTGAGGTTTGCGGATATTTAGAGTTCTTAGGTCTTAAGCTTGATGAGACCGCCAACGGTACAAGAGGCGAGGAGATTAAGATTTCTACTGCGGATAGCAAGGTAGAGGTTTATGTTATTCCCACCAATGAAGAGCTTGCTATTGCAAGAGATACCCGTGATATCGTGGAGAAGCTTTAATTATGACTATACTTGATGTAAAAAGCCGCATAAAGGGCGGCGGTTATGATGAAATTTTTGGTAGCTTATATAAGGATATCGAGTCTGCAAAGGCTCGATATATAAAGGCTCTTGACGGATTTTTTGAGCTTTACGGAGATAGAGATAATATCCGTCTGTTTTCAGCGCCAGGTAGAACTGAAATCGGCGGCAACCATACCGACCATCAGCACGGTTGTGTTCTTGCAGGCAGTGTGGATTGTGATGTTATTGCCATTGTAAGCGAAAACGGCGGTGATACCGTTTCTATCAAGTCTGAGGGATATCCAAGAGATTATGTTAATATAAGCGAGTTATCTCCTGATTCTGATGAATACGGTCACGCAAGCGCTCTTATAAGGGGCGTTTTGGCTAAGTTTAAGGAATTAGGCTTTAATATAAGCGGCTTTGATGCTTATACCACCTCTAATGTTTTAAAGGGCTCGGGACTTTCTTCCTCAGCCGCATTTGAGGTGCTTGTTTCAAATATCGTGAATTCCTTATTCTGTGAGGGTAAGGTTGATGCAGTAGAAATTGCAAAAATCTCTCAGTTTGCCGAAAACGTTTATTTTGGTAAGCCAAGCGGTCTACTTGACCAGATGGCAAGTAGCGTGGGCGGCTTTACCTATGCGGATTTTAATAATCCCAAGGAGCCTCAAATTAAAAAGATCGACCTTGATTTAGGCAAATCGGGATATACCCTTTGTGTTGTGGATACAGGCGGTAATCACTCCGATTTAACGGGAGATTACGCTGATATTACTACCGAGTGCAAAGCTATAAGCAACTATCTTGGAGTAGATTTCCTAAGGGATGCGGATGCAGATAGGTTTTATAAGGAATTAGCAGCTATCCGTAAGGAGTGTGGCGATAGAGCAGTGCTCAGAGCCTTCCATTTCTTTAATGAAAACGATAGAGTATTAGCGCAGCGCGATGCTCTTTTAAAGGCTGATTTTAATGAGTTCTTCCGCCTTGTAAACGAGTCGGGCGAGTCTTCATATAAATATCTGCAAAATCTTTATTCCACCTCAAGCGTTTCCGAGCAGGGACTAAGCCTTGCTATAGCCCTAACAAAGAAATTCTTAGGTGATAAGGGCGCTTGCCGAGTTCACGGCGGCGGCTTTGCAGGAACGATACAGTGCTATATACCAAACGACCTTCTTGATAGCTATAAGGCTATGATAGAGGCAGTTTTCGGTGAAGACAGTTGTATGGTCCTTAAAATCCGTTCCTTTGGCGGACTTGAAATAATATAATTAAAAACCGCTATCTCAAAGAAGAGATAGTGGTTTTTGTGAAAAATTTAGGGGAGGCGTTTCGCCTCCCGTATTTTATGCGAATTTTAAAATATCTAAGGCTTTTTCTACAATGTATGTAGCTTTCGCATCGGTTAATTCCTTTTTATCGCCGTAGCCGTAAAGAACTCCTATGGAATCAAGATTATTCTTTATGGCGCCCTCAATATCGTGCATACGGTCACCTATCATAACTGCCTTTTCGGGCTTAAAATTGGGGAAATTACTTAAAGCAAAGGCTATGACATCTTCCTTATTTATAAGACTTCCGTCAAGAGTAGCGCCTGCAATAAAATCAAAATAGGGAGTAAGCCCTGCGTGACTTAGAATTTTCTTAGCGAAAATTTCAGGCTTAGAGGTGGCAAGGATTACGGTTTTGCCCCTTGCCTTTAACTGCCTTAAAACATCGGATATTCCATCATATAGCTCATATTCGAGAACACCTTTTTCGGAATAATACTCTCTATAAACATCCACCGCTTTTCTTGCATCCTCTTTTGAAAATCCATAGAATTTTTCATAGGATTCATATAACGGCGGTCCTACAAATCGGTATAGCTTTTTGCGGTCCGGCTCATCTATATTCCATTTTTTAAGGGAGTACATAACCGAGTTTGTTATGCCAAGCCCTGAATCAACGATGGTACCGTCAAGGTCAAAAAGAAAATAATCGTACATAATTTCTCCTAAAAATAAAGCCCTGCATTGCAGGGCTTTAAATATTTTAATTAGTAGGCAACGCCCTGAGCAATCATAGCTTCGGCAACCTTTTCGAAGCCTGCGATATTAGCGCCTGCAACAAGGTCACCCTCTAAGCCGTACTTCTTAGCAGCGGCATAGGAGTTATCATAAATGCCCTTCATAATCTGGTGAAGCTTCTGGTCAACCTCTTCGGCGGTCCAGCTGTATCTCATAGAGTTCTGGCTCATTTCAAGACCTGAAACTGCAACACCGCCTGCGTTAACTGCCTTAGAGGGAGCAACAACAACACCCTTTGATTTAAAGTAAGCCAAAGCCTCATTGGTAGTAGGCATATTGGAAACCTCAACATAATACTTAACGCCGTTAGCAACTATCTTTTCAGCATCTGCAACGTCAACCTCGTTCTGAGTAGCGCAAGGCATAACAACGTCAACCTTAACGCCCCAAGGCTTCTGTCCCTCAAAGTAGGGAACACCGAACTTATCAGCGTAATCCTTAACCTTATCACGACCTGAAGCGCGCATCTCGAGCATAAAGTTAATCTTTTCTTCGGTATTGATACCGTCTTCATCATATATGTATCCGTCAGGACCTGAAATGGTAACAACCTTACCGCCAAGCTCGGTTACCTTCTGAACGGTACCCCAAGCAACGTTACCAAAGCCTGATACTGCAAAGGTCTTGCCCTTTATCTCTTCGCCAAAGGTCTTGAGCATCTCTGCTGCATAGTAAACAGCGCCAAAGCCTGTAGCTTCGGGACGGATAAGTGAGCCGCCATAGGAAAGGCCTTTACCGGTAAGAACGCCGGTAAATTCATTTCTGAGACGCTTATACTGACCGTACATATAGCCTATTTCACGGGCGCCTGTACCGATATCGCCTGCGGGAACGTCAGTATCAGCGCCAATGTGCTTGGAAAGCTCGGTCATAAAGCTCTGGCAGAAACGCATAATCTCACCGTTTGACTTGCCTCTGGGGTCAAAGTCGGAGCCACCCTTACCGCCGCCCATAGGAAGACCTGTAAGGCTGTTTTTAAAGGTCTGCTCAAAGCCTAAGAATTTAATGATAGAAGCGTTTACGGAAGGATGTAAACGGATACCGCCCTTATAAGGACCGATTGCAGAATTGAACTGAACTCTGTAGCCGCGGTTAACCTGAACCTTGCCATTATCATCAACCCAAGAAACACGGAAGAAAATCTGACGCTCAGGCTCAACCATACGCTCTAAAACGCCGTTCTCTTCAAACTTTGAATCTGCAGCAACAACGGGCTCTAAGGATTCGAAAACCTCTTTAACTGTCTGCAAGAATTCTTTTTCGCCGGCGTTGCGTGCTTCAACCTCGGCGTAAACTCTGTTAAGATACTCAGACTTAAACATAATATATTGCCTCCAAAAATTAATAACTTTTTTAATAAAAAAATAATACTACTATTTTTCTTTGCAGTCAATAGGAAATTTGACAAAATAATACATTTATAAGACAAATAAATGTTGTTATATTTGTAAATATTATTGATAAGCAGTATATTTTTCTTGACAATGTAAAAATATAGGCGTAAAATGGATGTGTAAAAGCGTCGATAAGGGCAGTAGGCGAAAGAGGATTACTTTTCAGAGAGTGCCGCCATAGGCTGAAAGCGGCATAAGTGATATTTTCGGTGAACACCACCCTTTGAGTGTCAGGGGTAAAAAACCTGAACGTTTGGTCTGCGTTAGGGACCTTTTGAGTGTTGTTATTTAATAACAAAATTTGGGTGGAACCGCGGAGTAGATTTGGACTTCGTCCCTTTTGGGACGGAGTCTTTTTTGTTTTATATGTAACAGGAGGTTAATTTATGATTAAAGTAACTTTAAAGGATGGCAGCGTTTTAGAGCTTAATGAAGGCTTAACCGCTTATGATGCTGCAAAGGAAATAAGTATGGGACTTGCGCGCGTAGCGTGCGCTGCAAGGGTAAACGGAGAGAACTGTGATCTTAGAACAGTTTTATCCGATGGCGATTCGTTGGAAATATTAACCTTTGATGATGATTACGGTAAATGGACCTTTCGCCATACCGCATCTCACATCTTAGCTCAGGCGGTAAAGCGCCTTTATCCTGAGGCTAAGCTTACGATCGGCCCTGCCGTTGATGATGGCTTTTATTACGATTTTGATGTGGAAAACAGCTTCACAGCAGAAGACCTTGATAAAATCGAGGCAGAAATGAAGAAAATTGTTAAAGAGGATTTGGAAATCACCCGCTTTACTAAGCCATATGAAGAAGCAGTAAAATATTTTGAGGAAACTGCAGAGCCTTATAAGGTAGAGCTTACCGAGGCTCATAAGGGTGAGGAAATAAGCTTTTATTCTCAGGGAGAATTTACCGATCTTTGTGCAGGCGCTCACCTTATGTCCACCGCTCAGGTAAAGGCATTTAAGCTTACCTCTGCCACGGGCGCTTATTGGCACGGAGATTCCAATAATAAAATGCTCTGCCGTGTTTACGGAACTGCTTTCCCCAAGGCAAATATGTTAGAAGAGCATCTTACGGCTCTTGCAGAAGCCAGAAAGCGTGACCATAATAAACTTGGAAGAGAGCTTGAATATTTTACAACCGTTGATGTTATCGGTCAGGGACTTCCTATTCTTCTCCCTAGGGGTGCTAAGGTTATTCAGATTTTACAGCGCTTTGTTGAGGATGAAGAGGCAAAGCGCGGTTGGCTTATTACCAAGACTCCTTATATGGCAAAGAGAGAGCTTTATAAGCTTTCAGGCCACTGGGACCATTATCTTGACGGTATGTTTGTTTTGGGCGACCCTTATGATGAGGATAAGGAATGCTTTGCTCTTCGTCCTATGACCTGCCCATTCCAGTATCAAGCATATCTTAACCGCGCCCGTTCCTATAGGGATTTACCCCTTCGCTATAACGAAACCTCAACCCTTTTCAGAAATGAGGATTCGGGTGAGATGCACGGCCTTATCCGTGTAAGACAGTTTACTATCTCTGAGGGCCACTTAATGTGTACCCCTGAGCAGTTAGAGCAGGAGTTTAAGTCCTGCCTTGAGCTTACCACCTTTATGCTTAAATCGGTAGGTCTTTATGAGGATGTTTCTTATCGTTTCTCTCAGTGGGACCCCGAAAACAAAGAAAAGTATATAGGTACAACTGAGCAGTGGGATGAGGCTCAGGGCGTTATGGAAAAAATTCTTAACCACTTGGAAATTCCCTATAAAGTGGGTATCGGCGAGGCTGCTTTCTATGGACCTAAGCTTGATATTCAGATTAAGAATGTTTTCGGTAAAGAGGATACTCTTATTACTATTCAGATAGACCAGCTCTTAGCCGAAAAGTTCGGTATGGAATATGTTGACCGTGACGGTGAAAAGAAAAACCCCTATATCATTCACCGTACCTCTATCGGTTGCTACGAGAGAACACTTGCCCTTCTTATAGAAAAGTATGCAGGAGCTATGCCTATGTGGTTAGCACCCACGCAGGTTAGACTTCTTTCTATTGCTGACCGTCACCTTGATTTTGCCTACGAGGTTAAGGCAAAGCTTGAGGAGAAGGGGATAAGAGTTGAGGTTGATACCCGAAACGAAAAAATCGGTTATAAGATTAGAGAAGCAAGACTTGAAAAACTTCCATATATGTGCATAATCGGTGATAGTGAGGTTGAAAACGGCACCGTTTCCGTAAGAGAAAGAGGCGAAAACGGAGATTTAGGCTCAATGACAGTGGAAGAATTCGTAAACCGCTGCGTAGAAGAAACCGTAAACAGAGTAATCAAGAAATAAAACCAAAAGGCGATGCATTTGCATCGCCTTTTTATATCCGTTCGTTTACGAACACATAAACTTTTCACTCTTCACTTTTCACTCTTCACTAAAAAAGCTCATTCGGTAAGAATGAGCTTTTTTCTTATACGTGTGTGCAGATAACCTGCGCATCTCCTGAAAGAATTACCTTCATATTTGCAGGGATAAGTACACTGTCACCCTTTTTAACATTCATATTGCCTAAGGGGTAGGAAAGGTTGGCTTTGCCATCTAAAATCAGGAGTGACATAAAGCTATCCTTTTCATAAAGTCCTGCGGTGCCGCTGAGACTTAAAAGGTCGGTGGTGAAAAGGTTGCATTTTGCAA
The DNA here is from genome assembly GCA_045605605.1 of Acutalibacteraceae bacterium. Lineage (GTDB taxonomy): Bacteria > Bacillota > Clostridia > Oscillospirales > Acutalibacteraceae > UBA737. Next base: position 61,907 of record JAZUQH010000030.1, on the reverse strand, counting down.
GGCTTCTTACCATACCGAAGGGATAAAGGGTAAGCTCGCCCACGTCACCGTACTCTTTGGTGGGGGGAGTGGTTTCTGTAACGTCAAGAGCCTTTTCTATATGTAGAGGTCTTGGTTTTCCGTCGGCTCCCAGTCTTCCGTAATCGCTTACTCTATAAGTAGTGTTGGAGTTTTGCTGAATCTCGGCTATGAGTATGCCCTTGCCTATGGCGTGAAGAGTACCTGCCTCAATAAAGAAAACATCACCCTTTTTAACGGGAACAACGTTGCAAACAGAGGTAAGAGTATTATCTTTAATTCTTCTTTCAAACTCTTCCTTGCTGATATTACGGTTAAAACCGTAAACTAACTTGGCGTCCTCTTCACAGTCAACAACGTACCACATTTCAGTCTTGCCGTATTCACCCTCGTTTTTAAGGGCGTATTCATCATCGGGATGAACCTGAATAGAGAGCCTGTCCTTAGCATCAATGAGCTTGATAAGTAGAGGGAAGTAGGGGAATTGAGCAGCTTTTTTACCAATACCTCGCTCTCCCCATTTTTCTAAGACCTCGCTTAAAGGAAGACCTGAAAACTCACCGTTTTTAACAATGCTTTCGCCGTTTTTATGGCAGGAAAGCACCCAGGCCTCTGCCGCCTTTTCACATTCGGCTTTAAAACCATATTCATCCAAAAGCTTTGTACCGCCCCATAAAAAATCCTTAATAGGCGCGCTAAGTAATAAAGGATACATAAAATTCATCTCCATAAATGCAAGTGTTAATACTTTTATGCGGTTTTATAATATTCAACCGCTTTTATCATAAATTCGGGGGTAACGCCAAAATATTCTGCCAAGGTATAAACATTATCATAACCCGAAACAAGCGCCTTTTTGTAGCTCGTTTTAGGGATGAGCTTTTTTATTGCCCAATTCTGAGCTCTTCTTTCGTGCTTTTCTCTTATATCAAGCTCGGAATATATATTGTAGAAACTAAAGGTCACACAATGACCAAGTTCATGCGCTAAGCAGACCTTCTCCTCAGCGCCCGAAACCTCACTGTCAAGCCCGATATAAAGATTATTGCCGTTCTTTACCGAAACCGAGGTGTTCTGTGGAAGAGAAAATCTATCCACTGTAACGCCCTCTCGCTCTGCTATGCGGTAAAGCCTATTTGTGTCCATTCTCTCGCTCCTTAATATACTCGGCGTACCGCTTAACCTCGTTCCACATTTCATCGGTAACATTAGCCTCGCCGCCGAAAAGAGCAACCTTAAGCGCCTCTTCATCAGAAGGAGTACTGTTTTTGCCGTAGAGGTAGTCAACGCTTACGCCAAAGTAATCTGAAATTTTTGCAAGGGTACCGGCTGAAAGAGATTTAGTTCTTCCGTTTTTAAAGTCCGAAAGGGTTGCTCTCGGTATAGCGCATTCGCTACAAAGCTTTGTGATATTTATGCCATTATCACGGCATAAATGCTCTATTCTCTCGTAAATCTCTGACATGATTTTGTCCCCTTGTTTCGAAAATTTCGAAAAATCGTAAAATTAGCACTTGACAATTACGAAAAACCGTAATATAATAAGCTTGTCGATACGGGATTTCGTAAATTCCCCCTTGCAAATACAATTATATTACAAAATTCCGTAATTGTCAAGCACTATTAAGGAGGAACATTAAGGATGTACAATTTTCAGGACAATGAAGAGAAGGTAAGGCATTGCAGATACTGCGGTGCAAGGCTTAAGGATAGCCATTTGGAATATTGTGATAAAAATTGCCGTATAAAAGGGCAAAGGCTTTGGGCAAGGGAGCAACGGCGAAGAAGAAGGTGGCTTTCAAATCCAATAGGCAGAATGGTATTGCAGGTGGAAAATTACAATAAAACACATAATACAAATTACAGCTACGGGCAGTTTGTATCGCTTTGTCTGCCTAAGCTAATTAAGGAGGGTAGCATATGACAGTTGGAGAAAAGAGAGAGTTTTTAAAGAAGTATAGGGTGCTTATAACTAAAATTCAGCGTATAGGCGAAATGCTCGAAACCGCCACCGATAGAAAAGAAAAATACATAAACGATATGAATATAGCCAAGGGTATAAGGGATAAAATTGAAGATATGATAGAAAAAGTAGATGGCGGAATTTTAAGCGAAGTGCTTTTTCAAAAATATATATGCGGTAAATCCATTGAGGCTACGGCGCTTAGTATGAACTATAGCAAACGACAAATCGAAAGACTTCACCTTAGAGCATTACAAAAATTTGAACCCGCATTTTAAGGCTTTACAAATTGGGAGTAAAGCTTTATAATAAAAAACAGAACATTTGTTTGGAGGGATATTATGTCAGAGCGTGTTATACTTCACTGTGACCTTAATAATTTTTTTGCATCTGTATCTCTTCTTTCAAATGTTACCCTTTACGATATGCCCGTGGCTGTTTGCGGAAGTGTAGAAGCGCGCCACGGTATCGTTCTCGCAAAAAACGAAATAGCAAAAAAATACGGTGTTAAGACCGCTGAGGCAATATGGGAAGCCAAGGCAAAATGCCCTGACCTTGTAACCTTGCCCCCTGATTATAAAAAGTATAATGAATATTCCCTTAAGGCGAGAAGGATATATGAAAGATATACCGATTTAATTGAGCCCTTCGGTATAGATGAGTGTTGGCTTGATGTTACAGGAAGCGTTCGTGTTTTCGGTACAGGGGAGGAAATTGCTCACCGTATCAGAAGAGAGATTAAGGCAGAGCTCGGTATAACAATATCGGTAGGCGTAAGCTTTAATAAGGTTTTTGCAAAGCTTGGCTCCGATATGAAAAAGCCCGATGCCGTAACGGTTATAAGCCGAGAAAATTTCAGAGAAAAGGTGTGGGGACTTCCCGCATCAGACCTGCTCTTTATCGGCAAAAACACCTCGGCAAAGCTTAGAAATTCAGGAGTGTTTACCATAGGCGATATAGCCGCCTGTGATGAAGCGATGCTTAACCGATTGTTAGGTAAAAACGGCGTTATGCTTAGAACCTATGCCTTAGGTGAAGATATTTCGCCCGTAACACCGCCAAAAGAGGAGGATATGCCAAAAAGTATCGGCAGAAGCGTAACCCCTGACCACGATATTAAGGATAACGAAGAGGTATGGAAGATATTTCTTGAAATTTCCGAGGATATATCCCGTCAGCTTCACGCAAAGGATTTATATGCCACCTGCGTTCAGGTGCATACGAGGGATATCTCTCTTAATATAAAGGAGTTTGGCAAAACCTTTTCTACACCCTCTAATATATCTATGATTCTTGCAAAAAGAGCCTTGCAGATATTTAAGGAAAATTATATGTGGAGTCTGCCGCTTAGGAGCGTGGGCTTCAGAGTAACAAATTTAAAAAATGAAAATATCGCTATTCAGCAGGATATGTTTAGTGATATCAATGAGGATAAAAAGGCGGAAATTATAGAAGATTCAATATTAACTTTACGTCAAAAATTCGGTCAAAACAGCATAAAAAGAGGAAGAAACGTCGATTAAATCAAGATTTTTGAAGTTTATAATTGACCGCAAGACTCAGCTTTGATATAATATTATCATTATTTACGAAAAGAAGTGACCCCTATGAAATATGTTGTACTTTTGTGTGACGGTATGGCAGATACGAAAAATGAAATTTTGGGCGGCAAAACTCCTATGGAGAAAGCCAATAAGCCATTTATGGATAGCCTTGCTAAAAAGGCTCAGGTTGGTATGTGCCGCACGGTAGCCGATGGCTTAAAGCCCGGTAGTGATGTGGCTAACCTTTCGGTTATGGGTTATGACCCTATGGTTTGCTATACGGGCCGTTCTCCCTTAGAGGCGGCATCTATCGGTATTGATTTAAAGGATACTGATGTTACTCTTCGCTGTAATTTAGTTACCCTCTCGGATGAAGAAGATTTTGAGAAGAGAACGATGATTGATTATTGCGCAGGGGATATCTCTACAAAGGAAGCCGAAGCTATAATAGAAACGGTAGAGGAAAAGCTCGGTAACGAAATTTATAAATTCTATAGCGGCGTAAGCTACCGCCACTGCTTAGTTGTGGATAAGGGTACCACTGATTTAGGTGAGATGACTCCGCCTCACGATATAAGCGGTAGGGTTATAGGAGAGTATTTAAGCGATAGCGAAAATGCTGCGCCTTTAATTGACCTTATGAAAAAAAGCTACGAGATTTTAAAGGACCATCCCGTAAATATTGCCCGTATGGAAAAGGGACTTCGCCCTGCAAATTCCATATGGCTTTGGGGGGAGGGCACCAAGCCTCAGGTTGAGAATTTCTACGAGAAAAACGGTGTTAAGGGCTGTGTTGTAAGCGCAGTTGACTTACTTAAGGGTATAGGCAAATGCGCAGGTATGCTCACCCCCGAGGTAGAGGGCGCAACGGGATATCTTGATACCAATTTTGAGGGTAAGGCACAAGCAGGTATTGAGGCATTAAAAGCGGGCTATGACCTTATATATCTTCACTACGAGGCTCCCGATGAGTGCGGCCACAGAGGTGAAGCTGAAAACAAGGTTAAGGCTATCGAGTATATCGATGAAAGAGCCTTAAAGCTTTGTCTTGATTACTTTGAGGAAAGCAAAGAGGATTTCAGAATTCTTATTATGCCTGACCACCCCACGCCCCTTGATATTAAAACTCATTCAAGAAACCCCGTTCCCTTTATGATTTACGATAGCCGTAAAGATTTTGGCGGTGTAGAAAGCTTTACTGAAGAAAATGCAGAAAAAACGGGTATATTTATAGAGCACGGTCCCTCGGTTATGGATAGGCTTCTTGAAAAGGTGTAAAATGAAGAGAACCAAGCTTCGTGACAGAAAGCTCCCTGATTATACAAGGGGAGAAGAAATATTTAATATGGTAAGCCATATTGTAGGCGGCGGCTTTGGTGTAATCGCCCTTGCCACCTGCGTTGTAAAGGCGTTTTTAGTAGGCAATGCTTATGATATTGTGGGCGCCTTTATATTCGGCTTTTCAATGGTTACCCTTTATACTATGTCAAGCGTTTACCACGGCTTAAAACCCGAAACCGCCAAAAAGGTAATGCAGATAATTGACCACTGCACCATATTTATTCTTATAGCGGGAACCTATACGCCTATATGTTTAAGCGGTCTTCGTCCTGCAAATGCCTTTTTAGGTTGGGGAATATTCGGCGTAGTCTGGGGAGTTTCCGCCCTTGGCATTACCCTTAATGCCATAGACCTTAAAAAGTATAGTGTATTTTCAATGATATGCTATATAGCGCTCGGCTGGTGTGTGGTGCTTCCGGGTAAGATGGCAATATCTATTTTACCTAAAAACGCCTTTTTACTTATTTTAGCGGGCGGAATATCCTATACCATAGGCGCAGTATTCTTTGGCGTTGCGGCAAAATTCAAGTGGCGCTATATCCACTCGGTATTTCATATTTTTGTGGTTATTGGAAGCATACTTCACTACCTTGCCATACTTTTTTATATTATTTAATAAAAACCGAAGCCTAAAATTAAATTTAGGTTTCGGTTTTTCTTGTAATTGTGTCAATAATATAGTATAATAACAGTATTAAATATATTAATTTGGAGTGTTATGCCTTGCTGAATATTATAAGAGGCGGAAATTTTTCGATTCTTAACGTTATAATATATCTTATTTCTACTGCGGCGGTAATTTTTATAACCTTACCAATTCACGAGTGGGCTCATGGCTTTGCCGCTACTCGCCTTGGCGACCCCACTCCTAAGTGGCAGGGAAGACTATCATTTAATCCCCTTGCTCACTTAGACCCGATAGGCGCCATCAGTATTCTGCTTTTTGGATTTGGTTGGGCAAGACCTGTGCAGATAAATCCAAGGTATTTTAAAAATGTAAAAACGGGTATGGCTATAACCGCCCTTGCAGGTCCTCTTGCAAATCTTGTTATGGCGTTAGCCTCCGTGCTTATTGGCAATATCGGTCTTCTTATATACGGATATACCGAAATAGAAATTTTGTATTATATCGCAATTTTCTTCTCCTTTGTGGCAAGTATAAATATATCCCTTGCGGTGTTTAATTTAATTCCCATTCCGCCGCTTGACGGGTCCCGCCTTTTAGGAGTTATTCTTCCCGATAGAATATATTACCGTATTATGCAGTATGAACGCTATCTTTTCTATGTTGTTTTATTACTCCTTGCAACAGATGTTTTAACGGTGCCGCTTGCGCTTATTTCAGGTCTTGTTAAAAACCTTTATCTGTTTTTATCAGGTCTTGTCTTTCCCGATTGGGTAGTAAACTATATGGGATATCTATTATAATCACAATAAAGAGGTAAAAAATGTCTGAAAATGTTTTATCTTATAAGCTTGAAAGCTTTGAGGGCCCCCTCGATTTACTGCTTCAGCTTATAGCACGAAACAAATTGAATATTTACGATATTAAGCTTTCGGTGCTTATTGACCAATATCTTGAACAAATGGAGCTTTTCAAGGCTCAGGAGATGGAGGTCGCAAGTGAGTTTCTCGAAATGGCGGCAAGACTTATTTATATGAAATCGGTAAGTCTGTTGCCACGCCACGATGAGATAGTTAAGCTTAAAGAAGAGCTTACGGGTGAGCTTCTTGAATATCAGGTATGTCGTGAAATGGCGGCGAAGCTTTCTCTTATGGCCGATGGCTTTGATTTGTTTATCAAAAAGCCTGATGATGTTGAGGTGGACAAGACCTATGTGCTTACTCACCCAAAAGATACTATGTACGAAGCATATCTTGCCGCAGTGGGTAGGGGACAGAGGCGTCTTCCTCCACCCGTTACACCCTTTACCAAAATCGTTGCAAAGAAGATAGTTGCAGTTTCAAGTAAGATAGTTTTTGTACTGAGAAAGTTAGTCAGAGGCGGGAAAAGCAGTCTTTCAAATCTTTATAGGACTGCGAGAAGCCGTTCCGAATTAGTTGCAACCTTCTTGGCGGTGCTTGAGCTTTGTAAAGCCAACAGAATTGAGGTTGAGGGCGAAAGCGATGAAGCCGAAATCAAACTTATTAAGGGTAGGAAAAAGTAATGAATAAAGAACAGTTATTGCAGGCTTTGGAAGCAGTTATCTTTGCTTCGGGCGAGCCTATAAGTATAGATAGATTATCGGAAGCTCTTGAGGTTTCTCCCGAAAAGGTGGAGAAGGCGGCAAAGGAGCTTGAAGCAAAGCTTGATAATAATAAGAGCGGACTTAAGCTTGTAAGACTTGAAAATACATATCAATTAGCCACAAGAAAGGAATATTCCGAATATATAAAAAAGGCATTTGATATAAAGAGGCGTACCCCATTATCGCCCGCCGCTTTAGAGGTACTTGCAGTAATAGCCTATAATCAGCCCGTTACCCGTTCCTTTGTGGAGCAGGTAAGAGGAGTTGATTGCTCAGGCGTTATCACAACACTTGTTGAAAAAGGTCTTATTGAAGAATGCGGAAGACTTGAGCTTCCGGGTAAGCCCTTGCTTTACAGAACTACCAAAAACTTCTTAAGATGCTTTAGTATAAGTGATTTAAGTGAGCTCCCACCTCTTCCCAAAGCAGAGCACGAGGTAAATGATGTGGGTGAGCAGTTATCCATTGATGATGAGCATCAGGAAATTAAAGAAACAGAATAAACGAGGTAGGCTATGAGTGAAAATAATATTAAAGGCATAATGGATACCACCTTAGAAAAGCTTCGCACTATGGTTGAGGCTGATACCATTATCGGCACTCCTATTAAGGCTGACGGTATTACCTTAATTCCCATTTCCCGAGTTTCCTTCGGTCTTGCAACGGGTGGCAGTGACCTTCCAAGCAAAAACGATAATAAGATTTTCGGCGGAGGCGGCGGAGCAGGTGTTTCAATTGTTCCTATCGCCTTTATAGCGGTAAATGGAAATGATGTTAAAATGATGCCTATTTATAATGACCTTAATACCGTAGATAAGGCTATCAGTATGGTTCCCGAGCTTATTGATAAAATAAAAAGCCTCTTTGCAAAAGAAGAAATTAAGTTCGATGAGGATGGCAATATAGAAAAGGCTTAAGTCTTATTATCCGTGCTAAGATGGGAAACGGCATCATATTATTTAAACGGTGATGCCGTTTGAAAAGGATAATAAGCTTTATATTATGTTTGTGTCTTGTATCAGCTTTCAGCTTTAAAGCAAAGTGTATTTCTGCAAGGTCTTGCGTAGTCGTTTGCGGCGAAACAGGCGAGGTAATATACGGCGAAAACGAGAATTTCCGTATGCCTATGGCAAGTACCACCAAGATTATGACGGGGCTATTGCTTTGTGAGTACGGGAATCTTGATAGGGAAATCGTAACCACTAAGGAAATGGTAACGGTGGAAGGCTCTTCTATGGGACTTTTAGAGGGCGATACCGTAAGCCTTAAAGCCCTTTTATACGGTCTTCTGTTAGCATCGGGAAATGATGCTGCAAATACTATTGCTATAGTAGTGGGCGGAAGCGTAGAAAACTTCGTTGATATGATGAACGAAAGAGCCGAAAAGCTGGGGCTTGAGGATACCCATTTTGAAACCCCCTCAGGTCTTGATGGGGATACCCATTATACTACCTGCTATGAGTTAAGCCTGATAGCAAGAGAGGCTATGAAAAACGAGGAGTTTGCAAAAGCCGTTTCTACGGAGAGTATAAGGCTTGCCTATGGAAATCCCCCATATAGCAGAACTATAACCAATCATAACAGACTTCTTAAAAGTTATGATGATGTGGTGGGCATAAAAACGGGCTTTACCAAAAAATCAGGCAGATGCTTGGTTTCAGCCGCAAGACGAGATGGCAAATATGTAATCGCCGTAACCCTTGATGCCCCTGACGATTGGCGTGACCATAGATACCTACTTGATTTAGGCCTTGATAGTGTAAGCGTGGTTGACATAAAACCTGAGTCTCATAAAATCAGCATTCCCGTTATAAGCGGTGAAGAAGATTATATCGAGTCGGGTATAAATGGTATACAGATATGTGCCAAGAAAAATGCAAAAGTAAAATGCGAGGTTAACATAAAATCGTATATAATCGCCCCCGTAAAAAAAGGAGAGGTGTTGGGAGAAGCTTCGTATTTTGTAAATGATGTGAAAATCTTTTCGGATGAAATAAAATCCGAAAAGGATATAGGGTGTAAAAAGGCAACCAAAATCCAAGCCTTTTTAGATATTTTTAAATTTACAGTTTCTTTTTTATAAATCAGGAGTTTTAAGATGAAGGATAATAAAATAAGACTTCAGAAGCATCTTTCTGAGTGCGGTGTAGCCTCCAGAAGAAAGGCTGAGGAGCTAATAAACGAGGGCAAGGTAAAGGTTAACGGCAGAGTAGCCCATATAGGCGATAAGGTGGACCCTAAGCGCGATAAGGTGCAGGTAAGGGGTAAAAACGTTGTGCCTGTTAACGAAAAGGTTTACATAATGTTGCATAAGCCCAGAGGCTTTGTTACCACTATGGAGGATGAGCGTGACCGCAAAACCGTTGCCGACCTAACAAAAGATGTGGGCACAAAAATATTTCCCGTGGGCAGACTTGATAGAAATTCTGAGGGACTTTTAATAATGACTAATGATGGCGAGCTTGCCAATATTATCACCCACCCTTCGAGCCTTGTTAATAAGACATATAGAGTAACGGTAGGCGGTCAGGTTGATGATGAAATAATAGATAAGCTGTGTATGGGCGTTGTGGTAGAGGGCAGAAAAACTGCCCCCTGCGATGTTTTCGTAATTGAGCGTAAGCCTGATAGAACAGTGCTCAACTTTATTATCCATGAGGGCAGAAACCGTCAGATAAGAAAGATGTGTGAGGTTGTAGGCTTAGAGGTGCTTCGCCTTAAAAGAACCGAGATAGCAGGAGTAAAGCTTGGTATGTTACCGCAAGGCTCTTGGCGACCTCTTAACGAAAGAGAGCTTCAAAGGCTTAATAACATCTCTAAATCCAAGGAGGGCGAAAAATGATAAGTGTTTTACCTGTTAAGGATAAAGAGAAAGTAAAAATGTTTTTTGAAAAGCAAAACTATGAATTTAATGAAAATTCAGGCTGTGTTGCCGCTATGGATGGGGATGAGGTTTTAGGTAAGTGCCTATATTATCTCTATGAAAAGGGGATAACCATTCTATCGGTTGAGCCTCATAATGATTTAATGTTAGCAGATGGAATTCTAAGAAGCGCTCTTCACGTAGCAGCGCAGCGAAGCGCAATGGATGCAAGATATCAAGATAAAGCTTATGAAACGCTTTTTGAAAAGCTTGATTTCATAAAGGATAAAGAAGAAAAAGCTCTTGATATAGATAAGCTTTTCGGAGGCTGCAACTGTCACAAAAACATATAAATAAAAAAACTGTTGCAAAATGAAAAGTTATGTGGTATTATATATATCACTTGATTTGAAAAAATGTATTTTTATATATGGAGGAAATTAAAATGACCGCATTAGAAATAATTCTCGGAATACTTGTGATAATCGTTTCCTTGGTTATTATTGCCGCAATTCTTATGCAGCAGGGCAGAAGAGCTGGTGTTAACGGCGTAATTTCAGGTGGAGCTGATACCTTCCTTTCCAAGAATAAGGCACGTACTCTTGATGCAGTTCTTGCAAGATGGACTAAGTGGGTTGCAGTTCTTTTCTTTGTACTTGCAGTAGTAGCAAACATTATCGCTCTTAATAAATAAAAAAGTCCGGGCGTAAAACCCCGGATTTATATTGCGCCGATGTGATGGAATTGGCAGACGTGACGGACTCAAAATCCGTTGGGGTCAAACCCGTGTGGGTTCGAGTCCCACCATCGGCACCAAATAAACGCCACCCTCTTTTGAGGGAGGCGTCTATTTTTTTACAAGTTAGGGACTCGAACAGGAGGGAGCGTAAGCGGAAGAAAACAACCTAAATGGTTGTTTTCGCCGACGTGGGCGTGTAGGCGCGTTGCGCCGTAGCGAGTCCCACCATCGGCACCAAAGCATTCAAACCCGAACCTTTTACCAATTGGTGAAACGTTCGGGTTTGTTGTTTTCTTAAAAGATGTTAAATAGCCTTTGTTTGTGGCAGTATAGAGCGTTTTGCTCTGTACTGCCACTTCTTCGTTTCAAAGTGTTTTTGTAAGAAAAGAAAATATAATTACTTACCTATATTTATTCAACACATTAACGTAAGCTTTATTCTTTAGAAGTTTTGACCGTCTTTCGCTCTTTGAATTATAACGATAATTCAAACTCCATTCCAAAAGGTTTTTTCGTTCATCAGCATCGTATCGTTCGAACGAACGATTTAAAGCTTCGTTTTTTGCTCGAATTTCTTCAAGCTTTTTTATTGAAAACAGATATTTATCCATAATCGCAGTTACTTGTTCATCGGTTCCACCACGATAGACTAAATCATTTTCCATTCTTACAAGGAAAGACTTGGCAAGCACGAGGAAAAATGCTTCACCAGTTGCTTCAAATGCAGCTATCATCAGATCTCCGTATTGCAGTGCGCGATGAGATTTTTCAGAAATCGAAAGTGACGGATTGAAAAATACAGTTCTTCCGAGTTTGTCTGCCGCAAAATCAACGAGCTCGTACATATTCTTCTGCACGTGAAAATAGTATTCCTTCGTATCCTTAGCAAAAAGCTGCTCTGTTTTTTGTTCTCTCGTCTTGTACCAATCGGAAAACTTGCTTTGATATATTTTTAGTGCTTCTTCAGTTTTTCCTTCTGCGTGAAGAATTTTTGCCCTCATATTCCATGCGTTGAGACGAATTCCTTCTTCAGTACAACCCTCTAAAATTTTATCGCAGATATCGAGAAACTCATCCTTGTGAGCAATTAATACGGTAGGATCATTATCCGCCATATCTCCACCTATATTCCACATATAGTAGTGCATTATCCAATAATCATTCGGATAATCATGATATGCTTTAACAATAATTTCTCTGGCTTTTGTATAATCGCTTTTCCAATAGCTTCGGTAACGTGCAATTACCTCGTTGATGTCCGCTTGAATTTTTTTCTGATTATAGCCCATAAGTTCGTCAAGTGTAACTCCAAAAAAATATGCAAGCGGTTGCAAAAGTGTGATATCGGGATATGTTTCATTTCTTTCCCATTTGCTGACGGCGGCGCAGGTGACGTTCATAGCATCAGAAAGTTGTTCTTGTGTAATATTTTTGGAAGTACGCAATCGTTTAATATTTGTACCAATATTCATTTCCATAAGGATTCCTCCAATGTTTTAGTAAGCTACCGGTTGCTTCTGTTTATATTATAAGCATTTTTCATATCGCTGTACAGATATTATCAGGAAACGACAAATTAACCATAGGTTAATTTGTTATACTTTCAAGACAGAAGTATCGTCAGTTGCGTAAAGTTTTGAGCTTCAAAATTAAAAATGTCCCAAAATCTCTATCATGTACAGAGTTTTTTGTTGCATTGGTACCTGTGTTACGTAAAAATTCAATCCTTAAATGGTTCGATTATAGAATGCTCAGGTGCACCAAAACAAAATCCCCTCTAATGAGGGGATTTTGTTTTGGTGCAGTTATATTCGCCTGACGGCGAGTTATATTGCTTCGCAGTTATATTTAGGCTACGCCTAAGTTATATTGTCCTTCGGACAGTTTTGTGGGCGAATATAATATCACTTTTGCAACGTCAAAAATATCACTATGCCACAAGGCATAATATCACTCTGTGCGATAGCACAGAATATCACTCAATTTCCCCCTTGCAAAAAGGAAAATTTTATGATATAATTTCTTTTGTTCGAGAGGGAGTAGTCGGCGATTATTCGTTAATGCGGTCGTCAGTACGGTTTTTTATAAAAGCCCGCCGCTTTATTAAATGACAAGACTCTTATTGTGTTTTATGCGCAATAAGGGTCTTTTTATATGCCTGCTTCCCAAAAGAAAGGAGTAAATTATGGATATTCTAACAAGTCTTGTTGAGAATTTTGACCTTAGAATGCTTGTAATGTGGGCTATTGGCGGAATTCTCATTTTCCTCGCAATCAAAAAGGAAATGGAACCCACCTTGCTTTTGCCTATGGGCTTTGGCGCAATCTTAGTAAATCTTCCGATTTCAGGAGCTATCACTCAGTATCTACATAACGGTGAGCATATCACAAAAACTGCTTATGAAAAGCTTTTGGCTTCAGGCGCTGAGGGTCTTACTATGGAGCACGGCGCTTTGGATGTGCTTTATAATGCAGGTATAGCAAATGAACTTTTCCCGCTTATTCTCTTTATAGGTATAGGCGCTATGATTGACTTTGGCCCTGTGCTTTCTAACCCTAAGCTTATGATTTTCGGTGCCGCTGCTCAGTTTGGTATTTTCTTCACACTCTGTATGGCTTCTATGTTCTTTGATATTAACGATGCGGCTTCTATCGCTATTATCGGCGCGGCAGATGGCCCCACATCTATAGTAGTAGCTCAGAAGCTTAACTCTGAATATCAGGGCGCAATCGCCGTTGCGGCATATTCTTATATGGCGCTGGTTCCCATTATTCAGCCCCCCGTAATTAAACTCCTTACAACTAAAAAGGAAAGAATGATTCGTATGCCTTATGAGCCTAAGCAGGTTTCTAAGCTTACAAAGATTCTCTTCCCCATAGTTATAACCGTAATAGCAGGTATTGTTGCTCCCGCATCGGTTTCCCTCGTAGGCTTCCTTATGTTTGGTAACCTTATTCGTGAGTGCGGCGTGCTTAATTCCCTTTCTGAGACAGCTCAGAAGGTACTTGCAAACCTTATTACCATCTTCCTTGGTATTACAATTGCTACTAAGATGCACTATGCAACCTTCTTAACTGTTGATACCTTGCTTATCTTAGGTCTTGGACTTATTGCCTTTATCTTTGATACTGCAGGCGGAGTAATTTTTGCTAAGGTACTTAATATCTTCCTAAAGAATAAGATGAACCCAATGATAGGCGCCGCAGGTATTTCTGCGTTCCCCATGGCAGGCAGAATTGTTCATAAAATGGGACTTGCCGAGGATAACCAGAATTTCCTTCTTATGCACTCTATGGGTGTAAACGTTTCAGGTCAGATAGCCTCTGTTATTGCAGGCGGTCTGATACTCAACTTCTTTATGTAGGAGGTAAAATAAATGTTTGAACCTGTTAATTTTTTAAAGAACGCTCATTATATGGGCGAGGGAATGTTAATGATAATAATCGTTATGCTTGTTATTATTGCTGTTACTGCCATTCTTAACAAGGTAACAAGCCCTAAGAAATAAAGAGCAACAAAAATCCCGTACCTCTTGGTACGGGATTTTTTATTTTAAAGCTCTATAGTATTTATATTTTCCTTTTTAGCGATATCCTTTATATTGCCGTGACAGGTGAAAAGTAAGCACTGGGTATTAAGGGAATATTCTTTTAGAAATTCCATTGCGGCTTGCATTCTGCCGTCATCATAAAGGGATAAAACATCATCGAGGAATAAAGGCAGGGTTTCACCATCACTCATAAGCGATGAAATAGCAAGACGAAGACTTAAATATGCTTGGTCATAGGTGCCCGAGCTTAAATATTCTGCTTCCTTCATACCAAAGATGCCGTTCTTTTCCACCGTCATATCAAGAGATTTTGAAACGGTGATACCGCTGTAATTCTTAAGAGTAAGACGGGAGAAAATATCAAGAGTTTTTTGTTCAAGATTAGCGCCGTAGCCTCTTCTTACCTGAGAAAAGCTTTCGGATAAAACCTCTTCTGCAAGGGCGGTGGCATCGTGGTAAGCTTTAAGCTCTGCGGATTTTTCTTCAAGCTCTTTTATTTCCCTGAGTAAAGTCTCGGGCTCTTTAAGCTTTGAAAACTGAGATTTAAGCTCTGCCGCAAGTCCTGAACGGTAATCGTAAAGGGCAATTATTTCTTCGTTAAGAGCATTTGCCTTTTGCTTTGTAGCATCAAAATCTATATCCTCAGGAAGTGAATTTGAGGATAAAAATTTAAGCTTTTCTTCAGCCTCTTCATATGAGATATTTCCAAGGTCCTTGCTTAAATAATTAAGATTAAGCTTTATGCTTTTAAGCTCCTCTGCCTTTTCGGTAAGAACAGATAAAGCATCTCTGATTTCCTTTATGCTTTTAGCCTCTTTATATTTTCCGAATATCTCTGAAAGCTCATCCGAGGCTGATTTTAACTTTTCATTTAAGGAAGCAAGGTCATCCTCGCAAGCCTTAAGCTCACTTAAACGCTGATTTTTAATAGCAGTATCTGAGTTAAGGGAGGCGGTAACCATATTGATTTTAGAGGTGTATTCCAACCCCTCCTGCGTAAGAGCGGTTATTCTGTTTTTTATATTAAGGCTTTCTGAGAATATACGGTCATATTCCGCTTTTGCCCTTTGGTAAGCAGATGCATCCTCAGGCTTTATAACAAATGCCAAAACCTCAAATAAAACGGTTAAAGCGGCTAAAGCTATGGGTAGTATTGAGGAATTGAAAAGACCTGAAACCGAAAAGAGCATAGCAATAAAGGAAACAGCGCCAATGCCTAAAAAGATGGGATTAAACTTCTTTTTTGCACCCTGAGCCTTTAAGCATTGAAGGTTTGCGGCATTAAGGCTTTCCCCAATTTTTTCGTCCTCTTTGCTAAGGGTTTCCTTTTCCTCCGTAACCTTTTGTGCCTTAAGGTTAAGCTCTTCCAATTCTTTCTTAAGCTCATCGGCAGACCTCTCACTTGCAAGGCGGATGGTTTCCTTGCGCTTTGCAATATCCTCTTCTTTTTCGGATATCTTTTCTTTTAAAGAGTCTACCTTGTTTGCGCAAAATTCCACAGCTTTGACATATTTTTCGTCAGCTGTAGTCCCATCTGTCAGCTTAAGAGTTTCATTAAGAGCATCAAGCTTTTCTTTGACCTTTAGATATTCTTCTATCTTTTCTTTGGTTTTAAAATCATTTTCAAGGTCTAAAAGCTCTTTAAGACCGTTATATTCTTCCTTAAGGGCTCTGAATTTTTTATCTGCCTCGGATAGCTTTTCCATTATTTCCTTTCGCCTATTAGCCGAAAGATTTGCCGAGGAAAGCTCTTCCTTAAGCTCTTCGATAAGGCCTATATTTTTAGGATATTTTCCCGTTTTTCCTGATTTTGAAATAATATCATAACGGGCATCCTCAAGCCTGTTTAAAACGGTTTGATAAGAGGTGTCCTCCTCGCCTGTGAGAGCTAAATTTGAAAGCTTCATATTAAGCTCACCCTCGCCGCTCTCATCGTGGGTATAAGGAGCGCCTGCCTCTATGAAAACGCTTCTTTCAAATGCGGAGATACCAATACCGAAAAAGCTTTTGCCGATATCTGCATCGGCAGGAAGATTAACGCCTAAATCCGTATCGGTAAGGCGGATTTTATCGGTTGAGTCGGATTTGCCGAATAGCCTTTCAAGACAGTAGTTATGTCCGTTATGGGAAAAGTAAATTCTTCCTCCCATTTCACCGTCGCTGTTCCAAGGCTTATATTTAAGTCTCGGACGGGAAATAAGGCTCTGACCTTTTTTACCTGCGGTTCCGTAAAACATCATTTTAACAAATGCCATAAGGGTGCTTTTGCCCTTTTCATTTTCACCGTAAATAACATTAAAGCCATCGCCGATAGTTATGGTATAATCCTTAAATTTACCGAAGGCGTTTATATAGATTTTATCAATCTTCATTGCATTTTACCTCCGATGAAAAAGCCTTAAGACCTAAATCTATGGCTTTGTTAATAGTAGCCTTTTCTTCTTCCGATGCCGATTCTAAACGGCTTAGCATATTTTTTGCGAAGATGCCTTTGAGACTATCTTCCTTAGCCAATTCGTTTAAATCTATGGCGATTTCTGTTCTATCCTTGATTTTTGCGAAGTAAACCTCGTTTCCAACACGACTGCAAATCTCATCTATGGAAAGCTTTGTGTTTTCACCGATTTTACCCTGTAAAATAATTTTATAAAGGTTTTGGGAGTAGGTGTCCTTATATTTTTCCTTTAAAACTGAAAGTATCTTATCGGCTACCTGCTCGTTTGTTTCTTCTTCTGTAAGGATAATGCCTTCAGTAGCGTGAATTCTTCTTGAGGTGGGGAAGAACTTAAGGTCGTTAAAGGCTTTTCCTATTTCGCCTATGTAAACGCCCTTTATGCCCTCTTCATCAAAGCCTTGTCCCTCAGCACAGCCTGAGTATGCAAAATATGTGCCTGCAAGCTTTGATATATCACTTCTTTTGTGAATATGACCAAGGGCTATATAATCCATTCCGCTTTTGGTTATAAAGTCACTTGAAATTGGATTATATTTATTATCGGCTGCAGCTCCTATTTCACCGTGCAAGCACATAATGTTTATAGAGTCTTCTTCGGGGGTTATGGTAAAGGATTCGGCTCCGTCCATATAAACCTCATCAAAGGAACGGCCGTAAACCCTTGTGTTAAGCTCATCAAATTCAATTACCGAGTCAAAACGGGGGAGAATATGAAAATTATCGGGTAAAAGATTATTGTATTTAACAAAAGGAGAGTTAAGGGTTAGGGGGTCGTGGTTTCCCGCCGCATAAACAATTTTTATCTGAGGTATAGATTTAAATTGCTCTATAACCTGCATTACAAAGCTTTCTTCAATATTATTAGAATCAAAAAGGTCACCCGCTATAAGAAGAAGCTTAACCTCCTCTTCCTTTGCAAGAGAAATTATTTTTTCAAAGGTTATAAGGGTTTCTGCCCTTCGGCTCTTGGCGAGAGCGCCTAAGAAGCTTTCGGCGGCGCCTATATGCAAATCGGCACAGTGTAAGATTTTAACCGTTTCCATAAAATTTCGTATCCTTTCGTGGATTTACTAAGTCAATTGTATCATTTAATTCCACTTTATTCAAGAAAATATTGCCTTTATATAAAAAATATATTATAATATGTTTTAATAGTGTAATGTGAAGGAGTGCGCCTGTGGATATCAGACTTAATGATAAGCTTGTTATGAAGAAAAAGCATCCTTGCGGAAGCGATACCTTTACGGTGCTTCGCGTGGGTATGGATTTTAGGCTGCGATGCGATGGCTGCTCCCATGAGGTCTTTTTGCCGAGGAGTAAGGCAGAAAAGAATATAAAGAGAATTTACCGAGAGGAAGAAAATAATGCTTGATAAACTTGCGGCGGTGGAAAACCGTTATGAACAGATAGGAGTAGAGCTTACTCGCCCCGAAACCGTTTCGGATAATGCCCTTTTCACAAAGCTTATGAAGGAGCACAGCGAGCTTACGCCTATAGTGGAAAAATATAGAGAATATAAGGCCGCCTGTGAAAGTGAAAAGGAAGCCGAGGAGCTTTTAAGCGAGGGCGGTCTTGATAAGGATTTTAAAGAGCTTGTGGAAGCAGAGCTATTAGAGGCAAAAGAGAATAAACAGATTTTTTCAGAGGAACTTAAAATTCTTCTTTTACCAAAGGACCCTAACGATGATAAAAACGTTATCGTTGAAATCCGTGGAGGCGCAGGCGGTGAAGAGGCGGCGCTCTTTGCGGCAGCTCTTTACAGAATGTATAGTATGTACGCTGAGAGTAAACGCTTTAGCATAGATGTTACAAATGTTAATGAAACCGAGCTTGGCGGCTATAAAGAAATAAGCTTTATGATAGAGGGAGTAGGCGCTTATTCCAAATTCAAATACGAAAGCGGAGTTCATAGAGTTCAGCGTGTTCCCGATACCGAAACTCAAGGTCGAATCCATACCTCTACCGTAACGGTTGCAGTTATGCCTGAGGCAGATGAGGTTGAGGTGGATATTAACCCTGCCGATTTAAAAATAGATACCTTCCGTTCTTCGGGTGCCGGCGGTCAGCATATCAATAAAACATCCTCTGCAATACGTGTCACCCATATTCCTACGGGTACCGTGGTTGAGTGTCAGGATGAGCGAAGCCAGTTTAAAAATAAGGAAAAGGCGTTAAAGGTGCTGAGAGCCAGACTCTACGATGCGGCAAAAAGCGAGCACGATGAGGCAATCGCCTCCGACCGTAGAAGTCAGGTTGGCACGGGGGATAGAAGCGAGAGAATTCGCACTTATAACTATCCTCAGGGCAGAATTACCGACCATAGAATCGGTCTTACCCTTTATAAGCTCGAATCCTTTTTGAATGGTGACCTTGATGAGATGATAGATGGTCTTATCACCTATTACCGCTCAGAAGCTTTAAAGCAACAGGAAAACTAAAATGATTACAAAAAAACTTGATTTAACAAAGGATAACTACGGTAAAAGCATAGAGGAAGCCGCACGTATTTTAAAAAACGAGGGAATAGTTGCTATTCCTACCGAAACGGTTTACGGCCTTGCCGCAAGCAGTCTTAGTAAAAAAGCAATCAAAAGCGTTTTTACTGCTAAGGGCAGACCACAGGATAACCCCCTTATAGTGCATATTTCCAATATAGATATGCTTGATATGGTAGCAAGGGATATACCCGAAAAGGCTGTTGAGTGTGCAAAACGCTTCTGGCCCGGCCCCTTTACTATGGTGCTTAAAAGAGCCGATGGAATTGATGAAAGCGTATCGGCAGGTCTCGATACCGTGGCAGTAAGATGCCCCGATAATAAGGTTGCAATGGATATAATAAGCATAAGCGGACTTCCTTTAGCCGCCCCTTCAGCAAACGCATCGGGCTCTCCGAGTCCCACAACTGCAAACCACGTTATTTCCGACCTTGACGGGAAGATAGATGCAGTTATTATGGGGGATGACTGTAAGGTGGGGGTTGAGTCCACAGTTATTACCCTCGTTACCGAAAAGCCGCGTCTTTTAAGACCTGGCGCCGTTACTATAGAGCAGCTTAAGGAAATACTCCCCGATATAGAGATAGATAGGGCAGTTTTAATAGAGCCTAAGCCTGATGAAAAGGTATCGTCACCGGGTATGAAGTATAAGCATTATGCTCCTAAAACCGAGGCATATCTTATTGTGGGGGATAGTGAAAAATTTATAAATTTCGTTAATTCCAAAAAGGGATGCGGCGCTGTCTGCTTTAATGAAGAAGCAGAAAGAATAGTTAATCCTCATATCTCCTACGGAAGCGGTAAGGATGAAAAAAGCCTTGCTAAAAACGTATTTTCGGTTTTGAGAAAAGCAGATAGCCTGGGAGTGAGAGAGCTTTATATTCACGCTCCTTCCAAATCGGGAGTGGGACTTGCAGTATATAACCGCCTTATAAGAGCGGCGGCATTCAGGGTGATAGAATTATGAGCCTTATAATCGGATTAACAGGCCCTACGGGCGCAGGTAAATCTACCGCATCAAAAGTGGCAGAAAATTTAGGCTTTAAGGTAATTGATTGCGATAAGGTAGCAAGAACAGCTACCGAAAAGGAAAGTAAAGGACTTAAAGCCTTGGTTAAGACTTTTGGTAAAGGTATTCTCTTTGATGATAATACCCTTAACCGTAAAAAGTTAGCCGACCTTGCATTTTCTTCAAAGGAAAACACCGAGCTTTTAAACAGCACCCTTTTGCCCATTATAGTTGAGCTTATAAAAAAAGAAATCAAAGGGGATAAGGTGCTTTTAGATGCGCCAACTCTTTTCGAGAGCGGTCTTGATAGCATCTGCGATTATACCGTTGCAGTTTTGGCTGATGAAACTTTAAGAAAAATGCGCATAATAAATCGTGACATATTAACCGAAGCAGAGGCGCTTACGAGAATGAATGCAGGTAAACCCGATGAGTTTTATCTTTCCCGTGCCGAAAATATCATTTATAATAATGGCGATACCCTCGATAAAGAGGCTGAAAATTTATTTAAAAAATTACTTGGAGGTAATTAGAATATGAACGCTAAGGAACTTAAAGAAAAACTTTATTATCAAAAGAAAAACGGTCTTTTAAAGGTGGAGGATACCACCCTTAAGGCTATGAATGATTATTGCGAGGGCTATAAAAGCTTCCTTGATGATGCTAAAACAGAGCGTGAGGCAGTTAAAACTGCGGTTGCTATGGCTGAAAATAAGGGCTTTACTGCTTTTGACCGCAATAAGACCTATAAGGCAGGGGATAGGGTTTACTTCAATAACAGAGGTAAGACCGTTGCTTTTGCCGTTATCGGTAAAGAGGGTATGGAAAAGGGCGTAAATATTACTGCCGCTCATATCGATTCACCTCGTCTTGATTTAAAGCCCAACCCATTATATGAAGAGATTGAACTCGCTTTATTTAAGACTCACTATTACGGCGGAATCAGAAAGTATCAGTGGCCCACAGTGCCTCTTGCTCTTCACGGCGTTTTTGCCAAAAAGGATGGCACAGTGGTTGAGGTTAATATCGGTGAGGATGAGGGTGATCCCAAGTTCGTAGTTAACGATTTATTACCCCACTTAGCAGCTGAGCAGAGCAAACGCACTCTTTCTGACGGCATCCGTGGTGAAGAGCTTAATGTTCTTGTTGGCAGTCATCCCTTTAAGGATGATGAGGGCAGTGAGCTTGTTAAGCTTAACATCCTTAAAATTCTCAATGAGAAATACGGCATAGTAGAAGAGGATTTCCTCTCTGCCGAGCTTGAAATGGTACCCGCTTATAAGGCAAGTGATGTTGGCTTTGACCGTTCACTTATCGGCGCTTACGGTCAGGATGACAGAGTATGCTCCTATCCTGCCCTTACCGCTATTCTTGAGGTTGAGGCTCCTGAGAAAACTGCCGTTGCCATTCTTGCTGATAAGGAAGAAATCGGCTCCGACGGCAACACCGGCTTAAATTCCGATTTCTTACTTCACGTTATCGGTGATATTTGTCATACTCAGGGCGGAGATGTAACTGTGGCGCTTCGTAATTCAAAGTGCCTTTCTGCCGATGTTAATGCCGCAACCGACCCCACATTCCAGGATGTTATGGAGCGTAGAAACGCTTCCTTCGTTAACTATGGCGTTGTTATAACCAAGTATACAGGCTCCCGTGGTAAGAGCGGCACCTCTGATGCTTCTGCCGAGTATGTGGCACAGGTTCGCGCTATGCTTGATAGCGCTGATATCATCTGGCAGACAGGTGAGCTTGGAAAGGTAGATGCAGGCGGCGGCGGAACAGTTGCTATGTATATTGCAAACTTAGGCGTTGACGTTGTTGACTTAGGCGTTCCCGTTCTTTCTATGCACGCTCCCTTTGAAACCACCGCTAAGCTTGACGTATATATGTGCTACCGCGCTATGTACGAGTTTATGAAATAATATGGAAGAAATTAAGCTTGGCAAATATAGACATTTTAAGGGTAACGAATATGAGGTAATCGGTATCGCCAAGGATAGCGAAACCTTAGAGGATACAGTAGTTTACCGCGCTCTTTACGGGGAAGGCGGACTTTGGGTGAGAAACGCTAAAATGTTTGGTGAAACTGTAACGAGGGATGGCAAAACCTTTAAAAGATTTACCTATATAGGAGATTAGTTTTTATGGAAAAGGGTAAAAAGGTTATAATTTCAAAAACCTTTGCAGGTCCTCTTAATGATGTTACCTTAGCGGTTAAGGATGCTCTTGAAAAGCTTAAAGAAACAGGCGGTACGCTTAAGTTTCAAAAGGGTGAATACCATTTCTATAAGGATAATGCATCGGTTAAAACCCTATATGTAAGTAATAACGATTCAGGTGAAAAGCGTATCGCTTTTCACCTTGATAAACTTGAAAATATTACCCTTGACGGCGGCGGTGCTACCTTTATTTTCCATAGCGGAGTATTTCCTTTCGCAGCGGAAAATTGCAAGAATATAACCGTTAAAAACTTTAAAATGGATTTAGCCTATCCGCTTGTCGCCTTGATGGAGGTCGGCAAAAAAACAGAAGATGGCTTTTTCTTTAAAATGGATAAAACCAAGTCACCTTACAGAATAGAGGATGGCTCCCTTATTTTTGAAAGTGAAAACGGAGAGCTTTCAGGTAAGAAACAAAAGTTTAGTCTTCACAGAGCCGAAAAGGGTGGAGTGCAGTATCTTTTTACGGGTAACTGTATGGATTCTGCCGAAAATCTTCCCGCAAGATTTACAAGAACCGATGCTACTGAGGTAAATGATGGTGTTTACTTTAAATATCGCAAGGATATCCCCGTAGGTCTTGTGTTTGAGGAGGGCGAAAAGCTTCTCGTTAATATAGCAAGCGGCAGAAGAACCGATATGCTCTTCTTTGATAAATGCTCATCTGTTACGGCTAAAAATGTGACAATCAACCGAGGCGAAGCTATGGGAGTTATCGCTACATTTTGCGATAATATCTGTATAGATGGATTTAATACCGATATAAACGCCCATAATGAGCATATCACTCTTACGGGTGATGCCCTCCATTTTGTAAACTGCACGGGACTTATTGAGATTAAAAACTGCAATATTTCTCATACTGCCGATGATGCTATAAATGTTCACGGTAATTATACCGAGCTTGAAAAGGCAGGGGAGGATAAACTCACAGTTACCCTTAAGCATCAGGACCACTTCGGTGTAAATCCTTATTTTAAAGGCGATATTTTAAATGTTATAGATAATGAAACCTTAGAAATTAAGGGCAGCGCAAGGGTGGTTAACTCTTCCGTGATAAACAAGGGCAGAGGAATAGAGATATCCTGCGATAATATTACAGGTGAGCTTAAATCAGGGTATTTAATCGAAAATGCAACCCGTTCTCCCGATGTTTATGTACATAATAACAGCTTCACCGATTTTCCCCATATCCGCCTTTCAGGTAACGGTAAAATATTGGTAGAGGATAATAAAATGGAAAAATGCGGTGCCGCTTTGTATGCCTACGACCTTGTAAAATATTGGTATGAGTCGGGCAGAATCAAGGATTTGATTTTCCGTAACAATACTCTTATCGACTGTAATTTTAAAATGGGTAAGTCCTTTGTAAATATCGGTGTCAGCGGCTTCGAGGGGGAGGAAACCCCGAAAATTCACGAGAGAATAGAAATTTCGGGTAACACCTTTAAAAATGTAACCCATACCGATATTTCTGCCTTTGGCGTAAAAGAGCTTATTATTAAGGATAATATAATAGAATAAAAACAGACCTTCCCGAACGGGAAGGTCTTTATATATAAAGGGGCATAAATCGGTAATTTTGAAGACAAATTTAAAGTGTCGCCGATATGCAGGATATCCTTTGTGCGCCCCTGCAATATCTTATGCAGAGGAAGAGCCTGCTGTCACAAATTTATGCTATTGGATGCTTTCTTATAAAGAGAACACCCAAGGTATCTGCGCCGCAGTGAGCGGATATGGTACAGCTTGCTCTTGTTACAAACACTTCTTTAAAGGGAAGAGTCTTCTTAACAAGCTCAACCACGCTTTCCACTATCTCCATATCACAGCCTGCGTGGGTTACAAAAACACGGTCAAGGTCAATATCGCTTCCGTCACCCAGACGCTCTAAAACGTACTCCTTAAGAACATCGGCATATTTGCCGCGGTATTTTTTGCCAACGCCCATAGAACCGTTTTTAACTTCAATGCAAGGCTTAAGCTTTAAAAGGTTTGCTCCTAAAACGGCAACGGCAGAGCATCTGCCACCCTTGTGAAGATAATCAAGCTTATCGATAACAAAGGAAGCATCAACACACGCCTTTAATTCTTCGATCTTTTCAACTATTTCCTTTGCCTCTAAGCCATTATTAGCCATCTCTGCTGCGGCGATAACAAGAAAGCCGCCACCGGTCGAGAGATTTCTTGAATCGATAACATAAACATTTTCGAATTCACTTGCGGCAAGGCAAGAGTTATTATAGGTTGAGGACATTTCTCCGCTTATGGTAAAGTGAATAACTGTTTTACCTGCTTCCACGAAGGGACGGAAAAAGTCAATACACTCTCCAACATTTGCCGCAGTAGTCTTTGGAAGCTCTCCTGTTTTTCTGTGATGCTCATAAATATCATCAGGAGTTATATCCACGCCGTCACGGAAGGTTTTATCTCCCAGTGTAACGCCAAGGGGAATGGTGGATACATTATATCTTTCCATTAAAGCAGCTCCTAAATCGGTGGTGCTGTCACTTGTAATTACAATATTACTCAAAATATTTTCCTCCAAATAAACATTATGTTTTCTATTAGTATACCATTGTTTTGACTAAAACTCAACATTTTTTTAGTTTTCTTGACTTTGTTAGATATTAAAGTTAGAATATAAAAGGAATACACATAAGGGAAGTGAGAATTACGAAGCTTGTTGCAAACGCCAAAATAAATTTCACCCTTGATATAAAGGGAAAGAGAGATGACGGATACCATCTTATTGATTCGGTTATGCAGTCGGTTTCTCTTTATGATACAGTAAATATTGAAAAGAGCGAAGAAATATCAGTCAGTTGCTCTGACGGGGAAATATCAGGTGAAAGTAATATTGCCTTTAAAGCGGCAAAGGAGTTTTTCGCCTTTGTTAAAATAGAGGGTGGCGCCCATATATTTATCGAAAAGCGCATCCCTAAGGCTGCAGGTCTTGGAGGCGGTAGTGCCGATGCGGCAGCAGTTATCGTGGGCCTTGATAAAATTTATAAAACAGAGCTTAGTGCGGAAAAGCTTTGCGAAATAGGCTTAAAGGTAGGCGCGGATGTGCCTTTCTGTATTATTGGCGGAACTATCAGAGCTACAGGTATAGGCGAAGTTTTGGATTGCTTGCCCCATTTTCCCAAAAGCAATCTCGTTATAGTTAAAAATGGTGAAAAGCTATCCACCAAGGCTATGTATGAAAAGATAGATAATATGGAAAAAATGCCTTCTTATACCGATAAATTTATAGAAAATCATATAAAAGGTGAAACCGAAAAGGCTCTTAAAAATTGCGGTAACGCTTTTGAAACAGTTTGCAAGATTGATAATATAAAGAATATAGCACTTGAATTTTCTCCTATCTGTATAAGCCTTTCGGGTAGCGGACCGAGTGTGTTTGCAGTATTTAAAGAAAAAGAAAATGCAGTCGAATTTTCAAAAAGGCTTTCGAAAATAGGCTTTGAGCCTTATTTAACCGCAACAACCGATGTGGGAATAAAGGAATTTGAATAAAAATATCAGCTTCTGCCAATATTTTCCTTGTAGAAAATTTGACAGGAGTTTTTATTTATGCGAAAAAATATTGAAACAGGCATACTTTTCGGACTTATATGCGCCATAATTTTAAGCGTTGCAAAATTTGACGTAGCGTGTGAAGACCTAAGGCAAGGAGTGCTGAGGCTGCATATAATAGCCAATTCCGATTCTTATGAGGATCAACAGATAAAGCTTAAGGTCAGGGACCAAATACTTAAAAACAGCGATAGCATATTTGACACTGCCACTGACCTTGAAACTGCTATTATCTGTGCCCAAGAGAAAAAAGAAGAAATTATCGAAATGTCAAATATGGTTTTAGCCGAAAACGGCAAGGATTATAATGCCTTGGCATATGTGGGCAAGACCTATTTTGAAACAAGAGAATATGATGATTTTACCTTACCTGCAGGTGAATATACCTCACTTATTGTTAAATTAGGTAAAGCGGAGGGCAAAAACTGGTGGTGCGTGGTGTATCCTGCCGTTTGTCTGCCCGCCGCCGACGCAGATTTATCTGAGAGTGTGAGCGAAAAAGGCACAGCCGTTGCTAAAAATCCAAGAAAATATATAATGAGATTTAAAATCGTTGAGTGGTACGAAAATTTTAAAACAAAACGAAAAAAATAATAAATTTCGTATTTTTTCAAATTTTACTTGCATTTTATAATGTTTTGTGATATTATTTCAATGTTAACGAAATGAAAGGGGTGACAATGGTGAAAGAAGGCATTCATCCGCAGTATGAAAAGGTAACTATTAAGTGCGCTTGTGGCGCTGAATTTGAGACTAGCTCAACAAAGAAGGACATTCGTTTGGATATTTGTTCTAAATGTCATCCGTTTTTTACCGGCAAGCAGAAGTTGGTTGACACCGGCGGTCGTGTTGATAGATTTAAAAAGCGCTTTGGTATTGATGAATAATAATTACCTTAAGTCCGCAACCGTTGGATAACGGTTGCGGGTTTTTCTTTAATAAATTTATGGAAAGGGGAGGTGCCGATGGAAAACTATATAACCTTAGAGTGTGAGAGCGTTGCCGAGTATAGCGAAAAGCGTTCCCGCTTTATTGCCCGTGCTATTCCTTGTGACAGTGAGGAAAAGGCTTTAGAAATTCTTAGTAAAATCAAAACTGAGTGTTGGGATGCAAGGCACAATGTCTATGCCTATGTTTTAAAGGACGGTACCACCCGTTTTTCTGATGACGGTGAGCCTCACGGTACAGCAGGTAAGCCTGTGCTTGATTGCATAACGGGAAGCGGAGCCGTAGATGTAATAGTGGTTGTAACCCGATATTTCGGCGGTGTTCTTTTGGGCACGGGAGGCCTTGTCCGCGCCTATTCAACCTCTGCAAAGGAGGCACTGCAAAAAGCACAAAAGGTGCTTATGTGTATGGGAACCGAAATATCTGTAAACTGTTCTTATTCAGAGCTTAAAACCCTTGAAAAGCTTATTGCTAAATCAGAGGGCAATATAACAGATACCGTTTATGAGGATAGCGTAACCGTTTATTTCACACTAAAAAATGAGGATATAGCTTCTTTTGAAGCCGAGCTTACCGAAGCCTTTTCGGGAAGTAAGACTATAAAAAAACTAAAAGAAAAATATTTTTCATTTAAAATTTAAAAAAATAGAGGAATTTTGTCACAATTATCTAATAATATAGATAGAGATATATAAAGGGGGGAAGACTTTGGAGGAAATCAGACTTGCAAGTGAAAAAATAGAGCGGGAAACTTTATCTTCCTTTGCCGCATTAAGTGAAAATACTATGGGTAGAAAAATAGCCGAAGAGCCCTGCCCCATAAGAACACATTATCAGCGAGATAGAGATAGAATAATTCATTCAAAGGCTTTCCGTCGCTTAAAGCATAAAACTCAGGTTTTCTTATCTCCCGAGTCAGACCATTACCGTACCCGTCTTACCCATACTTTAGAGGTTTCTCAGATTTCGAGAACGGTTGCAAGAGCGCTTAGACTTAATGAGGATTTAACCGAGGCAATAGCCTTAGGTCACGATTTGGGCCATACCCCCTTCGGTCACGCAGGTGAAAGGGCACTTAACGCTCTATCGCCCTGCCATTTCACCCATTTTGAGCAAAGTGTAAGAGTGTGCGAAAAATTAGAAAAGGGCGGAAGAGGACTTAATCTTACCGCCGAGGTTATAGACGGTATATTAAATCATACCAAAGGCGAGTGGGCAAAAACTGCTGAGGGTAAAATCGTTCGCTATTGTGACCATATAGCCTATATGAATCACGATATAGATGATGCCATAAGAGCAGGGGTTTTAGCCTTTGAGGAAATCCCAACGGATGTGGTTGAATTTTTAGGCAAAACCAAAAGTGAGCGAATAACAAGTCTTGTTAATTCTCTTATATTGAATAGCGAGGGCTTAGATATCAAATTCGATAGCGATACCCACTTTTATTATGAAAAACTGCATAAATTTATGTATGATGCGGTTTATAGTAATGTTAAAGCCAAAAATGAGGAAATGAAGGTAGAGGGAATAATAAAGGGTATTTATGATTATCTTTTAAAAAATCCTCAGGTAATGAGCAGTGAATATCAGTTAGTTCGCGAAAACGAAGGGATTGACAGAGCGGTCACCGATTATATCGCGGGTATGACCGACCATTTTGCCGTTACCACCTATTCAAATATTTACATACCGAAATCTTGGAAATTATAAAAGGATAAAAGGAGTGATATAATTGGCTATACCTTCAAGCGTTATAGAAGAAATTAAAGCAAAGAACGATATCGAGTCGGTTATATCGTCCTATGTAAACCTTAAAAGAAGGGGAAAAAATCTTATAGGTCTTTGCCCCTTCCATAACGAGAAAACGCCATCCTTTACCGTTTATCCTGAAAGCGATTCCTTTTATTGCTACGGTTGTGGAAAAGGAGGAGATGCATTTACTTTTGTAAAGCTCGCCGAAAACCTTGATTATATTGAGGCAGTAAAGCTTTTAGCCGATAGAAGCGGAGTCTATATCCCTGAGGATAGCGGATATGATGATTCAATGCTTCGCCTTAAAAACACTATATATGAAATAAATAAAGAGGCGGCGCGATTCTATCATAGCTATCTGTTTAGTGAAAAGGGAAAAAGGGTGCTTGAGTATTATAAGGACAGAGGTCTTACTGTAAATACGATTAAGCATTTTGGCCTCGGCGCCGCTCCTGAAGAGTGGGATGGACTGTCAAAGCATCTTGAATCAAAGGGCTTTTCCATAAACGATATGCTTCAGGCTAAGGTGATATCCAAAAGCCAGAGGGGTACATATTATGACTTTTTCCGAAACCGCGCTATGTTCCCGATTATAAACATCAGAGGTAAGGTAATCGGCTTTAGCGGAAGAGCGCTTCCTTGGGATGATAGAGCGGGCGGTAAGTATGTAAATACCTCGGATACCTTGGTGTTTAAAAAGAGCGATAACCTTTTTGCAATGAACTTTGCCAAAAACCACTGTGATGAAAAGATAATTCTCGTTGAGGGAAATATGGATGTTATATCGCTTCATCAGGCTGGCTTTGAAAATGCTGTTGCGGCTCTTGGCACATCCTTTACAGCCGATCAGGCAAGACTTATTTCTAAATACACAAAGGAGATAGTTTTAACCCTTGATGCCGATGCGGCAGGTCAGGCGGCTGTTAAAAAAGCGGGTAATATACTCGCTGATACGGGGCTTCGGGTAAGCGTTTTAGTTCTGCCCGATGCAAAGGACCCCGATGAATACATTAAAAAATACGGCAGAGATAGATTCGAGGCTCTTTTAAACGGCGCTACCTCCGAAATGGAATATAAGCTGCTTACGGCGGTTAAGGACATAGATGTAAACACCGATGAGGGAAGACTTAAGTATCTTTCAAAAGCGGCTCAGATAATAGCCGAGTCTAACGATGTTATGACAAGGGATTTATATATAGGCAGACTTTCGCAAAAGTATAACGTTTCTAAAACCGCTATTGAAGCTAAGGTTAATGAACTTAGAAAGCAAAACCGAAAAGCAGAGCAGAAAAAGGAAATAAATGCTATTATAAATCCTAAATTTTCAAGAAGCGATATAAATCCCGAGCGTAGAAATTATCCATCTGTCGTTCCCGCGGAGGAAGCGGTGATAGCGGTACTTTTACAGCATACGGATTTATTTGAAACGGCTTATGAAAAATTGAAGCCTGATAATATGCTCACCTCACTAAACAGGCGGATTTATTCAGCAATATGTGAGTGTGTTTTATCGGGACACGAGCCTGATATATCATATTTCGGCGAAACCTTTAATGAAGATGAGATGGGTTACCTCGTGTACCTTTCCAACAGCGAAAAAGGTGGAAAAAACGCCCTCATTGTATTAAAAGACAGTATTAAGTTAATATTAGATGAGGAAATGCGTATAACGGCGAGTGATGCTAAAAATATGTCGGTGGATGATTGGGCAGAAAATTTAAAGAAAGTAATAGAAAATAAACAAAAGGGGAATTAAAATGGCTAAGAAGAAGGAATTGGATATCGAAAAGGAAATTAACGAAACTGCAAACGAGGTTATGGATTCGGAAGAGGAAAAGGATATAACACTTGATGATATTGAAAACGCTCCCGATGATTTAAACGAGCTTGCATTTGAGCCTCCCATTTTAGAGCTTGATTTTGATGAGGAGCCTTCTGATGATGAATTAAAGCTTGAAGAAATGGATATGGATAATCTTGATGATGCATTATCTGTTGATAATATATCTCTTGATGACCCTGTTAAAGTATATCTTCGTGAAATAGGCAGAGTTCCCCTTCTCACAACCGAGGAGGAAATAGAGCTTGCTATAAAAATCGGCGAGGGTGACGCTTATGCAAAACAGCGTCTTACCGAAGCAAACCTTCGTCTTGTAGTAAGTATTGCTAAAAAGTATGTTGGCAGAGGTATGTATTTCCTTGACCTTATCCAAGAGGGAAATGTTGGTCTTATTAAGGCGGTAGATAAGTTTGACTATACTAAGGGCTTTAAGTTCTCCACTTATGCTACTTGGTGGATAAGACAGGCTATTACCCGTGCTATCGCAGACCAAGCAAGAACCATCCGCATCCCCGTTCATATGGTAGAAACTATTAACAGACTTAAAAAGGTACAAAGTCAGCTTCTCCACGAAAACGGCACCGAGCCCAGCGAAGAGCTTATCGCTCAAAAGATGGAATTGCCCGTTGAAAGAGTAAGAGAGATTATGCGTGTAGCTCAGGAGCCTGTTTCTATGGAAACTCCCATAGGTCCTGAGGAGGATTCTCGCCTTATGGACTTTATAAGAGATGAAGAGGCTTTAGCTCCCGATGATGCGGCTTTAAAAACTATCACTAATGAGGATATTGACAGTGTGCTTCATACCCTCACACCAAGGGAAGAGGCTGTTATCCGCCTTCGTTTTGGACTTAAGGACGGCAGATGCCATACTCTTGAAGAGGTGGGTACCGAGTTCAATGTAACAAGAGAGCGTATCCGTCAGATAGAGGCAAAGGCGCTTAGAAAGCTTCGTCATCCTGTAAGAAGCAATAAGTTCAAAGAAAGATAAGAGGAATAATCAAATTGAAATTCACATATAAAACAAATGGGGTTTGCTCCCGCAGTATTGATATAGAAATAGAAAACGATACCATTGTTTCTGTAAATTATCAAGGCGGCTGCAATGGAAATCTTAAGGGCATAGGAAGTCTTGTGGTAGGTATGAAGGTTGACGATGTCATCGAAAGACTGAGCGATATAAAGTGTGGCTTTAAAAATACATCTTGTCCCGCTCAGCTTGCCCTTGCCTTAAAAGAGTATAAAATCGAAAAGGGTGAATAAAATTGTACCTTGACGAAGATATAAAAATCGTAGGCGATAAGCCATCTCAGGATATAAAGATTAACCGTCAGAAAGCTTTGGCTGATTCGCAGGTAAGCAAGGAAGAAATAAAAAAAGCAAAGCTGATAGGAAAAGCGGTTGCTAAGCAGTTTGCAGAAGCGGCTAATTCCTATATCGGCGAGGATGAAAAGGATTTTGAGCTACAGCTTCAAAGGCGATTGCTATTGTCCTTTGCAGCCACCGTCGGCTTTGAAAAAAATATGGGAGATAGCCTTGCAGGTATGGCTCAGAAGAGCTTCCTTGATAGCCTTAAATGTGTATCCGAGGAGCTTTATTTAACCTCATTTGATACGGGCGCTTTCTCCTTTTATTATCTTGCCTATCGCAGAGGTTTAGATGTTGAGCGCCGTATTGGACAGACCTTTGCAATGCTTTGCTCTCATGATGGAGACCCGATTTTCCAAGAGCTTGGGGAAGCCCTTTACTGCTGGTTTTTATCCGTAGTAGATAAGATAGTTTCGGAATATAAGTAACATAAATAATCCCTTCCGCTAAAATATTAGTGGAAGGGAGTTTTTTTATGCCAAGAATATATCTTAGTCCCTCTACACAGGAGTTTAATCCTTATGTTATAGGGGGCAACGAGGAATACTATATGAATCTGATAGCCGATGCTATGGAGCCGTATTTGTATGCTACGGGTATTGATTTCACAAGAAATACCCCTGATATGACTGCCGCTTCATCCATAACAGCATCTAATTCGGGATATTACGATTTGCATCTTGCCTTGCATTCCAATGCTTCAGGCTCAAACCCTGGAGGAGTCAGGGGAATAGAGGCGTATTATTATCCAACAAGCGTAAACGGGAAAAGATTTGCGGATATAATTATAAATAATTTTGCTATGATTTATCCTCTGCCCGATAGGATAAAAACCGTGCCCACAACCACTCTCGGCGAGGTGCGAAGAACAAGAGCGCCCAGTGTGCTTGTAGAAATAGGCTACCACGATAATTTCGAGGATGCCTCTTGGGTAAGAGATAACATAAATAATATAGCAAGAAACTTAGTTATCTCACTTGCCGATTATTTCGGAATTCCGTTCAGAGAACCTATGTAAAACAAAAATCCACAGATTACTCTGTGGATTTTATTCTTTTATTCTAAATTGTAAACCATTGCGTTTTTATCGCCTAACTCTTCTTCGATAACTTCTTTTGCGGGCTCGCCAAAGAAGTGAATATTGTTTTTATCGGTGCCGAAGGTTCCTAAAAGTCCCCCTGAATGTTGAACATAGGTGTTACCGTTCATAATGGGTAATGAGGTTTCATCCTTGGCTAAGATGTGAACAAGACGGTGTGTGCTTCTGTCAAAAATATTATTTTCAATTCTATAGTTTTTGGCACGGTTAGTGAAAGGCCATCCTTTTATATGGGCTGCCTCATATTTATTAGGCCTTTGTATACCCCAACCGTATCCTGCTTTGGCTAAAATATTTCCGCTAATTGCAACGTTTTTCATAAAGCTTACGGTATCTCGCTCGTCGGTATCAAGGAAATACTCAATAGAGTACATGGTGTTTTCCACAACGTTATCGGTATAGAATATGTTTTCCATAATAACGGGGTTACCGAGAGTGGTTATCTGGTGGGTTATTGCCGCATCGTAGATTTCATAGAAGTAATTGTTATGTACCGTATAGTTTTTGCAACCGCCGTAAATTTCAATGCCGTTACCGTAACGGGTGACACGACCACGCTTGTTCATAAGCTTATAGTTGGGGTCTGCGCCGTAATAGCACTGAATAGCGCCGCCTATCCAACCTATTTCGCAGTTTTGTACAGTCAGCCCTTCCACATACCGTCCTCCGCCGCTAATGGCAAAGTTAGAGTATTTTAAGCAAAGGTTGTCTATGGTAACGTTGGGGTTACCTGCCGCAGTAATGATTGAGCCGAAGGGAATAGCCTCAATAGAGGTAAAACAGGTGGCTGGGTTGCCACCGTCACAACGAAGATATAGCTCACCTAAACTTTCTGTATTTATCTTAGGAACGGGCATAGTCCCTGTTTTTTCATAGGCGGTGGTGAGCTCCTCGTCAAAATGCCAATATATATCTAAATCTCTAACCGCTTCTTCTCTTACATCAAATTCTTTTTCTTCATTATCACGGCAATAAAATTTGCCGTCGAAGAAAGAAGGGATAAGCTTGTATGAGCATTTTTCTCCGTGATTGAAAACCAAAGCGCCGCAATCAAGAATCTTTTCTTTAAGCTTCCAGATGTTGTTTTCGGGATAAACACATTCCCAAAGGGAAGCATCGCATAAATCCTTGTTCCATGCGAAAAATTTAGGCTTGTCACCTTCGCCGTAGGCAGAGTAGGAAACACTGCCTTTAGCAAGAATACGACCTCTGAAAATATCGCCTCTTTTGAAAAATACTCCGTCGCCTTCTTTTAGGTTGGCTTGTGAAACCTTTCCTAAGGTTTTCCAAGATGTATCGGGGCTAAGACCGTCATTTTGGTCGCAACCGTCGTTGCTCACATAATATTTTTTACCCTTAACGGTTATTGTGGTAGGAGTGTTAAGTATCTCCTGCTTTCTTTTTTCTCTTAAAGAGTCGAAATGGGCGAGTATTTGGGCAGAGGTTTTCATAAGCACATCTCCAGAACAGAGTTTTTTTAAATTGTAGCATACCCCTAAATGCATGTCAAGTGCACTGGGGGAAAGGATAAAAATCAGCCGCTTTACAACAAAAATATGCGGGTTTTTATTGCATTAATAAAATCAGAGTGATATAATTATATATAGATTTCTAATTCAAATAAAAGAGATGACGAAAAATGAAATTTGAGACTGCCATGCAAACGTCACAGCGTTTGGGTGTTAATATCCGAACGGTGCAGAAATGGGCAAAGCAGGGTAAGTTAGAGGGCGCTGAGAAGACAGGTAGGGATTGGATGATTCCCGAAGGCGCTTCTCCCGTTACTAAAACAGCTGCTTCTCAACAAAAGAGAGGCGTTTTTCTGCCCTTCGCGACTGCGTATTTTCCCTTTGGGGAGGCTCAAAAGTTTATTGAAGCAATAGAGGATGAGGATGAACGCAAAATTGCTCAGGGAGAATACTATTACCATAAGGGCGAATGCGAAAAGGCGGTTGTTATCCTTGAGGAATATTTGGATAGTCCTATTTATAACTATCGCTTTGCAGCATCTATAATCTGCTTCTTCTCCTATCTTTCTTTGGGACATAAGCATCAGGCGCAATTTACGGTTCATAGTATAGAATCTCAGCTAAGAGATATTTATAATATGCAATCGGAGGGGATAAAAGCAGCAAAGGGCGTTTTTGTCTCCACACTTTTATCAACTCTTCTTCATTTTTCTTCTGATAAAATACCTCCACTTGAAGATTATATAAAAGAATTGGACGGCGGTATCAAATGTCTGTCATTATATCTGATAGCCTATAAGGCTTATCTTGAAAAGGATTATAGCAGGGCTTACGGTATAGCGGAAGCATCGATTATAATTTGTCCTGAGAATTATTCAATAGCGCTTATACATACTCATATAATAGCGGCTGTAAGTCTTATGGCGCTAACCAAGGTAAAAAAGGCTAAGGAGCACCTTGAAATAGCTTGGGCAATGGCGCAAAAGGAAGGCTTTTATCAGATTTTTGCAGAACATCACTCGGTGCTTCACGGATTGCTTGAATCCTATCTTAAAAGGGAGCATCCTGAGGAATTTGCAAAAATAATAGAAATTGCCAAGACCTATGGTAAAAGTTGGCGTCAGGTGCATAATGAGCTTAATAATAAAACGGTGGCAGAGAATCTTACCACTACCGAGTTTGTAGTGGCAACCCTATATTATCACAATTGGCGCATTAAAGAAATTGCCGACCATATGCACCTTTCTGAGAGAACAATTAAAAATTATCTTCAGATAATATATCAGAAGCTTGGTATAAACGGAAAAAAGGACTTAGAGGAATATATGCTTAATTGAGACTGACTACAGAGCATCCAAGTGTTCGTTATAACGAACGCTTGGATGCTTTTTTATTTCGATGAAAAGCTAAAAATCAAGTCATTCAAAGGCGTTTTTTTGTTTTTAAGGAGAAAAAATTGCACTTTTTTTATTCAAAACGCCTCGTTACTTTTTGATTGTGCTGCGTTACAATAATGATATAAACTAAACAAGGAGAAGGCTATGGCAGACATCAAAAAGCGAGTCTATAATTTAGACAATGATACCGTAGAGGTAACCTTTGTTTTTGATGCCGAAACAGGTATGCACTTTGGTGACTTTCCCGATTTTTCAGAAACACCCAAATTCACTGCGAGAGGATGCCCTTGGGTAAATGTTACGAATGAGGGCTGTATCTACGCTGAAGAGGAGTATGGAGATTGCGGTTCTTGCAAATACTTCAGATGTGAACATCCGGGCGACTTGATTGGCATCTGTGTAAACGAAAATTTAAGAAAGGATAATGATTATGAAGAGAATTAAAGCAGTTATGACTAAAATAACGTCAGCATTTATAACCTTTTCTATAGTGCTTTCGTTGTTTGCAGGAGTTGGTATTACAACCATGGCGGCAGCTACTGATGATAATTTTGTCAAGATTGTCGATGCCGCTACTCTTGACGGATGGAAACATTTTTTCGGTTCTACCGTGCCTTCTACAGTTAATGCAGGAGGAGTTTGGACCGATAAGTCGGTTTTCACCGATGGCTCCGCTTTTCAGAATCTTGTGGATGCTGACGGCAGACCTATAGCCTCACCCACCGTGGATAAGGATGGCTTTTTAGTGGCTCTTTCGGCTATCGCTTCAAATAAGTCCATTGTGGGTTATTCCCATATTCCTACCGATACGGTTTTAGTGCTTGATATTTCAGGCTCAATGGGACCTTCTACTTGGGGCTCCTCAAACAATGACGCGGTAGAGGAATTAGTTTTAGCGGCAAATGCGGCTATGACAAGTCTTTTAGAACTTAACAACAATAACCGTGTAGGTATAGTTCTTTATTCTGCTGAATACAGTGAGGGTAACGATTTTAATTATTACACTCTTCTTCCTATCGACCGTTATACCGCTACGGGTACAGTAACCTATAACGGCGGCACAAGATGGGATACCTCGGATGATATAACCGTAAGCAAATTTCTTGAAACCAATAGCAACGCAAATGAGGTTAGTATAGCCTCGGGTGTAAAGAACGGAAAGAAGAATGATGTACGTACCGTTGATATCGATGTTGTCGGCGGCACCTTTATTCAGGGCGGCTTAAAGGCAGCAACTGACCTATTTAAAGCAAGAGCCGATGCAAATGATACCGAAATAAAGGGGAATGGCTTCCAGAGCGGAACACAACGTAAGCCAGTTATGGTGCTTATGAGTGACGGCGCCCCCACCTATTCTACAGCTGATTATACAAACCCAACCGATTATACTATTGGTAACGGAAGCAGTGCCACTGAGGTTAATGCGTTTTTAACCCAGCTTACTGCCGCTGATTCTAAACAGAAGATAACAAGCTATTATGACGGTAGCGAAGCACTGTTCTACACATTAGGTCTTGGAGTGGGCGGAAACAGAATAGCTGAAAGTGTCCTTAATCCTACCGATTCCACCAGTACTATAGCAGGCTATGGAGCAGACTATCTTGCGGCATCCAATAACGCTACCGTTGAGATTACCGATAGCGTAAGCGTAACGAAAACCGATGGAATAACAGCGCTTGATTATGTAACTCAGGGCAACTATTTTGAGGCTGATACATCGGCTGATTTGTTTAATGCTTTTGATAGTATTGTTCAAGAGATAATAATTCAGTCCCTCTACCGTCCTACCTTAATAGAAGAAAATAATGCCCATATGGAAGGCTATATCGAATTTATCGATGATATAGGCGATTTTATGAAGATAGAAAAAATAGACGGTATCCTTATCGGAAACCGGTTTTTCACGGGTGAAAAGCTAAGTCGTAACTTCAGAGAGGGCGGAGGAGAATTAGGAACGGTTGCCAATCCCAATGAGCTTGGCGATAATCTTATCTGGGCTGTAAAGGAGCGTCTCGGCATTGAAGATACCGCAGTTGCTCAGCAGCTTGTGACACTTGCTTACGAGCACGGTCAGTTAAGCTATACTGATGAGAATAATTGGTCTAATTATATTGGCTGGTATGCTAATGATGAAGGCGAGTTTTTAGGCTTCTGGGATGAATCTCACACCTATTCTCAGATTCCTGCAGGAGCAACCTATGCCAACAAATCCTACGGTATGTTGGGTGAAATTAAGGATGGCCTTAATATAAGCGACCTTATGTATGTATCTATTCAGGTTCATACAGCCATCACCCCACAGTCTGAATTTAATTCTGCTTCTACAGACACTATTATTCCAGGTCACGCTCAGCTTATCTTCCGCGTGCCCGCATCTCTTATTCCTGTAGTGACATATAATGTTGAGCTTGAGGGAACAGGCTATGATGATGCAAGTAATATTACTATGGAAATAGATGATGCCGAGCCTATAAGACTCCTTTTTGAAATAGGACTCAGAAATGATATTAACAAATATAATATCACAGAGGCTTTAAATACTCCCGAGTTAAATGCTAAATATAGGCGTGATGGCAAGTATTACTTCTATACAAACGAGTGGAGCGTTGAGCAGTTTGATAAAAACAATGCAGATTATGTGAATCCTAAGGATTCTATCAATACGGTTGCTTATTTTGAGCCCAACCTCCAGAACGAGCGTTACTATTATACCGAGCCTACCCCCGTTTATGTTAAGAATGGCGAGGATTATATTAAGTATACAAGCGATACTGACCCCAATAATGCTTCGGGTGAATATTATCGTCAGATAAACATTTTTGAACTTACGGGTATAGGAAAGTCAGCCAGACATAATAAGCTTTACGAGAGAATTTCAAGCGAGGCTTTAAAAAATGTGAGAAGAGATACAACAAGCGGCGTTTGGAATGTTATGAAGGATACTATTCACCGCGTTTACGATGAGATTGAAACTCCAAAATTAGCATCGGGGAATATTCCTGCAAATGCTACGGGAACTCTCACATATTCATATTATCCCACTGTTGAGTATATAGATGGCGTTCATTACTATGCAGATGCGGTTTTAGGAAACAACGGACAGCTGACCGTTATCCCCGAAACAGGTATAAGGGTTACAAAGAATGTTGATGCAACCCTCTTAGGCTCCGTTGATGACTATGAATTTGAAGTAAGCCTACCCGGTCAGGCAGGAAACGAATTTTCCATTGTTTATAAGGACTTAGACGGTAATTATATAGAGAATAGCGCAACACTTGACCACCTTTTAGAAATCGATGCAAATGAAAAGGGTACATTCACTCTTAAGGCAGGATGGACGGCTTATATCATAGGCTTAACAGACGGTCAGAGCTATACCGTTGATGAAATCATACCTACTGGCGCAAAATTTAAGGTTGCTAACAATCCTGTAAAAACAGGAACCGTAAATGAGTTTGAGTTTTCTAAGGTTGATTTTGTAAACGCATTAAGGGAAGACGGAAGCGTAGTAATTTCAAAGAGAATCACCCACCCCTTTGCTACTGCACCCGCTTCTATTTACGAAAAGACTTTTAGCTTCAATGCTGTTTTAAGCAATGCATCTAACGATACCTATACAGGCACTGTTAAGGCTTATCGTTCCACCAGTCCCGATACCGAAGAGACTCTAACAGTAGTTAATAATGAGATTCAGGGTATTACCCTTAAGGCTAACGAATCTATCGTATTGACGATTGCAGAGGGTTGGTCGATAAAGGTTACCGAAACCAATATCCCTGCGGGCTTTACTCTTGATGAGGATGCTTCCAATATCCCCACAGGCCCACAGACCATAACAACCACCGCAAATGTGGTATATGAGTTTGTAAATGATTATGCTTATAAGTCTGTAAATCCTGATATCACAATTTCTGCTTCTAAGGAGTTTACAGGAAGACCTTGGACCGATAATGATGTATTCACCTTTGAGCTTAGGGAGTATGATCCCCATGCCGCTATGTATATACCCTTAGCGTCTGAGAGTGTAAGAGGTGATAATCAATCAACCGAGCTTGGCTTTGGAAGTCTTATTACACAGCGACTCAGATTAGAGCAATATGATTCGGTTGGCACACATCATTATTCTATCGCCGAGGTAGTTCCCACCGATAAATATGGTATAACCTATGACTCCTTGCCCAGAGATTTCAATGTAATTGTCACCGATGATGATACCGACGGCAAGCTTGAATATAAGGTTGTAAACGCTAATCGCACCGATGTTACAAGAAATGATGCTACAGGCGCTTATACCGTAACTGCCGACAAGTTTAAAAACTCCTATAAGGCGGACGGAATTGCCGAGATAGTATTCGAAATCACCAAAAACGTTGAAACCTCCGATAACAGCAACTATAGTCCCGAGGGCTTTGAGTTTGGAGTTTATGAGGTTGAAAATGGTGCAGTAGGTAATTTGGTCGGTAATCTTAATACAACCGATAAAAACGGAATCGCTCACTTTGTATTCGCCTATAATGCGGATGATGTGACCTATGGTAATAATAAGGTTATAAAGTATGTAATCAGAGAAACCGATACCCAGATTCCCGGTATGACCTACGCCGTAGATATTCCTGTTACGGTAACGGTTAAGGATAATCTTGACGGCACCATAAGCGCAACTGCTGATATCGGACCTACTAATGCAGACGGAGTTGTAACCGTTAATGTAATTAACCGCTATAATCCTGATGATACGATTGCAGATTTTACCATCGGTATTAAAAAGACGGTTGAAAACAAGGGCACTGCTTCTATAGGTCCTGAAAACTTTGAGTTTTCTCTTGATGACGGAAACGAAAAGCTTTTCGTTAAGACCGATAAGGACGGTAAGGCTCAGTTTACGCTTGAATATTCCGAGGATGATATAGGTAATACCTATAATTACATTCTCAGCGAGGTTAAGGGTGACCTTACGGATGTTGAGTACAGTGAAGAAAAGTATGAAATTGCCGTAACAGTATCTCTTAACGGGAATAATAAGGTGGTTTTAGATGTTGAGCTGGACGGTGAGGATTATAACGGTGAGGATATGGTGGCTGAGTTCACCAATATCTATAAGGGTAATATCCCTGTAGTGCCTACGCCCGAGCCTGAACCTACGCCTATACCTGAACCTACTCCTGCACCCGAGCCAGAGCCTACACCTACAACCTCTCCGCAAACGGGCTACGGCTTTAATATGACTCTCTTAGCGGGATTACTCTTTGTAAGCGGTGGATTAGTGGTTTATGCCACTGTCAACCTCAGCAAAAAAGAAGAAGAGTAAATCTTGTCTTGTTGGTACCCCGATGCCTTAGTGGGCATCGGGGTAATCTTTTTTGGTTTGCCAAATCATTCAAATCTGATTCGGGTTTAAATGCTTTGGCTATAATAATACAAAAATGTCAAAAATAGTTCATATTGACTTTTAGGCAAAAAAAGGATATATTATATATAAATATATATAATAATATTACCCTCTTTGAAAGGTAGGTTTTATGATGGCGTTTTCTCTTCACGGGATACATTTACCCCATAGAAAAAATACCGCAGATACTCCCGCTTTTAAAATGGAAAAGGTGAGCAAGGTTACAATGCCTATGGGTATGCATATCGGCGCTCCCGCTAATCCCGTTGTAAAGGTTGGGGAAGTTGTAAAAAAAGGAACCCTTATAGGTGAACAAAACGGCTTTGTTTCCTCACCTGTTTATTCGAGCATTTCGGGAACCGTTAAGGAAATAAGCGAAAAGCTTCAGTCTGACGGCAAAAAGGTGCCCTGCGTTATTATAGAGGCAGACGGCGAAAATATTATCGATGAGTCTATTATGCCCCCTGTAGTTAATAACAGGGAGGAGCTTGTTGAGGCTGTTAAGAAAAGCGGAATAGTAGGTCTTGGCGGAGCAGGCTTCCCAACCTTTGTAAAGCTTTCTGCCGAGCCCGAAAAAATAGAAGAGCTTATTATAAACGGCGCCGAGTGTGAGCCTTATATTACAAGTGATTCCTTAACTATGACCGAAAGGGCAGAGGATATGGCATATGCTCTTAATGCTTTTAAAAAGCATCTGGGCATTAAAAAGATTATAATCGGCATAGAAAACAAT
This sequence comes from Acutalibacteraceae bacterium, assembly GCA_045605605.1. GTDB lineage: Bacteria > Bacillota > Clostridia > Oscillospirales > Acutalibacteraceae > UBA737. Next base: position 19,891 of record JAZUQH010000030.1, on the reverse strand, counting down.
AAAAAGAAGGCTATCGCTTCAATGAAGCAGATGGTTAAGGATATTGAGGGCGCTCAGGTTAAGGTGCTTTCCTCTGTATATCCGCAAGGCGGAGAAAAGGTGCTTGTTTATCACCTGACGGGCAAGGTAATCCCCGTAGGTAAGCTTCCTTTGGATGTTGGATGCGTTGTAATTAACTGTACAACCCTTGCCGTTATAGGTGAGTATCTTAAAACGGGTATGCCTTTAACAGAAAAGTGCATCACCGTTGATGGAAGCGCTGTTAATGAGCCTAAAAATGTTATTGCTCCCATAGGCGTATCTATGGCAGATGTTTTTGAGTTTGCGGGTGGCTTTAAAGAAGAGCCTAAAAAGGTTATTTACGGCGGTCCTATGATGGGTATATCCGTAACCGATATGGATGCTCCCATTCTTAAAAATACAAATGCAATTTTAGCCTTTAACGAAAAGGATGCAAAGGCTCCTAAGGAAACCTCTTGTATCCGTTGCGGCGCTTGCTATAATAACTGTCCCTTCGGTATTAGTCCCGTGGGAATAGAAAAGGCTTATAAAACCGCTGATACCGTAGGCATCAAAGAGGCGGGTGCAGAGGCCTGTATGGAGTGCGGATGCTGTTCCTTCGTATGCCCTGCTCACAGACCTTTGGTTCAGACCAATAAGCTTGCTAAGGCAATGCTAAAGGAAGCCCGTAGCGAAGAAAAAGCAAAGGAGGATAATAAATAATGGATTCAAAACTTCATATTTCGGTTTCTCCTCATATCCGCGCTAAAAGAAGCACGAAAGATATAATGCTTGATGTTATTATTGCTCTTCTTCCTGCTACCATTGCAGGAGTTATCTTCTTTGGTATTCCTGCCTTAACCCTTATAATTGCCTGTGTGGCTTCGGCAGTGCTTAGCGAAGCGGTATTTTATCTTGTTCTTAAAAGAGAATTGCCCATAGGCGATTTAAGTGCCGTGGTAACAGGTCTTCTTTTAGCCCTTAACCTTTCGGCTAATATACCTGTATGGCAGGCAATAATCGGCTCGGTTTTTGCAATAATTATCGTTAAATGCTTCTTTGGAGGCATAGGCTGTAATGTAGTAAACCCCGCTATTACGGGAAGAGTATTTATGCTGATAGCCTTTGGCACAATGGCAAAATCTGCATTCCCCCTTGATAGCGTAGCCACTGCCACCCCCTTAGTAGAGCTTGGCAGCGGAAATGTTCCCAATCTTCTTGACCTTTTTATAGGTAAGGTTGGCGGCTGTATCGGTGAAACAAGTGTAGCAGCGCTTCTTATAGGCTTTGTTTATCTTCTTGTAAGAAGAGTTATAAGTTGGCATATCCCCGTAGTATATATAGCAACCGTTTTCCTCTTTACCTTTGCAGTAAAGGGCGATTTAACAGTTGCTTTAGCGTACATCCTTTCAGGCGGACTCTTTATCGGCGCTATCTTTATGGCCACCGATTATGTAACAAGTCCCTCAACCTCTTGGGGTAAGGTTGTATTTGGACTGGGCGCTGGTGTTATAACCGTGCTCATAAGACTTTGGGGCAACTATCCTGAAGGCGTTTCCTTTGCAATTCTTCTTATGAATATACTTAATCCCTTCATCGAGAAGTGGACACGTCGTAAAGTGTTTGGAGGGCAGAAGTAATGAAAAATCATTTAAAGAGTATAATCGTTCTCACAGCAATTTGCGGAGTTATGGCAATATTGCTTTCGGCAACCAACTTTTTAACTGCTCCCATAATTAAGCAAAACGAAAATTCTGCAGCAAATAAAGCTCTCCTTGAGGTTATGCCTGAGGGTAAGGAGTTTACCCTTGTGGATATAACCGAATATGAGCTTCCTCAAACCGTAACCTCTGTTTATAAGGAGGCAAGTGGGGGATATGTAGTTCAGCTTACCACCGCAGGCTATTCAACAGGTCTTGTTATTATGTGCGGCGTTGATAAGGAAGGCATCGTAACAGGCGCTACCTGCCTTGCAAGCGGAGAGACCTTAGGCGCTGAGAAAACCTATGGACAGAATGTTTTAGGCAAAAGCTTAGAGGATATTGATTCGGTTGATACCGTAGCTTCTATTACAAGAACTACCGAGGCTTATAAAAATGCCGTTAAGGATGCCCTTAATACTGCCGTTATTTTAGGTGGCGGCTCGGTTGACCTTAGAAGTGAGGAAGAAATATTAAAGGATAACCTTGATGCCGCTTTACACGCCGCAGGCGGAGAATTTACACCTTGGTTTATGGTGGAGGATTTAGAGGGAGTTTCGGCAGTATATAAGGCTGATAACTCAAGCGGAATGGTTATTGTTTATAACGGCAACTTCTACGGCATTGATGCTACGGGCGCTGTAATAAGCGAGGCTGATGAGACTACCAAAACAACCCTTGCTGATTATGTAAAGAAGATTACCTCTTCGAAGGTAAATCAATTTAACACCTCAAAGGAGCTTCCCTCAGCTATTCTTAAAACCGAAAAAACAGCGAGCGGAAACTATGTATTTGAGGTTAAGGCATCAGGCTTTGGTATAAACGGAGATTCTTATTATAATCCATCAGGCGAGCCTATTATTATAAAAGCATCCGTTACTAAAGAGGGCAAGATTATCGCATGTCTTACCCTTTCTCAAAAGGAAAGCGAGGGCTACGGCGCTCAGTGCGAAGAGCCTTGGTTCTATACTCAGTTTAGCGGTAAGGACCAGACCAATTATAAAGAAATAGATGCCATTGGCGGCGCTACTATTACCACAAACGGTTATGTAACCGCTGTAGGCAGAGTTATTGAAGCAGTAAATATTCTTGAGGGGAGGGCCAACTAATGAAAAAGGATAGTAGTATTTCAGTTTTATTAAAGGGCCTTCTTGTAGAGAATCCCGTGTTTGTATTGGTGCTTGGCACCTGTCCCACTCTTGCTACTACTCAGACCGTCATCGGCGCTCTTGCTATGGGCCTTGCAGCAATGGCAGTTCTTATCTGCTCAAATGTTGTAATATCCCTTCTTCGTAAAATCATTCCCGAAACTGTCAGAATACCTTGCTATATCGTAATTATTGCAGGATTTGTAACAGTAGTTCAGATGTTTATGCACGCATATTTACCTGAGCTTTATGAGCTTTTAGGTGTATATTTAGCCCTCATCACCGTTAACTGCATAATTTTAGGCAGAGCCGAAATGTTTGCAAGTAAAAACAGTGTTGGCCGCTCTGCTCTTGACGGTGTCGGTATGGGACTTGGCTTTACAATAGCCCTGCTTTTAATGGCTACTGTAAGAGAGGTTTTGGGCGCCGGCTCCTTTGCAGGAGTTGCTATACCATTCTTAAAGGACCATACTGTTGATATTTTCTCACAGGCCCCCGGTGGTCTTATGGTTTACGGACTCCTTATTTTTGCCGTTACTGCCATTACTCAGGGTAAGGCTCCAAAGAAAAAGTCATTTGGTTGCGAGGGCTGTCCGTCAGCCGCTAATTGCTCTGCTTGTATGGGAAAGGAGGAAAACTAAATGGAAGCAAAATTGCTTATTAGTATCCTTCTCGGAAGCATTTTAGTTAATAACTATGTGCTCAGTCAGTTTTTGGGTATCTGCCCATTCTTAGGCGTTTCTAAAAAGCTTAATCAGGCTGTTGGTATGGGTGTTGCGGTAATCTTCGTAATGCTTGTTGCCACCGCAGTTACTTGGCCTATACAAAAGTTTGTTCTCGATAAAATGGGACTTGAGTATATGCAAACCATTATATTTATTTTGGTTATTGCGGCTTTAGTTCAGTTTACCGAAATAGTTTTAAAGAAGTTTATTCCTACTCTTCACAAGAGCCTTGGTGTATATCTTCCCCTTATTACTACCAACTGCGCGGTACTGGGTGTTACCATAAATAATATTACAGATGGCTATACCTTCGTGCAGTCCGTGGTGAGCTCTTTAGGCTGTGGTCTTGGCTTCCTTCTTGCAATGGTGCTCTTCTCAGGAGTTCGCTCAAGAATTGATGAAACTAAAATACCAAAGTTCCTAAGAGGTCTTCCCGTAACACTTATTGCCGCATCCTTTATGTCAATGGCATTTTTTGGATTTGCGGGAATAGTTGAAAATTTATTAAAGTGAGGAATATGCCATGAATGAAATTTTGATTGCATTTCTTGTTGTTGTGGCAGTGGCCTTTATAGCAGGTGTTTTGCTTACTGTGGCTTCCCACTTTTTCCACGTGGCAGAGGATGAAAAGGTAAAGGAGCTTCGTGCCTGCCTGCCGGGTGTTAACTGCGGTGCTTGTGGATATACGGGCTGCGATGATTATGCGGCAGCCTTAGCAAAAGGCAATGTTAAAACTAACCTTTGTATCCCAGGCGCAGATGCTGTTGCTGCCGATATCGCAAAGGTTTTAGGCGTAGCCGCTGAGGATGTAATTGAGCAGGTGGCAGTTGTTCACTGTAACGGCACCTGCGAAGCAACCTCAAAAAAGGCTATTTATGAGGGCGTTGATTCTTGCAAAGCCGCATCTATGCTTTACGGTGGTCCTGATGCTTGTAGTTACGGCTGTTTAGGCTGCGGCGATTGCGCAAGCGTTTGTCCTGTTCAGGCTATTTGTCTTATGGACGGTATTGCGCGAGTAGACCGTAGAATTTGTATCGGTTGCGGACTTTGTGTTAAAACCTGTCCAAAGGGTATAATCACCTTAATTCCCACCGTTAAAACAGTTGCTAATCTTTGCAGTAACAGAGATAAGGGTGCAGTTGCCCGTAAGGTTTGCACTAATGCTTGTATCGCTTGTAAAAAGTGTGAAAGGTCCTGTCCTAACGAGGCTATAAAAGTGGTGGATAATCTTGCCGTTATTGATTATGATAAGTGTATAGATTGCGGCGCTTGTGTGGAAGGCTGTCCTACCCACTGCCTTAAAAAATTATGATTGATAGTTTAAAAAATTCGGCACCGCAAAAACGGTGCCGAAATGATATATTTTTAATTTTAGGAATATTATTGGCTGTATCAATTTTTGCACTAATATATTTCTTAACCCAAAAGGATGGCGCTTATGCCATTGTTTTAAAGGATGGAGAGCAGATAGGTAGCTTTACCTTATCCCAAAATGCGAAAATTCCCATAACAGATGGGGAAGAGGTAACCAATGTTTTGGTTATCAGGGACGGTAAAGCATATATGGAAAGCGCAATTTGTCCCGATAAGCTTTGCGTTAAGCATAAAGCAGTCAGTAAAGCGGGGCAGACCATTGTTTGCTTGCCTTCAAAAATAGTGGTGAAAATCATAGCAAATGAAGCTTATAATAGTCCCGATACGGTGGTGTGATTATGAAGATAAAAACAAAAACACTTGTTTTTTTAAGCCTTTTTACCGCCGTAGCTATGGTGCTATCCTATATTGAAGCGATTTTGCCGCCCATATGGTCGGCTATACCGGGAATAAAAATCGGACTTCCTAATATTATAATCATATTTTTGCTTTACCGTATGTCAGTAAAATCTGCGGCGGCAGTTTCTCTTGTGAGAATATTGCTTTCCGCCTTGCTTTTTGGCAATGCAGTAATCCTCCTTTATAGCCTTGCAGGAGCGATTTTGAGTCTTACGGTAATGGCTGTTTTAAAGAAAATAGACCGATTTTCTATGATAGGCGTAAGCATCGTTGGCGGCGTTTTTCATAACTTAGGTCAAATCCTTATGGCGATGCTTATTCTTGAAACCGCTGAGATAGGTTATTATATGATAATCTTAACCGTTACGGGTACCATTGCAGGCGTTTTAGTAGGAATTTTAGGCGCTCTTTTGACAAGATATATGGCTAAGATAAAACTATGAGTATTTTTGTTGACTAATAGGTAAAAATATGTATAATAAAAAATAGAAATAAACTTTAAGGAGTATTCAAAATGAAAAAGATTTTAAGCATCGTTTTAACAGTTCTTATGGTTTTCTCTTTATTTGCCCTTGCAGGCTGTGGCGCTAAGGAGCTAAAGTTTGGCTTAGGCGTTTCTGCAAAGTACGGCAAAGCCACCTCTGCCGATGGTGAAACAAAAGGTAACACAGAGGTTACTACCACAGTTGCCGCAGTTTTAGTTGATGAGAGCGGCAAGATAGTTAAGTGCGTTATCGATGAGGCTCAGAACAAGGCTAACTATACCTCAGAGGGTAAGGCAGTTGCCAATGAAGAGCTCAAAACTAAGGGTGAGCTCGGCGCTGATTACGGTATGGCAAAATACGGCACCGACCTTAACAAAGATGGCGTTGTAAAAGAGTGGAACGAGCAGATAGCTGCTTTCGTTTCCAATGTTGAGGGTAAAACTCTTGATGAAGTTAAGGCTATGGTAGTTGATGGCTACGGTAATGAAGATATCCAGACTGCAGGCTGCACTATGGCAGTAGCTCCCTATGTAACCGCTCTTGAAAAGGCAGTTGCTAATGCTAAGGCTTCAAAGGCAACCTCTGATGATACCTTAAACTTAGGTGTGGTTTCTTCAGAAAAGGTCGCAGATGCTACCGAGGATAAGGCAGGCTCTGTTGAGTTTACAACAACCGTTACCGCCGCAGTTCTTAGTAAGGATGGCAAGGTAGCAGTTGCTTCTACCGATGAGGTTTCTACAACCGTTTCTTTCGATACCAAGGGTGTTACCGATGTTGATACCTCTAAGGCTTTAACCTCTAAGTATGAGCTTGGCGCTAATTACGGTATGTCCGCTTACGGTACCGACCTTAATAAAGATGGCGTTGTAAAAGAGTGGAACGAGCAGGCTGATGCTTTTGATTCCGCCCTTGCAGGTAAAACCGCAGATGAGATAGCAGGTCTTGAAAAGGATGGCTACGGCGTAGAGGCTTTACAGACCGCAGGCTGCACCATCGCAGTTTCCAATATGGTTAAATCCGCAGTTAAGGCAGCAACCGTAAAATAATTCAATCTAAAAAAATAAAAGGGGATGTGCTAAGCATCCCCTTTTTCTATAAGGTGTAAAATGAAGCGTTTAATTGCTTTTGTAACCCTAATAAGCATAATAATTTGCCTTGCAGGGTGCAGTAAAAGTAAAAATAAATATACCGATTATTCCTTCGATTATTTTGATACCGCTACTACCATCGTTGGTTATGCAGATAATAAGGATGAGTTTGATGCTGTCTGTGATGAAATCAAGGGATTATTAAAGGAATATCATCAGCTTTATAATATATATAACCGTTATGAAGGCGTTACTAATCTTTGCTCGGTTAACGATGTTTATGAAAATGAGCATAAGGAGTGTGTGGTTGATAAAAAAATTATCGACCTGCTTTTGTATGCAAAGGAGCTTTATAATATTACCGAAGGCAAAATGAATGTTGCTATGGGTAGCGTATTATCTATTTGGCACGATTATAGAACCGATGGTATAAATAATCCCGAGACCGCCAAGCTTCCGCCTATGGATAAGCTTATAGAAGCCTCCCATCATACCAATATAAATAATATAATTATAAATAAAGAGGCTTCTACGGTCTATTTAAAGGATAGTAAAATGTCCCTTGATGTAGGCGCTATCGCAAAGGGCTATGCAACTGAGCAAATTGCCTTGTATCTCGAAGAAAAGGGAATAGAGGGATATCTTTTGAATATCGGCGGAAATGTTCGCTGTGTGGGAAGTAAGCCTGATGGCAAGGATTGGTCGGTAGGCATTGAAAATCCCGAATCAAATGAAGACTATATAGCATATCTTAAACTTTCAGATATGAGCCTTGTTACAAGCGGTAATTATCAAAGGTATTATGTTGTGGATGGTAAAAATTATCACCATATTATAAATCCCGATACTCTTATGCCTGCAAGCTATTTCCGTTCGGTATCCGTGTTATGCAAGGATTCAGGTAAGGCCGATGCGCTTTCAACCGCACTATTTAATATGACCTATGAAGAGGGAAGAGAGCTTATAAAGGATATGAGTGATGTTGAGGCTATGTGGGTAAAGCCCAATGGTAAAAAGCTTTATTCCAAAGGCTTTAATAATTTTACTTATGAAGGATAAATATAACACGCCGCAAGGGAAACCTTGCGGCGTGCGTGTTATTTAAGTTAATATATCAGGTCGCGGAAGTTTTTAACTCTATGGAAGGTGATAAGATTTCCGCTATGCGCATTGAATGCATCGGAATCTCCTGAACGGCTGACGATAACAAGGTCGTCACCGTCAATGTCCATACTTCCATAATGCCTCGATTGTTTTGGCGATGCACCCTTATCCACAAGACCGGCGAATACCCAATCTACCATATTCTTTGAAAAATGGAGAGTGAGTCTGTCGCGCTCATCACAAGGGATGTTATAGCGTTCATCATCAAGACATTCTATACGGCACATTGTATCGGTGGCTTGCGTGGACAAAAGCCAATAAAGCTTTGATTTCTCATCATACTTGATATAGAATTTCATCTGTCCGCCGGGCATTGGTAAGAACAAGACCTTTTTCCCAGATGGTACGGTCACGGGTTCTACCGTGATATAGTCCTCGCCCTTTTCGGTATGCTCTACCGCCTTCGCAACACAGCAATATCCGCTTCCTGCGGTGTGGCCGCGCATAAACAGATGTAGAGTTTTTCCGCTTTGGTCGTACCAATAGTGGCGTGGGTCTGTAATCTGTACTATATTGGTTTCCAGCCATCCTATTGGTTGGGCAAAAAACTCAATACCTTCTTTATTTGTCTCATAGTCAAAGCACTCACGATACTTGTCGGTACTAACAGTTCCTGGCCGTCCATCTCTTTTCAAATCTGTTGTGAAAAACGGAACGCCAAACCAATCAAGCATATCCTCGTCTGGCATAATATCCCTAAATCTTATTTCCTTTGAAAAGAGCCAATTTTCACGCTTAGTCAGGTCGTGACCAAGCTTACCCCTGAGAACAACAGGCGCTAAAATATTCGGACACCAATATGGAAATCTTGCGTCAGGGTCTTCTATTCTTCGCTCCATTACTAAATAGATATATTCATCCTTGTACCAAACATTGCACGCCGATTGATGCCATAGCTCGCCCGAGGTCAGTAATGAACCATCGCTCCAGCTCTCTCCGTTATCGTGTGAGACATAAACAATAAGATCTCCGTTATGTCCGATAAGATATACAGTATCGCCGTCAAGGAAAAGTCTTGCGTGATGGAAATTGCCCGTTCCCTTTAACTGCCAGGTTTTGCCATTGTCGTCAGATGCGTATATTTCTCCGCTTTTATCACTAATATCCATGCTGACAAGAAGCCTTCCGTTTTTCAAGCTAAGTACAGAAGGTGTATAAAGATGCTGCTTTTGTGGGTCGTCGGAACGTTTTACAATAGTATAATTTTCTGCTATAGGTTTCATTTCTTTCACCTTTACTTTAGAGTTGGGATTTCACTTAGATACTTTCTTATAAGCTCGCTTGTAACTCCGTTATTCTCTATTATTTCACGGTAAAATGCCGCACTAGGCTTTGCGGTTCGTTCAAAAGTATTACTGTCAACACTGTAAAGACCGAATTTGGGCTTGAAGCTTCCTCATTCGTAATTATCAAGAAGTGACCAATAGAGATAACCTTTTACATCTGCGCCTAATCGGATTGCTTCGTTAACCGCTGCAAGATATTCTGCGATATATGCGATGCGGAAACGGTCATCATTACTGGAAAGTCCATTTTCGGTTATGTATATAGGTTTATCGGTAAGTCGTGTCAGGTTTGCTACGATGCATTCGGGATTGAATTCCTCAAGATAGAAATCCTTATCTATCATTTTCATCTTTACAAAATCGTAACGTTTTCCGCGCATAGATGCCTGTCTTGCATCTATCATATCGCGAACGTAGCTGTTTATAGACCAATAATCTGCGCTTCCCTTGACACTTGCGTCATATTCTCCGTCTACACCTGGATGAAGTATTTCGCCCGTGCGTATTGCGTGAAAGAAAAATTCGTGGTCGCAAAGGTCTTTATATTCGGTCATTGCCCTGTCCCATCTGTCACTTGAACGGATTGGAACATATTGCACCAAGGCGTGTGCCGAGCTTACTGGGGCATTCGAATACTTTTTAATTATGTGATACCCCAACGTGTGAAAGCGAAGAGCGCTAAGCTTATAATCAGCGGGGGTAAGATTAAACTCGTTCAGCACATTCCAGAAATCAACGTAGGGAGCAATTGCAGGTACCACGTATTCAAGATATCTTTCAAAATATTTTAAATTATCCAGTTTTCTGATTGCGCCAAGTTTACTAAACCAAAGAGGAACTGTAAAGTGAACAAGCGTTGCAAAAACCTTGATACCTTTTTCTTTAAGTGATGCAAATAACCTAACGTAATGGTCAAGAGCCTCCTTCGAGAACTGCCCCTCAATCGGTTCGATTCTGCTCCACTCGACCGAGGTTCTGAAAGCTCCGAGCTTGTTTTCTTTGCATATATTCACATCGGTTTCCCAAAGCTCATAGCTGTTGCAGGCTTTACCCGAAGGCTCCTCGAACTTGCCTGCCTGCTCCTGCGCCCAATATTGGGAATGTATGTTGTCGCCTTCAACCTGATGTCCCGCATAGCCCGCTCCGAATAAAAATCCTTCGGGAAGCTTTACATCGGGCAATGAAAAAATATCAAACATAGCTATATCTCCTTAATTAAATTATCTTAATATTCGCTAAAATGATTGCGCGGTCATTCATCCGTGACTCATAAACAGGCTCTGTGTTTAGAAGCTTAACGTTAGAAGATATAAAACGCAATCACATTGGCAGAAGGAATTGAAGATTTGTCTGTACACATTGTAAAACATTGCGCCCACTTTGTAAAGTATTAAATTTGAATTTGTAAGACTTTATTCAGTTTATAATCTTTCTAAATAACACTGTACGATAAAAATGGCATTAACTTATGCTGTGCTTGACTTACACTGTTTTTAATATGTTAAAATTAAGAGGTAGATATTTTCAATAAGGAGATATGTAAATGAGTACTTTAATAAAAAACGAAAATGTTAAATTAGGTTAAAAAGTGTGTTAAAAGAATAAAAAACATATCAGTCAATAATGAAAAAAGGACAAATTTCGACAGAAATTTGTCCTTTTTCTCACTAAGATGAGTGTCGTGCAAAAGTAAATTATTCAAGTTTGAATGCTTTGGCTATGTGCAGAACATCAAAAAGAAGCTTGTTTTTTATCCATCCTTAAGCTCTTTTACGCTGCGAATTTTATCTGCAGGTTCCTCAATATAAGCAAAAAGCTCTTCTAAATTATCGGTAGTGATATAAAGCTCACGGCAATTATCTTTGATAAAATTCTTAATTATCGCCTGTTCTAAAGCATAATTTATTTCATTATAATATCCCTTTAAATTATAAATGGCGATGGGCTTATTGTGGCGACAAAGCTGCTTTAGGGTAAGGATTTCGAAAAACTCCTCAAAGGTGCCGATTCCGCCTGGCACTACAATAAAGGCATCGGCGTTGTCCTCCATTATCTGTTTGCGTTGGCGCATTGTATCAGGCTCTATAAGCTCATCACAAAAATCGCAAATAGCTTCTACCTTTTCATCATCAAAGAATTTTGGTATAACTCCTAAAATATATCCGCCACCCTTTTTAACTCCTCTTGCGGCAGCTCCCATAAGTCCGTTTCCGCCACCGCCAAAAACAAGAGAGTGACCACGCTTTGCCATTTGCTCTCCCATTATTTCCACTTGATTTACATATTCAGAATCAATTGTGGGAGAAGCGGCTCCATATACGCATATTCTCATAAAATACACCCTTTCGGCAATTAAATTTATACGGTATGATAATTATATTTTTCGTGCATATTTATTATACCATAATGTAAAAGTGCTAATCAATAAGAAAATTATATTTTTATCTTGACATTTTAAAGAGTTTAAAGTAAAATATGATTTGTCGCAAGACATAAGCGGGTGTGGCGGAATTGGCAGACGCACTAGCCTTAGGAGCTAGCGCCTCGGCGTGCAGGTTCAAGTCCTGTCACCCGCACCAAAGCCCCAAGGACGATAAGTTCTTGGGGCTTACTTCTTACCTATTACCTCTTCACTCTTACCTAAAAAGTCCTTGGGGCTTTGGTAAGTAATAAGTAAGAAGTAAGAGGTAATAAGTATTTTTTGCAAGGCTTTGCCTTGCTCTTTTTATTTTGTGGTGGTATAATGATAATAAGAAAGGTGGTAATATTGTGGCAGATAGTCCGTTGATTATAAAATCTAAAGAATTTGCCTTACAAATTATAAAAGTTTGTAATTATGTAAAACAAACTAAAAAGGAAAGCGCTCTCACAAACCAGCTTATTCGCAGTGGCACAAGTGTCGGGGCGAATATCCGTGAGGCATTTTACGGACACGGAACTGCCGATTTTATTGCCAAACTTCAAATAGCACTTAAAGAATGTTCCGAAAGTGAGTATTGGCTTGAACTTTTAATTGAAAGTGGCTATTACGATAATAATGATGTTTTAGAAAAATGTATTGAAGTTAAAAAGTTGCTTGTTACATCAATAAATACTGCAAAAAGCAAGTTGAAAAAATAACCCAAGGCGGTGATGATATGAAAAAATATTATGGTGTATTTTTTGCTACATTTGCTTTTGCTTTAAATTTTTTATGCTTCTGGTATTCAGACTTTTTGGTTAACAGGTATTTTATTTTTGGATTAATTCCTCTATGTCTCGCCATAATCGTATTAATTGTGAGTATGATTATTTCGATTGTTTTTGTTGTTCGAAATAAAAATCGGTTGAGTTCATGTATTTCCCTTGGTATTTCAATTATTACCGTAATTTTTATTTTTTTCTTTCCTTTCAGAATGGCTAAGGTCAACTTTGAATTGACATTGCTTGAAAAAGATAGACTTGAGATTGTTGAAATGATTAAAGACGGGGAGATCACAACGGATCTTTTAGGCAATGCAAAATTACCAAAAGGATATGGGCATTTAAGTTCAGATGGGAAGATATTTGTTTATCAAAATGATAACGAACAAGTAATTTCTTTTTGGGTGTTTAGAGGAATGTTAAGCGGTTCTATCGAATTAATATATTCTTCTGTTGATGAATCGTTGATTTATGCAAATGAGTCAGGACATCCAATTACTAATGTGGAAAAATTGAAAGACCATTGGTATTTGGTGGATACAGATTACTAATTGAAAGAAAATCAGGTTTTCATAGCACTTTAATTAGTGTCATTAAGTTCAAAACTCCCAAAGCATTAAAACCCGAACCTACAACCTATCGGTGAAACGTTCGGGTTTGTTGTTTTCTTAAAAGATGTTAAATAAGCCTTTGTTTGTGGCAGTACAGAGTGTTTTGCTCTGTACTGCCACTTCTTCGTTTCAATGGATTTCGTACATAAAGGAGATTTGAAATGAAGACTACAAAAACAAGAATTATTTTCTTTGCTATAGCACTTATTTCACTTGTTATTGTTTTTATGTATTTTATCGCCTTTACCGATAATACCGATAAGGATAAACCACTGACGAAAATATATTGAATTAAGCAATATTAAAGTCGCTCGTTTGGGCGGCTTTTGGGGTTATAAAGTTTAAATTAATAAAAATGCCGTTATACTGGGAATACTCATAGAAGATGTGGGTGCATATATCATAGATGAAGTGATAGACCCAGCCTGCTACAGCCCACAAAAAGACAAAGTGTAAAGCTTAAAAATAGAGTTAAAAATTTTTTCATTTTAAAGCCCTTTTAAATATTTTTTACACTTCATATGATATTGTTTTTATTTCATTAGATTTAAGGGCTACTGTCAATTCTTTTCCGTTTGCTTTAAGAACAATTTCCTGCGATACCGGACTTAAAAGTGCAACGCTTACAAGCCTGTTATTTTCCCATTCAATGTCAATTTTTACATTACCTTTAGCCACAACACCCGAAAGCCTACCAGTTTTCCAAGCAGAAGGGAGTGCCGGGAGTAATTCGATTTTTCCGATTTCACTTTGCATAAGCATATTGCAAATTGCGGCAGTAGAACCGAAGTTGCCGTCAATTTGAAAAGGCGGATGTGCATCCATTAAATTCGGGAATGTGCCACCCATATCGGTATAATTAATATGGTCTGTGGGCTCTACTAGATAAAGCTGACGCTTCAGAATATCAAGTGCGTGGTCACCATCCTTAAGATAAGCCCAAAGGCTAACCTTCCACGCAAGACTCCAGCCGGTACCGACATCCCCTCTTTTAATAAGTGTTTCTCTGCAAGCGTTTGCTAAATCGGGAGTGTTATCAACTGTAATTGTGTTTCCGGGGAATAATCCGTACAAATGCGATACGTGACGGTGATGAATATCAGTTTCCTTCTCGCCACCGCTCCACTCAGTTATAGTTTCATCGTCGTTAATTGAAACAGGTAAAATTTTAGGCAAGATTTCTTTTGCTTTTGCAACCAATTCATCTTTAACATTTAAAATTTCTGCAGCCCTTATAAACCTTATGAACAGGTCCTTTAAAATTTCTTGCGACATTGCTGCGCTCTTTGTAAGATAGGCAGTTTTTTGCTCATAAAGATAGTCATTTTCAGGCGATGTGGTAGGACTTACCATATACATACCATTTTCATCCTTGTAGAGAGTGTCGGTATAGAAAAGCACCGCATCGTAAATAATCGGGAAAACCTGCTTTAATTTATCAATATCAAGAGTATACTCGTAAAGCTCATACAAATGACTTGCAAACCAGCCGGTACTCATAGTCCAAAATGAATAACGCACTGCCGACACACCATTCTTTATGCCAACCGGATTAGTAAGTCCCCAGATATCAGCATTATGATGGGCAGTAAAACCGCGAGCACCGTAGTAATTTTTGGCGGTGATTTTTCCGCTTTCGCGGAGCTTTTCAACAAAGCTTATATATGGACCGAAGCATTCCTCTAAATTTGTATTAAGCATCGGCCAATAATTCATCTCGGTATTAATATTAAGCGTGTAATTCGAATTCCAGGGCGGAAGTATTTTTTCATTCCAAATGCCCTGTAAATTTGTAGCTTCACTTCCCTCTCTTGAAGCAGAAATAGCAAGATATCTGCCAAATCCGAAAAGTAATTCGTAAAGACCTAAATCACTGCCGTCGAAATTCTTTAATCTTTCATAGGTATCACGCTTTTCAGAAATATTTGAAAGGGTCAGATTTACTCTATTATAGAGATTTTCAAAATCCTTTGTATGCCTTTGCTTAATTGCGACATAATCCGCAAGAGTAAGAAAATAAACCGTATCAATGACTTTTTTTCTGTTATCGCAAGTCTCACCATTTTTAATATTATAAAAATCAGTCTCGCAAGAAATATATATTACTGCTTTATGTGCGTTTTTAACTGTAACCCTGTTATTTTCAAAGGAAATCGCACCATCAGTATCAACTTTTGCAGCAGAATAAAACCCCATTCCGTTGCCCATAGAATAATCATAAGCTTCCGTTTTCTTATCAAACGCCATGCCGTCAGGCGGAGCAAATCCGTTAATTGATAAAACATTTTTTTCAAAAATTTGATTTTCAAGCTTCAACCCTGTTGAAAATTTCAAGCTAAAATTAAGTAAAGCTTCATCAGCTTCAATATAAAAAGCAATAATGCTATCAATATAAGAAGCAAAGGCTTCCCTTTTGAATTCCGCACCATCACAGGAGTATTTGCTTTGTGCAATTCCGTTTTCAAAATTTAGCTGACGCTCATAATTATTGTAATCATTATGCGAAAATTCAAGTTCTAGATTGCCAAGCGGCATATACTTTTCGCTATTGGTAGATAAGAAGCCATCTGCCAAAGCGTTTTGAGCTTCATGAACTTTGCCATCGAGCACTAACTCACGCACTTTTTTGTATACCGACGGCGCATTTTCAGGAGGGATATTTTTCTTGCCCGTACCCGTCCAAAGTGTATCGTGATTAAGTGAAATTCTATCGTTTATAGGGTTAAAATAAACCGTAGCTCCCAAATGACCATTTCCAATAGGAAAGGCCTCCTCGAAGTGTTTTGCAGGATTTTTATAAAACAATACATTTTCCATTAAATGAGCCCCCGTTTTCTGATTTTTAAGCCTTATTAAGGATATCCGCTCCGACACTTGTGCCACTACGAATAAGCTGGTTTGTTAGAGCGCTTTCCTTTTTAGTTTGTTTTACATAATTACAAACTTTTATAATTTGTAAGGCAAATTCTTTAGATTTTATAATCAACGGACTATCTGCCACAATATTACCACCTTTCTTATTATCATTATACCACTACAAAATAAAAAGAGCAAGGCAAAGCCTTGCAAAAAAATACTTATTACCTCTTACTTCTTACTTATTACTTACCAAAGCTCCAAGGACTTTTTAGGTAAGAGTGAAGAGGTAATAGGTAAGAAGTAAGCCCCAAGAACTTATCGTCCTTGGGGCTTTGGTGCGAGTGACGGGACTTGAACCCGTTTTAAACAGTCGCAAAACGTACCAATTTAAGCCGTTTTTTAAAAGTCGTGTGACTTTTTGTGTGATTTTTGACTATTCCGTCTACATATGAATTCATTTTTTTATTGGCATCTATCTGGGCCTCGCTAATAGCGTGGCGATAGCTGCCGTTCATTATTGTTTCATTTGACCATCCGCCGTTTTCCATACGGATTTGGGCATCTATACCTAAGTCACTTGTCAAGCTTGAATATATGTGTCTTAGTTTGTGGAATCCTAAACTTTCTATATTATGCTTTTTTAATATAGCGTTCAGCTTTTGCCAATATCTATTAGGGTCAATTGTTGAAATAAACTCACAGGTGGTTTGAGATTGCCTGATTTTCAAAATGTGGCAAACATAATCAGGCAGATAAATAATTCTATCCGAAAGTGCGGTTTTTGTATAATCGATGATTTCAAATTCTTTGTTTGCATTTTTTAGTTTTGCTCTGCAGACGTGTAGCGTCTTGTTTTTATAATCGAAATCTTCCCATTTTGCTCCCGCTATTTCGGAAACTCTCATAGAAAGCATACCTAAAAGACACTCAACTTCGAAATCCGTTCCAATAACAGCTTGAAAGATGCTTTTAATATATTCATGAGAAAATGCTTTTTTGGGTGGCCTTTTTTGTTTTGGAAAGGTAACAGCCCATATAAAGTCAGGATAATATACGGATAAAATAGTTTGAAGAAAACTATATCTGTTTTTTATAGTTTTAGGAGATAGGGTTTTTAATGCAATAGAAATCGATTGCTGAATCATCGGGCAGGTTAATGAATATAGAGGCCTGTTTATGATATCAGTCATATCGTTGTTTGCGATGCGTGTGTATTCAAGCTCGGTGGAAGGGGATAGGCGGCCGTGATTCAGTTCTATATAATTAAGCATAGCTTCTTTTACTGTCATCCTAGTATAATCTGAACCTATCATCTTGCAGCGCTTTTGCCATGCTTCAGCTTCGTTTTCTGCTTCTTTAGCGGAGGGAGCTGTGAAAGAGCGGGCCATAGAGTTTCCGTTTACTGTAACCTTCGCCTGAACTCTCCAGGAACCTGAAGGCAGTTGTTTAGCCTTTGCCATAATAATAACAGTCCTTTTATAAATTACTTGCAGAATTCGGACAGGTATGGTAAAATAAGGCTGTGAGTTGTACGCAACATTCACAGTCGGCTCCGTCCGATATATTCCCTTATCCTGTTGCCGCAGGGTAGGGGATTTTTTTATTTACTTTTTAGGAATTGCAAAAAGTTTAAGGGTTATATTGTATTTATTATCTTTAACATCGTGTTTTGCTATTATACCGACAATTTTGTGACCGACATTTTCTTGACAAAACTCTAATCCATTAGCTGCAAGTTCGCCTATTTCTCTTTGCATATTATCATATACGATATAGGTTTCATCGTAATTACTGTATTCGATATAGACCGCTTCGCCTTCATCACATAAATCAAGATTATCCATACGGGTAGTATTGGCATCAACACTTTGATTGATTTTAATAAGTTTTGTTTCTACCGAAGGATAATTGTCGAGCGATTTGTAAAATCCTATTTTAATAGTAGCCTTTTTTTCAGCAATTGAATATTTATTTATATAGCCTATAAAAAAGAGGCTTCTTTTAATCCAATCATTTATCATATCTTGAATTCCGCCACGATAGACGTAACCGATTTTGTGGCTGTTAAGGTATATTGCAACTGCCGAAGAGTCGTGGGGATTATCTTTTTCTTGTATAAAGCGAACACCTTTACCACCGTTGCCTTTTATATATTCAATGGCATTTTCAAGCAGAAAAAACTCGGTTTCATATTCATAACTTAAAATAGAGTTTTCAGCAATATCATCAAACAAATTATAATTCATCTGACCGTCAGGAATGCTGTTACCGGGAGTATTAATAATTTTTTTATAAATATATTTTTTCTTTATGCTATATGCTAAATAGAACATAGCGGCGGCGAAGAATAAGCACACAAAGAACATTGGAAGTACGACGATAAGCATTGGTATAGATAGAACACAAAAAAGCCACGCTAAAATCAAGCATATTATTCGTAAAAACTTTGCTGTAGATAGCTTCATATATACGCTCCTTTTATTAAATACGGCTCGTAAAGCCAACGGCTTTGCCGAGTATTCTTATTTCGTTTAGTTTTTCACCTGAGTATACAAATGGCTGATAGTTTGAATTGCAAGCGAGCAATGTAATTGTACCCTCTGATATGAATACTTTTTTAAGTGTGGCTTCATCACCGATAAGCACGGCGGCAATCTCGCCGTTGTTTACTGTAGGCTGTTGACGGATATAAACAATATCTCCATCTAATATACGCGCATCAATCATACTGTCACCGCTGCAGCGCAGAGCAAAGTCGGCTTTTATATCATCCGGGATACTAACTTCACCATCTAAATTTTCTGCAGCAAGTATAGGCTCGCCACAGGCAATGGTTCCTAAAAGTGGTATAGTATTTAAGTTAGGCATGGAGATAACATTATTTACTAAAGCACCGTTTTCGTCATTCCATCCCATTAAGTATGCAGGGGTTGTGTTTAATTTATCTGCGATGGCTTTAATTTTACTCGCAGGAATGTTTGATATTATTCCTGTTTCATATTTATGAATAGTCTGTTTTGTAGTTTGAGCAGAAAGAGCCAATTCTTCTTGGGTTAACCCTAATTGGCAACGTAAGTATTTGATTTTTTCGCCTATATTCAATGTTAACACCTTCTTTAAATATGAGTATAACAAAGGAAAAGTAACCTGTCAAGAAATTTTTTTCGCAAAAAAAGAAAAAAATTGCTTGACAAGTTACCGAAAGAGTGTTATTATTTGAGTAACTTAAAAGTTACGAAAGGAGAGTTTAAATGCTGGACGTCAAAGTTTTAAAAGGCAAGATGGTGCAGAACGGATATAACAATAACACCATGGCCGCTGCACTTGGAATAACGCCGAGAACGTTTACAACACGCTTAAAAACAGGCGATTTTGGTGCAAAAGAAATTGAAATTATGATTGACAAATTAAAACTTGATAATCCTATGGATATTTTTTTTGCTCAATCGGTAACTTAAAAGTTACCAGATATTTTTGAAAGGATGTGTATAAATGCCTGCAATAAAGAAACCAGAATGTATGCTTCGTGAAGAGCGAATTGTTAAAGCGTTAAAAACGGGCCTCATAAATAAAGGATGGACCGTGAAACATCTTTCAGAATTGATGAATATCGATGTGAGCGGATTAAGCCGAACAATTAACCATCCTATGAGTGTGAAATTGGAAACCATCTTGAAGGTGGCCGCAAAGTTAGGTTTAGATTCATTACCAGTTTAAATACAAAAGGAGAGTGATAACTATGACCGCAGAACAGATATTAATGATAATTTTCATTGTTGGATTTGCCGTAGGCGGTGCTGGGACTTGTGCAATTTGCGAAAAAGTAAAAGCCTTCAGAGAGCGGCGCCACAGAAAAGCAGCTTACGTAT
>JAZUQH010000029.1:0-23955 GCA_045605605.1 Acutalibacteraceae bacterium | reverse complement strand
TTCTCGCGTTAGTCCTGCTACATTAAAAAAGAACCTGGCGTTAATTAACGCCAGGCCTAAAAAGGTTCTACATTACCAAAAACCTATGGATTTATTTGATAATTGTATTAAAAAGTGTTGCACTTAGTTTGACAATTCATCTAGGATTTTAATTTATATTGGATAAAATCCAATCCTTAATTTCTTCACACTCTTTTTTTGTTAATGACATTTCTGTTGTTGCTATATTTAGCATTTTATTATATGCCCCATCCAAAGAAGCATCGCCCAATAAAGTGGAATGCCTTTCGCAATACTATCGGTAGCAATAATTTCGTGAAAAATTAAAAACAAAAGGAAGCGACCAAAAATCGCTTCCTTTTTGTTTCGTTCGCAGAGTTTGGAGGTCGTTTCGAATTATGGCTTGGTGCGGATATGCACGACAATTCTAATTTATCAATGCAAAGCATTGTATATCTCCCTTCAAAAATATTCTGTAAAAAAGGGGATGAATACAATTATTTTGGGTTATGATATACCGAATTTTTTTCGGTATTTTGATGGTGTTAAAGAGTATTTGATTTTGAAATTTTCGTTAAAGGATACATAGCTTGAAAAACCTGCTATTTTTGCAAGTTCCTCAATTGACTCATCTCCGGTGATTAAAAGCTGTTCAGCAATAGAAAGTTTGTAATCAAGCACATATTCGTGCAAAGTTTTTCCATATGTTTTTTTCCAAATTCTGTTTAGATAATACGGGTGATATCCTACTAATTCAGCAAGAGTTTTGTTAGAAACATCTCCTAAATAGTTTTCATGGATATATCTTATTATTTTATTGAATTTGTGGGTCGTGTAGGATGAATATCGGTTTGTGGAAGCACCTCTTACAAGCTGTAAAATACATTCTTTCAAAAGGGTTGAGGCAATTTCATCAGATAAATAATTGTTGGAATTATGTTCAACAACTATTTTTTTAATAATTTCATGTGTCTTTGAAAGGGCGTTTGACAAAATGGGATGGTTAAGGACATCGCAATCAGTGATTTCATTAGTTAAGATTTCGGTATTTTCAGTATGTTCCGTATTTGAAGATATACGGCTAAGCGGTTCCTTAATACGTTGATATTTTGAAGAATAGTCAAAGTTTATAGATATAATTCGCACGGGATTTTTTAGTTTAAAGCTATAAGGGGTACCCGCTTTAAACAATAAAATCGAGCCCGATGTTAAGGCGAAAATTTCTTCCTTGAAATGTATTTCACATTCACCGTCAATAATATAAAACAGTCGGCAATCACGTGCGATATATTCAACCGAATTCTTAGGTGAATATGTAAATTCAAGGGCATATCGTATGAAAGGCGAAATATTTGCAAGCTTCAAAATAAGCACCTCGTTTTTATTGTTTGTTCTCATTTGAAATATTACTATGTTTCGAAATCTATGTCAACGAAAAGTTTGTTTTCTTTATATTTTTGTTTGGAATACCCGTGTTATTATTTTTGATTACATGTTAAAATTATATTGGTGATTTACTTGAAATTTGCAATAGGATATCAGTTAAGAAAAAACAATACATTTGTAGATATGATTTGTGAAAATTCAAATAAAGTATATGAAACGTATTTTTCCATACCCGGATTCGCCAATGGAAGAAACAGTAATATAGAATTACCCTTGACGGACTATGAGTATCAAGGCCTACTGGAAAAGGATTTACATAGACTTTCGCAAAACAATATTTCATTAAATCTATTACTTAACGCAGAGTGCTACGGTAAGTATGCGCTGTCAAGGATATTTTTTAATAAAATAGGTGATACGGTAGATTACTTAGTATCACATTATAACTTGAAATCGGTTACTACTACCTCACCTCTCATAGCAAAGTTTTTAAAAGAAAATTTTTCGGAAATCGAAGTGAGAGCTTCTGTTAATATGGAAATAGGAACCACAGAGGGAATTGAATATATAGCAGAGTTTTTCGATAGTTTTTATGCTAAAAGAGAATGTAACAGGGATTTTAAAAAGCTAAAAAAATTGCGCTCTTGGTGCGATAATAACGGGAAAAAATTATATGGTCTTGCTAACAGTGGTTGTCTTAATTACTGCTCGGCACACACATTCCACGATAATTTAGTAGCCCATGAAAACGAAATTGCTGAAATGGATAACGCCTACCAGTTTGAAGGACAATGCCGAATGTTTTTAAAGGATACTTTGAATAGAGGAAAATGGCTGTCTGTTTCGAACTTTATAAGACCGGAAGATATTCATTTATATGAAGATTTTTTTGATGGTATAAAGCTTGCCACAAGGGTTAATAAAAACCCTGAAAAAATATTAGAGGCCTATATTAAAGGTAGCTATAACGGAAATCTTCCGTCACTTATGGAACCCGACCATTCGGCATTGTTTTATCCGAATGTTGTTGATAACAAAAAAATTGCCGAGGATTTTGCGGTTAAAACAGCAACCTGCGATAAGAATTGTGATGCTTGTGGGTATTGTAAAAGTGTGTTATCTGAAAGTTTAATTTGTTTGGAATAAAATTAGGAGGAGCAAAATGTTAAGTAGTAAATTGATTAAAGAAGCAGCATTAGCTGCAGGTGCGGATGTTTGCGGTATAGCACCGATTTCAAGAATGAAGGGTGCTCCCGATGAAATGAATCCTATGTTTCTTTTCCCGCAAGCTAAAAGTATGATTGGTTTTGTTTTCAGAATTCCGCGTGGTGTTCAGCGTGGAATCGAGGAGGGAACGCAGTTCTATCAATATCCTTCTATGGCTTATGGTGGAATAAATGAGATTTTTGCTCCTGCTGTGCTTTACAGTGTCGGCAAGGTGATTGAAGACGAGGGATATGAGGCGTTTGTTTATCGTAATACAGGAGCAAGAGGTTGTGTTTCGGATATGGACGGAAGCCCCGGAAACACACTGTCTCCCGAGGAACAGATAGAAGCCAACGAATATGCTAAATCTTCTACCGCTCATCATAGAAATGTTCAGTTTACCCGTGCCACGAGAGAAGATAATGTTCCTCCCGATTTACAGTTCCAGTTCCGTTTAGCAGCAGTTGCTTGCGGATTAGGTGAAATTGGATGGAGTAAAATGCTGCTCACACCGCAGTTTGGTCCTTTACAGCGAGTGGCATTTATATTTACTGACGCCGAATTTGATGAGTATGACGAAATGTATTCGGGCAAACCGCTTTGCCGCAGATGTGGCGCTTGTGTTCGCGAGTGCCCCGGTGGATGTATTCCTGCTATTAATTCAGGTAAAATCGTAACTGTTGATATTGAGGGTAAGATAAGCGAGTGGGGCGACATTGATATGTGGCGTTGTTATGCATTCTACACCCATGCAGGCAGATACTATAATCCTTTTGTTCCCAAAGAGGTATGGGATAAAAATGAAAACGGAGCCCTCGACCTTATGGAAGGTGTAACGGATATCGCAGATGAAAACGAAATTATGAAGGTTTACGGCGCATTGGCAAAATACTTCCCTAGTTGGGTTGGTTATAATATGGCAAAATGCGGCGGTTGTATAAGAGCCTGTGTTTCTGTTCTTGAAAGGAAAGGCGGTTGCATGGAGGGTAGGTTTAAAGAGCCCTTAAGGACAAAGAAAGCATGGAGGCTTGACAGATAATGGAGATTTATGAACATAACGGCGAGGGATGGAAGCCTCTCTTTGATTTTGAAGGTTGGAGAATAGGTATAGTTCATTATGATGAACGGTTTTCAAAAAGAGTTGAAGACGAAAGACATCTTCTGACTGATGAATCGTTTGTGCTTTTAAAGGGCAGTGCAGTTATATATGAAGAAGATGAAGAATACATAATGGAGCCATATAAAGTGTACAACGTAAAGAAAGGATTTTGGCATCATATTGTTTTATCGGAAGATGCAGAGGTGCTTGTGGTGGAAAACAGCAGCACCGCAAGAGAAAATTCAGAAAGAAGGTTGGTAAAATGACAGCTGAATTTTTAAAGCAAAAAGCAAAAGAACTTGGTGCAACAGTTTGTAGAATAGGTAAAGTATACGAGGAAGAAAATCCTCAAAGAGATCCAAGAAGCATTCTCCCTAATGCGAAAGCAATAATCGGATTCGGGTTTGCTGTTCCAAGAGGCATTTACCGTGCAATGAACAGAGGTTCACAGTATTATACATATACAACATTAGGTGTAAAATATTTTGATGAGGAAATGGCAGAAATTTTTCTCCTTAAAATCGGTGGTATGATTGAGAACGAAGGCTACGATGCCTGCCTTCAAAAAGCGGTTCCCAACCTCAGAATAAAGGGCGACAAAACAACTAATCCCGAGGTTGTTGATACATACGAGCTCATTTATGCGGAAGCAGTTGAAAAGGATAAGCCTGCGCCTGATGTTATTATTGATTTCGGCAAAGCTGCAAAGGCGTGCGGTCTTGGTGAAACGGGACTGAGCGGCAAAATAATAAACAAGGAATATGGTCCGTTTATGAGGTATTGCTTTATCATAACCGATATGCCGCTTGATTTTGATAAACCTCTCGAGGAAAGTGTTTGCGACAGGTGTGGCGCGTGTGCTGAGGCGTGTCCCGGTAACGCAATAAGCTCTGAGGGACTTGATACATGGCAATGCAGTGTTTATTATAAGGGAGCGCACAAGTCAAATCCCTTTATTACAGATGAATTTATAAAAGGCAATCCTGAAAGAGATGCGATTTTAAACGGCGAAAAGCGCTTTGACAGAGAATCAGCACGAGAGATATATAAGGAAATGAACTTTTTGCCCAATACACAATGGGGGTACGCCCCCTGTCTTTGCGGCAAACCTTGTGATATTGCATGTTATAAACATCTAAAAGGGGAACTATAACAATGAGAGATAAAATCATAGAACTTGCAAAAGCTAATGGTGCGGATATTGTGGGTTTTGCCCCGGTAAGTCGATTTGAAAAAGACGATCCGATTTTTAAAATTATGCCGGAAACAAAAACGGTTATAGGTCTTGCTTTTCGTGTTCTCCGCGGTATTTATCGTGGTGTTGAAGAGGGAAGCACATATTATCAATATACCACAATGGCAGTTGAAAATATGGAAGAAACCATTATGCCTATGGCACAACTTAAAGTGGCAATGTTAATAGAGGAAGAGGGTTATATTGCCCTTCCGCAACGTCGTCATCAACAGATTATGTCGGAGGAAAACAATACTAATCCCGAGGTTGCTTACGATGCGGTTTACAGAGGAAAAACGGCTGAAAATCAAATGAATTTTATTGATGCAGCTGTTAAGTGCGGTCTCGGAGAAAAGGGTCTTAGCGGCGCGTTGCTTACGGATGATTTTGGTCCTTTTGTAAGATATTGCTTCATCTTGACCGATATGGAGATAGAAGCAGATGAAGAAACAGAGCCCCATCTTTGCGATAAGTGTGGAAAATGTATTGCGGCGTGTCCCGGTAATGCTATTAGCGAGAACGGCGAGGTTGACCCTTGGCAATGCGCTGTTTATTATAATGGTGCCAATGGTACAAAAAATCCCTTTATGCCACCTGATGCTTTTTCGGATTTTGAAAACCGCTTAGAGATAATTTCGGGTGAAGCAAAGGTGACTCCTGAAACTGCAAAGAAAATACTTGATAATATATTCTTCTATCCCCCGGCACAGCACGCATACCAGTGTTCCATTTGCGGCAGGGCATGCGATACGGCTTGTTATATGCATTTAGAAGAAAAGGGTGTTTTAAAGAAAAAGTTTAATCGTTCATTTAGAGAGCGTGAAGAATGGAGATTTGATATAAATGATTTTAAATAATACAAAGGCCTTTGATCAGGACAAAAATGAAATAAATTTGCTGATTAAAGATGCTTCTATCACAATCCCAAAAGAAGATATCCCTGAAAACACGGACCATATAATTTTTGATATTCCCTTTTTCAATAAACAAAAAGGGGATAGCGGATATTATGCCATTGCCGATATTAGAAGTAAACAAACAGGAGTTTCAGGGGGCTATTTATGCTTTTTCGGTGATAAGCAGGATTTTGACTGTTTATGTCCTCCAAAGCTGATGCCAATCTTCGGTATAAAGACAGAAGAGGATACCGTTTTAGGTGTTGTAACAGGAATGCGGCTTTCATTCTTTGTTAATGTTGGCGTATCTGATAATAAGTATTATTTAAAACCGTATTTCCAATTAGATGGGGATAGACCTTATGAGGATATACGTATAGAATTTTATTCATTAGGCAAGGATGCAGAATATTCTGATATGGCAATCAAATACCGAGAGTTGCAGTTAGAAAACGGTTGTGTACCTATTGCAGAAAGAAGCAAAGATAATCCTTACATTAAATATGCGGCGGAGTCGGTTGAAATCAGGGTTAGAATGGGTTGGAAGCCCGTTCCATCGAAGATTTTGGAGCAAACGGTGGAAAATGAGCCGGAAATGAAGGTTGCCTGTACTTTTGACCGAGTTAAAGATTTAATTGATGAATTAAAGCTTCAAGGTGTTGAAAAGGCGCAGATTTGCCTGGTTGGATGGAACAAAAGCGGTCACGACGGAAGATACCCTGACCTTTTCCCCGTTGAAGAAAAATTGGGCGGCGAGGAAAAATTAAGAGAACTAATTGCCTATGCTCAAAATAACGGATATCAAATAACGTGCCACACTAACAGCACCGATTGTTACAGTATTTCAAAAGATTTTTCAAATGATATTGTGCTAAAGAATAAGGATAATACACTATCGATAGATCACGGCGTTTGGGCAGCTGGCAGACCGTATCATCTTTGCCCTAAAGTAGCGCTTGATTTTGCAAAAAGGGATATACCAAAGATTGCAGATTTAGGCTTTAAAGGAATTCATTACATTGATGTAATGACTACTGTGTGGCCCCGAACCTGCTACGATGAAAATCATCCGTCATCAGCCAAACAAACGGTCGAATATTACAAAGAAATAATGAAGCTTTGCCACGAAAAAATCGGAGGTTTTGCTTCTGAAGGCGCATTTGATTTTGCGGCAAAATATCTTGATTATGCTTTATATGTGACCGTTGGAAAATATAAGGGCGAGTTTTTTGATCGTCGTGTACCCCTTTGGGAAATAACCTATCACGGTATAATACTTTCCAATCCCTCAACTGGCACTATGAACTATACTATTAAGGATGATGAAACTAAAAATTATGTATATGAGTGCGGAGGAAGACCGGTTTTCTATATCTATTCAAAATTTATAGACAGTACCAGCTCTCATTCAAATTGGTTAGGCAAGGAAGACCTCATTATAGACACAGATGAACAGCTAAAATATACTGTTTCTAAAATCAAAGAGGGATATGATGAGATGATAAAAAACAACAATCATCAAACCGAGTTTATTGTAAAGCACGAATATTTGAGTGATTCAAAAATAAAAACGACCTATTCAAGCGGAGCAGAAACAGTAGTTGATTACAATTAGAACGCTATGGTATAATATTAAAAGAAGACTTTACAAAGGTGTGGAAATTATGAGCTTTACTGTAAAAATGTTACCGAATGAGCACTGGTGGGGAGGTACTGCCGAGCACGGCAAGTATATGCCCTTTACCCCGGAAACCGAGCTTGTAGGTTCATTCATTAACAACGCTCCTAACCAAACTATGCCCGTTTATGTTTCAGATAAAGGAAGAGCCATTTGGAGCGATAAGCCCTTTAGTTTTAAGATTAGCGATGGCGAATTCAATTTAACGGGTGATGGTGAATTTAGCTTAGAGGAATATGGCTCTACCCTTAGGGACGCCTTTATAGGCGTAAGAGCAAAGCATTTTCCCATTGATAAAAGAGTGCTTAACCGTGATTTTTTCAAAACGGTTCAGTATAACACTTGGATTGAGTGCCTTTATGACCCCACCCAAGAGCATGTGCTTAAATATGCCCACGATATTATTGATAACGGATTTGAGCCGGGCATCTTGATGATTGATGAGGGTTGGCACGGCCGTTACGGTATATGGGATTTTGACCCCGCTAAATTCCCCGAGCCAAAAAAGATGGTTGATGAGCTTCACGCTCTTGGCTTTAAGGTTATGCTTTGGGTAGTTCCTTGGGTTTGTCCCGATGGTGTTTTCTTTATGGAAAAGCTTCGCGAGTCAAACGCGGTACATAAGGATGACCCCCAAAACCGACTTTTTATTCGTAAAAAAGGCAAAGAAAATCATCCTGCTTTTTATCTGTGGTGGAACGGTTTTAGCGCAATGCTTAATATGGAAAACGCTACCGACCGCGACTTTTTAGATAGTCAGCTTCAGAATCTTATTGAAAAATACGGAGTTGACGGCTTTAAGTTTGATGGTGGAAATGTAGGCGAATATAGTACCTGTGTAAGCGGGGAACCCTTTACTGATGCCACTCCCCACGAACTTAATATCGCTTGGAATAATTTTGCAGCTAAATACGATTACCACGAATATAAGGATACTTACGGCGGAGCTGCACACGCCACCATTCAGCGTCTTTCCGACCGTGGTCACAATTGGGATAATCAGTCGGGTCTTAATTCTATAATTCCAAACTCTATTTGCCAAGGACTTATAGGTTACCCCTTTATCTGTCCCGATATGGTGGGCGGCGGTTCCTGGAGTGATTTTAAGCCCGGAAAACCTATTGATCAGGAGCTTTTTGTCCGTTGGGCGCAAGCTTCGGCCTTCTTCCCAATGATGCAATATTCAAAGGCGCCTTGGGATTGTCTTGACAAGGAGCATTGTGACCTTGTCATAAAAGCAGGTAAACTGCACAAATCCCTATCAGATGATATTATAGAAATGGTTTCCGAGTCGGAGATCACAGGTGAGCCGATTTTGCGCAATCTTGAGTATAACTATCCTAATCAAAATTATGCAGAAATACTTGACCAATTTATGCTTGGATGTAAATATCTTGTAGCTCCCGTTTTAGAAAAGGGTGCCAGAGAGAGAAAGGTGATTTTGCCTGAGGGCAAGTGGCTCTGCGATGATGGTAAGGTTTATGAAGGCGGCGAATATATTATCCCTGCTCCCCTTGACCGTCTTATTTACTTCAAGAAAATTTAAAAACGACCAATTAGTTACAATTTTAAACAATTGAGATAACGGGCGAGATGCGAGGGGTTTATATCATATCGCATTTATAGAATAAATATATAACTTTTGCAAAGCAAAAATATCGCATTGCAAAGCAATATATCGCAAAAAGCAGATGCTCTCGCATCTGCTTTTTTGTTTAGAATATTTCGTTTTTAAAGATATTGTACATTATTTGCGCTACCTCACAACGCTGAGCGTTGCCCTGAGGAACGATTGTGTTGGCTGTTTTGCCCTTTATTACGCCTCTATCTATAGCCCAAAGAATTGCATCCTCTGCAAAATCACTTACCGAGCCGAAATCTGCATATTTACCTCTTATTTCTGCTTCGGATACAGGCGAAACCCCAACATCATGTCCGATTGACTGAGCGTATCTGTAAAGGAAGGTTACCAGCTGTTCACGAGTCATCACATCGCCTATGCCAAAGCGCCCGTCCAAATAACCCGTTACGATTCTACTTTCGTAACCCCAGTTAACAGCGTAGGCATAGTAGCTATCCATGTTAAAATCGGTAAATTTACCCGGATTATAGCCTTTATACCATTCTTCTTCTATTTCTTCCATACGGGCAAGCATTACAAGAAAATCCTGACGCTGAATGCTATCTGAGGTTCCGAAATTACCGTTAGAATAACCCGTCATCATTCCACTGCCTACGGTGTAGGTCACAGCATCGCTATACCACTGACCGCTTGCTGTATCAGGGAAAATAACATTGGATACTCTTTCAGGGTAGAATACAAAATCATCAGTTTCGCCCTCGGCAAAAGCATATGTGAATATAACCACATATTCCTCCATAGCAACCAAAGGCCACGTATTATCGTTTATAGCTTCAACATTTTGGTTACGCGAATCAATTACCTGAATATAACCATCTCTTAACTGCTCCAGAGAAGAACCATATAATTCATTAGGTAAAAATCCGTATAATCCCGTGTTTGCTACCTTCACTCTTACATACTCAAAATAATAGCTTTCATCTCCTGGATTGCTTACCCTATGACTATTATATTCACCTATTAAATCATTATACCCCTCAGAAATCAAATGCTCATAAAGCGGTTCTATTTCTATGTAATAAGGCTCGGATTTATATCTATAATCAGCGACGGCGAGTTGCTTTCCGCCCGGCAAAAGACTGGGAGCCAAAGGCACATATGTTCCATAATTTGCAAGATGCACATCGGGAACTATTACGCCCATTTCCGCAGCATCAAAATAATTGAAAACATCACGACTTGAATCGGTATATATAATTCTACAGGAAAAGCTGTTTCTTACATCAAAATTGAAGGGACCGATTTTTTGGGCAGGGGGAATAAGCTCTACCTCTTCTATGGTTTTAGCGTTTTTTGTTACCGAAATTCTTGTTTCCGAAGCGCTATAAGTGTTTATTTTAAAGTAATAAGTTGTTTGCGCCTCTAAATTAAATACCAAACAGCTTCTTGAAAACCAATAGCCGTCCACATCCAACCACTCAGAATCTACGGACTCATATACCCACGTATTTTCGTTACTGTTAAAAACACCAACATAAGCGTGTATCTCATCAAAATTGAGCGAATAATCTCCAGCTTCAGCAGTAGTGAATTTGAAGGTTTTGGATTCTTCATCGCCAAAGGTCACGTTAATTGCATCTGTATGGGTTATTTCACAAAACGGTAGCTCGGTAACGCTTTCTGCCGATACAGAGAAAATTGGCGCTAAAATCACCGTTACCGACATACATAGCGCTAAAAGAACGCAAAGCATAGCTTTTCTTGAAGTTTTCCAAAATTTTTTCATAAAATTGCCTCCTTTATCAACTTTAATAATATTATAATATTATTAAAAACTTGTTTCAAGTTACAGTATTGTAGTATTTTTATTTGAAGTACTTATCAAGCTTTTTAAATTGAAGCTCATCAGAGCTTGAAAGCTCGCTCACATCAAAGCTCTCTGTACTCCCTAATATTTCCGCAAAGCCGTTTTCGGCGTAATCGCCCATTTTATCAAGGTCGATTTTATCACCCTTAAAGCCTATATCATCAAGAATATTTTTAATCTTCTGATTATATACCAAGGGCAAAACCTTTTTGCCCATTACCATTCCTAAAATAACCGAATGCAGACGGGTGCCGATAATATATTCGCTTGTATTAAGGGTATCCAAAATCTCTTGCTTAGAATAGAAGTTGTAGCCCTTATATTCGAGTCTTGCCCGTTTGCTTTCAGGTATTTCCGAAACAAGCTCATTTACCAAAGCCTCATCTCCCTCAAAGGCGCAAAAGCTTAAAAGGGAAACCCTTCTGCCCTCATCGAGCAATTCGGTGGCGGTTTTAAGTATGGCGTTTTTGTAGCTCTCACTTATTTCTCTTGGAATTTTTCTACCTTCCAAAAAGGGATTAAATACCGATATCGCCACGCTTCCCTTTTCTTCCCTTGCCTTTTGGATTTTATATGAGAAAAGCAAATCAGGCACATATCTTACCGCCTTAACATCAGGGAAAATTCGACAGGAATATTTATCCCTGAAGCATACATCGGTATATCTTTTAAACTGACCTCTCCAAAGCTCCTCAAATTCCTTTTCCGTATAGGCGCCAAAGTTACTTGATATGGAGAAAAAGGGTTTAAAGGGTTGTTTGCGACGGACACGATAATTATAATCAGTGTGCCAATCACCTATCTGCTGATAAATAGAGCCTCCTATATGCACGGTGGCTGAGCTTCTCCAAAGAAGCACCAATTCAAAAAGCTCTCTGATGCCGATTTTGTGACCGATTTTATTTATTTTCTGTACCAAAGCATCCTCTACTGAATAAAATTTGGCGTTACTGAATTTTTCGAAAAATTCTCTGTAATTCTCGGTGCAGTAAACTAAAAACATAGTATCAGGGTAACGGTTAAGCAGCTTTTCAAAAAACAAATCGTCCCCTAAATTCATACCGTAATAGCCGTAAAGCATAATGCTTTTGCGGTACCTTTTTCCGTTTTTATCCTTTAAAACTAAAAAATTCTTTATATTTTTGAGCATTGTTCCCATCCCCCTCAGATTACTTTTGGATTTTTGCATTTGGCTTTAAAGGGCGCGGTTCGGAAATAAGCCCTAAAAGATAATCCGCCGAAACGTTATAATACTCAGCCAAAAGGCTAAGCTTATGGCCGCTTATATCCGCCTTCCCGATTTCAATTTTGCTGTATTGCTGCTGAGTTGTTTTAATGATTTTTGCTACCTGTGCCTGACTTAAATCCCTATCCTCACGCAAGTCTCTTATTCTATACATAAACTCCACCCCGAATTTTATTACTTTTATTTTATGTCACATCTAAAAATTGTATAAATTTCTACATCTAACAGATGTATACATAATATTTGCGTTTTTTTGTTGAAACTTACAAAAATTTGTGTTACAATCTGCCTTGTACTTTAAAATTTGGAGAGATAAAATGTTCACAAAGCTAATAGGAGATAAAGCCTTTTACAAACGGGTTTTTGCCCTTGCAATTCCAATAATGGTGCAAAACGGCATTACCAATTTTGTTAATATGCTGGATAATATAATGGTAGGTCGCCTAAGCTCTGCAGAAATGGCGGGCGTTACCATTTCAAATCAGCTCATATTCGTGTTTAATATTTGTATTTTCGGAGCCTTGGCAGGCGCGGGGATTTTCGGCACCCAGTTTTTCGGCAAGGGGGATACAAAGGGTGTCCGCTTTACCTTCCGCTTTAAGCTTATAATCTGCCTTTTATTCACCCTGTTCGGTATAGGCGTTCTTTACTTTGGTGGAGATGGACTTATAAATATGTATCTTAAGGGGGAGGGCAGCGCTGAGGATATTTCTGCCGCCTTTACCCACGCAAAAGATTATCTCAATATAATGCTCATCGGCTTCATTCCCTATGCTCTTGCTCAGTGCTTCGGAAGCACCCTCAGAGAATCCGACCAGCCCCTTTTACCTATGACGGCGGGAATAGTGGCAGTGTGTGTAAACCTTACCTTTAACTATATTCTCATCTTCGGTCATTTTGGCGCCCCCCGTCTTGGAGTGAGTGGCGCGGCAATAGCCACCGTTTTATCCCGATACGTTGAATTTTTCGTTATAGCCATATGGACCTATCTTAAAAAGGACAGAAACCCCTTTATTATCGGCGCCTTTAAAAGTCTTTATGTTCCACTTTCCCTTGTGGGCAATATCGCCAAAAAGGGCTTGCCTCTTTTACTTAACGAAGCCCTTTGGTCAATGGGTATGGCGTTCCTTACCCAATGTTATTCGGTAAGGGGTATAGATGTTGTAAGCGCCAGCAGCATAAGTCAGACCTTCTTTAATCTCTTTGGCGTTTGCTTCTTAGCCATAGGCGTTGCCGTTGGTATTATCTTAGGTCAGATGTTGGGGGCGGGTGAAACCGAGGAAGCGGTTGATACAAGCTATAAGCTCATAGCATTTTCGGTATTCGTCAGCATTGTAACGGGCGCACTTTATGCCGTTGCGGCAGAATTTATTCCTCTTTTTTACAACGTAAACGATAATGTGCGGAGTATAGCTACTGCCCTTATGCAGATAACTGCTCTTGTTTTCCCTCTTGATGCCTTTGCCCACGCCACGTATTTCACCCTGCGATCAGGAGGTAAATCCTTTATCACCTTTATTTTTGATAGTGGCTTCGTGTGGCTTATAAGCGTTCCCACGGCTTTTGTCCTGACACGCTTTACAGGTATGCCCATCTTACCCGTTTTTGCAATTTGCAACGGACTTAATATTCTTAAATGTATTGCGGGCTTTATATTTGTAAAAAGCAGAGTGTGGGTAAGAAACATTGTTTCTTAAATTGTATTGCTTGACTTTGCAATGTTTTAATGCTATTATTTATATATGTGTAAATTAGTCGAAAGGTGGCAAAAAAATGGATAACGAAGCAAGGGAAGATTTCCTTAGCATAGATGCAAAAAGGCTGTTTAAGGAGCTTGTGCATAACTGGATAACGGTAGCCGCTATCTTTCTTGTGTGCATCGTTGCCTTTTCGGTGTACGGATTATTTTTATCCTCTCCCCAATATACCTCTTCGGCAACCATTTACGCCGTAAATCAAGATAAATCCACAATAAGCACCAGCGAATTTGCCATTTCCTCATATCTTACTAAGGACTGTTGCGAGTTAATCGTTTCCCGTACAGTGCTTGAGGATGTAATAAGAGAATTAGAGCTTGATACCACCTATGAATCCTTAAAATCAAAAATCAAGGTTTCAAACAGCGAGGAAACCCGTTTCATAACCGTTAAGGTTACCACTGAGGAGCCTGAAAAATCCCGCAGAATTGCCAATAGCATATGCGAGGTTTCTAAGGAAAAAATTGTTGATTATCTTGGTGTTGACTGGGTTAAGATAACCGATAACGCAAATCTTCCTAAAGCACCCTCCGGTCCTTCTCTTAAAAGCTATTTGATTTACGGTTTTGCCGTAGCCCTCCTGCTTTCTGCGGCATTTATCCTTTTTATGTATTACCGAAACGATAAGATTAACAATGCCGAGGATGTTGAAAAATATCTTGGTCTTTGCACTCTGGCAACCATCCCCTATAATCGCAACAAGGCGATAAAGAACAGTAATAATGCAAGGAGTCGATAATATGAAAAATGAAGATATAAACAATATTCAGTCGGCTTCTTCTAAGAGCGGCAAGAAGAGGGTTTCCTTTAATACCGCCTCTGCCAAGGATTATGTTACCAACGAAGCATATAAAACCCTTCGCACCAACCTTATGTTCAGCGGTGCGGGCGTAAAAACAATTATGATTACAAGCTCCAATGAAAACGAGGGGAAATCCACCGTTTCTACCGAGCTTGCAAGAAGTCTTGCAGAAGCAGGCAAGAAAACACTCTTTATTGATGCAGATATGCGGAAATCTGTAATTCTTAAGAATAATGATAATGTTAAGGGTTTATCTGAGCTTCTTCTTGATATGTGCTCTGCAGATGATGTAATCTACGGTACTCAGGATGAGAATTTTGATGTTTTATTCACAGGCCACTTTCCCCCTAATCCTGTAGAAATTTTAGGTGGCGATAAGTTTAAGGCGCTTCTTGATGAGCTTAAAAAAACATATGAATATATAATCATTGATACCCCACCTATTGGCATTGTTATCGATGCGGCTGTTATAGCCTCCTGTTGTGATGGCGCGGTTTTGGTTCTCGCCTACCGTAAAACAGATAGAAAATCTGCCAAGGAAGCTAAGGAGCAAATCGAGAAAAGCGGCTGTAAGGTTTTAGGCGCTGTTATCAACGAAACCGAGAAAAAGAACTCTACCTATATGAAAAAGTACGAAAGAACCAAGAAATATATATAAAAGAAAAGCCAAAGGATTTCAGTAAGAGCTACCTTTGGCTTTTTTAAATTAAACAAAATGTAAAGTTAGTAATTTTAAAACTTTAAGAATTGTAAACCTTAAGATGTTGATTTTAAAAAAATTTTTGTATATAATAATAACATAATAATTTTTTGGAGGAATTACTGTGAAATTTATTAAAGTAAATTCTTATGAAGAGTTAAGCCGCAAGGCTGCCGCAATTATTGCCGCTCAGGTAATCGCTAAGGAGGATTGCGTTTTAGGTCTTGCAACAGGCTCATCCCCCGTTGGTACTTATAAAAAGCTTATCGAGGCTTATAATAACGGTGACCTTGATTTTTCAAAGGTTATCTCGGTTAACCTTGATGAGTACGTAGGCCTTGATCCCGAAAACGACCAGAGTTACCGCTATTTTATGCAGGATAATCTTTTTAACCACATAAACATTAAGCGTGAAAACACTTATGTTCCCGATGGTTGCGCTAAGGATGTTAAAGCTGAGTGTGAGGCTTATGATGAAAACATTAAACGCCTCGGCGGTATTGATTTGCAGCTTTTAGGCATCGGTCTTGACGGTCACATCGGCTTTAACGAGCCTGACAGCGCCTTCATAGCTCCCACCCACGAGGTAGTTTTGCATCCCTCTACCATAGAAGCAAATGCAAGATTCTTTGAGG
Organism: Acutalibacteraceae bacterium; assembly: GCA_045605605.1. GTDB lineage: Bacteria > Bacillota > Clostridia > Oscillospirales > Acutalibacteraceae > UBA737. The sequence continues at coordinate 7,867 of JAZUQH010000029.1, read as the reverse complement.
ATGAATCAATGGTGCCCCGCAAGGCAGTTACTATGGGTATGGGCGCAATTATGAACGCTAAAAAGGTTCTCCTTATTGCCAACGGCAAAAATAAGGAAGAAATAGTTAATAAGGCATTCTTCGGTCCTATCACTCCCGAGGTTCCCGCTTCTATTCTTCAGCTCCATCCCGACCTAACAGTCATTTATTCTGAGAACTAATAATTGATAAAACACACGCCCCATAGGCAATTGCCTATGGGGCGTGTTGTTTAAAGAGAGGTTTGAATTATTGTTCTATAGGAATTGTAATAATCTCACCGTGATTTTAGTTTGCTTTTCTATACTCTGTTGGGGTGATGCCGTATCTTTTTACAAATACGCGGTTAAAGGTGCGCACTGTGGGGAAGCCTGATAAATCGGATATTTCGGTTATGGAAAGGCTTTTATTTTTCAAATGCTGACAAGCTTCATCAAGCCTCAATGAGTTTATATAATCATTGAAGCTCATAGAAATCCGATTGCTGAAGGTGTGGGAGATGCTGCTTCGACTAATATGTAGAGCCTTAGCTATGCTTTCAACCGTAATATCCTCTTTAAAATGAGCCGAACAATACTGCAAAATCTGAAGCACGGTGTTTTTGGTGGCAATGCTCTTTTCAATTTGATAAAACCGTAAAAGCTTGCCGAAAACCGCTGTGATAAGAGCGGATACTACGGGGCTTAAGCCGTTTTTATTGAACTCCTTATAGGCTAAATCAAAAAGATAAATTGCTTCCTTTTCTTCCTCGCTGTGAGGGGTAAAGACAGGGCTTGAGGGCCTTCCGTCAAGGAAAATATTATTATAGCTTAAAAGCTGACTCGGCTTAATTATAAGCACAAGATAATTGCCCTTAGAAAAATCGGAATAGCGATGAACCTGATTAGGAAAAGCTATAAAAAAGGAGCCTGAGGAAAGCTCATATTTTTCACCGTCACAAAAAGCGGTGCCTGAGCCCTCGAAAACAAAAATCAGCTCAATATCATCATGTATATGAGCAGGGAAATCGGGTAAATCCGAAGGAAAAAAATTAAAACCTTTTTTAGTTTCTCTGAAAATGTTTTCCACGTCTTTTTACCCTCCTTTTGATTTTTTGTTTAGGTTTAGTCCCTTTTCTTAAAGGTCCAGAATTTGTTTATAAGGAAATTAAGAGGAATGGTAACAAGCAGATTTATAACAGGGGCATAAGCCTTGCTGACGTTTAAGAAGTTGACCTCCAAATACAAAAGAATATTTGATAAAAGTCCCGTAGCGCCGTAGCTTATAAAAGATTTCAAAAGCCTTTTTAAAATACTTTTAAAATCCTTCTCATTTCCCTTAAAGACAAGCAAATCGTTCCAGATGAAAGCATTCAAAATACTTATGACCGTACCCAGAACACTTCCCAAAAGATAAAGCTCGGGTTTTATCCAAAGAAAAAGATAATATATGGCAAAGTTAACAGCGGTATTGCTAACACCCACAAGACCAAACTTTACAAACTGCCACAAAAGAAGAAATAAATCCTTTTTTTCTTTGATATTAAATTTTGTTTTAAGCCAATTTATCATAACCAAAACCTCAAAACAATTATATTACTCAAAAAGGGCTTTGTCAACAAAACGAAAAAGCAATCAACGGCGGCGCTTTTACTTAGTTTATCTCATAATAGATTTATTTTATTTTCAAAATCAGCAAAGTATTCAGCGTTATTGCCTTCGCTTATAAGAAAATCAATTTCACTTAAATTACACTGTACATATGCGGCTTTTTTCCCATACTTTGTGCTGTCACACAAAAGCACACGTCGTTTGGCATTTTTTAACATTATGTTCCTTAAAACTATTTCTTCTCTTGAACAATCGGTAATTACCCCGTCTTCTGAAATACCCTTTACCGAAAAGAAGGCAATATCCGCAAAAATGTTTTCAAATGTTTTTTGAGCATCTCCGCCTATAAGACAATTTCTGTTTTCTTCGCTTAAAAAACCGCCCGAGGATATAACCTTTATTCTTGAATTTGATAGAAGCATCATTATTTCAATATTGTTGGTGACAACCGTTATAGAGCTTCGTCCCACAAGCTCACTTGCCAGATAAAATGCGGTTGAGGATTGATCGAGGAAAATAATTTGTCCCTCTTCAATCAACAAGGATGCCTTTTTTGCAATTTCACGCTTGGCATCGGTATTTTGCTTAGTTCGATTATTGAAGGTTACAATGTTAGAAAAATTGCTCTCAAGAGAGGCTCCGCCGTAGCTTCTTTTAATCAGCCCCTTCTCCTCCAAAGATTTCAAATCTCTGCGAATACTTGATTCGCTGGCAAACAAAGCATCACAAAGATATTTGACCGATACAAAACCGTTTACGGTTTTTAGTATGCCTATAATTTCTTGTTGGCGTTCCTTATTAAACATATTTCCCTCACCCTGACTGATTTTGACCGACTTTCAAGTTTATAGCATTTATTTTTCGTTTTTTAACCAACTTTTGAACAATTGTTGATTTATTTTGACAGATATAGTATAACTTAAACGTACTTTTTTGTAAAGGAGAATTTATCTTGGATATAAATGAGCTGCTTAAAGGAACTGCTTGCTCTTGCGGGAAAACCCATACCTGCGATATTAAATACGTATACGTTGAAAAAAACGCAATAGAGCGGCTAAAGGAAATATGTCGCGACACTCAGAGCTTTTTAATAGTTGCCGACCAGAACACCTTTGCCGCCGCAGGCGATAAAACCCTTTCGGCCCTTGCGGATAAGCATATAGAAACTGTGATTTTCAGTGGCAAAGAAATTCTTGTGCCAAACGAATCAGCAATTGAAGCCGTAACCGAGAAATTGGGAAATGCAGAAATAATCGTGGGCATCGGCTCAGGCGTTATACAGGATTTGTGTAAATACGTTTCGTTTTATAATAAAATCCCTTATATTATCGTTGCTACCGCTCCCTCTATGGATGGTTACGCCTCCGACGGCGCGGCTATGATAACAGGCGGTATGAAGGTTACATACAAAGCCGGATTGCCGAGAGCAATTCTTGCAGATACCGAGGTTTTGGCAAACGCGCCCATTGAAATGATAAAGGCAGGCTATGGCGATATCATAGGTAAATTTTCTGCGCTTAACGATTGGAAGCTGAGCCGCTGTGTGAACGATGAATACTTTTGTGATTACATCTATAATTTAACATATGAACAGATAAAAAGAACCTTGGATTTAGCCGATGGTATTCTGAAGCGTGAGGAAAAAAGCATCGAGGCTTTGATGGAGGCTTTGGTAGTTATTGGAATTCTAATGAGCTTTGCAGGTTCCTCCCGCCCCGCATCAGGTAGCGAGCACCACCTATCTCATTTTTTTGAAATAACAGGAATTCTCACCAAAAGCGATTACTTTTCCCATGGAATTGATGTTGCATATTCAACCGTTATTACAGCAAAATTGCGTGAAGAGCTCTTAAAAAAGCCCTTCCCTCAAAAAATTTACCGCCCCCACTGCGAAGAATACGCCAAAAAAATGAAGGCTCTTTATAAATCCTCTGCCGAAGGCTGTATGGCTTTGCAGGAAAAGGTTGGCTATTATAAAGATGAAAAGGCGCAAACTTATTTGAATAAAGAATTCGAAATCAGGCAAATTCTTGCCGAAATGCCTACTGCTAAGGAAATAGAAAACATGCTTTCGTTAGTAGGTCTTGATATACAAGAATTTTATAAGCTTTACGGAAAAGAAAAAATCAAGGATGCAATCCTTTACGCCAAAGACCTGAAGGACAGATATACAGCCCTTTGGTTATATTACGATTTTTGGGGAGGAGAAGCATATGTATAATAATATTAAGGTTATAGCAATGGATTTAGACGGCACCTTAACCCAACATAAAACGCCGTTGAGCAGTGAGCACCGCGCAGTTCTTACAGAGCTTTCAAAAAAATATAAGCTACTGATGGTAGGCGCAGGTCAGGTTATGAGAATTTTTAATCAGCTTGAGGCCTTTCCCGTGGATATTATCGGCAATTACGGTATGCAATACGGTATCTATAATTCCGAAACAAAAAATATTGATATTGTAAGAGATATTGTAGCTGATTGCCAAAAAGCGCAGGTAACCGAAAAAATAACTTATTTGCGTGAAAAATATGGGTTCACAGCTTTTAGCGGTGAAACGGTGGAATTTCATCCTTCGGGCTGTGTAACCTTCCCTATTCTTGGAACCAAGGCGAAACAAGAAGACAAGCTTTCCTTTGACCCCGACCGCTCAAAACGGCGTAAATTTTATCAGGATGTTGTCAACACCTTTAATGATTATTGCGTTTTTGTGGGAGGCTCATCCTCCTTCGATATGGCTCCAAAGCCATATGACAAATATTACGCCCTTGACCTATATTGCAAGGAAAACAATCTTTCACACAGCGAGGTTGTTTATATCGGGGATGACTACGGCTTGGGCGGAAATGATGAATCGGTATATAAATCCGATTTCAACTACATTACCATTGATAACTATTTGGATTTTCCAAAGGTAGTAAAAGAACTATTATAAGGGGTGCATAGTATGAATTATTGGACACAAAGTAAAACAAATATTTTTGTAGCAGCGCACAGGGGATTTTGCTCTAAATACCCTGAGAACACAATGCTTGCCTTTAAAAAAGCAATTGAGCTTGGCGTTGACCAAATTGAAACCGACGTGCGAATCACTAAGGACAATGAGCTGGTTTTAATCCACGACCCTACGCTTGACCGTACTACAAACGGCTCGGGCAGGGTGTGTGATTACACATTGGAAGAATTAAAAAAATTGGATGCAGGAAACGGCGAGCAAATACCAACACTTCGCGAGCTTTTTGAGCTTGTAAAGGATCATCCTACTTTAACTCTTGATCTTGAATTCAAGGAGTATCCCGTAGGTGATTGGGAGGAAAAGGCTTTCTATACCTGCGACAAGATCTTGGAAATGGTGGAGGAATATCAATTTGCCGAACGCTGTGTTATAAACAGCTTCAACCAAAAGCTGAACGAATATGTTTTTACTAAGTTTAACGGAAAATACAAGCAGCATTTATTCTTCCCCCCGAAAATTATGCAGACGGAGGGTAGCCGTCTTCCGCTGTATAGCTTTGGCTACTGCGCTTGTGTTTTCGGGAACGAACTATCTGTAGATGAAATAAAACAGTTCCATAAAAATACCGGTATACGCGTTTGGGCACCTGCGTCTATTAAGGATGAGGAAAGCATTGATATGGCGCTTGATTTTGAAATAGAGCTTATCACCTGTAATAATCCCGATGAGGTTCTGGAAATATTACGCGCTAAAGGTTTGCACAAATAATATAACATATAAAACTATAAAAGCGAGGCGCAGGCCTCGCTTTTTTTGGATAATCCTTATGTTTATACGTTAAGCGTTAAGGTTTTTGGTGGGGGAACGGTGCAACGGTAGAGGAGATTATATTCATTGCATCTATCGGAATGTTTTGATTTGAGCCTTAAAATCAATTTGTTTTGGTGGAACACAACAGGTAGAGTAAAGTTAATCGAGGGACCGATTTTTTTGGAGTCTGCCGAAACCTCGCCTGTATCCCAGTTAAGAAGCTCATATTCATTATCGCCTATTATAACAGATACGGTTACTGTGTCCTCGGTAGCCTCTCTGCTATCGTTTATATACCAAAGCTCAGCCCTGAAAATTTCTCCGTTACGCCAATCGAACTTTCCTATTCGGGCGGTGGGAAGTGTTGGGCGAAGAGCGTTTTTAACTGCAAAATATGCAGGCTTCGGTTTTGCAGGATAGGTGATAAGAGAGTTGTTTGCTGCAGTTATCCACGGCTCATCATAGCACCAGTTGATAGCCATTGAGCAGTAGGGCCATTGCCTCCTCGCTTCCTCGAAAATTGCTTGGTAGCCTGAGCACTGAAGCCAGGCGGATTGTTCACATACATCCTTTAAGCAATTAGGCTTACCAAAATAATGCTCCAAGGTATCAAGACAAGCCCATTTCTCTTTACCCCAAGCTCCGAAAGCGTGGTGATAAATCCAAGAATCCGTTTTTTCGATGGGGAAAAGCTCGTTCTCGGGAATAATCTTTTTAAGGTCTTCCTCACCCGAAATACTTGGAACGCCAAATTCGGTATATGCTGTTTGATGAGACTTGGTGAAAACCTGATAAACATCTTCAAAGGTCTCGTTATAACGGAAGAGATATCCGCCGTGCGCCATACCCGTAAGAGGAGAAGTGGCAAGGAAGGGGCGCTTAGGGTCCAAACGGTAGCAAAGACTGTTAAGCAAACGAAGAGGAAGGGATTGGTCATCCATTCCCGACCATCCGTTAAAGAGCTCGTTGCCTCCGCACCAAAGGATGATAGAGGTATATCTGCGAAGCGCCTTGATTATAGAGGTTGCCTCCTGTTCAAGCACGGCAAGATAGCGGGGAGTACCCTCATAATTATTGCAGGCAAGCATAAATTCTTGCCAAACCATAATACCCTGACGGTCACATTCTTCGTAAAATTCGTTTTTGCAAATACCGCTTCCGCCCCACACTCTGAAAATGTTCATATTTGCCTCTTTGGCGAGGGTGATAAGCTCACAGTAGCGCTCCTTGGTAACGGCGCCGAAGAAAAGCTCGGGGTTAACCCAGTTAGAGCCCTTTGCAAATATTCTTCTGCCGTTAAGTAAAACGGTAATAGGAGCAGGGTAGCGACTTTTGGGGAAGCCGTCGGGCTCCCATTGTGTACCGATGTTTTTTACAAGAGATACAGTTCTGAAGCCTACCTGACCGCAAACAGAGTGACTTTTTGTTTTTGCCGACCAATTATAAAGATAGGGCTCGCCCTGACCGTTGCACCACCAAAGGTTAACATCGTTCAAAGTGAAGTTCGGTTCAGTGCCTTCGTAGACTACCGTTCCCTCTTTATCTGTTACCCTATATGTAATTTGATCTAAGCAATCCGCCTCAAATCTGGCGGTAACGGTTTTGGTCTCTAAATCAAGGTCATAAAAAAGCTCACAGCTTTTTATATAATCGCTTTTACGGGTTTCGATATAAGCAGGCTTCCAAAGTCCCGATATGAGAAGATAAGGATTCCAATCCCAACCGTAACAAACGGGAGGCTTGCAGGACTGCCTTGCATCACAGCGACTATTGGGAAATTCGGATGGCTCAAAGGGATGGGGATAAATCAGAATTTCAATGCGGTCACCCTTTTTAACCGAGTCTGTGATATTAAGGTCAACAGGGGTGTACATTCCCTCCCTGTGAAGAAGCTTTTCTTCGTTTAGCAAAACATCAAATTCATAATCAATGCCTTCGGCAACGAAAAAGATTTGATCATCTGATTCCCTTTCGAAATCAAGATATGTTTCGTATTTCCAATAATTATTTTTATATGGCTCAAACTTCTTTGCATTGGTAGAAAACTGAAGGGTATTAAGCCAATCTTTATGACGGGCAAAATCCATTTGAATATTACCTGGCACGGTAGCGTTAAAGCTCTCCATACAAACGCCCTTTTCATCACATAAAAAACCTTGCCACGATTGGTAGAATTTCATTTTTCAAAACCCCTTTATTACAACTTTTTATCTTAATACGACGCAAATGCTTTAATTTAATTATATCATAATTTTCAACATAGTAAACACTAAGCTTATAGATTTTTTGGTCTGTAAAAGGAAATAAATCTATTGTTGATAGATTTGACAATAAATTAAAACATTTTATTCTCTTGATGAATTGTCAAACTAAGTGCAACACTTTTTAATACAATTATCAAATAAATCCATAGGTTTTTGGTAATGTAGAACCTTTTTAGGCCTGGCGTTAATTAACGCCAGGTTCTTTTTTAATGTAGCAGGACTAACGCGAGAA
>JAZUQH010000028.1:0-18749 GCA_045605605.1 Acutalibacteraceae bacterium | reverse complement strand
CTATATAACCCTGCCTACCCTCGTCAAGATGCTTTTTTATATAGCCGAAAACTCGCGTGCGCAAAGTCGATTCTACGCAGTAGTTTTCTATCTGCTCGCGGCCGCGTGGATATTCATCAATTATGCTTATATCAAGGTCGCCGTAAATTATAAGACCTAAGGTGCGGGGAATAGGAGTAGCCGACATAACAAGGGTATGCACATTTTCTCCCTTAGCCGCAAGCTTAGCCCTTTGAGCTACGCCAAAGCGGTGTTGCTCATCGGTTATAACAAGTCCTAAATTTTTAAACTCCACATCATCTGTTATAAGAGCGTGGGTGCCTATTGCAATATCGTATTTACCCTCTTTAAGCTCCGCCTTAATTTTGTCCTTTTTGGATTTTGTAAGGGAGCCCGTGATAAGACAAGCCGTAATTCCGCTACCCTCTAATATTTCTGTAACAGTCTTAAAATGCTGCTCGGCAAGAATTTCGGTGGGTGCCATAAGAGCAGACTGATAGCCGTTTTTAGAAACGGTATACATAAGCGCCGCCGCAACAGCGGTTTTACCGCTTCCAACGTCACCTTGGATAAGTCTGTTCATAACCTTACCGCTTGACATATCCCTTAAACAATCATCATAGGCTCTTTTCTGAGCGTTTGTAAGATGGTAGGGAAGTAGAGAGGAAAACTCCCCGAAATAATTTTGTTTTATAACGCTTTGTGTGGCGGTTTTTCTTTTGCCCTTTAAAAGCATAAGACCGACCTGAAGAATAAATAATTCCTCAAAAACAAAACGCCTTTTAGCACCCTCAAGCGCCTCTTGACTCTTTGGAAAATGAATATTTAACAGGGCATCCGAAAGAGAGGGTAATTTGTATTTTTCTCTTAAAGATTGTGGTAGTGGGTCTGTGCCTACGGGAAGAGTTAAGGCAGTCTTCATAAGCTTTTCAATAGCTTTTGAGGACATCTTTTCACTTGCAGGATAAATGGGGTGGATTCCAAGAGAGCCAACCTCAGAAATCTCAGGATTTGTCATCTGAAGTGAAAAGCGGTTCATTTCCATTTTCCCGTAGAAAAGATATTCGCTTCCCGTATGAAGCTGTTTAACAGTATATTTGCAGTTAAACATAGTAACGTTTATAAGTCCTGATTCATCCCTTACGGCAAACTTATAAAGAGTCATATTTTTTCTTATGTACTGCTCGGTTATGGGGGTGGAGATTTTACCCTTAATGCAAACCTTTTCACCTACATTACAGTCAAAAATAGGGGTAATAACCCCTAAATCCTTATAGTCTCTCGGGTAAAAACGCAAAAGGGCACCGATAGTATCGATGCCCATACGGTAAAGCTCAGTGGCTCTTTTTTCGCCAACGCCCTTTAAAAATCTTATGTCTGTTTCAAAATGTGACATAATATTTCAAACTCACTCTACTGAAATAATAAGGTAATATACCGGCTGACCGCCGTTTATAAATGTGATTTCTAACTTATCACCGAATTTAGCATTAAGAGAAGCCTCAATAGCGGTTGCAGTCTCTTCGCTGACATCCTCGCCGTAAAGAACGGTAAGGAACTGGCTATCCTTGTTTATCATCTGCTTGATAAGCTTGGTTGCAGCCTTTTCAAGATCGGTTTCGGTAAAGGATACCTTGCCGTTATTAAGGGCTAAAAGCTCACCCTTCTTAATCTTGTGACCGTCAAAATCAGAATCTCTTGCAGCAAAGGTAATCTGACCTGTGCCGATTTTTTCTGCAGATGAGAGCATATTTATCGCATTTGTTTCGCTATCGGCATCCATATCATAGTTAAGCATTGCTGTAATTCCCTGAGGAATGGTGCGGGTATGAAGCACGATAACCTTTCTTGTGCTTATGGGAATGGTCTGTTCAGCCGCCATAATAATGTTCTTATTATTAGGAAGAACAAATACGGTTTCTGCGGGAGTAGCCTCAACTGCCTTTAAGATATCATCGGTGCTTGGGTTCATAGTCTGACCGCCGCTTACGATGGTATCAACACCAAGGTCATTAAAAAGGGCTGCAATTCCGTCACCTGCGCAAACAGACACAAAGCCAACGGGCTTGGTAATCTCTACAGGCTTAATGGTTTCGTTAAGGTCTGCGCTCTTGGTAGGCTTCTTCTGAGCATTCTGAGCATCGTGCTTAGCTCTTTCGTGCTGATCACGCATATTCTCTATCTTAAGATGAACAAGAGAACCAAAGGTAAGAGCATTTTCAATAGCGTTACCGGGGTGGTCGGTATGAACGTGAACCTTAATGATTTCATCATCATCAACCACAACAACGCAGTCACCGATAGACTCAAGATAAGCCCTGAGCTCAGAAGGCTCCTTCTTTATTTCACTATCACGGTTTACTATAAATTCTGTGCAGTAGGTGAAGGTGATTTCGGTTTCAAATTCACCTGCGGCATTACGGGATTCCTCTTCATCCTCAGGAATTTGGGCGGTTGCATTTTTAGAGGCTATCATAACGCCATCCTTAAATACCGACATCATACCGTCAAGAATAAGAACAAAGCCCTTACCGCCTGCATCCACAACGCCTGCTTTTTTAAGAACGGGGAGAAGCTCAGGCGTCTGAGCCAAAGCTTCGTTAGCGCCCTCAATAGCAGCAGCAAAAACTGTCAGCTCATCGCCGCCGTTATTATATGCGGCAGTAGCCTTTTCACTTGCAACTCTTGCAACCGTAAGAATTGTGCCTTCGGTAGGCTTCATAACCGCTTTATAAGCCGCCTCAACGCCCTGCTCGAAAGCCTTGGCAATATTCTCGGCTGTAACAAACTCATCATCGCCTATACCCTTAGCAAAGCCTCTGAATAAAAGGGAGGTGATAACGCCTGAGTTACCTCTTGCGCCTCTGAGTAAAGCAGAGGCGTTAACAGAGGCTACCTTACCTGCAGTAGCGCCCTCTAATTTCTCAAGCTCTCTGACAGAGTTTGCAATGGTCATAGACATATTTGTGCCTGTATCACCATCGGGAACAGGGAAGATATTAAGGTCATCAACCTGTTTGCGATAGTTTGATAGATTGTTGGCGGCGGAAATAATCGCGTCGCGCAGTGTATTACCGTTAATCAAAATATAACACTCCTTAGCTAAGCATTATTCCTTAATGCCGTCAACTTTTACTGTAACCTTATTTACAGTTATACCTGTATTTTCCTTTACAGCATATCTTACCTTTTCGGTAATACTTGCCGCAATGGCGTTGATGTTCATACCATATACAACAACGATATGGATTTCAACATCAACGGTATCGGTATTTCCGATTACCTTAATGCCGGTATCAACAGACTGATTCTGAGAAAATATACCAAGAAGCTTCTGCTTACTGTTGCTTGGAGTCATACCAACAACACCAAAGCAGGAAGTAACCTCATGACCTATAAGCTTTGAAAGGTACGCTTCCGAAAAGGTTATCTTTCCGGTTCTGGTTTCATAAGCGATCATATAAAAATCCTCCTGATTTAATTTTTGAATGTGTATTCTTCAATAGAAAAATATATGTCATCCGCAGAAGCGTAAACATTATCTTCTATACTTGAATCGTAAAATAAAACGCCTTGGCGGTAGCAAATGGGTATCTGAGGCATTTCGGTAAGCAGAACACTTACAAGAGAGCCAAAGGAATCCTTACCGCTGTAAAAACCGTTTATTATGCTTGAAATCGAGGTATCTATAACCTGAGCGGGAGTATCTGTCTCTTCGTTATCGTCATTATCCTCGACTCTATTATCTGCAACAGGCGTTTGAGTAGGTCCCACAACACCGTAGGCGGCGCTGCCACCTGGTACTACAAGCCCCGAAAGGTCCATATTGTTAAGAATATTTATTTCACCTAGATAAAGCTGAAAGGCGCCTGCCTGCAGAGCGGCTATATATTGGTCATAGCTTTTTTCTACTACGGTGATTTCAATTCCCACAGCCTTTAACTGCTCGCTGATGAGCTTAGCGGCAATAACCTTGGACTGATTTTCTTGGTTAACAAGCAAAGTGAATTTCACTCTTCTGCCTGAAAGGTTAAGATAATAACCCTCCTCATCTTTGCTATTATAACCTATTTGGCTGAAATTCTCAACAGTTATTTTTAAATTGGGTGTTTGGTCGATGGTCTGATAGGGTTTAGCATCATCAAAAAAGGGGTTGAAAAAGCCTGTTGCAGCCACTGCGTTGTTATAAAATGCGTTGCGGCAAATTTTGTTTCGGTCAAGAGCAGCAGAAATAGCGTATCTTATATTTTTGTTTTTAAGCTCAGGGTATGCCGAGTTAATTCCTATATACAAGAGATTGTTAAGATTAACCTGAGTTCGTTTACCACTCATTCTTACTATGTTTGCAGAGGAGGAATCGGCATAATAAATATCGGTAGCGCCGATTTCTACGTAATGGGAAACGGCATCACTGTCAGGCGCATCGATAAGCTTTATTGATGCTATCTGACCTTTTTTGCCGAAAAAGCTTTTGTTTTGCTCTAAAATATAATCATCGGAGTTTAAAAGGTACCTTCCGCAGCCTATGGGGGCGGCGGCAACACCATCAGAATTCACAACCGTATCGGAGTTAGCCTTGATAATAGGAAAGCTTAAAAGATTTTCAAAATAATTGTCAATTCTTGAAAGCTCAAATGCAACAGTTTTTGAATCTATTGCCGTTACATTTACCACTTCGTAAAGGGCGGAGGCGTGGGTGGTTGCCGAAGCCTTAGCAATATTATATGAATAAACAACATCCTGAGCGGTAAGGGGAGAGCCATCCGAAAAAACGGTATCAATAAGCTTAACAGTCCATATTTTTTCTTCGTTTGTGATTTCTTTTGCAAGACGATAAACAATATTGAATTCGTTGTCAAGCTTTATAAGCGGCTCGAAGATAAGTCCACAAAGCTGACGGTTGATTTCGGTTTTTGCAGTATAGGGATTAAATGTATCCGAATTGCAGTAAAGCAGACTTGATATAACGCTTTTTTTAGCTTCTTCGCCTTGCTCGTTTTTATTCTTGTCTCCCGATTTACAAGCGGTGAGGGAAATAATAAGGGTAAGAGAGAGTAAAAGACAGATAATTCTTTTTAGTTTCAAAGCTCTTCCTCCCTTACTATTATTTGCTTTATTTGGGTGCAGCTGCCCTTTGCATCTATGTCAAAAATACATCCGTTTAAAATGCAACAACCCTCGGCGGCTTCGAATTTTTCCTGACCGCCTGATTTTAATCGGTTTATTATAATTGAACTTTTAACACCGAGAACAGAGTTTTCAACACCCGTAAAGCCTAAATCGGTAATATATCCCGTGCCGCAGGGTAAAATTTTAGCATCGGCAGTAGGGATATGTGTGTGGGTGCCAAAAAAGGCGGATACTCTGCCGTCAAGATAAAGCCCTAAGGCTCTCTTTTCGCCCGTAGCTTCGGCGTGAAAATCTACTACTATATATTTTGCTCCGTCTTCTTTGGCTTTTTCGATGAGCCTATCTGCCGCTTCAAAGGGGTTGGTAGTTTCCTGCCTTTCGATAAAAGCCTGACCTAAAAGGTTAATGACCGCAACCGAGTGTTTGCCGAGGTCAATAAGTCTGTAACCCGTGCCAAAATCGCAAACCATATTATCCGGTCGCAAGATAAACGGGTTATTATCAAGCATTTCGTATGCTTCTTTACGGCGAAGGGAGTGGTTTCCTCCGGTTATAACATCCACCCCTGCGGCAAAAAGCATATCGGCGCTCATAGGCGTTATTCCGTTTTGGAGGGCTGAGTTTTCACCGTTTGCTATGCAAAGGTCTATGTTTTCTTCTCTTTTGAGCTTCGGAATGATTTTAAGGGCAAACTTGCAGCCGACTTCAGAATATATATCTCCAATAGCAAGTATGCGCATAAATATCATTCCCTTCTTTTAAATATATCTTTACTAATGATATCATAAAACTGCCCCGAATTCAATTAAAATATGAAAGCTGGGCAGAAGACTCCAAAATTTTTCAAAAATCATAAATTAGGAAAAACGAGAAAACAAGAGAAAAACGGAGAAAAACAGAGATATCAATTTTTAAATTAAAATTTTCAAAAATATGTGTTGACAAAATATTTTGCTTGTGTTATTATAGTCAGGCTGATTAGAAAAGAATTTATTGGAGGTTTTGAATTATGTCTACATTTATGGCAAAACCTGCTGAAATTCAGCGTAAGTGGTATATTGTTGATGCTGCAGGAAAGCCCCTCGGCCGTACAGCAGTTAAGGTTGCTGACTTACTTCGCGGTAAGGGCAAGCCTGAGTTCACTCCCCACGTTGATTGCGGTGACCACGTTGTTGTTATCAACGCTGAAAAGGCAGTTTTAACAGGTAAGAAATTAGATCAGAAGTATTATCGTCGTCATACAGGCTTTGTTGGCGGTCTTAAAGAGGTTAAGTACAGCACTCTTATGAAGACTCGTCCTGAGCTTGCTATGGAGCTTGCAGTTAAGGGTATGATTCCTGATACTACTATCGGTCGCAAGGCTATGACCAGACTTCACGTTTATAAGGATGAGAAGTTTGCTCAGGTAGCTCAGAAGCCCGAAAAGCTTGATATTTAAGGAAGGGAGACAGAAAAATGTTTGAAGGAAAGCCTTATTTCTACGGCACCGGCAGAAGAAAGAGCTCTGTCGCCCGTGTACGTATCTATAACGGTACTGGTAAAATTACAATTAACGAGAGAGATATAGACGATTATTTTGGTCTTGAAACTCTTAAGCTTATCGTTCGTCAGCCTTTAGCGCTCACCGAAAACACCGATAAGTTTGATATCGTATGCCGTGTTGCAGGCGGCGGCGTAACAGGTCAGGCTGGCGCTATCCGTCACGGTATTTCCAGAGCACTTCTTCAGTGTGATGAAAATCTTCGTCCCGCTCTTAAGAAGGCAGGATTCCTCACTCGTGACCCACGTATGAAGGAAAGAAAGAAATACGGTCTCAAAGGCGCACGTCGTGCACCCCAGTTCTCAAAGAGATAATTTCGACCTTTGGTCGAATACAAAAAATGCTCTGCGTATGCAGGGCATTTTTTATTATCTCTTTGAGAACAACTATGATTGCCTGACGGCAAGTTATAAGTTATGAACGGCTTACGCCGTGTTATGAGTTGCCTTACGGCAACACTGATTTAGTCGAGCAATCATATCATAACTTTTCCCGTAGGGGAAATCATAACTGCGCAATAGTGCATCATAACTTTTTTAAGGTGAATTTATAACAGCAAAGTATAAAGGTTACGAAACCCCGAAACCATCTTTGGTTTAGGGGCTTTATATCCGTCAGCTTTGCTGACACTTCTTCTTTCCTCTCTTCTCTCTTCTCTCTTCACTATAAAAAAGCACCGCAGACTCGTTTGAATCTGTGGCGCTTTTACTTTTAAAGTGACCTTTCAAGCCAGGTGAAGCCCAAATCCAATGCTTCAAAGAGGGTGGATTTTGTGCTTTCCTTCTTAACTCTGTCTTTTATTGGGGCATCGGTGTTGCTATCAAGCAGCTGCACCGTTACCTTATCGGCAAGCTCAATACTGCCATCCTTTTTATAAGAAAGAATTTCAAATCTTACTACTAACTTTTCACTCATATCGCCGTAGTAGATTTCGTTGCCTTTTCTTACAAGGGGCTTGCCCTTATATGTTAAAAAATTTTCAGCCATTTATGTTTCTCCTATTTCTCATCAATTTTTCCGTAAAGATTAAATCGGAAGAGCATTGTTTCATCCTCAGCGTCGGTGCAACGGATGGTTGCCTCGCCGATTTCGGGGTTTGAAAGAATACTGCTAAGCCCGATAATCTGGCAAAGCTTCGATTTAAGATTTAAGGAATCGCCCTCTTCGGTTTCGAGGAAAACATCGCCTTTGCAGTGGTCGATAGCATCAAGAAACTCTTTAAGGTTAATATTGTGAAGTTGAATTTTGCTAATATCCATTTAAATTACCTCCAAAAACTATTAAGAGTATAAACTATACATAAAAATATGTCAAGTGGGGAGTTTTTTATTTTAGTTTATCCAAACCTATATGAATTATGTTTTTTTAATTGACTTTTATTGGAATTTTTATTATTATGTTATTTGAGGAAATTTGATTTTCAGGAGGAAAAAGATTTATGGATAACGCAAGTAAGACCATGGATATGATAGTTAACCTTGCAAAAGGCAGAGGCTTTGTATATCCCGGTAGTGAAATATACGGCGGACTTGCAAACGCTTGGGATTACGGTCCGTTAGGCGTTGAACTAAAAAACAATATTAAAAAGGCTTGGTGGAAGAAATTCGTTCAGGAAAGCCCCTATAATGTGGGACTTGACAGCGCCATTATCATGAACCCTGAAACATGGGTGGCTTCAGGTCACTTGGGCGGATTTTCAGATCCTTTGATGGATTGCCGTCAGTGTAAGACAAGACACAGAGCAGATAAGCTTATTGAGGATTATGTTGCAGAAAACGGTCTTGACGATAACCCTGCAGCTATGAGCGATGATGAAATGATGGCATATATCCGTGAGCACGAGATAGCCTGTCCATCCTGCGGAAGCCACGATTTTACCGATATCAGAAAGTTTAACCTTATGTTTAAAACCTTTCAGGGTGTAACAGAGGATAGCACCTCTACTTTATATCTTCGCCCCGAAACTGCTCAGGGCATCTTTGTAAACTTTAAGAATATTCAGAGAACAACACGAAAGAAATTACCCTTTGGTGTTGGTCAGATAGGTAAATCCTTCCGTAATGAGATTACACCTGGTAACTTTATCTTCCGTATAAGAGAGTTTGAGCAGATGGAGCTTGAGTTCTTCTGTAAGCCGGGTACCGACCTTGAGTGGTTTGATTATTGGCGAGGCTTCTGCAGAGATTGGCTTTTAGGTCTCGGTATGGAAGAAAAGGCGCTAAGACTTCGTGACCACGATAAAGATGAGCTTTGCTTCTATTCTAAGGCTACTACCGATTTCGAGTTTTTATTCCCGTTTGGTTGGGGTGAGCTCTGGGGCGTTGCGGACAGAACCGATTACGATTTATCTCAGCACGCTAAGCATTCGGGCGAGCCTATGGAATATTTTGACCCCGAAACCAATGAGAAATATGTACCTTATGTTATTGAGCCCTCCTTGGGCGCAGACCGTGTAACCCTTGCATTCCTTTGTAATGCTTATGATGAGGAAATTGATGATAAGGGCGATAAGAGAGTGGTGCTTAGACTTCACCCCGCACTTGCTCCCTTTAAGGCTGCAATTCTTCCTCTTTCCAAAAAGCTTTCGGATAAGGCTATGGAAATTAAGAATGAGCTTGCTAAGGACTTTATGATAGACTTTGATGATGCAGGCTCTATCGGTAAGCGTTACAGAAGAGAGGATGAAATCGGTACACCTCTTTGCATTACCTATGACTTTGATTCCGAAAACGATAACTGCGTAACCGTTCGTGACAGGGATACTATGGAACAGGTTAGAATCCCCATAAGCGAGCTTAAAGCATATATAACTGAAAAAATTGCTTTTTAATTGTGGAGAATATGGAGGATAGTTAATGGCTACTCAAGTTTTAGTTATAGTTGCAACATTGGTTGGCGGTCTTGCGTTCTTCCTTTTCGGTATGAATGTAATGTCCAAAGGTCTTGAAACAATGGCAGGCGGCGGATTTGAGCGCACAATGAGGAATGTAACCTCTAATGACTTTTTAGGCTTCTTCTTGGGCGCAGGTATAACAATAGCGATTCAGTCGTCATCTGCTATGACCGTAATGCTTGTAGGTCTTGTAAACTCAGGCATTATGCAGTTCTCCAATACCTTTGGTATGATAATGGGCTCCAATGTGGGCACAACCCTTACCGCTTGGCTTTTGAGCCTTGCGGGTCTTGATGAGGGCAACTTCTTCGTAACCCTTTTGAATCCTAATACATTCGCTCCCATCCTTGCTTTTATAGGTATTGCTATGCAGATGCTTTCAAAGGGCGAAGGAAAAAAACAGCTTGGAAATATCTTTATAGGCTTTGCAATTCTTATTTGCGGTATGAGCCTGATGAGCGATTCTATGAAAATTGTTCGTGAAATCCCAGGCTTTGATAGCTTCCTTGCTACCCTTAAAAGCCCTATAATTGCTCTGCTTATATCTACGGTTTTCACAGGCGTTATTCAGTCCTCTGCGGCTACTATCGGTATTGTTCAGGCTCTTGCTCTTTCGGGCGGAATTACCTGGCAGATGGCAATTCCTTTAGTGCTTGGCGCTAATATCGGCACCTGTGTTACCGCGCTTATTTCAAGTATCGGGACAAATAAGGCGGCTAAGAGAGTTGTTACAATGCATTTCTTTGTAAATGTGTTCGGCTCCCTGCTTTGTATGGTAATAATGTATGTGCTTATGGCATTTGGCGTAGGAATACTTTCTACCGAGCTTAATATGGTTGGCGTTGCTATAATCCATACGCTGTTTAACGCGATTAATACGGTAATTCTGTTACCCATCAAAAAACTTATCATTAAGTTCTGCGAGTGGGTTGTTCCTGATAGGGAGGAGAAAACCCATACTGTTTTCTTGGACGAGCGTATATTCAATAACGTTCCCTTGGCAATTTCAGAGTGTCGCAGATTAGTTATTGAAATGGCTATGCATACTAAGGATGCATTATTAACCGCTATTGGAACTGTAGATAATTATGATGCAGAAAAAATCGAATATGTTCGCGAGCTTGAAGGCCTTACCGATAAGTATGAGGACAAGCTGGGCACTTATCTTGTAAGACTCAGCAGTAAGGACCTTACCGCTGATGAATCCCACGGTGTTGCCCGTATGCTTCATTCACTGAGCGATTTTGAAAGAATTACCGACCACGCTCTCAATGTCTGTGATTTAGCTCAGGAAATAAAGGAAAAGAATATTGTTTTCTCGGATGAAGCTAAGCGCGAAATTTCTGTTGTTACCGATGCCCTTAAGGAAATCCTTGATATAACCGTAGAGTCATTTATAAATGATGATGCTGATTTAGCGGCTAAGGTTGAACCCTTAGAGCAGGTTATTGATAAGCTCAGAGATAAGCTTAAAGCCCGTCACGTTGAGCGACTTCAGAAGGGCGAATGCACCGTTCAGCTTGGTTTTGTGTTCTCGGATTTACTTACCAACTACGAGCGTGTTTCCGATCACTGTTCAAACGTTGCTGTATATACTCTTCAGCTTCATAGTGAAAATCTTGATGCCCATAAGTATCTCAGAAATGTTAAGGCAAGAGCAGTTGAGGAATATGTAAACGAGTACAATATGTACGAAAATAAATATTCAATTTAATTAAATTTATATAAAGGAAGTATTTTAAAATGGCAAAAGAAGTATTAGTTGAAATTTCCGCCCGTCATGCACACGTAACTCAGGAGACTTTAGAAATTCTTTTTGGAAAGGGCCACAAGCTTACTCCTAAAAAGGATCTTTCTCAGCCCGGTCAGTATGCCTGTGAAGAAAAGATTACAGTTGTAGGTCCCAAGGGAAGCGTTAAGGCTTCTATCTTAGGCCCCACAAGACCTGCAGATCAGGTTGAGCTTTCCTTAACAGATGCTCGTTCTATCGGCGTAACTGCTCCCATCCGTGAGTCAGGCGATGTTGCAGGCTCAGGCGCTTGCAAGATAGTAGGTCCCTGCGGTGAGGTAGAGCTTAAAGAGGGCGTTATTGCTGCTAAGCGTCATATTCATATGACAGTTGCTGACGGTGAGAGATTCGGTATCACCGATAAGCAGGTTGTAAGCGTTAAAATTGCAACCGAGGGCAGAGCGCTTATATTTGATGATGTTGTAGCTCGAGTTAGCGATAGCTATGCGCTTGCTATGCATATCGATACCGATGAGGCTAATGCTGCTGCAGTTCCGGGTAGCTGCATAGGTGAAATCCTTGCATAATTTAGGATTATATATCCATATACCTTTTTGCGCTAAAAAATGCGCCTACTGTGATTTTTATTCAACCTTTGCAGAAGGCACCGTTATAGAGCGTTATCTTTCTGCACTTGAAAAGGAAATCAACAAATGGGGCGGCCTTACAGACCGCCCCATTGATACTATCTATATAGGCGGCGGAACCCCATCTCTGTTAAAAGAAAGAATAGGGGATATTGTCAAAAAGGTAAAGGATAGCTTTTTAGTTACAGACAATGCAGAAATAACGGTTGAAGCAAACCCTTGTTCTATAAGCGAAGAGTTTTTGATATCGGCTAAAAAATCAGGGGTTAACCGCTTATCTATAGGCGTTCAAAGCGGAAATGATAAGGAGCTTAAAATCCTTGGCAGAATGCATACGGCAAAACAGTCCTCAGATGCTATAAATTTGGCAAGGAAATTTGGCTTTGATAATATTTCCCTTGACCTTATGCTGTGCCTGCCTGACAGTAACTTAAAAACCTTAAAAGAAAACCTCGATTATATAACGGCTTTATTACCCGAGCATATCTCTGCATATATGCTTAAAATTGAGGAAAATACTCTTTTTGCAAATAAAAGCGACCTTAATCTTCCTGATGAAGATGGTGAGGCTAAGCAATACCTCTATATGTGTAAATATCTTGAAAATAAAGGTTATGAGCATTATGAAATTTCCAATTTTTGCAAAGAGGGAAGAGAAAGCCGCCATAATCTTAAATATTGGAACTGCGAGGAATATATAGGTATCGGTCCTAGCGCTCATTCTTTTTTTGAAGGCAAGAGGTTCTATTACCCCAATGACCTTAAGGGTTTTATCGCCGATTCTCAAACCGTCTTGGATAGTGAGGGCGGAAGCAGGGAAGAAGAGCTTATGCTTGCCCTTCGCCTTAAAAAAGGCGTTGATATAACAAAATTTTATAATCCTTTGCCTGAAGATTTGAAGCAAAAACTCAAAAAATTGGTGGCAGAGGATTTAATAGAGTATAACCACCCCAATATTTCTTTAACCGATAAAGGAATGTTGGTATCAAACATTATAATTACGGAGTTAATTTATGAAAACCTTTAAAATTCATCTTATCCGCCACGGTATGACCGATGCAAATATTGACGGAAGATATATCGGCTGTAAAACCGATTTACCTTTATCTCCCGAGGGGTTAAGGGAGCTTAAGGACTTAAGAGAAAATATGGATTACCCTGATATAGAAGCGGTTTACACAAGCCCCATGCTTCGCTGTAAGCAAAGCGCCGCAGTAATTTATCCTGGCTTTGATGCTATAGAGGTGGCTGAGCTTACCGAATATGATTTCGGAGTTTTCGAAAATAAAACTGCCGCTGAGCTTGAAATTATGCCCGAATATTTGCAGTGGACTTCGGGGCAGATTTCAGCCACCCCCGAGGGCGAGGATTCTAACGACTTTATAAAGCGTATTGCCCTTGGTATTAACCTTATTGTTCGTGATATGATGGAAAAGGGCATTTCAAACGCAGGCGTTATTATGCACGGTGGCGCAATTATGATGTTCTTAGCATCCTGCGCGGTGCCACGTAAACGCTCTATTGAGTGGACAAGTGATAACGGCAGAGGCTATTCAATAATGGTAACCCCATCCCTTTATCACAGTAGCGGTATAGTTGAAGTTTACGATATTATCTGAGGTGAAGTATGGTAAATATAGGTAACGATTGGGATGAAATTTTAAAGGATGAGTGGGAGAAGCCTTATTATCAGAAGCTAAGAGGCTTTTTGAAAGCTGAGTATTCTTCTAAGACGATTTATCCTAATATGAACGATATTTTTAATGCCCTTAAATATACTTCTTTTGAGGATACAAGGGTAGTAATAATCGGTCAGGACCCATATCACGGCGAAGGTCAGGCTCACGGTCTTTGCTTTTCTGTTAAAAAGGGTGTGGATGTTCCGCCTTCCCTTAAAAATATGTATAAGGAATTAGAAGCCGATTTAGGCATCGCACCTGCCAACCACGGCGAGCTTACTAAGTGGGCAAAGCAGGGAGTCCTTATGCTTAATAACGTTCTTACAGTATGCGCAGGTCAGGCTAACAGCCATAAGGGTTGTGGATGGGAGAGCTTTACAGATAGAGTTATCAGTGAGCTTGATAAAAAGCAAACCCCCGTTGTGTTTTTATTATGGGGAGCAAACGCCCGTAAAAAAGCGGAAATAATTAAAAATCCCATACATAAAAAGCTTATAACCGTTCATCCAAGCCCCCTTTCCGCTTACGGTGGATTTTTCGGCTGTAAGCATTTTTCAAAAACCAATGAGATTCTTGTAAGCTCGGGACAAAAACCGATAGATTGGCAGCTTGATATATGAATTATGATGAAACATTAAATTATATACATTCGCTTGGTATGTTTTCCCACCCTGCAGGTCTTGAGCGTATAGAAAAGCTTTTGGATAAGCTCGGCGACCCTCAGGGTAAATTCCCCTCTATTCATATAGCGGGAACTAACGGTAAGGGGTCTGTTTCGGTGATGATAGCCTCAATACTTAAAAGCGCAGGCTATAAGGTGGGGCTTTTCACATCCCCTTATATTATTGATTTTAGGGAACGCATAACCGTAAACGGCGAGTTTATAAGTAAGGAAGACCTTTGTCGACTTGCAGAAAAGGTGATAAAAACAGAAATAGCAGTCACCGAATTTGAGTTTATTACAGCGGTGGGCTTTTTATACTTTGCAGAGCAAGAATGCGATATAGTAGTTGCCGAAACAGGTCTCGGTGGCAGACTTGATGCTACAAATACATTAACTAATGTGCTTTGCTCGGTTATAACTAAAATAGGTATCGACCATAGCGCTATATTAGGCGATACCATAGAAAAGATAGCCGAAGAAAAGTGCGGAATTATAAAAAAAAGTAAAACCGTAACGGTAGCATCGCAGACCGCCTCGGCGCTGAGAGTAATAACAAAGCACAATCCAGATACTGTAATTCCCTCAAAGCCGCAAGTAATATCATCAAATCTTAAAGGCAATACCTTTGTATATAAGGGTGAGGAATATAATGTAAGTCTTGCAGGTGAATTTCAGGTCGAAAATTCTACTGCAGCCATTGAAGCGGTAAAAGCATGTGGACTGAATGTTGAAAACAGTCATATAAAAGAAGGACTTTTAAATGCCTTTATTCCTGCAAGGATGGAAATACTCTCAAAAGAGCCCTTAATAATTCTTGACGGCGCCCATAATCCTGATGGAGCCAAGGTCCTTGCCGATTTTATGAAGGTAAACGGAAATGAAAATACCGCAATCATAGGAGTTATGCAGGATAAAAACTATGATACGGTTTTAAAAGAAACCCTTAAATATTGCGATTCGGTTGTTTGTGTTACTCCATCGGATATGCCAAGAGCCCTTTCGGGTGAAAAATTAAAGGAATCCGCCGATAATTATTGTAAGGATGTTGCCGTAGCAAAAAGCCTTGAGGATGCTGTCAGTATTGCAAAAAGCAAATCCTGTGGAAATCCGATTTTTATATACGGATCTTTATATTTAGCTTCAAATATAAGAAAGCTTTTTAAGTGATAAAAAGATATATTTTTTGACAACCTATTACGACAGAAAATTTATGGACAAGCCTCTATAATTAAAGAGGTTTGTCCTTTTGTTTTTTTATGGAGGTTTTAAATATGTCAGTAGAAATAAAATCAACGGGCGAGGTGCTGACTGCTTATCTTAGCGGTGAGCTTGACCATCACACCGCCGCTATAATTAGAAGCAAAATAGATACGGCAATAGAACTTAATATGCCTACGTTAGTAGTTCTTGATTTTTCTGGTATCACATTTATGGATAGCTCAGGAATAGGTCTTATTATGGGCAGATACCGAACTCTGTTAAAAAGCGGAGCAAAGCTTCATATAAGCGGTGTTACGCCACAGATATATAAAGTAATGAAATTGGCGGGTCTTGAAAGACTTGCGGTATTAGATGAAACATCAATAGTGAAAAGGTGATATATTATGAAGGTAATAAATAAGTTTTCTATGAATATGGCATCCTGTTCTGCAAACGAAAGCTTTGCAAGAGGAGTAGTATCGGCGTTTGCATTGCAGCTTGACCCTACAATCGAAGAAATAAGCGATATAAAAACTGCAGTTTCTGAGGCGGTAACCAACTGCATAGTTCACGCTTATAAGGAGACCATAGGAAAAATTTACATAACAGCCGAAATACTCGATAATTCATCTATCAGAATCAGAATAAAGGATAGAGGATGCGGCATTGAGGATATTGATAGGGCGATGGAGCCGCTTTATTCATCTATTGGAAACGAAAGGGCAGGGCTCGGTTTCTCTGTTATGCAAACCTTTATGGATAAGCTCACCGTCCGCTCAAAGCTTGGCAGCGGCACCACCGTTACATTGGTTAAGCATATTTCTCCGAGATTTGTTAAGTAATGCTTAAAGAAAATATAAACCGCGAGGCATTTATAGAAGAAAATCTTCGCCTCGTTCATTCACTGTGCCATAGGTTTAAGGGCAGAGGAATTGAGTATGATGATTTGTTTCAGGCGGGATGTGTAGGACTCGTAAAGGCGGCTGATGCCTTTGAGGAGGAAAGAGGACTTTGCTTTTCCACCTATGCCGTTCCCGTAATACTCGGTGAGGTACGACGTCTTTTTAGAGATGGAGGTCCCGTTAAGGTTTCAAGAAGTCTTAAAGAGTTATCTCTTAAAATAAATCGAGTTAAAGAGATCTTACAAGCAGAGCTTGGCAGAGAGCCTACCGTAAGTGAGCTTGCAGTAAGGCTTCAGGTTTCTCCTGAGGATATCACTGAGGCGCTTTGCGCAAGTCAGCCCACCGCTTCTCTGACAATAGAGGATGAGGATGGAGTGAGTGAAGTAGATATACCAATAGTAAGTACAGAGGATGAAATCTCAGATAGACTTGTTATTGATATGGCTCTCGAAAAGTTGGATGATATTGAGCAAAAGCTTATAAGGTATAGATATTTCGGCTCTTTAACTCAAAGTAAAACAGCACAGCTTCTATCTCTTTCTCAGGTTCAGGTGTCCCGTATGGAGAAGAAGATACTTAAAAAGCTAAGAAGCGTTATCAATTGACAAAGCGTAAGCCGTATGATAAAATATTTTTGATATTAAAATCAGGACGGCGAAAAAATGAAACCTACATTATATATAGTAATACCTTGCTACAATGAAGAGGCTGTTCTTCCCATAACGGCGCCTATGTTTTTGGATAAGCTTAAAGGTCTGATTTTGGATGATAAAATCAGTGATGAAAGCCGTGTGCTTTTTGTTAACGATGGTAGCCGTGATGGAACTTGGGAGATTATAAGCGATTTGGCTCAAAATGATAAGCATTTTAAGGGTGTGTCTTTAAGCCGAAACCGAGGTCATCAGAATGCTCTTCTTGCAGGTCTTATGGAAGCTAAGGATAATTGCGATATTACCATAAGTATTGATTGCGACGGGCAGGATGATATAAATGCTATGGATAAGATGGTAGATGCGTATACTGATGGTTGCGATGTGGTTTACGGTGTGCGCAGTGACCGTAAAAGCGATACATCGTTTAAAAGAGGCACCGCGCAGCTTTATTATAAAATATTAAATGCCCTTGGCGCCGATGTTGTATATAATCACGCTGATTACCGTCTTTTATCCGCCAAGGTATTAAAAGAACTTGCCTCATTTAAAGAGGTTAACCTTTTCTTAAGGGGTATGGTAAGACTTGTTGGATTTAAAAGCACCTGTGTAGAATATGAAAGAACACCTCGCCTCGCAGGTGAAAGCAAATATCCGCTTAAAAAAATGCTGTCTCTTGCATTTGATGGTATTACCTCGTTTACCGTTAAACCCATTCGTATTATTACTGCCTTTGGATTTATTGTTGCGTTCATAAGTCTTATAGGTATCGTATGGTCAGTTGTTACTGCCCTCTTAGGTAAGACCGTTGCTGGTTGGGCTTCAATGGTAAGTATTATATGCTTCCTTGGCGGAGTTCAGCTTATAAGTCTTGGAATTATAGGCGAGTATATCGGGAAGATGTATCTCGAAGTAAAACAAAGACCAAGATTTATAATAAGTGACCGCACAGAAGATGAATAATATATAGGGAGTTCGTGAGAACTCCCTTGTTTTATATTGATTATTAGTGAAATTGAACATATTCTATACAATATATTGGAGCGTAAAAAAGCAAAAAACACAACTTTAAAATTTTTTTAAAAAAAGTGAAAAAAAGTGTTGACTTTGGGGTTTCATTGTGGTAATATAATCAAGCGCCCTTGCGAGAGGGTACGCAAAACCGAACCTTGAAAATTAAACAACGACAATAATAAGGACCCGACGATTCCAAGAGAAATCTTAGAAATCAAGGACAAAAGAAAATGCGTCAGCATTTAGAAATTATGAGCTAACAAGCTTTAAAAAAAGATTTTAACACTAAGGTGTTGAGATATAATTTTTTAGAGAGTTTGATCCTGGCTCAGGATGAACGCTGGCGGCGTGCCTAACACATGCAAGTCGAACGGAGATAAACGCTGAATTGATATTAGCTTGCTAATGGATATTCTTGTTTATCTTAGTGGCGGACGGGTGAGTAACGCGTGAGGAACCTGCCTTACAGAGGGGGACAACAGTTGGAAACGACTGCTAATACCGCATAACATGCTTCTGGGACATCCCTAAAGCATCAAAGGAGCAATCCGCTGTAAGATGGCCTCGCGTCCGATTAGGTAGTTGGTGGGGTAACGGCTCACCAAGCCGACGATCGGTAGCCGGACTGAGAGGTTGAACGGCCACATTGGGACTGAGACACGGCCCAGACTCCTACGGGAGGCAGCAGTGGGGGATATTGC
>JAZUQH010000027.1:0-162130 GCA_045605605.1 Acutalibacteraceae bacterium | reverse complement strand
GAAGCGAAGCGTTCCTTATCGTGCCGAAGGCACACTTCACAGCCGTAGGCTACTTCATTAGCGAAAGCGTCTTCGTGTTCCCAAAGGGAACGCTTCATTTCCAAAATAAAAAGCACTTCCGAAGAAGTGCTTTTTATTTTGTGTTTTATCCCATAAAATACGAACACTACACTAAATTTAAAAATCGTTAATTTAATTTGACTTTCGTGTAAGGCGCTTGCCGTATGCTACCAATAACACAGGCACATATGTGGCTATCGGCAAAAACGCACCAACATACTGATAGTCGGACTGTATCAGTGTGTTATAAATTGCGTGATAGGTAATCGCTACTGTCAATAATGCAAACGTTCCGCAATAAAACAATTTTCTCTTTTTATGTACAAACGACAATCCGATACCTACTGCCGCTGTGCACAAACCATGCATGAGTCCGGAACTGAACCCTCTGACAGCCGCCCAAAACAGACTGATATTATCTACGTTCGCCACAAAAATCATCAGGTTTTCCAATATTGCAAATCCTATACCCGTTGCTATGGATAATGAAATCAATGTTTCCTGCTTATCGGAGAATAGAAACGCAAAATACAGCACCGGTAGTGCTTTAATAATTTCTTCCGTAATGGGTGTAATCGTTGTTGTTACATAATACGTATCGTTACCAAATGTCTGTAACAAAAGACCATTTACCTCTGAAATAAACAAGCAAACAAAGATTCCTATCAGCATATACCCGACAGTGATTTTTGATTTCTTTTCCAATACAAACAGCATAAGGAAAATAGGCGCCGCAACGCATATAAATAACAAATAATTTATATTGTCCATTTTTTGACCCCCCGTTCCAGTACAGGTATCATGGTTAGTGAAACAACACACATCATAATATACAAAATTACAAGCGGCACGATCCACTCTAGAATAAGGAATATCATCTCCCCTATACTCAACACTGCTAATATCAAAGCAATCAAATTGTAGTGACGTATATTACGGATAAATCCAAATTCCACATCAGGGAATATCAAATGTTTGAGATTGAAATACGATGCAAACATAATCAAGGCGGCTGTAACACCGCACACGACTTTATTTTCAACCGTTGTTACACCAAAGAGCACCATTTGGTATCCCAACCAAATTAAAACAGGCGCTACCAAAGGAATGATGCGATATTTTCGGTTTTCTTTTGCTCCGTCATCTAAAAGTTTGTCAACCTGTCCATAGTTTGCACATAGGAAGAACAAAAAACTTCCCATAATTCCTAATCTGCCTACATGGAATCCTTCGGTTAATACACCCGTCGTCAATAACGTAATCACGTGATATGCACGACTCAACATCATACAACCCATACCACATACAATCATTTGCAAATATAACGCTTTACCCTTTTTGAAAAAGCGTATAACTCCGTATGTAAAGCTGACTGCCATACAGAAAAACATAATTGTATTCATGTACATTAAAATTTCATACATTTCGTACCACCTCATTCTTTA
This sequence comes from Acutalibacteraceae bacterium, assembly GCA_045605605.1. GTDB lineage: Bacteria > Bacillota > Clostridia > Oscillospirales > Acutalibacteraceae > UBA737. Next base: position 160,625 of record JAZUQH010000027.1, on the reverse strand, counting down.
GTTTTGCGAAGTGTGTCTATTCCCAGCCAAAGCGTTCCGAGAAAGACGGCTGCAATACTCCAGATAGCCAGTTCTGAAAAGCAAAGGAATATCTTCTCATTTGCTCTGAAGAATTCCCATATGACTCTGGTGCTGCCAAATAGGATCAACATCCACGGCATACAACGTCCCTGATTGTGGTAATTGTGTTTTTTGGCCATAAAGTGTACAAATATACCAACACCAAAAGCTGTCAAACTTTCAGCAATCTGAACGGGAAACAGTCTGGTGCAGGTATATTCATTGTACAATCCCCACGGCACCTGCAACCAGCTTTCACAGCAACCGGCAATTGCACATCCAAGCTTTCCGAATGCCGGCGAAATACAACTGGTTGCAGCTGCCAAATCCATACATGCGTCTGTTTCCAAACCAAACACTTTTGCGTAATACCATACAATAAACGGCTCAAACACAAAGGTGCGTATTACATTTTGACCGCCTGATTCTCCGGTAATGGCCCAATGCAACAGAATCATAACCGCATATATGGTTGTATAGGTAAAACTAAAAAACAGCATGCCTTTCGGGCGATGAATTTCATATTTGGGGAGCTGACACAGCATATATACAACCGCTACCACCAGCCCAAATATGTGAAACAAATAATAGACCATTACTAATTTACCAATACCTTGTTTTTACGTCTCTTAATAACTGCTATGGCGGATAATGAACCGACAGCCAAGCCTAAAATCAAACCGACGCCAATGTAAAGAACTGTCATTTCCGTTGAAAAGGCGCTGGCCGCCAGTGATGCGTTATGATCCTGCTTTGCATACAGATAAATACCATTTACTTTATCTTTATAGCAGTGGGTATTTAAGTTAAAGGCATTGCTTGCGCCAAAATAATGAATGGATAAATAACCTTCTTCATCGGCGCTGCCTCCTGTACGAGCCATCATATCTGCCGTAATGGGTGTACCTGCATTTTTATCGGTTGTTGTATACAAAGCGTTCCACTGTTTTGCGCCCCAAGCATTCAAGTCGGCATATCTTCCGTCTTGGTCCAGTGCCGCATAATAGCTGGTATAAACATACTCTTCATTTTCATCTATGGCTTGATCCACGATTACTCTTGGAATATCGGTATAGTCGGGATGATAATAATTGTAGAGCTTTGCTCCCAAAAGAATCGCCTCAATGATCAAAGTAACACCCAAGGCAACCAACGCAACTCCACCTGCTATCTTTGTACATCTGGCTGCGTTCGCATACATTCTATTTTGCGCCCACATATGCCATGTGCCATTATTCGCAAGTTCCCAAGCATCCAAAGCGGCATTGTAAGCAACAGCATTTTTGGTAATGACAGTTGAAACGCCTTGCAAAGTTCCTGCAATAACAGCACCCGCGACAAAGGTGGATCCGGCAATGATATGCACCAATTTCTCTGCCTGGGGATTTAGGTTTCCTTTGATCCAGCTGTTGTCGGCATTACTGGCCGATTCTCTCATCGCATCGTTTGTGAGCGCTACTCCGCCTTCAAATAAGGAGCGGTCTACACCGGTATATACCGAATAGATATCTCTTGCCCCTACTTCTTCAATGATAGCGTTGAACTTCTTTTCATACTCTTTAACCGATTGTTCGGAACCGGCTGCAAATTTAATCATCGTTGCCAAACCAAGGTTTCTTGCACATTCCAATTCGGCGGCAGTCATAACACTTACCAGCGGATACAGTTCGCTGATATCCATATCATCCGGATCCTTGAGGAAAAATTCCAGCATACTTTCTCCATCATACTCATAGGAATCCAAAATGTCATGGAGTACCAGTGCATCCGTAACAGAAGATACCTCGTCTTCGCTTATATTATTCATATACTCTTCGATACTGCCGTACTGCTCTACCCCTTCAGTGATAGTATCATATTCTAAAAGGGCGTTTCTCAAGGTATCCCAGTTTAAAAAGATGCTTCTGGCTCTCTCATCATAGTCTGCCGGATCATAATAATCATACGGATCCGCCTCGGAAAACTGATAAATCCAGTTTCCTTCCTCCGAGTTATCCGTACATCCCATAGCCAGCATATAGTAGGTATAGATACCGATTTCCGAATTACCTTGCATAAGCAATTTTGTCAACTGCTCCGTGTCGTCCTTGTATGTATTTAAAAACACACCAAGTGGCAATTTGCTGTCATCCTCGACAAAGACATTCAGCAAATCATACGCCGTCACAGCCGCGGTTTCCCCGGCGTTATAATTTTCCATAAACTCTTTAATTATAACCTTAAAATAATCGATAGTGGCCGTAATTTCTGCTTTGCGTTCTTTCAGCATTGCCTCATAAGCGCCAAAAGAATATCCACCCTTCATATCCATAATGGAAATATCGGTAATCGCCTCTTTGACATTAGAGGTTGTCTTATAACCGAGATATACATAATCTCTTCCTGTTCCCTCGTTGAGGTCTTGGTCCACAACCGTATATCCGTTGTTTGTAAGCCAACCTTTTGCCTCGTCGGCAGTTTTTCCGTAACTGATACGAATTTCTTTAACGTATTTGGCATTACTTGCCGCCAAAACATTTACCGAACTTGTAAAGAGCATTGCAAAAGCCAAAATCAAACTCGTTATCTTAATTGAAATTTTCATACGTGGACTCCTTTTTTGCTTCTCTTTTTATCTATGCCCAAAGTTACTCCTACACCCATCAACACACCTGCCAATACGCCTATACCGATTCCTATAACATTTCCTTCAGCAAAAACGCTGGCGGTGAGCAAAGAAGCTTTTTCTTGCTTTGCGTACAGATAAATACCGTTAACTTTATCTTTGTAGCAGTGAGAGTTCAAGTTAAAGGCATTGCTTGCACCAAAATAATGGACGGATAAATACCCATCTTCATCGGCGCTGTCCGCTGTGCGAACCAACATATCTGCCGTAATGGGTAAGCCCGCATTTTTATCGGTTGTTGTATACAGAGCGTTCCATTGCTTTGCGCCCCATCCATTCAAATCGGCATACCTTCCGTCTTGGTCCAGTGTCGCATAATAATTCACATAGATATAATCATCCCCGTTTTTGTCTGCCTTTTGGTCAACAAGGATTCGGGGAATTTCGGTATATTCCGGATGATAATAGTTAAAGATTTCGATTCCGATCAGGACTGCTTCTATAAGCAGGGCAACACCGAAAGCAACAACCAAAACCTTTCCTGCCAATGAAGCAAATCGGGAAGATGTTGCCAGCAGAGCTTCTTCTTGAGCACCAAGAGAATCTATCCATGCTAATTTTACAGGGTCCGTGATAGCATTGATATTTCCAATCGAATTGCAGGTTTTGTACAATGTGCTTAACATGATTTTGGAATAGGCAGTTACGCCGCCAAAAGACGCCGCAAGAACACCGCCTGCAAGAAAGGTAGAGCCGGCAATGATATGAAACGCCATCTCAACATCTTTATCAATGTTACCGCTAATCCAGCTATTATCCGCATTGCTTGCGGATTCTCTGAGTGCATCATTTGTGAGCGCCACGCCGCCTTCAAATAAAGAGCGGTCTATGCCGGTATATACAGAATACGCCCCTGTAGAACCTGTCAAAGATGTAAGAGATTTAAATGCATCTTCATATTGTTCCAGAGTTTCTTTTGTACTCACAGCAAGCTTAACAAGTTCTTTAAGACCAATATATCTGGCGCATTCCGTTTGACCAACGGTCATAACGCTTGCCAGCGGATACAGTTCGCTAATATCAATCTCATCCGGGTCTCTGAGGAAGAACTCCAGCATACTTTCCCCGTCATACTCAAACGAATCCAAAATATCACGAAGGGTCAGGATTTCTGTTGTCGAGGATATTTCTTCCAAGGTCGCATTTTCGGCAAATTCTTCGGCACCGCCATAAGTTTCGATGATTTCCACAGCATGATCGTAACCGAGCAGTTGATCTCTCAAATCATCCCAATGGACAAAAAGGCTCCTCGCCGTTTCGTCATAATCGACTAGATCGTAATAATCATAAGGATCTGCCTGCGAGAATTTATAAAGCCAGTTACCCGTCTTGGAAGAGTCGGTGCAACCCAATGCCAATAGATAGAACATAAAGGAAATAACGCTTGAGTTACTCTGCATAAAGAGTTTCGTCAACTGGTCTGCATCATCAACGTATGTCGTCAGGAAATTGCCCAAGCGCAATCCGCTGTCGTCTTCATAAAAGCGATTCATCAATTCTACAGCAGAAACAGCCGAGGCATCACCTTTTTTATAATTTGTGGCAAACTCTTTTACGGTTGTTTGAAAGTAGTGAAGCGTTGATTTAATTTCGGATTCTTTTCGTTTCAGCATATTTTCATATTCGCCGAAAGAATAGCCGCCCTTCATATCCATAATGGCCATATCGGTGATCGCTTTATTCTTATCATTCGTGGCGCGATAGCCAAGATACACATATTGCTTACCGGTTCCGTCATTCAAGTCGTGATCAAGGATGGTATATCCATTCTCTATCAGCCAACTTTTTGCTTCTTCTGCGGTATCTCCATAACTCAACCGTACTTCTTCAATGTATTTCGGCCCTGCTGCGAATGCATTCACCGGGGATGAAATAGCCATCACGATTGCCAGCAACAAAGCTATTGCTGCTCTAAACTTTTTCATTGTTTTTCCTCCTCAAAATTACTTCGCCTTTGATTTTCTCTCTTTTGATTTTTTAGCCACAAGAACAGCAGCTCCAAGCAGAACCATCAGAACCGCCATTCCTACAATGGTAATGACTCTGAAATCCGAAAATGCAGATGCACTCAACGACGCATTCTTCTTTGTTGAATTATCCACTCTTCTTTGCATCAGATAAATTCCCGGCAACGACTCTTTGTTGCATCCGCTCTTTGTATAAGCGCCGGCATTCAGGTTTGATGCTCCTGAGCCCGATTTCTGCACATATTCCCATTTTTCAGAACCGGAAATACCATTTGTTTTGTTGTAACCCCTTAATTGAGTAAGCTCAGAACCGATAGCGGTACCTGTTGTATAGTACAAATAGATGTAATCGCCTTTTACCGACACATTCAAGTCACAGTTTGATACCGGATAATAGGTGCATCCATTCTTTTGAATGGAGGATTTATAAGACGTGTCAGTAATCAAATCGGTGATAGCAACCTCTTTCACTACCCCGTCCACCTTTTTCTTCTTGGCGTTGGTCATACGATAGCCGATATAAACCGCCTTTTCCGTATTCTTTCTTCCGGTGTTGAAGTCCTGTTCAACATAAGTGGTACAACCATTAGACAAAAGCTGACACATTACATTAGCATTCTTGTCTTTCATGATTCCATCGTGTTTGACCCTTATGTCATCCAAACTCACATCAGCCGCAGCATACACCTTATCGATAAACTTATAGGATTTTGCATTGGATTCGTGGGGAACCATTTGCAGCCACCAAGAACGAGTATGAACTGTTTTGCCGTTTTGATCCAACGCTGTGATTTTTCCGTTTGTAATCGGAGTGGTGTTGCTGAAAGTAATATCTGTCATTGGTTGACCTATTTTTGCGGTATACACATAGAAATATGTATCTGTTGAAACGATCGTTTTAATATTCGCCAGATCCATATAGGATTGAATAACATCATCCTTACCCTTTATGCGCGTACTGCATTTTGTATAGGTAATATCGTTAATTTTAATAGTATCGCTCGGTTCGGGGTCATTTTTTGCAAGATAATAAAAACGAATATCCTGAAGCGCATTTGCTTTGCGGCTTGTTCTTGTTACACGGATGTAAGCGGCCCTATCTTGATATTTATTATTGTATCCGCCGCCGGATTCATCCGTGAAAATGCTGCCGGAAGAAGAAGCCAGATTGAAATCTATGATTTCGTGTCCGCCTTTAGACAACAAATCATATTTACACATATCAACCGCACAATTTTCCGTATCGTAATACACGATTTCGATGTTCTCAATATAGGGCAACTTCTCCTTGAAGGATTGTGAATAGTATATATAGGTGCCCTTTCCCGGTGCAATTTCTACCGGATGTTCCCCATAACAATCCTCCATCGCCACTACGGGCTTCAGATTGGAAGGAGCACCGGATGCCGCACCCATATAAAATTCCGACATCTTAATCGGTTTCTGACCGGTTATCGGTCCCGACACATATAATCCCATTAACGGCTGTTGGATCGTAGCACTGGTTTGTTTTGCTCCGTAATTACGCGTTACTTTGGGAATTAAGGGGTTGAATGCACCTACATCGTTGACAAAACCTGCATCTAAAAAGGCACGGGTTGTATTGATATACCGCTTTGCATAAAGCATGTTATTGTCCGCTGTAAGTTCCCAGATAAAGGTATCGCAAGCCGCATATGAATTTCCGTCTAAATTGATGGAGGCCGCAAGCGCAGGTGCTTTGGGTTCTCCTTCATAGGTTCTGATGGCATATATTGCACGCTTATAATTGTTTGTTGTAGTATAGATAAGCTTTGCCTCTCTGGTTCTTTTACGACTTTGGCTTCCGCCGTTGTCTGTACGAGAATACAGGGTAATATTGCTTTCGGTCCATCCAATCTGTTTGATAAGTTCTGGTAACGAACCTTTCTTAACTTCGTCCTCCATCGCAACAAAGGCAATTCCGCCCAAATACGTTTCTTCGGAAGTCAGCGGTGTTTCATATCTGAAATAAATATATCTTTGGCTTTTAACATCTTTTTCTATCACCAGATTTGTAACGAAGCTGTACTTTGTATCCAAACCGCAATTCACGGCAGTACCGCCACTAAACAGATTTACCGGCTCATAATCCTCCGGAGCTAAATCCAACGAATTAACAACCTGCAAGTCTGCCAAAATCGGGTTACCTACTACATCGCCCTTGCTGTAGTATAAATACAGTCCGTTGATCTCACCGGCATTACCGTAAGTGTTCTTGGCAGAAGTTCCGTTAGCAAAGCTCTCCACATTGTTTTGGTAAGAGAAACGAATATCTGTGATTGCCTGACTTTCCTTCGACGTTGTTTGATATCCGATATAGGTCGCCTTATCGCAATTCGGTGTCAGGTTGACATCCAAAACAGTATAACCTTCCTGTTTTTGAATTTCCGCTTTTGCAACAGTTGCGTTTTTGTTGCTTGCGACCACGAGTGCGCCCAGATATTTTCCTGTCTCTGCGTAATTCGCCTCGCCCGCCAATGATAACTCGGTGTGGTAATACAGATACACGCCATTCACCTTGTCTTTGAACGCATGAGAATTCAAGTTCATTGCGCTTTTTTCGCCAAAGTGTTTCGCGCTATCCATAAGCGGGGGAACCGCCTGGCTTCCTTGTACTACTCGGAAAGCTTCCATAGTGTCATCATTTACAACCAACGGTGAGCCGGCTTTTGTATCATAGGAAACATACAATGCATTCCAACGCTGTCCTGCCCAGTTATTCATATCCGCAGCATTTCCGCTTTGATCCAACACCGCATCATAGGAAAGATATTCGCCATTTTTCACGTCGTACATATCTGTTGGAATTGGTGAATACTCCGGATGATACTTGTCATACAAATCGACAGCCCATCTTACAACATAGGTCACACCGATAATAATCAATGCGGCCAATGCCACTATGCCAATAGCTAAAGGTCCCAAAGAGGCCATTGCACCTACAAAAGAACCCACTGTCACGGTCATTGAGGTCCAAAGTGCTACTGCCGACATGATGATAGAGGCTTCCAGAACAAAGCTGGTTATCGCCAAACCAATAATGGCTACGCCAAGACATCCAACCGTGACCATTGCCAAAGTTTTCATAGCAACTTCTAAATTCTGACCAACCGTATCTTCCTTGGTCAGCATATCAAACATTTGTCCGGAAGCAGAATCTCTGTAACCGGCCTCTGTAATAGCAATTTCCTTGGAGTAAATTTCGCGGTTAACGCCGGAATAAATATGGAACGGCTGACCATTTTTATATTCCTCAAATTCATCCATTTGCTTTTGCAATTCTTCCATTGCCTTTTGATAATTTTCTTCGCTGTTATTCGTAGCTACAACACTGGTTGTAACACCACAAATACGAAGCATGGCAACCTGCCCCGGTGTCATACTCTTAACAACCGGATAGATATCCTGCACGTTTACATCCTTTTGTCCAAGAGACATAAAATATTCTGCCAGATTGGTTTCTCCGAAAGAATATTGTTTTAACAATTCGTAGGAACCAAGATTCCATGCATCGGCGTTTGATTCATCAACCTCTCCACCGGCTGCAATTCTTTCATCTTCCGCCTTTGCCTCTTTTTCAGTGGTGATATTGACAACAACTTCGCCGTTGTTTTCTTCCTTGCGCTTCTGTGCCGCCTCAATAGCCTTTGCATACGTTTCAAAAGCATCCAACAACTCATGCGCCTGATCGTAATACAAGGCATCATCACCGTTATCAACACCTTCTTCTTGGCTGTACGGTCCCGTTACAGAAAGGCGATCCATCCAGGTTTCTGCTTTTGTGATTTTTTCGGGTTCCGAGGACGAGGTGGTTTCGTCATCCGGTTTCTCCACTTCAATCTCAACCATTTTATAGTCAGAAACACCGAGGGTGATTTCGTTATAGATAAGTGAAACAACCATACTATTGCCCATCAGTAAAATATTATAAATATCTTCCTGTGTTCGATTCTCATAGAGCAAATAGGTTCCAAGGGGTGTGGCATCGTTTTCATCCACCTGAATCATATTTAACACTTCGACTGCCATTTTTGCATTCGGGCTTCCTGCTTTATAATTTTCGCGGAATTCACCCAATGCCACTATCATCTGCGATGCAAGGCGATTCGTACTTTCAGTGATTTCCTCAATTACTTTTGTGTAATTGTACATTTTGTAACCACTGTCCATACTGATAATTGCCATATCAGTAATGGCCTCATCTTTATTTTTGGTAGTTTTATAGCCCAGATAACAGTAACCTTTTTTTGTTCCTGCATTCAAATTACCCGGAACAACGTTATACCCATTATCGCGCAACCAGTTCTCTGCTTTATCGCTGTCCTTCATATCCCAGCTGAGTCGCACTTCCTTTATGTAATCCGGGCTCGCTGCTGAAACTATATTCGAAAAATATGGTAACAATATAGACAAAACAAGAATAAGGGCAATGCAAGATTTATAAAAGCCTTTCTTTTTCATATTAAAATAATCAACCCTCAATTCTATTCGAAAGTCATGAAATCTGCCATGCCTGTAATATCAAACACTTCCATTACACTTTCGTTGACATTTTTAACAATCATTTTACCTTGCTTATTCATTGTTTTTTGTGCAATAAGAAAGGTTCTGAGTCCTGCAGACGAGGTATATTCAAGCTCAGAAAGGTCTAAAATAAGGGTTTCCACCCCATCAATAGAAGCTTTGAGCTCGGCTTCAAATTCCGGTGCCGTTACGGTATCAAGTCTTCCAACAATCGCCATAGTTAATTCTGTTCCGTTTACACTTTTGTTAATATTCATAATTATCTCCCTCATATATTTTTTTTGATTTTTAAAATGTTTTGCCCGTTTTTATATTCATAGGTAACATCGTCCATAGACTTCTTCACCATATAAATACCAAGACCGCCGATATCTCTTTCCTCTGCAGAAAGCGTTGTGTCGGGATCGGCTTTTGCAAGGGGATCATAAGGCACGCCTTTATCAATAAAGGTAATTACCACGGCAAGAGGCTCTTCTACAACCTCCACGCGAACGGTAGCTTCTCCTACGTCGGGGTTGTACGCATAGTGCGCAATATTGCCGAAAAGTTCGTCGATGGCAATGTCTATCTGCATCTGCGTTTTTCTTGGACAATCGAGTGCTTCAAGCTGCTCGTTTACAAAATCCGTAACAGTTTCAATATTTTCAACCGTTGCAGCAATGGTTAGCTCTTTCACTCGGCATCCTCCTTCCCGTAATATTTTAAGCACAGCATTGTAATGTCGTCAAATTGAGGCGCTTCTCCGACGAAAGAATCCACATCTTTTTTAACTTCATCACAAATTACCTCAGGTTCTGCATCTTTACATTTTTCAAGAACGGTATGCAGGCGTTCTTCTCCGTAAAGCTGGGTGCTTGCATCTGTTGCTTCGGTAACACCGTCGGTGTAGAGGTAAATCGAGTCCCCTGGTGCAAGCTGCAACTCATTCCCCCTATAACGAATACCTTCCATACCTGCAAGGAAGAAACCTGCACGGGTTTTGAGATATTCGTAAGTACCATCTGCGTGTTTGACAAGGGGCGGGTTGTGACCTGCGTTGGCAAAGAGCACCTTGCCGGTCTTTACGTTCAGAATACCCATCCAGGCGGTAACAAACATTCCTGCATCGTTGCCCTCGCATAGCTTTTCGTTAGAGGCGGTGAATACTTCTTCCACGCTCATTCCCGACTCGGCGCAGCTCTTTATGATGGTCTTGGATTGCATCATAAACATTGCCGCAGGGATACCCTTGCCGGATACGTCTGCTATCAAGAACGCAAGGTTATCTTTATCCACAAAATAGAAATCGTAGAAGTCGCCGCCGACCTCTTTTGCTGTGTGCATAGTAGCGAAAATATCAAATTCTGTTCTGTTGGGATACGGCGGGAATACAGAAGGCAAAGCCGAGTGCTGAATTGCTTTTGCAAAGGCAAGCTCTGCATCTATTCGTTCTTCTGCATCCTTAATATACCGCTTCAAGGTCCCTACCGTTGCGTTGATGTCGTTGGAAAGCGAGTCAAATTCCAAATTGTTACGCACGTCCATTGTTACATCAAGGTTTCCGTTTGTAATCTGGGACAGCGAATGGTTGATGCGGTTCACGCCGACGACGATCTGTTTCTTTATCAAAAGATAGACAAGAAGCGTCAGAGCAATAAATATCAGCATCTCCACCGCAACCGCCATAATAACAACCATATTTCGTGTAATGGTTACTTCTTTTACGGGTATGGCGGATATGATGTAGTAACCTTCTGCCATTTCTGCCATACAGTAGAAATCAACGCCCTCTACATTTGCGGTAACACGTTGTCCTGCTTGAACAGAACCGGGTTTTATTCCGAACGCTTCTAAATCAAGCTTCTTACGATCAACGTCCTTGACGTTACTGACAATGTTTTTATCTTGGTCAACGATCAGAACTCGTCCGTTGTTGCCTACGTGACGGTTACGGGTGAGCGATACAACTTCGTGGTCAACGCTCGCCTGTAGACGTGCGTAGTCATAACCGATCTGCACAAGACCGCCGTTTAATAGCGATGCACCTGCATACTTGCGCTCGATGGAGCTGTCATAGGACTGAGCTTGAAATTCCTGTACCATTTCCTTTTTGCCATCGAGCAGCACCAAAAACTCTTTGGACTGTTCGCCTGATGCCATATCAAAACCGATGAAGGATTCTATATTGCACGCCACGATGATGCCTTTGCTGTTGATAATGTCAATCTCGGTCACGTCGTATCGTGTGAGCATTTGAGCAATTCTTGCACGCATTTCTTCTGCCGATGTGGTATCTGCATCTATATCGTCAAGCTCTGCCGATATGCTGCGAACGATCTCAAGCATATGGTCGTTGGTGGCGTCCTTTATATCTGCCTTGACATCAGTGATGTTCAGCCGCAAGAGATTGTCAGCATTGTTGTTTGCAATCCGTGTTTGGAACATCCATAAGAACACGGTTGTGGCAATAAATGCGACGAGCATTAAGAATAAGAGCCATTTTAGGAAGTTATAGGAAATGCTTGTTTGTTTTTTTGTTTTCATAGGCATATCCCTCCAATATTTTTACTTGATTTGTTTACGTAGTGTTTCTTTGTCGAGTTAGCCGAGCAAGTCAGCCACATCTTTACCACCTCACTTAAGTATCCGAGGCGGACTTTTTGTTTTTCTCGTTTTTACACACGCTGTGTAGCGTTTCGCCTCTTGGCATTTCTTCGGCACGTATTCTAAATTCTTCCGTGCGAAAATCTGCAAACTTGCAATAATAACAATCGGTTGTGGACGGATATGTTCTTGACTCACTGCCAAGTTCCCATAAAGGACACTTATCGGTTTCTGCTACAACGAGATAGCCGTTTTCTGTGTATTTCTGATCAATCAAATCACAGCGCCTCCTTTGCGCACAACTATTCACTAAAAGTCTCATAAATAGAGGGTATATTACACCGTAAAAATTGTAATAAAAAAACTCCCCGTAATGGGGAGTTTGGCATAGATTGTAGGTTTTTTGGCACAGATTGTAGGTTTACTTCAAATTCAAACTGATTTTCGCAGAGAAAATTCCGTCCTCTGCTGTGAAATCATACATACCTTCGTATTTATTTGTGGTAGCAATCACTGAGCGAATACCCACACCATAGAGCGTTTCATCAAAGGTCAGATTGTTCCTACAGGGGTTTTCCACTTTGATCAGCAATCGCTGTGCGCTTCCTTTGATGGAAATGTCAATCATCTTCTCTTTGCTCTTGTGTTTTGCCGTGGCATGAATAGCATTTTCAAAGAGATTCGCAATCACAATTACGAGATCCTGGGGTGAAACATCAAGGTCTCGGCTTGCTTTAGCGGAAATCTTGACGGAAATACCGCTTTCCTTCGCACGTCTTTCGTAAACGGTCAAAACTGTATTGATCGTCATATTATCGCAATATCTCACTTCGCCCCAAACCTCGCTCTCACTTTCCACAAGGCTTTTCAGATATTCTCTTACACGTTCAATATCATTGTTGTTGGCAAATTCCAGCATAACGAGATTGTGGTGCCGTCTGTCGTGTCTTGCTTGGCTATCAGCCGCAAGCTGCGCATTTTCCGCTTCGATCTGGGCAATGAGCATCTTGTTTTGCGCTTCAACCTCTCTTTTGGTTGCCGCTTCGGACAGACTGTTAATGCTTGAGAAAATAACAGGATACACCGACATAATGGATACACTGATGAAAGCAAATGTAATAACAGCAGGATCACCAAAGCTTACAAGTCTTACCGGAAATACCGAGGAAAGTATTATAGTAATCATAAAGACGATATTCACAAAGATAAGGGGTGCCCAACCCGTCGTAATGTTCTTTGCTGCGGTGCGGCACAAGGGGCAAACGTAGCGAAGGAAATAGAACACAATAGCAAAAAGCAAAGCCGCTTGAATGAGCGCGGTAAGTGTCCAATGCAGCTGCCCAAAAGTGCCGTTGACCATAGTAACCAGCGACATAACAATACAGAAGAAGATCGAATATGTCAGCATAGTAAACACTCTTTGTGCAAGCTTTCCTTTTGTGGTTACAAAAAAAATCACATACTGACCGACAAGAGAAAGGACAAATCCCACAAAGAACTGCCACGCCCAATTCGTCAGCACAAACTCTGTGTAGAATAGAAGCGCAGTTTGAAGCACAACCCAGGTGCCCCAAATGATATATGTGGTCTTTTTACTGTATTTGAGATTGGAGGAGTAAATGCCGGCAGCAGCGTGCGCTATCAGTAAGAGTATAAATTGTATAATCGTTCCGGTCATACTCTATTAATCCTCCTGTCCTTCGTATTGAAAATCCCAAAAAGCTTTCTTTAACTCGGTGTGCTTGCCTCTCGGTATCGGGATGATGATATCGCCGGTCAAATGTACTTCGCTACCAGAAACATTCATAATGTTGCGGAGGTTGACAATGTATGCGCTGCCAACACGGGCAAAGCCGTCGTGTTTTGCAAGCACCCCATAAAGCTCGGCAACGGTCATTCTGACACGAATCGTTAAGCCGTCTAATAAGGTTATGTGCTGATAGTGTGCGTGTGCTTCAGAACATATAATATGACTGGCATTGACACTCTCAATTCCGTTTTCCGTCTTGAATTTAATAAACCGTTCTCTCATTTTTTCTACCTGAATGAGAGCAACATCCATTGCTTCATAAAACTTTTTAGGATCAAGCGGTTTCAGAAGATAGCGGAGCGTTCCTGTTTCATAACCTTGAGGAGCATGCTCGACAGAGGTTGTAAGAAAAATAATAGGACTTTCAATTCCTCTTTTGCGAATTTTCTTGGCAAGAGCCGTTCCCATCTCTTTGCCGATATACACATCAAGCACGAAAATATCAAAAGAACTTTCATCCAAAGCAAAGTCCAGAGCCTTTGCAGAATCAAAACGAGAAATCTCAATACGCTGATTGCTTTTCTTTTCTGCATACTTATTTATGTATGATGAAACTTCGTCAAGTATCTTTACCTCGTCATCACACAGGGCAATTTTGATCATCGTGCCACCTTCTTTCAAACTCGTTTACATTTAAGTATAACTTCCAAGTATCATATTTTATACTAAACAATGATTCGACCTCACCAGCAAACAAACTTGTCACCTAATTATACCATACAGCATAAAATTTTTCAATATAACTCATTGTCCCACCGTTAGTGTATAAGCAAAACAATTTAATCGAACTTTCGTGGTTCAAATTATTTTAATTTTTCGGATATAGCACAGTTTTTAAGCACTTCTTTCATTTAAGTTCGATTATATAAAAAAATAAGGAACGGCCAAGAAAGCCGTTCCTTACTGGGTTTATAAAAGAAGATTGACATCCTAATCGAACCGTAACCGTTCAGATTTGGGATGTCATTCATTGTGTCATTCGTGTCCGAAAAAGAACTGGGTGAAAACCGAGGATTTTCTTTAATTTATCACAATTGACTCATCATCGCTCAAAGGAACAACTTGAAAAACACTATTTTTTTGTAATTTGTCTAAAATTTGTTGTTTTTCTGCTGTATAATGACAAACCAAAACCCCATCAAACAGGCCAAGTCCTTTAAAATCTATCATATCTTCAGGGAGTGAATCAAATTCTTTGACGTGTGTTATATCTTTTGTAGCAATATGCGCTCCTGCACTACCACCGATATATGTAACACCGCGTTCAACATACTGAATTATTTGTTTATCAAACTCGCAATTTCTTATTCTCTGCAATGTTTTAAATGTATTTCCACCACTAATATAGATAACATCTAAATCGAGATTTTGAAACTCTGCTGGATTGTAGTAATCGAAGACATGAATGTTTGCTTCGGTAAAACCAAATTCTTGTAATCTTAAATAAAATTTTTTACTATGTATCGTTTCAAAAGTTGCGTTTTCATTAGGGAAAAATAAAACTTTACATTGTCCAATTGGTTTGGACAAATTATTTAATATTACTCTTTTTGAATTCTCATTGCGAAAATCACAAGAAGAAAGAATAATCATATCATCACCGCCTATGTGTATCATAGCATAAAAGCGGGAATAAATCAATGCGGAGCATTGTATTTATAATTCGTGGCGAAGCCACACCTTTTCTTTTATCTCTTCTCTCTTATCTTTTATCTGGAAAAGTCACACATTGTTTAGAGAAGAGCGAAAAGTGAAGAGAGAATAGTGAAAAGTACAAAAAGAAAAAGCCACACGATGTGTGACTTTTCTTTTTGGAGGCACCACCCAGAATCGAACTGGGGATGAAGGTTTTGGAGACCTCTGCCTTACCGCTTGGCTATGGTGCCTTATTCAATTTATGTTGGTTTTTAGGAAAATAAAGGGCGCTTTTCAGCGCCCCTATGGAGCGGATTACGAGGCTCGAACTCGCTACCTCCACCTTGGCAAGGTGGCGCTCTACCAGATGAGCTAAATCCGCATATATGGTGCCTCCGGTCGGAATCGAACCAACGACACGAGGATTTTCAGTCCTCTGCTCTACCGACTGAGCTACAGAGGCAAATGGCGACCTGGATGGGGCTCGAACCCACGACCTCTAGCGTGACAGGCTAGCGTTCTAACCAACTGAACTACCAGGCCAAAATGGTGGGAACAACAGGGCTCGAACCTGTGACCCTCTGCTTGTAAGGCAGATGCTCTCCCAGCTGAGCTATGCTCCCACATTAGCGCTGGTTCGCTTCAAAGTAACTCACCGGCGACGAACTGTATAATACCACATGCCGCCACAAATGTCAAGCATTTTTTATTAAATTTTTTATTTTTTTATTTTATCGATTATTTTGCGGATTTCTT
Organism: Acutalibacteraceae bacterium; assembly: GCA_045605605.1. Classification (GTDB taxonomy): domain Bacteria; phylum Bacillota; class Clostridia; order Oscillospirales; family Acutalibacteraceae; genus UBA737. The sequence continues at coordinate 144,604 of JAZUQH010000027.1, read as the reverse complement.
TATCGGTAAATACATAAGTTTTATTGCAAAATTGGCACTTCATCTCGGCTTCAGGCAAATCACGGGCTAAATCCTCAAGCTCATCTGCGCCAAGACTTATAAGCGCCTTTTCAAATCTTTCTCTCGAACAATTACATTTATATGTGGCTTTTCTTTCATCTAGAACCTCCACCTCAAAACCATCAAGGGCGATTCTTACTATTTCCTCTATATCCTTACCGCTATCCAAAAGCTCAGTAACAGGCTTCATAGCAGAAATATTCTTTTCGAGCTTTGAAATTATTTCTTCATCCCCTGTAGCAGCAGGAAGAAGCTGAATAATATATCCTCCACTCTTTCGCACGGTTAAATCGGGATTTACCAGCACTCCTAATGCGCAAACGGTGGGTATCTGCTCACTTACGGCATAATAGGCGGTAATATCCTCTGCTATCTCACCCGTTGCGATAGGAATAAATCCGTTATATGGCTCCTTTAAGCCTAAATCCTTCATAACATAAAGGCTTCCGTCGGTTCCCACAGCGCCCGAAACATCAAGCTTTCCGTTTTCCTTAAGGGGTATTTCCACCACAGGATTAACCGCATAGCCTCTTACGTTACCGTAAGAATCAGAGGCAGTAACTATTGAGCCGATAGGTCCCCCACCATCAATTTTAACGGTTATACTATCCTGAGAGTTTTTAAGCATATCTCCCATCATAGAGGTGGCAGTAAGAAGTCTGCCAAGGGCGGCAGTTACAACCGCCGAGGTTTTATGATACTTCTCTGCTTTGGCTACTATATCGGTACTGTCAATAGCCGTAGCCATAACAAGACCGTCACTTGTAATACATCTGATAAGCTTACCCATTTATTTAATCTTCCTCGTAATATATATTGCTCTTTCACTATCTTTTTTAAGGCTGTTATAGGTCATATCATCATAAACCGCCAATATCTCAAGCCCTGCTTTTTTAAGGGCGCTCTCTATTTCTTTTTCAGTATAGGCGCGTTCGGTTATATCCTCACTGTATCTTTTATAGCTTTCTCCGTCTCCCTCAAAGAAATCAAGGGCTACATCCACCGTATTATCTTGGGGATTATAGAAGTTCTGCCAAACACAGTAAACTCCTTCCTCCTCTAAAACAAAGGTGTTATCCCCTAAAACCTGACGGTGTTTATATACGGTATTTACATCAAATATAAATAGTCCATCCTCTGCAAGAAACAACGCCACACGCTCTATTGCCTTACAGAAATCATTATAATCTATAATATGATTAAGACTATCGAGAAGACAAACGGCTCCATCCACCTTGCCGTGAAGGTCGAGAGAGACAGCATCCTGACATATATATAATATACCATTCCACTGCTCCTCACTCTTTTCCCTGGCGATACAGAGCATCTCCTCCGAAATATCAACGCCCATAACCGAAATGCCGTGGCGGGCAAACTCATTTGAAAATCCCCCCGTACCACAGGCAAGGTCAAGCAGCTCTTCAGGTCTTTTGCCGAATTTATCAAAGAGGGAAAGAATATACTCGCTCCTGCCATTGTAATCGGCATCCTCCATCAGAATATCATAGAACTTAGCAAAATCCGTATACATTATTTCATTCTCTCAATAGCAGTTTTACAGCCTTCGCTCTTGGTACGGCTGACACGGCTTACGGTGGCGGTAGAGGCCCCCGTCTGACTTACTATTTCGTTATACACAGCGCCCTCGCTAAGCAGCTTCGCAACGGCAAAACGCTGGGCCATAGATTTAATCTCCTTAGGTGTGCAGATATCCTCGAAGAAGGATTTACACTCTTCAGGACTTTCAAGAGTCATAACCGCCTTATATAAAAGCTCAGAAAAATCCTTGTGTTCCATACAAAACTCCTATTCTGATATTTTAAAACATTTTAACATATTAAAGCGTTAAAGTCAATGAGGCTATATTTAAAAATTTTTATTAGAATCTTGATATGGAAATCGAGAAATAGCAATCCAAAAATTAAAAATACCAAGGACACCTAAAAGGCATCCTTGGTATTTTGGTCGAAGTGGCGTTATAGTAATCAAGCACAAACCCGCATAAATGCTGGGTTTTAAAATCAAGGCGAAGCCTTGTATATCATCAAAACGAAGTTTTGCATATCATCAGTGGCAAAGCCACTGTATCTCATCAAGCCGATAGAGATATGCACACCTATGGTGTGATGATATACCAAGCCTATCGGCTTGAATAAAAAATCCGCCGACAAAGTCGACGGATTTTTGGTCGAGATGACAGGATTCGAACCTGCGGCCTCTGCGTCCCGAACGCAGCGCTCTACCAAACTGAGCCACATCTCGATATCAGGTTTGCTAAATAATTATATATAAGGTGAGGAAAAAAGTCAACAAATTTTTGAAAGGTTGACTTTAATTAGAAAGCATATTAAAATTAAATCGGTGATAATATGACAGAAAGAAAATCGGATATCTTCTGCAAGGAAATTAAAAAACACACCAACTTAATAAATCCTATAGTATTAGAAAATGTGGATTCGACTAACTCTTATGCTAAAGCGCTATGTCATAAAGGCTTTGCTGAGGGCGACTGCGTTTTTGCGCTTTCTCAAAGCGGTGGCAGAGGGCGTCTTGGCAGAAGCTTCTTTTCATATGAGGGTGGTATTTATATGTCCCTTATCCTGAAACCCGCCTTATCGGCTGACTGCGCGCTTTTTATTACCACCGCCGCCGCTGTTGCCGTAAGTGAGGCAATCGATAAGCTTTTTGGTAAAACATCTAAAATAAAATGGGTTAATGATATTTATATAAATGATAAAAAGGTATGTGGGATTTTAACCGAGGGAGCTATAAACGAGGGCGGAGCGCTTGAGTATGCGGTGCTTGGTATCGGCATAAATTTAGGTGCTCCCGAAAAATTCCCTGAGGATATATCATCTATTGCCGCAAGTGTTCTCGAAACAGCGGATGATTTTAATATGAAGGCAAAGCTTATAGCCGAGATAGTTAAAATTTTCTTTGAAATCTATAAAATGGGCGAATCAAAGGATTATATGAGCCGTTATAAAGAGCGTTCTTATCTTAAAAATAAAAAGATTGAATTTGTAAAAGACGGCAATACTTATACTGCAGACGTTTTGGGAATTGACGACAATGCAGGACTTATACTTTCAATAAACGGCAAAGAAATCACGTTATCTGCAGGGGAAGTTTCGGTAAGACAGATTAAAGATTAAAAATTAAGGTGAAAAAATAAAATTTTACTTGACAAATTTAAACTAAGCCTATATAATAAATTGGTCGCAATTAAAAGCGATATTGATATGGCTGTATAGCTCAGTTGGCTAGAGCACGCGGTTCATACCCGCGGTGTCATTGGTTCAAGTCCGATTACAGCCACCAATGGCCCGGTGGTCAAGAGGCCTAAGACACCGCCCTTTCACGGCGGTAACACGGGTTCGAATCCCGTCCGGGTCACCATAAGAAAAGACAGCACTTTGGTGCTGTCTTTTTTTATCTTTATCAGATAGGGATTCGAACAGGAGGGAGCGTATGCGGTAGAAAATAACCTAAATGGTTATTTTCGCCGACGTGGGCGTGGAAATCCGCATAAATACTAGGATTTTCGCAGTCATAAGCAGTACAAAATCTTAATTTTCAGTGTGTTTGTAAAAAAGAGAATGCCGAAGCCGGCATTTATATTATTCATTATTCATTAGCCGCGCGACTTCATCATTCATTGTTCATTACGGAAATCCGTTTTAATGAATGATGAATACCTAATAATGAAAAATGAATAGTACAAAATCGGAAATCCGTCCACTTTCGTGAACGGATTTCCGATTTTGGTCCGAGTGACAGGACTTTCTTCTCCGGCTATCGAACAGTCCACCGGACTGTTCTCCCAAACTCTTTGCTCCCCTTGGTCGCAGAGTTTGGAGGTCGTTTCAAGTCCTTTATCATAAAAAATTAAGAGGCACAGACCTAAAGGTCTATACCTCTTAATTGGTCCGAGTGACAGGACTTGAACCTGCGGCCTCTTGACCCCCAGTCAAGCGCGCTACCAGCTGCGCCACACCCGGATATATGTAATCAGCCGAAGCCGTTATTGTTTCGGCTGATTATTTTTTATTAGTCGGCAAAGCCTGATTCTACAAGGGCTACAAGTCCCTCAAGGGCTTCCTTCTCATCGCTTCCGTCTACAATTATCTTAATTGTAGCGCCGCCGATAATTCCAAGAGAAAGAACACCTAAAAGGCTTTTTGCGTTTACCTTACGCTCGTCCTTCTCAACCCAGATAGAAGATTTATATTCATTTGCTTTCTGGATGAAGAAGGTAGCAGGACGTGCATGTAAACCAACCTGATTTTTAATAACTACATCTTTAACACACATGATGAAATCTCCTTTAAGAAAAATTAACTGCGTTTCAAAGTCTTATATATTATACCACATTTAATGAAATAGTCAATGATTTGTTACTAAGTTCTAAATTTTTTCCAATATTTAAGTTGGTTTCTCCCGAATATTTGTTGAATTTTCTATTTATTTTAGTCTTTTTCGAGTATTTTTTTATCCTGCTTAGAAAGCTCTATCTTTTCGTATAAATCGGGACGTCGCTCCTTTGTTATAAGAAGCTGCTGTTTTCTTCGCCATTTAGCGATTTCGGCGTGGTTACCTGAAAGCAGAACCTCGGGCACCTCTTTATCCATCCACACAGCAGGTCTTGTATATTGAGGGTACTCAAGGGTGTTATCGAAATGGCTTTCATCCTCAAAGCAAAGGTCATCCGAAAGAACTCCGGGGAGCATTCGGCAAACCGCATCAGCGAGTATTAGGGCGGGTAGCTCTCCCCCCGTTACCACATAATCGCCAACCGAAATTTCCTCATCAACGATTTCCTCTATAACCCTTTGGTCAATACCCTCATAATGACCGCAAAGAAGAACTATTCTATCAAGCCTTGATAGCTCTACCACCCTTTTCTGAGTAAGAGTCTTACCTTTTGGTGAAAGATATATAAGGTGAGGCTTTGCTTCGCCCTCGCTATAAAGACTTTTATAGCAGTCATATATAGGGGAAGCCGCCATTACCATACCCATACCGCCGCCATAGGGCATATCATCAACCTTATTATGCTTATTTCCCGAAAAATCACGGATATTAACACAGGAAAGCTCAACCTTTTCACTCTTACGGGCTCTGCCGATTATGCTTTCATTCAAAACCGTTTCGCACATTTCGGGAAAAAGAGTCATTATATCAATTCTCATCGTCAAAAATTCCTTTTAAAACATTTAAAACTGCAATTTCCTTTTCAACATCCACGCTTACAATAACATCAGGTATTGCGGGTACGAGATATTCCTTATTATCTCTTGTTATATGCCATACATCGTTAGCGCCTGTTTTGGATACATCGGTAATATGCCCAAGCTCCTCGCCGTTAGCGTTATCAACTGCCTTACAGCCAATAAGCTCATCCACAAAGTATCTGCCCTCAGGAAGCTTTGCATCCTCTCTCTTAATAGAAAGGACCTTGCCTCGCATAGCCTCTGCTTTTTCGATGCTGTCAACACCCTCTACATCGAGCAAAACCACAGCGCCGTGGGGCTTTACCGACTTAACCTTTAAAACACTATCGCCCTTATCGGTAAAAAATCTTTTAAATCCCTTTAAAAATTCACCGTCATCCGACCAAGGCTTTATACGCATAGTACCCCTTACTCCGTGGGTACCAACCACCTGACCTACCTCTAAAAATTCCTTTTTCATAGAATTCTCCAAAATTAAAATTTATATGTAAATACCCCAGATGCTCTGGGGTATTGCTTTAGTTTTGACGGGATATTGCTATCCCGTTAGCCAAAGCATTTAAACCCGAATCAGATTTTGGGATAAGGATTTTACGCTGTGGCTTTGTTAAAATACTCGTTAATCCGACAGGATTAACTGCGTTTTGTGCCTCGCCCCATCATAAAATCCTTTTATCACAAAATTCTGCGACCTAAAAGGCGCGGTTTTATGAATGGATTTTTGTGATGCGAAGCACATAAAGCTGTCGCTTATGTGCGACAAAGAGCCAAAAGACACCTTAAAACCGCCCTTTTAGGCTGGTTTGGGTTTTAAATGTTTTGGCTTAATTAGTCGATTTCCACAGCGATTTTCTGGTCGTTACGAATAGCGGCAGAACGCATAACGGTACGGATAGCCTTAGCTATTCTTCCCTGCTTGCCGATTACTCTGCCCATATCACCCTCAGCAACCTTAAGGTGATATACGATAACGCCCTCCTCGTTTGGCTCATCAACAGTTACAGTTACTGCCTGGGGCTCTTCTACAAGGCCCTGTGCAATAGCAATAAGAAGTTCCTTCATAATTTTCTCCTAATTAAAGAACGCCGTTCTTCTTAAGTAAAGCCTTAACAGTATCAGTAGGCTGAGCACCGTTAGCAATCCACTTCTTTGCCTTATCAGCATCGATGTTTACGATTGCGGGATCCTTAGTAGGATCATAGTGACCGATTTCCTCGATGAAACGACCGTCTCTGGGGAATCTTGAGTCAGCAACTACTACACGATAGAAAGGAGCCTTCTTAGCGCCCATTCTGCGAAGTCTGATTTTTACTGCCATTTTACTGCACCTCCATAAAAGAATATATAATTTTATTTATTTAATAAGGTAATTACCCTTATAAACCGAAGTTGCCTGAGCCGAAGCCGCCCATACCGCCCATACCACGCATCATTTTACGCTTGGCGCCGGGCTTATTCATTTGCTTGAACATCTTCTTCATCTGTTCATACTGACGAAGAAGTCTGTTAACCTCTTCAACCGTAAGACCGCAGCCTGCCGCAATTCTTCTTTTTCTCGAAGCATTGATAATTTCAGGCTTTGCTCTTTCCTTTTTGGTCATTGATTTGATAATAGCCTCAACTCTGAGCATCTGCCTATCATCAATATCCGCATCCCTTACCTGCTTTTCCATACCCGGAATCATAGAAAGAACGCTTTTTAGACTGCCCATCTTCTTAATCTGACCGAATTGGTCAAGCAAATCGTTCATATCGAACTTGTTTTCCTGAAGACGCCTTGCAGTTTCCTCCGCCTTTTTCTCATCAATTTCGCCCTCAACCCTCTCAATAAGGGACAAAACATCGCCCATACCGAGAATTCGTGAAGCCATTCTATCAGGATGAAATTCTTCAAGCTCATCTAACTTTTCGCCCACACCTGCAAACATAATGGGTTTGCCCGTTACCGCTTTAACAGAAAGGGCGGCGCCGCCACGGGTATCACCGTCAAGCTTAGTGAGAATTACGCCGTCAATCTCTAAAATATCGTTAAACGCTTTAGCAATATTAACTGCATCCTGACCTACCATAGAATCGATAACCAAAAGGATGTTATTAACCTCAACCGCCTTTGTAATGCGGATAAGCTCATCCATAAGCTCGGTATCTATATGAAGGCGTCCCGCAGTATCAAGAATTACATAATCGTGACCGTAATCCCTTGCATACTTAATAGCCTCTACTGCTATCTTTTCAGGCTTTTCGGTGCCCATTTCAAAAACGGGAGTCTCTACTGCCTTGCCCACCACCTTTAACTGCTCAATAGCGGCAGGTCTATATATATCACAGGCAACAAGCATTGGTCTGTGGCCCTGAGATTTTAAAAGCTTTGCAAGCTTAGCAGAGTGGGTAGTTTTACCCGAGCCCTGAAGACCGCACATCATTATAACCGTAGGTATTTTTGATGCGGTTTTAAGTCTTGCTTGCTCACTGCCCATTAAAGCAGTAAGCTCATCTCTTACTATTTTAACCACCATCTGAGCGGCAGTAAGGCTCTCTAAAACACCTGCTCCTATGCACTTTTCGGCTACGGTATTAGTAAAATCCTTTGCAACCTTATAGTTAACATCGGCTTCTAAAAGGGCAAGGCGGACTTCTCTCATAGCCTCTTTAACATCGCTTTCATAAAGCTTACCCTTATTCCTAAGCTTTTTAAATACGCCGCCTAACTTATCGGTAAGACTATCGAAACCCATATTGCCCCTCCTTTTTAAATATTTTCTATAATTTCTATAATTTCCGCTTTGGCTGAATTATCATCCGATTTAAGCTTATCCGCAAGAGCTCTCAATTTTATAAACTTTTCACAATAGCCACAGTCTTCTTCCATCTTATAAAGCTGCTGCTGAGCCCTTTTTATAAAATCGCTTACTCCCTGACGGGTGATGCCCTCATTCTCGGCTATCTCGCCTAAAGAAAGGTCATCATTAAAATAATATTCAGCGAGCGTTCTCTGCTTATCACTGAGAAATTTCCCGTAAACATCGAGAAGGGCGCTTATATATAAATCTTTTGGCATAAAAGCCCTCCTGTCAAGTCTTTTTCTTTACAGCCTTTGAATTATAGCACATATACACCCCGCTGTCAAGTATTTTTCTTTACATGCCTTTACTTATATAATTGATGTTGAAAAAAGTCGGGAATTGGGATATAATAAGTTAGAATTAAGATGTTTCGGAGAGTTATATTTATGAAACTGTTAAAGCTTACCGCTCTTATGCTCAGTATAATTCTGATAATTCCCTGCGTTACGGGTTGCGGAAAAAGTCATCTTGACCAGACTATATATTTTGAGGCATCTGACCAGCCCTCCACACTCGACCCTCAGGTCGCCTCAACAGATATTGAGCTTATGCTTGTCCGCAATATTTTTGAGGGGCTTCTTCGCAAGAACAAGGATGGTCACATAGAAAACGGAGTTTGCGAAGCCTATAAAAAAAGCGGACTTACATATACCTTTAAATTAAAAAAAGATGCCAAGTGGAGTGACGGCACTCCCCTTTCCTCCTATGATTTTCTTTTTGCATTTGAAAGGGCGGTAAAGCCTGATACCAAGGCGCCCTTCGTCAGCCGACTTTTCTCTATCGTTAATGCAGAGGAAATCTACAAAGGTGAAAAGAGCGTATCCTCTTTAGGCGTTGATGCTCCTGATGAGCATACCCTTAAAATCTCCCTTAAATATGATGATAACGAATTTTTAAATACCCTTACAAGCTCTATATGTATGCCCTGTAATGAAGAATTCTTTGAAAAGGCTGTGGGCAAATATGGGCTTTCAAGAAGCCTTATTTTATCCAACGGCTCTTACTACGTTGCCAAATGGAATCCGGAAAATTTCGGTATAAGGCTTTATAATAACGAAGAATATAACGGAAGCTTTCCGCCTAATAACCACGCCGTATTTTTCTCTTTGCACGAGGAAACTCCCCTTGAGCTTCTTAAGGAGGAAACGGTGGATGTAGCATTTATAGATAACTCGGTTATTGATAATGCCTCACAAAGCGGACTTAATGTTATTTCCTTCCAGAATATCTGCTGGGTTTTAACTATAGGCGACCAATTTTCTCCCGAAATTAAAAACGCTTTTTTAAGCGCCTTTGGTAAGGAAATTTATGAAGGAAGCCTTAAAAGCGGTTTTACTGCGGCGGATTCCCTCTACCCTCAGGTTTTATCGCCCGATCCCCTTATTGCCAATGTGGGCTTCCCCGCTTATAATCTCAACAAAGCAAAGAGTCTTATGTCCTCAGCTGTAAAAGAGATGGAGAATACCCGTTTCCCTAAAACCACCCTTTATTATTACGGTGATGAAAACATAAAGCCGATTATAACTTCAATTTTAGGTCACTGGCAACAAAATCTAAGCGCTTTTATAAACATTGAGGCAAGCGATTCCTTAGATGCTCTTAAAAATCAGCTTTTGGTAAAGGACCTGCCCTTTGCGGTTTTCCCCATAACCTGCAAAAGCATAAGCGACAAGGAGTATTTATCAAACTTCGGCGTTACGGATATAAGTGACTTTACGGCTGTACAGTCCTCTCTTCTTGAAAACAAAAACTTAATTCCCATAGCATTCGAAAACACAAATATTGTTACGAATAACTTTATAAAGGAAATTTCCACCGAATGTGAGAACGGTTATATTGACTTTTCCTTTATAATTAAAGAAAATTAAATCAAAACTCCCGATTTTTCGGGAGTTTTTTAAAAAATAACTTTAAATTTTATAAATAGTGTAATATAATACTTATAAGTATTTTTTATGGGGGATAAATTTATGCGAATAGTTATTAAAATAGGTACAAGCACTCTTGCCCACCCCACAGGGCATCTTAATATAAGACTTGTTGAGGAGCTTTGCAAAATAATAAGCGATATTAAAAATGCAGGTAACGATGTAACCTTGGTTTCATCGGGCGCTATCGGTATGGGCGTTGGAAAATTAGGTCTTATGAAAAGACCTGAGGATATCCCCACAAAGCAGGCGGCTGCGGCAGTAGGTCAATGCGAGCTGATGTATACATACGATAAAATCTTCAGTGAATATAATCTTACGGTAGCTCAGCTTCTTATAACGGGCGAGGATATTGCCTCTGATAAAAGACATCTTAACTTTAAAAACACTTTGAACAGACTTTTAGAATTAAATGTTATTCCCATTATAAACGAGAACGATACCGTTGCCACCGAAGAGCTTGGCATTGGGGATAATGATACCCTTGCGGCTATCGTTGCTAAAAGCATAGGCGCCGATAAGCTTATACTTCTTTCTGATATTGATGGCCTATTTACAGCCGACCCACATAAAGATAAAAACGCCACCCTTATATCCCATATAGAAAAAATTGATGATGCCGTTTTAAATCTTGGCGGCGGAAGCGTTTCAGGTCAGGGTACCGGTGGTATGGCAACAAAGCTTGAAGCCGCAAAAATAAGCACAGGCGTCGGTTGTGATATGATTATAGCCAACGGCAACAGACCTGCAAATCTTTATGATATACTTGACGGTAAAGAAGTAGGCACCACCTTTAAAGGAGTTAAAATATGACTGATTTGTTGATATCCGCCAAGGCGGCTGTGGGTGAGGTTTCCTGCCTTACTAAAGAGCAAAAAAACAAGGCTCTCAGCTCTATGGCTGACTCACTTATTGAAAATACCGAAGAAATCCTTGCTGAAAACAGTAAGGACATTGAAAAAGCAAAGGGTAACATTTCCGATGTTATGATAGATAGACTTTTGCTAACCGAAGATAGAATAAAGGGTATGGCAGAGGGTATCAGGCAGGTATCCGCTCTTCCCGACCCCGTTGGTCTTGTTTTAGAGGAGAGCGTTCGAGCTGATGGGCTTAAGATACAAAAGGTATCTGTGCCTATGGGCGTTATTGCCATAATTTACGAAAGCCGCCCTAACGTTACAAGTGATGCGGCAGCCCTTGCCCTTAAAAGCGGAAATGTTTGTGTGCTCCGTGGCGGTAAGGAGGCCTTCAATTCGGCAAATGCCATTGTTAAAGCTTTAAAAAAGGGACTTAAAAAGGTAGGCGTTTGCGAAAACGCTATAAATCTTGTTACCGATACAACAAGAGAAAGCGCCACCGCTCTTATGAAGGCAAACGGATATATTGACCTGCTTATCCCACGAGGAGGGGCAGGGCTTATAAACGCCTGTGTTAATAATGCTACAGTGCCTTGCATACAGACGGGTACAGGCATTTGCCATATTTACGTAGAGAAAACTGCCGATATAGAAATGGCTCTTTCTATAATTGAAAATGCAAAGACAAGCAGACCAAGTGTTTGCAACGCCGAAGAGGTTTTACTCGTAGATAAAGCTATTGCAAATGAATTTTTACCCCTTTTAAAAGATAGGCTTGTAGATAAGCGAATAGAAAAAGGGCTTACCCCTGTAGAGCTAAGGCTTTGCAAGGAAAGTGCCGAAATAATATCAGGCACTCCTGCTAACGAAAATGATTTTGATACAGAATTCTTAGATTATATTTTAGCCGTTAAATGCGTTGAGGGTGTTAAAGAGGCGACAGCACATATATCCGCTCACTCAACGGGACATAGCGAGGCTATAATTTCAAATGATGAGTTTTCCAAAAATTATTTTGCTAAATCGGTAGATAGCGCCGCTGTTTATATAAACGCCTCCACCCGTTTTACCGATGGTGGCGAATTCGGCCTTGGCTGCGAAATGGGAATTTCCACCCAGAAATTAGGCGCCCGAGGACCTATGGGACTTAAAGAGCTTACTACCTATAAATATCTCATAACGGGTGACGGTCACATCAGATAGGAGAAATATTATGAAATACGGTTTTATCGGTTGCGGTAATATGGGCGGCGCATTAGCTTACGCCCTTTCTAAGAAAAACAGCAATATTTTAATAGGCGACCCTGCACCAAAGGCTAAGGAAACTGCCCAGAAGATAGGGGCAGAGTATACCGATACTAAAACTGTCGTTTTAAATTCTGATAGGCTGTTTTTAGGTGTTAAGCCTCAGATGATGGCAGAGGTTTTGGCAGAGCTTTCCACCTATTTAAAAGAAAAAAAGCCCCTTATTATCACTATGGCGGCAGGACTTAATATAAAAAGAATCTGCGAAATGACAGGCTTTTCTCTTCCTGTCATCCGCATTATGCCCAACACCCCCGTTGCAGTAAACAGTGGTACCGTTCTTTACTGTAAGAACGACCTTGTAACCGAAGAGGACCTTGCCGACTTTCTTTCCGATATGGAAAATGCAGGTCTTTTTGAGGCGGTACCTGAAGAGCTTTTTGATGCGGCAGGAACCGTTTCAGGCTGTGGCCCCGCATATTTTTATATGATGGTAGAGGGCTTTGCCCGTGGAGCCGAGGAGTGCGGAGTTGAGAGAAAAAAGGCAATAAAATATGCCGCTAATACTATGCTTGGCGCCGCTAAGATGGTGCTTAATAGTACCGATTCCCCCGAAACTCTTAAAAACAACGTCTGCTCTAAGGGCGGCAGCACCATTGAGGGCGTTAAGGTTTTAGAGCAAAACGGATTTTATGAAACAGTAGCTAACTGTATTAAAGCCGCCTGCAAACGAAATAAAGAGCTTGGGAAAAATTAACGATTATATCGAGGTAAAATAAAAAAAGAGCCTTTCGGCTCTTTTTTTATTTTACTTATTACGCTGTTTCTCAATTTCTGCCATAACGAGTCTTGTTATGGTCTCGATATCCGCCTTAGACATTGAGGAACCGTTGTTAAAGCCTGCCTTACCGTCGCTACCGAAGAGCTTCATTTTCTTCATGGTTTCCTGCTTAACGGCCTCAACTGCCGCAGGGATAAGGTCGATAACGCCCTTTTCCATACTTGTAAACTTCTTGAATTCAGCCTCAACAGCGGCAATATTTATATCGGTAAAGATATTAACCTTGCTGATACCCTCTTTAATAGCCTGTCTGAAATCGTTATCGGTAAGACCTGAGCCGCCGTGAAGCACCAAGGGTACGTCAACAGTATTAGCTATTGTACGGATTCTTTCGAAATCAAGCTTAGGTGGAAGCTTATATGCGCCGTGGGCGTTACCAACTGCGATTGCAAGAGCATCTACGTCTGTTTTATCAACAAAATCCTTGGCAAGCTTGGGGTCTGTAAAGAACTTGGATGGGTCTGCAAGATGGTCGCTACCCTCAGCAGAACCCTCGTTATCGCCAACGTGACCAAGCTCACCCTCAATAGTAGCGCCATAGGAGTGGGCGATATCTGCCATCTCCTTAACCTTGCGCACATTATCCTCATAGGAATCGGTGGAGCAGTCATACATAATTGAGCTAAAGCCAAGCTCAAGCGCCTTAATGCAAAGATCGTAACTAAGACCGTGGTCAAGATGAACAACTACAGGCACGTTTGCCTTTTTAGCCATAGGAATAAGGTAATAGGAAACCTCCTCTAACGGTCCGTAAGGAAGTAAAACCTCGGCAGTACCCATAATAACGGGAGACTGTGTAGACTCTGCGGCGGCGATAATACCACGGGCAAGCTCAAGGTTTACTGCATTAAAAAGTCCTACTGCATACTTGTTTTTCTTGGCAGGTCTTAAGACCTCATTCATATTTACTAACATTTTGTTTCCCCTCTTAAATATTTATAACGCCAACGCCAAATTCGTCAAGGGTTGCTTTAAGCTGACCATCAACCAAAGCATCGGTGATAAGATACTGTATATTTTCAAATGTAGAAAGCCTCATATATCCCACTCTGCCGATTTTTGATTTATCGCAAAGATAATAATGGGTATGAGAATTTTTAAGCATACTCTGCTTTATAAAGCACTCCTGCTCATTACTCTCAAGAATTATAGAATTTTCGCCTATACCACGGCTTGAGAAAAACATCTTATCAGCAAAGTAATTATCGGTTATATAGTTTTCTGCCATAGCGCCAACTAATGACTGATTGTTGCTGACAATTCCGCCAACAGCAATAACCTTAATACCCTCAACACCGCTTAACTCATTTATAACTCTTATGGAATTGGTAATAATGGTGATGTTTTTCATAGTTTTAAGCTCTTTTGCCATATAAAAGGTGGTGGTAGAAGCATCTAAAAATACCGTATCACCTGTGGCAATATACTGAATTGCCTTGCGGGCAAGGGCTTGTTTTGATTCTACGTTAAGGGTTTTCCTTTTTTCAAGAGAAAATTCATAGTTACCCTCATCCATTGGAAGTGCGCCGCCGTGAGTTCTGCGGAGCATCTCCTTAGCCTCTAATTTTTCAAGGTCACGACGGACAGTTTCCTCAGTAACGCCAAGCTCCTGACTTAGCTTACTTACCATTACCGCGCCTTCAATGCTTAAAAGTTCAAGAATTCTCTTTTGTCTTTCAAGAGCAAGCATATTATTCCTCCGTTTTCTTATATATGGGGGTTGCTTATTCTACTTCGTAATCGAAGAATTTCATAACTTCGCCGTGGGGATTTGCGATAACTGCGTTTCCGTGAACCTTACCTAAGGGCTTTGCCTCGTTAACGCCTGCCTCTATAGCCGCCTGAACGGCAGAAACCTTACCCTTGATAATCAGGGTTACAAGACGTCCTCCAAGTCGTTTCTCGGTATGAATAAGGCGAACGTCTGCGGCTTTAAGCATTGCATCAAGTCCTACTATGGAGCAAACAAGTCCCGAAACCTCTAACAGACCTATCGCAAAGTCTACTGCGGGAGCCTCTTCCTCTACACCCATAAAGCTCTTGGGAAGCTTTTTATTATACTTATCCTTATTCATATCAAGAAGATATGCCATTTTCTCGGTTCCCTCACCGGGACGGGAGATTACATGAGAAGCAATATACATACCCTCATCCTTAGCGTAAAGGCTTGAAGCATCAATAGCCGCTTTAACAGAAGCGTTATCGCCCTCAACCTTAACCTGCATAACAAGAGGTGCGGGTACATTTTCGCTGCCCGGTCTCGTTCTATCAAAGGCTATAACCTTAACATCGGCAGTCTTTGCCGCAATATCGGCGGCACAAACCGCAGTTGTAAAGCTATAAACCTCTATCATTCCTAATGCATTCATATTTTCCTCCGACTGTGAGCCTTGGCTCATAACTAATAGCTTGCCCTCGGGACAAGCTAACGCGGCAACGCCGCTTATAACTCATAACTTACACTATGTGTAAACCGTCTACCATTACGCAGCGGCGCTGTCTTGTAAAGGAGTGGGTAGCTGTAAGGCCTTCGCCTGTGGGACCTGCGATTGTAAAGGTGGTGTAGCCCTCTCCCCCTGCGCCAATACCTGCATAGGAGGGCGCATTCTTAACAAATATGGTAGTTTCAACCTCACGGGCAAAGCGGGTAAGATTATCAACGTTTTTAGAGTGAATATGAGCCGAATGTCTGTTTCCGTGCTCAGCGGCAACTGCCTTATCGATAGCCTCATCAATATCAGCTACACGAACAACTGCTAAGATAGGCATCATCATTTCAACCTGAACAAATGGGTGAGCCGCATTTGTTTCGCAGATTATAAGACGGGCATCTGAGTTAATGCCAAGCTCCTTAAGGAACTTGCCTGCATCCTTGCCAACCCATTTCTTATTGATGGAATACTTGCCATCCTTTTCAACAAGGCAAAGCTTAACAAGAGCGTCTATCTGAGAATCCTTTATTAGATATGCCCCTGCCTCCTGCATAGAAGCTATAAGCTCATCCGCAATAGAGCTTACTGCAAAGCATTCTTTTTCGGCAATACAAGGAAGATTATTATCAAAGCTTGCACCCGCTACTATATCTCTTGCCGCCTTCTTTATATCTGCAGTTTCATCAACGATAACGGGGGGATTACCTGCGCCTGCGCCTATTGCCTTTTTACCCGAAGAAAGAAGTGTTCTTACAACTCCCGGACCACCTGTTGCAACAAGCATACGAACTATGGGAGATTTCATCATTTCATTAGAGGTATCCATTGTAGGCTTAGCCACAGATACAACTAAGTTTTCAGGACCGCCTGCGGCAACGATAGCACGGTTTACAAGGTCAACTGCATAGTTAGCTGTTCTGCAAGCATTAGGATGGGGGTTAAATACAACCGCATTACCGCCTGCTATCATACCGATAGAATTACAGATAACGGTTTCACTTGGATTTGTGGAAGGAGTAATGCTTCCGATAACGCCGTAGGGAGCCATTTCTATAAGGGTAAGACCGTTATCTCCCGTCATAACCGAAGGAGCTAAATCCTCGGTACCGGGGGTTTTATTGGCAACAAGCTGATGCTTTATAATCTTATCAGAAACTCTGCCCATTCCCGTTTCACTAACACCAAGCTTTGCCATTTCTTCAGCTTCGTTCAAGGTAAGCTCTCTTATCTTCTTGATAATCTGCTCTCTTTGAGCAACGCTATATGAACGGTATTTCTTATATGCCTTATTTACAGCCTCAAGCGCCTCGGTCATAGTTTCAAAAACGCCCTTTAAGGATGCGCCTGATGAAGCTGCGCCGTCTGACATATTTGATAAAACGCTTTTAACTATTTCGGTAATTTGCTTTTCATCCATTTTCATTGATTTACAGCAACCTTTCCATTGAAGTAAATATCTTAAGTTTCGCTCTGCGTAAACTATTGTTTTCAAATTAAGCCGCTTTTGCGGGACCGCCTTCTGAAAGGTCGGTTCGTTTAATCGGGTTTTAGCATCGCCCTTTCGGGCGATGCTTTAGTTCTTTTCCCGATTGTAAAGTCTTTTAAAGTCCTATGGAGTCATCGATGATACCTACGATAGCAGCATCCACAGGAGAATCCTTAACACCGCAGCCGATTCTGGCGGCGGAGCCTAAGGCTACCAAAACATCCTCGCCGATACCGGCGCCAACATTATCAATAGCCACTATTCTGCCTGTGCCTTCCATATTACTGTAAGGCTCTACAATCATAAATTTGTTACCCGTCAAATTTTCATTTTTACGGGTGGCAACAACGCTGCCTACTACTTTACCTACTATCATATCAAATCAACTTTCTAAAGATTTATAAGAAAGAAAAATTACTTAATAGAGGGTAAAATCTTCTCAACATCACCGTGAGGACGGGGAATTACGTGGGTAGCAATGATTTCGCCAAGGCTTGATGCAGCAGCACCGCCTGCCTCAACAGCAGATTTAACTGCGCCAACATCGCCGCGAACCATAACGCTTACAAGTCCAGAACCGATTTTCTCGGTACCGATAAGCTGAACGTTAGCAGCCTTTACCATTGCATCTGCAGCTTCAATAGCAGCTACAAGACCTCTTGTTTCGATCATTCCTAAAGCTTCCTGTGACATTCTTTTTTCCTCCTTGACTGTCTTTTCGGGTTTTGCTTCTACTTTAACCTCTGCCTTAACTTCGGCAGCGGGTTTAGTTGTTTTTTGTGTGGTCGGCTTCTTAGCAGTCGCCTGAGTTTTTTTAGTTTCTGCCATTTTCTTCACCTACCGATTAAAACTTGGGAAGAATCTTCTCAACATCGCCGTGAGGACGGGGAATTACGTGAACAGCAACAAGCTCGCCGAGCTTACCTGCAGCGTTTGCGCCTACCTCAGTAGCAGCCTTAACTGCTCCAACATCACCGCGAACCATAACGCTAACGAGTCCCGAACCGATTTTCTCGGTGCCGATAAGAACTACATCAGCAGCCTTTACCATTGCATCAGCAGCCTCAACTGCGGCTACTAAGCCTCTGGTTTCTACCATACCTAATGCTTCAAGTGCCATTTTCTTACACCTCCAAAATGTAATTATTCATTTATAATAGCTATTTTTAAACCTTCCATCTTCAGATTTGTAACGTGTGCTTCGTTAATCTGAGAAAGAGGGAATTTATGGGTTATAAGCTTGTGCATAGGAAGTCCTATGCCCTTAGCTCTCTTTAAGAAATCAAATGTGGTTGCATAATCACGAAGGGTATATACCCAAGAACCAACGGTTGTGATTTCCTTAGAGCATATATCAAAGTGGGGGTTGATTGTTGCATCTCCACCGTTGATAAAGAAGCCAAGCTCACAAAGTCCGCCGCCTGCACGGATGAACTTATAGATATTGCTGTGAGCAACGGGCGAGCCTGTGCACTGGAATGCAAAGTCAGCCTCATATCCGCCGAAGGCATCCTTAACGGCGCCTGCAAGAGCCTCAATACCCTTATAGTCCTTAAAGTTAACAGAGTTATCTGCGCCCATCTCCTTAGCAAAGGCAAGACGCTTCTCCTCACCGTCAACCGCAACAATGTTCTGAATACCCATTGTGCGAAGAATTGCGATACAAATAAGACCGATAGGTCCGCAGCCCTGAACTACTACACGGCTGTTGAATTTAAGAATTTCTGTGGTCTTAGCGCGTTCAACTGCGTGGATAAGCACTGCGCAGGGCTCAATAAGAATTCTCTCTTCAAGACCTAAATCGCTTACGTTAAATACTGTTGAGCCGCCACGGATAACCATATAATCGGCAAACCAACCGTTAAGATGGATATCATCATCGGGTATAAGACCGTAAACATCGGCGCCGCCAACATTCTGCTTATTAAGGTCAAACATTGTGATATCAGGATTATCCTTGAATATCATACAGGTTACAACCTTATCACCGATTGAAAGGGGCTTGCCTGCGCTATCCTTTTTAACATTTTTACCCATTTTAACAATCTCACCTGTACCCTCGTGACCGAGTACTACGGGAATAAGACCAAAGGGGTCACGCTTAAACTCGTGAGCATCTGTTCCGCAAACTCCGCAGCCCTCAACCTTAACGAGAATATCATCATCGCCAAGCTCAGGGATTGGGAATTCCTTAATATCATAATGCTCAAGAGCGGTGAGCATTGCAGCGCGGCTCTTCTGAGGGATGGGACCGCCTGCACTCTTAGCAGGAGCACTTCCGCCCATTTCTTTAAGCACTTGCTTTACAATCTGCTCAACATTTTTTGAATCAATATTCATATTCTTCGCTCCAATCTTGGATAATTTATTTAGTTATTTAGATAGGTTATAAGCTCGTTTACACCAAAGCCCGTAACCGAATCAATTCTGAAAACCTTTTTACAGCCGCTTATTCTTAGCCAATTCTCTGCCCTATCGGGATTGGCATCCTCCTGCTCACACTTTGTAACAATTCCTATAACCTCACGGTTTACCATACAGGTGATACAGGGTGGGAAAAGTGAATAAGGCTCGGTAGCGCTTATAAGCAGTCCCACCATATCGGCTTCGTATGAATAAAGGGCCAAGGCTCTGCCTAAATGATGAGTCTGAGCATATTCACCTGGGGTATCAATAAGGGTATTTTCGAACTTTATGTACTGAGTTTTATCATAGCTTATCTCTTCGCCCCGAAGCACCTGAGTAAGAGTGGTTTTTCCGCTCTCACTTCTGCCCATAAGTATCAGCTTTTTCATTATGTTTTAGTTATGGGGCAAACGGTAAAGCCTAAGGTATCACGGCAATAATCCACAAGGGCATTAAGTGAAGAGATAACATCCGAAACGGTGCCTGTAACAATGAGGGTTCCGCTGAATCTATCTACAAAGCCTAATTCCACATTAGAGGATTTTGTTGCGATATCACCTGCGATAATTGCTGTTTCTGCAGGGGACATAGTCACAATACCTATAGCAGTTTTTGAATATTCAATAGCAGGGTCAAGACCGAGCTTTTTATAGAGAATATCATCGGGATTAGCAATAACGTGAGCTATTGTTATCTGTTTACCGGGGACTAACTCCTGAACTATTCTCAGCTTATCCTGTAAGGATAATTCGTTACTCATATCTTAACCTCCTATCTTACACTTAAGTCCGTAGCTTTCAGCTACAGTCTTCAGCTTTTGCATTTGCTGGTCTGTTGGTGAGGGTAAATCCCCCATCATATACTTTCTTCCAAGTCCCTCATACTTATCTCTGCCAAAGCTATGGTATGGCAAAAGATTTATTTCGTTAACGCCCTTAAGAGACGAAGCAAACTTAGCAATTTCGCCTATCTCGGCCTCGGTATCATTAAAGGTGGGTATTACGGGAACTCGGATTATAAGCTTTTTTGCATTCTCTGCAATTTTTTTGGCATTTTCGAGTATCAGCTCGTTAGACTTAGTGGTGAACTCCTTATGCTTTTCGCTGTTGATGTGCTTAATATCCATAAGCACGGTATCTATAAAGGGAAGTAGTTTTTCTATTGTTTCCCATTTAGCAAAGCCTGTGGTTTCCACCGCAGTGTTTATGGCGCTTTCCTTGGCAGCTCGAAGCAAGGCATAAGCAAATTCGCTCTGACAAAGCATTTCGCCGCCCGAAAGGGTAAGCCCGCCGCCTGAACGCCTATAGTAAGGCATATCCTGCTTGACGGTTTCCATTACCTCACTAACCGAAACATCCTTACCTACAATCTTTTCCTTGCCGTTTTGAATCATAGTCTGAATTTCAGATTTCTGAGATTCAGGGTTACAGCACCAACGGCATCTGAGGGCACAGCCCTTTAAAAAAACTATGGTACGGATGCCCGGTCCATCGTGAACCGAAAACTTCTGGATATCGAAAATTCTGCCTGTCACATTCCTGTAATCCGACATATTTTCTTAAAATCCTCCCTGCTCGGTTCTGTTGATAATATCATCCTGAAGGGATTTTGAAAGGGTTGTAAAGAGCGCGCTGTAGCCTGCAACACGAACAACCAAGTTCTTATAGTTTTCGGGATGAAGCTGAGCGTCACGAAGAGTTTCTCTGCTTACAACGTTAAACTGCATATGCATACCCTTCTGGTCAAAGAAGGCGCGTATAAGTGAGATAAAGCCTTCAATACCCGATTCGCCCTTAAGCGCTGAGGGGTGGAACTTCATATTAAAGAGGGTTCCATTAGAGGCTATTCCGTGGTCAAGCTTTGCAACCGAGTTTGCCGATGCGGTAGGACCGTTTGTATCAGCCCCTGCGGCAGGTGAAACACCGTCAGCAACGGGAGTTCCTGCAAGACGGGCATCGGGAGTAGCGCCCGTTTGCATACCCAAAGGAACGTTTGCAGATACGGGATAAAGACCTGCGTGGTATCTTCCGCCTCTTGGGTTTTCATATTTTTCAACAGGTCTTGTATATGTATAAGCGGCTTCTCTGCCGTACATATCAACCTCATCAATATCATTACCAAACTTAGGTAATGCCTTAATTTCATCATAAAGAGCCTTATATTTCTTTTTCTTATCTTCAGAAATATTATTGCTCTTTATCTGACGGAATATCTCGGTTATCTGTTCACCTGATACCTCATAGCCCTTGGCTACGATTTCTTTTACCACGTCAACAGTAAGTGCCTTAGCATAGCCATCGCAATATTCCATACCGAAGTTATTCTTTAAGGCATCTGCATATTCGCTAAGTGTTACGGTCTTACGCTTGTAAACCAACTCATCAACGGCATAAAGGGCATCTGCCACATTGGCAATACCAAAGCCCTGAGGACCTGTGAAGTTATAAACCGCGCCGCCCTCCTGCGCCGATTTGCCCCTTCCTATACAATCCTCAAGCATTGAAGAAACAAAGGGTAGCGGACAGCGTTCCATATGAGCCGCATCAACCGCATTATCGGCATTAACCATAAGGCTTATGGCATATTCCTGTTGCTCCTTATAGGCATTGAAGAATTTTTCATATGTATCAAGGGAAGCAATAGTGCCGGTCTTAGGGCCTACCTGAACACCCTTATCAACGCCGTTTGTGAAAACAAGCTCAAGGGTGCGGCACATATTAAAGAATGCCGCATCGTGCCAACCGTCAGTCTTGCCGCCCTTCTGAGGCTCAACGCAACCGATTACACAGTAATCTCTTGCATCCTCAAGGGAAAGACCACGTGAGATAAGGGCAGGGATAATAATTTCATCGTTATAATAAGCGGGAAGTCCGATACCCGTTTTGGTAAGCCGGGCAGCTTTAACCAAAAGGTCGTGGGGAGTTCCGTTCCAAACTCTCATAGAAAGAGAGGGCTGAGGAAGATTTACGTGCATTGATGCGGAAATACACATATAGGATAAATCATTGGTAGCATCAACGCCGTTTTTATCCTGACCGCCAACTATAAGGTTTTGGAACATACTGTAGCCTGCAAAGCCTTCTGCCGAAAGGGCATCACGAACTTTGTTAAGGCTGTTAAGCTTAACCCAAACACAGTCGATAAGCTCCTGCGCTTGCTCACGGGTTAATTTTCCGCTCTCAATATCCTTTATATAATAAGGATACATATACTGGTCAAATCTACCTGGAGAAATTGAGTGACCGCTTGATTCGGTCTGAATAAGAAGCTGAACAAACCAGAAGGACTGACAAGCCTCATAAAAGCTTTTAGCGCCGTTAGCAGGTACGTTGTTACAAACCTGAGCGATATTTAAAAGCTCATTTCTTCTATTTATATCGGTACATTTATCGGCGAGTCTTCTTGCCTCTTCGCTGTAACGCTTAGCAAAAATTACTGCCGCCTCACAGCTTTCCATAACGGAAGATAAGAAGTTATAACGCTTAGCATAATCGCTATCATATATATTGCATTTATCTCTTTCGGATTTAGCGTAAGCATAAATTCCATTAAAGCCTATTTTTAAAACCTTGGCATAATCAACGTTAACGTGACCGATGCCATTATAGAAATAGTTACCAACCGTAAAGATATTATGCTCAATAGCGGTAAGTGCCTCGGGAGCCATATAAGATGTTGCAAGCTCACTCGTTGTTCTGCCCTGCCAATACTTATGTACCTCTTTAAGCTTTTCGGCGGTCTCCTTAGATATATAGAAAGGGTCAGCGCTGCGGGTAGCCACAGTATCAAACTCATCCTCGAGCCATTTATTAGAAAACTCAGGGAAGGTAGGACAGCCTCTCGGAGTTACACAGTTACCGCCAACGATAAGCTCATTATCCCTAATAACTACGGGAAGCTTTTCTGCCATAGCCTTAAAGGCGTGAGACTTCCTTAAATATATAGACATACCCTCTGTAGACTTAAAGCTTTCGGTCAATATCTCAGCACGGGTGGATTCTATTGTAGGGGTGCCGGAATAAAGGTCCTCCACAAGCTTTGCTATACGTGGGGTTTTCTTTATTTCAGTTGTATAAACCTTATTCATAGGATTCCCTCCCAAATTAAAATCAAAACATCACATCTATAATATACACCTAAAACCAATAAAAGTCAACACTTTTTCACAGATAAAAAACAAAAAACACAGAAAAATTCAAAAAAATACCACAAAGTATGGGTAATTCTTTTGAAAATTACTGTGCTTTTTCTGTGTTTTGCCAAAAATTAACGAAAAATATCTATAAAAAATAGATAAAAACGGGCGTACAGTGTTCACCCTACAATTTATATCCGTCGGCTACGCCGACACCAAAACTCTTCACTTTTCACTATTCACTCTTCACTAAATAAAGCACGGGCGTCCATAAAACGCCCGTGCTTTTTATTTAATTGTCGCCGAAATTTATATTGATTCCCGAGCTATCAGAATGATTATTTACGGTGATATATGGGGAAAGAGCCTGCGCCGTATTTATAACCGGCATTGACTGAATATATACCTTGCCGGGACCTATAATTCTTGTATGGAAAACTCCTTCGCCGCCGAAGAATATATTTTTAACACCCTTGACAGTTTCTATTTCCATCATACAGCTTTCACTCATAGCCGCAAGATAACCCGTATCAACGATTATGCTTTCCCCTATTCCTAAATCATATTCCTTACAATATCCGTCAATTTCAAGAAAAACCATTCCGTTTCCGCTTATCTTCTGCATAATAAAGCCTTCGCCGCCAAAGAAGCCTCGACCAAGCTTTCTTTGAAGATAAATAGATAAATCAAGGCCCTTTTCCATAGCAAGAAAGCCGCGCTTCTGAACTATAATTCCGTTGCCCTCTGTAACCTGATAAGGAATTATGGAGCCTGGGAAGCTTGAAGCAAAGGCTATCATACCGTTTGAACCCTCGGCAGTATATTCATTCATAAAAATAGATTCGCCTGAAATTAGTCTGCCAAAAACCTTTTTAAGTCCTCCGCCCGTATTTGTTTCCATACGCATATTAGGACTCATCCAGCTCATTGAACCACTCTCGGTCACAAGAGTCTGATTAGCCTCAGGATAGCAAATAACTACGGGTAAATTTCCGCCTTCAATTTCATACTTAATCATATTTTTCTTCCTTTCTTATGATAATATATGTTAAACATAACAAACAAAAACATATTATGAAGTATCATAGCGCCCCAAGCGGATACAAGACCGCCCTTTAAAAAGCTGATACATATAAAGGTGCCTATAATCCGTATGCCCCACATACCTATTATATTATATATAAAAGGTGCAACCGTTCTGCCCATTCCCTGAAGCATTCCCTCTATTACGATAGAAACTCCGTAAAAAGGCTCTGACAATGCCACCATTCTAAGCACTATGCTACCAAGGGCTATTACGGCTTTATCTGAGCTGAAAAGACTCATCATTGAGGGCGCAAAAATAAAGAGTAGACTTCCCGTTATTATCATAAGAGCAACCTCTATAATTATTATCGTTCTTCCAAGCTCCTTAATTTTTCTCTCATCCTTGGCACCAAAGGCATTACCTGCAAGGGTGGCGGCCGCCGCCTGCATTCCGTAGCCTGGGATATAGAAGGCCGATTCAACCGTGTTAGCAATTGTATGTGCTGCCGTTGAAATCTCGCCTAAAGAGTTTACCATACCCGCAAAGGCAACGTATCCGAGCGATGTGCCAAATCTCTGCAATGCATTTGGAAGAGCTACCTTTAAGCAGGGCTTTAGTATTTCCATATCAGGCTTTAAGGATTTACCCAAAGGGCTTAAAAGAGGATGCTTTAATATCTTAACCGTTATTAAAATTCCACCAACCGCAAAGGCTACAGCCGAAGCTATTGCCGCTCCGATAACCCCTAAGCCTGCGCCGAGTAATTTAATTTCCGCTCCTAAAAGAGAAATCTTCCTCGTAGGATAGATAAGAGAAAAATTCAAAATAACATTTATAATATTAACCCAAAGTCCTACCTTCATAGGAGTTTTGGTATCTCCCACTGCTCTTAAAATAGCGCCAAAAATTATGGATGCCGTTCTGAAAAGCATTGGGCTATAAAGAATAAAGAAATATTTTGCCGCAAGACCTCTTATTGAGGGCGCCACCTGCATCCACACGGGAACAAAGGGACTAAGGGATAATGTGAGCGCAGTGAAAAATATACCGCATATAATCGTAATTAGCACCGCCTGAGAGGAGGCGCGGGAAACCTTTTCCCTTTCCCCTGCTCCATCCGCCTGAGATATGTAAGCTAAAAATCCAACACCCAAAGCCGAAACAGTACTGCCTATAAGCCAATTAACCGTAACGGTAGAGCCTACTGCCGCAGTAGATGAGGTACCTAAGGAGCCTACCATAGCGGTATCAATATATTGCACCGCCGTATGAAGAAGCTGTTCAAGCATAGTAGGCCAGGCAAGAGTGAATATTATAGGCAGTAATGCAAGTCTGCTATTAAGTTTTTCCTTCATCATTACCGCCTCCTTTATACATATAAATATATCACATCTTAATTTTTTTGTAAATACTCGCTAGGCGGGACTCCGTATTTTCTTTTAAACACACGAGAAAAATTGGAACGGTCCCCAAAGCCGCAAAGCTCATAAGCCTCATTTACGGAATAACCGCTAAGAAGAAATCTTGCAGCATTTTGTATTCTTGTATTTATAAGGTATTCCTGAATACCCACACCGCTCTGCTCTTTAAAAATCCTTGAAAGGTATCTTCTGTCCACCGATAGCTCATCGGCAATTCCCTGCACCGATATATCCTTCATATAAGAAGAATTTATATATGCTTTAACTCGGCTTATGTAATGATTATGACCTGACGGCGCAGAAAAAAGCTCTGCCATTATACGATAAATTGCAGTTACTATATATTCTTCCCGCATATTATCCCAACCGGGAAAGCCTTTTTCGAGCATTCCGAGAAGCTCCCTGAATACCCTATCCGATATTTTACCTACCGGCTCAGAAAGCTTATAAAACCTTTCCGCTAACTCTCCCGTAAAGCCCACCCATATATATTCCCAGGGGTCCCCCTTATCCGCCATATATGTTGTAACCTCATCGGGAAAAATGAAGAAAAAGTCTCCTGCCGAAAGGTTGTAGGTTTTATCACCCTTTATAAAAGTGCCCTTGCCCGAGATTATATAATGCATAAGAAAATATGTGCGCACACAAGGTCCGAATTTATGCTCAGGCGCACATTCTTCCACACCGAAATCCACCGGATTTATATCGGTAAACCGACGATTTCTCAAGATACAGAAATTTCTTCTACCCACAGCTATCACTTCCTTTAGTTACATTTTACCACATAGAAGGCACATTTTACAATATTAAAATTTGAATTTTTGTGTTACAATACAAAAAAACCGAAAGGAAGTAAATTTATGAAAATTACCTTTATGGGTGCAGGTAGCACCATTTTTGCCAAGAACGTTCTGGGTGACACAATGCTATGCGAGCTTTTTCACGATGTAGATATAGCCCTATATGACATCGACGCTGAACGACTTGAAGAATCATATATACTTATTGATTGTATGAACAAAACCGTTAATGAGGGCAGAGCAACCATCAAAACATATTGCGGCGTTGAAAACCGTAAGGAAGCCTTAAGAGGCGCAGACTTTGTTGTTAATGCCATTCAGGTAGGTCTTTATGACCCCTGCACCATTATAGATTTTGAGATTCCTAAAAAGTATGGCCTTCGTCAGACCATAGCAGATACCCTTGGTATCGGCGGTATTATGAGAGGTCTTCGCACCATTCAGGTACTTAAGGGCTTTGCTCGTGATATGGAAGAGGTTTGCCCTGATGCTTGGTTCCTTAACTACACAAATCCCATGGCAATAGTAACAGGCTTTATGCAACGTTATACCAAAATCAAAACCATCGGCCTTTGCCACAGCGTTCAGGTTTGCACAAAAAGCTTACTTGAAACATTAGGTATGGATAAAAGCATCCTTGAGGGCTCCACCGAAAAAATCGCAGGTATCAACCATATGGCATGGCTTCTTGAATTCAAGGATAAAAACGGTAAGGATTTGTATCCCGAAATCAAAGAAAAGGCTTTGGAGAAAAACAAAGAAAAGCACGGCAATATGGTACGCCTTGATTATATTGATAAATTTGGCTACTACTGTACAGAATCGAGTGAACATAACGCCGAATATAACCCGCTTTACATTAAGCCGGACCGTGAGGATTTAATTGAAAAATTCAATATCCCCCTTGATGAATATCCAAGACGCTGTGTGAATCAGATTGCTCACTGGAAGGAAGTTAAAGAAAAAATTCTTAACGGTGGTGCCGTTGAGCATAAGCGCTCACTCGAATACGCTTCTTACATAATGGAAGCTATTACCACAGGCGTTCCCTATAAGATTGGCGGAAATGTTATAAACAACGGACTTATTTCAAATCTTCCTGATGATGCCTGCGTTGAGGTACCCTGCCTTGTAGATAAATCCGGTGTTACTCCTACCTATGTGGGTGAGCTTCCCTTACAGCTTGCGGCTATGAACGCATCCAATATCTATACTCAGCTTCTTACTATTGAAGCCGCTGTAAACGGCGATAAGAATGCAGTTTACCACGCCGCTTTAATGGATCCCCTCACAAGCGCAAACCTTTCTGCAGAAGAAATTATCAATATGTGCGATGAGCTTTTAGAGGCTCACGAAAAAGCAGGTTACCCCTGCCTTCACGAATAATAAAACAAAAGCACCGAGAGACACTTTGTAAATAAAATGTCTCTCGGTTTTTTATTGACATATAAAATGGATTGTACTAAAATTAATTGGTAATTTAAAGAAACGAAGGGTTTTTATGACTAATAGAAAGCTTAATATTGAGTTTATAAGAATCTTCTCGGTTATAATGGTAATTTCCATCCACGTAGCCAATGTTTACATAAGAAGATTTGATTCGGTTTCTCAAGGCTATTTTCTAACAGCAACTATTTCAAGCTCCCTATCCCGTGTTTGCGTACCCTTATTTTTTATGATAAGTGGCGCTTTTATGGGCGATAAAGAATTTGATAAAAAAAGTTATTTTAACAAAATTTTTAAATTCATAGGTATCCTTGCTGTTTGGAGCATTATTTACTATTTCACCAAGAACGGCTTTGAATTTAAAGGTGTTGAAAAGGTTATAGCAAATTCATTCTTTAACGCTGATATGACCTCGCGTCATTTGTGGTATATGTATCCCCTTATCGCCATTTATATAGCCTTACCTTTTATACAGAATATGTGTAAAAATTTAAGCAAGGAATCAGAAAATCTTTTTATAATTCTTTGGTTTTTATTATCGGGGCTTTCCTTTATATATATTCCTTTAGCAGAGTTTATTACCAAAGGCAATATTACCCTTGAGTATCCTGTTCCCCTTATAAATTCAGCCTATTATGTTGGATATTTCGTAAGCGGACATATTTTATATAAACGCTTTAAGGATGCATCCTTTAACAAAAAGCAAAATCTTATTTGTATCGGAATATATTTAGTTTCCACCCTTATAACTGTTCTTTCTACCTATTTTATTTCGTTAAAGGTAGGCAATGCAATATCCCCGCCCACCTGGTACAGAGGCGCTCTTGTCATCATCGCTTCCTTTGCGGTATTTTTGCTTATTATTGCAAATAAGGATAGCTTTAAATCTCCCTTTATCTATACCCTTTCAAAGCATACCTTCGGAATTTATCTTATCCATATGATATTCTTAAATATCATAAAGAAAACAGTAACCGTAGCAGAGCTTAACCCTGTTATTGCCATACCCGTTATAACAGCAACCGTTTATATCTGCTCTCTTATTTCCTGTATGCTATTATCCAAAATTCCATTTATTAAAAAGGTAATATTTTAAAACCCAAAGCCTTCCTTAGCATTTTTATAGATATTCCTTTTTGATTGAATCTATTACTGTTTCAAAGCTTGCGGTGGGAAAATCCTTATACAATTTTTGTTTTTCCTCAATAAAAAGCCTTTGAATTTCTGTAGCTTCGGTGATGCCATCTTGCAAGTTAGCCTTTACAAAATCTATCATTTCACAAAGGCATTTTTCTGCAGTACTTATATATTCACTTACCGCCTTTTCACCTATTGCCGAGGCGCCCAGCGGTACAAAATCGTGGGAAGCAAAAATGTTTTTAATATTCGTCCTTTTAAGCTTTTCTAAGGACTCAAAATAATGCTTTGGATATCCTACCCCTAATGCGTAAACATCAAGCCCGTAAAGCTGAATAGAATCCCCCGAAAACAATGATTTTGAGGGCAGATGCAAAAAGCCACCGTTTGATAAATTGTGGCCTTTAAGCTCTATTGCTTTTATACTTTCATCAATAATATCCCCATCTTTAACAGGCACAAATTCACTCTCGCCTATATTAACATTCGGCATTGCAAAACCGTAGATTTTCGCTTTTTTACATTCCATTGCTAAAAGGGGAGTGCCGCCCACGTGGTCACCGTGAGTATGAGTAAGCAAAATCGCCTTAACGCTATCCCTTTCTATGCCCAATTCATTTAGGGCGGGAAGAATATAGTTTTCGGTGTCTGCCACCTTATCCGCCGTATCAATAATCGCGAATCCGTTCTTGGTTTTCACAAAAAATACAGCGGTGTAAATATTACAAAACGGCACCTCTAATTTAAAAATCTCATCACTGAATTTATGAAGCATAACATCACCCTTTTTTTTAAATTACATAAGCTTTTAAAAGACCTCATCTTTTGGCTCCCTCTGACGAGGGAGCTGGATTTTGCGAAGCAAAAGACTGAGGGAGAGATTTTTTAACAGTAAAATCTATATATTCACATACACCTCTGAAATTACGGTCAATATCTAAATTACAAATTCTTAATACCGTTAAATCCATACTTTCTAATTCTTTTGTACGAGTTTTGTCTTTTTCTATCTGTTTGTCTGTATAGTGACCGCCACCGTCAAGCTCAATAACAAGTCTTGCTTTAGCACAGTAGAAATCTGCTATGTAATTACCAATAGCCTTTTGCCTTTGAAATCTTATGGGATAATTTCTTAGAAACTCATACCAAAGTTTTCTTTCCCAAGGTGTCATATTTTTGCGTAAAGTTTTTGCAAGAGGGATATTAGCTTTATTATACTCTTTCATTTTCTCTCCCTCCGTCAAAACTAAAGTTTTGCCACCTCCCTCGTCAGAGGGAGGCTTGGTTTAAACTAAATCTACTAATTACAATATGACAGTTGCCTTCCGTTTTTTCAAGTTGCATATACCGATAACCCGATTTCTTATCTTAACTTAGCCAAAATATTTTTAAACCTTTCTTCCTCGCGATACGGTTTTAATATATTTGAGTTAGATATAAAATTATGAAACCTTTCAAGGCTATTACTTGGGTGACTAAAGGTTATAGATTCTTTACTAAAAAACAAGCCGTCTAATAATGGTGAATTGTATTTTTCGCCGCCTTCACTCAAACTTTTTTCTATCCTTTCACATATTTCTATAACTGTCTCTATCGCCGAATACATCTCCTCTGTTCTTTTACTTTTCCCATATGCTAGCATTAAATCCTCGTATGCACTTGCTTGCATATATAAAAGAAAACCTTCGGCACCCAATGAATCTATTATTTTTAACGCTCTTTTACACACATCAATAGCAGTTTCAACGTCACCATAAAATATATGATGTTTTGAAACCGTAAGTATATCAACCAACAAAATTTCTGCTTCTTCCAAAATACAATCCGATTTATAGTTTATTCTTTCTTTTACGGACACAGAAAAACATAATAACTGTTTTTTTGAATAGGCAACATCGGGTAATAACTCTATAGTTTCCGCAACCTTTTCCCTTTGACCACTAAAACTATATGCAAAAGCCAAGTTTGCAATGGTCTTATGCCTGATTTTATCAATATTACAATCTCTCAAAATCAAGGCTGCTTTTTCCTCTATTTCCGCACACCATTCCAAATCATCACTGTGCCAAGCCATTACTTTATATTCAATTAAATCACAAAGCAAACGGTGCTCGTTTGGGAAACTTTTTAGAGCCTCCTTAATTAAGGCAATGCCCTTTTCAATTTCCCCTGTATGTGTAAATTTACGGGCCTCCTTTAAAATTTCTTCTATTTTTTCTTCGCTTTTTTCAAGGTCGATTCCCAGCAAAAAATCTGAAGATACTCCAAAGAAGTTTGATATGGCAGGAACAAGTGAAATATCGGGGAATCCCAATGAATTTTCCCATTTTGATACAGCCTGATAAGAAATTCCCAAATGCTCAGCAATATCCTCCTGTGTTACACCTTTATCATGACGCAATTTTCTCAATCTTTCTCCGAATTTTTTCATTTTGATTCCTCCTTTCGCTTATAGTGTACTTGTATCGTATCTTAAAATCAATAACGAGATTTTTTAGTTTTTCTCAACCTTGTGTTGAATTAATTTTATCATAATTTTCTTTACTATTCAACCTTATAGAATGTCTTTTTACGGGTAAAATAAGAAAAAAGTAAAGGTGATTTTATGGAAAGTGTTTGGAAGGAAAACAGAAATTTTAAAAGCTTTGATAGTTTGGAAAAGGATATAAATACCGATGTTTTGATAATTGGCGGTGGTATTGCGGGGATTTTATGCGCCTATAAATTACATCAGCAAGGGGCGGATTATGTACTTGTGGAAAAGGGTGAAATCTGCTCGGGCGTTACTGGGAACACTACCGCAAAAATCACTGCTCAGCACGGGCTTATTTATACGGATTTGTTGCGCCGCTTTGGAAAAAGCTATACAAAGCTCTACCTTGAAGCCAACCAAAAGGCAGTAAAGGCTTACCAAGATTTATGCAAAAATATCGACTGCGACTTTGAAATTAAGGATTCCTTTGTCTACTCTCTTGATGAGGGGCGAAAAATCAAGGACGAAATAAACGCCCTTAAATATATAGGCTTCGATGCAAAATTCAAAGAGGATATACCTCTGCCATTAAAAATTCGAGGTGCGGTAAGCTTTTCAGGTCAGGCTCAGTTTAACCCTATAAAATTCCTAAGCGAAATTTCAAAAGACCTTAATATCTATGAGCATACGAAGGTCCTTGAAATGAAGAAAAATACGGCAATTACAAGCGGTGGTAAAATAAACGCTAAACGGGTAATAGTGGCAACACATTTCCCCTTCCTTAATAAGCACGGTGTTTATTTTCTTAAAATGTATCAGCATCGCTCTTATGTTTTAGCTCTTGAAAATGCACAGCAGGTTGACGGAATTTACATTGATGAGAGCCAAACAGGGCTATCCTTTAGAAATTACGGCAGCCTACTCCTTTTAGGCGGCGGCTCTCATAGGACGGGGAAAAAGGGCGGCGGATATAAAGAGCTTGAAGCGTTTGCTCAAAAGCATTACCCTAAATCAAAAATCAAATACCGCTTTGCAACTCAAGACTGCAAAACCCTTGACGACGTAGCCTATATAGGCAGATATTCTCCTGCCACGCCAGACTTGTTCGTCACCACAGGCTTCAATAAATGGGGTATGACTACCGCTCTTTTGGGCGCAGAAATTCTATCCGATATGCTTATGGCTAAGAGAAATCCTTACGAAGAGGTTTTCTCTCCTGGGAGGAGCATACTGCGCCCACAGCTTGCAGTAAATGCTTTTGAAACAGTAACAAGTCTTCTGACTCCTACTACGCCTCGCTGCCCACACCTTGGGTGCGCGCTTAAGTGGAACAAGGAAGAAAGGAGTTGGGACTGCTCCTGCCACGGCTCCCGTTTTAATGAAAAAGGCAGGGTTTTAAATAACCCTGCCACTGATGACCTTAAAATTTAAGGCTTATTTTTCTTACTCTTCAGTTTCTCTTTTATCTTTTTATATTCCTCTTTTGCCTTTTGATACAAGTCCTTTAAAACCGCCAATGTTTTAGTATCATTCGGGAACAAAAGGCGCAAAAGACCGATAGCTATGGCAACGGTTAAGAGCTTTTCGGGGGATATGGGAAGCCATAGAAATGTCACGTATCCTCCGCCTACCAAAGTCATCCATTTAATATCAAAATATGTACCTGCCGCTAACATCACATAGGACCAACCGTTAGTTATAATCCAACCTATTCCAAGGCACAAAAGAAGACGGGGGTTAGTGATAAAAAGCACGGCTTTTTTGAAGTATTTTTTAAACTTCTCCACTTTTTAATTTTCCTTTTTACAGTATTTTCCCTTATTCTATCACATTTTACAATTTTTGCATATAATTTTTTAAATAAAACCCCGAGAAAAGTCGGGGTTTTATTTATTATTCTGCTTTATCTGCCTCAAACCAAAAGCAAACGCCATTATCGGTATTATATACTCCACATTTGTTTTCGTGCATTTTCATAATAGCCAAAACTATGGAAAGTCCTAAGCCGAAACGGGTTTCATCCCTTTTATGAGAGGTATCTCCCCTATAAAAGCTTTGCCATATCTGAGGCATTATTTCTTCATTTATATGGCTTCCCGTATTAAATACCGAAACTCTTATTTTATCTTCCTTTTCTTCTGCTTTGACGGTGACGCTGCCCCCCTCATCAGTATGAACAAGAGCATTTTCAAGATACGCCTTTAACACCTGCTCTATTTGACCCTCATCAGCATAAACAAGGGTGTTTTCTGCTATCTGATTTTGTGAGCTTATATTTGCATTTTTAAACATTTTTGTCAGCATTTCATCAGAAAGAGCCCCTATATCAAAGGCTTGCTTATTTACGGGAATTTGCCCCGATTCATAGCGAGAAAGCTCTAAAATACTGAGCACCAAGGCATTCATTCTATCGGCTTCATCTATAATAGTGTCGCAATAGCTGTCTCTTGAAGAAGAATTAACGTTAAGCCTTAAGCCCTCGGCATAGCCCTTTATAATGGCAAGGGGAGTCTTTAATTCGTGAGAAACATTGGCAACAAAAGCCTTTCGCATAACATCAAGGCTTCTTTCAAGCTCGATTTCATCTCTTAGCTTTTCATTTGATGCCTTAAGCTCTGATAGGGCATTATCAAGGGAATCCGACATAATATTTATAGATTTGGCAAGGTCGGCAATTTCATCCTCACCCTTAACCTCAAGCCTCTTATCAAACTGCAAATTAGCCATACGGCGAGTGGTTTCACTCATAAGGGTAAGAGGCTTTGAAAATTTTCTCGCATAGAAAAATACCCAACCTACCGAAAGCAAAAAGCAGATAACTGCAACTATACTTATAAATTCTCCCGCTATCTTAGCCGATGAGGTTATAAGCTCCATTTTAACCCTTATTTCCGCATAAATACCCTCTGAAATTTCCTTTCGGCAGAGCATATAGCTTTCCTCATCCCTTATTCTATAGGCTTTCTCAAAAACCGTTCCATCAGCCAATATCTGCCTTTTGCTCGGAATAAGCTCCTCGTGGGACATAATAAAATCATCCCTGCCTATAATAAGATAATCCATCATTTGATTTCCGCTTGTGGTATAAAGCACGGCGCCGTTTTTAGTAAAAATTTCAGTATCAAAGCTATACTCATCGCTAAGAGCCGAAAGCCTGTCACTCACCTCATAGCTATCACTTAAATTTATATCCGAAAGCTTTCTTATTTGAGTTATAAGTATGCTTTTCTGCTTACCCGCAAAAAAGATTGTAAGAAGTGACCCATTAGCAATGGTAATTATCATTACAAAGACCGCAAAAATGGCGGTAAGGCGTAAAAATATATTAAACCAAAGCTTGTTTTTAAGTTCCTTTATGCCGCAGATTTTCTCCCTAAGCTTCAAGCTTATACCCCATTCCGTATATGGTTTTAAGATTTGATGCGCCAAAGGCTCCGAGCTTAGTTCTGAGCCTTGCTATGTGGGAATCCACCGTCCTTGCATCCCCGTCATAATCATAGCCCCAGATTCTGTCAAGCAGCTGGTCACGGGAGAGAACTCTGCCCTTATTCTGATACAAAATATTAAGAAGTCCGAATTCCTTTAGGGTAAGCTCAAGCGGTATTCCGTCAAGAAAAGCGGTATATGAATTTTCATCAACCCTTAGTCCCTTTTGCTCTTTAGAGGAAGTGGCTATGCCGCTCCTTTTAAGGAGCGCCTCAACTCTTTTTACAAGCACCGCAGGGGAAAAGGGCTTTGTGACATATTCGTCAGCCCCTTTTGAAAAGCCCTCCAGCAAATCAAATTCTTCGCTTCGGGCGGATAGAATAATTATAGGCATATCGGAAAACTCTCGGATTTTTTCGGTTACCTCCCACCCGTTAAGCGAGGGCATCATAATATCGAGAATAGCAAGGTCTATATGCTCGTTTTTGGCTTTGTTAAGGGCTTCTTCGCCATCAAAGGCAGTTGATGTTTCATAACCTGAGGCCGTAAGAAAATCCTTGACTAAGCTAACTATTCTCTCCTCGTCATCAGCGATAAGTATCCTTTGCTTCTGCATATAAATTCCCACCTTTCGTTTAGATTTTACACGACACATTTCCCTTATATTTTAACAGTTTGTAAATATCTTGGCAACAGTTAAATTTTATCTTTAAATTGTGTGTTGCTTCTTGTAATATGACGCATTATATGTTATTATATATAAATAATAATAGTTATAAGGAGAAATGTGCCTTGTCGTACCCCCTTGAAAATATCAGAAATTTTTGCATAGTTGCCCATATCGACCACGGTAAGTCTACCCTTGCGGATAGACTTCTTGAGCTTACCCAATCGGTATCAGAGCGTGATATGGAGGAGCAGATTCTTGACAGTATGGACCTTGAGCGTGAGCGTGGTATCACCATTAAAGCCCACGCCGTAACCCTTTACTATACTGCTAAGGATGGAAAAAAATACGAGCTTAATCTTATAGACACTCCAGGTCACGTGGACTTTAACTATGAGGTTTCCCGTTCCCTTGCGGCTTGCGAGGGTGCAATACTCGTTGTGGATGCTTCTCAGGGCATTGAGGCGCAGACTCTTGCCAACACCTACCTTGCAGTTGACCACGGCCTTGAGATACTTCCCGTTGTAAATAAAATTGACCTTCCCTCTGCCGACCCTGAAAGAATTAAAGCAGAGATTGAGGATGTTGTGGGAATCCCCGCCGATGAGGCTCCCTTGGTTTCGGCTAAAACAGGGCTTAACGTAGAAGAGGTTTTAGAGCTTATCGTAAAGGGCGTTCCCGCCCCCAAGGGCGACAGAAACGAACCTCTTAAGGCTTTGATATTTGACTCTTATTATGATGCCTATAAGGGTGTTATCGTATATTTCAGAGTTGTAAGCGGTAAAATTAAAACAGGCGATACCGTTCGTATGATGGCAACGGGCGCCGATTTCGATGTGGTTGAAATAGGCAGAAAGAGGGCTACTGATTTAGAGCCCTGCGAATGCCTCGAAGCCGGTGAGGTTGGATACTTAGCCGCCTCTATAAAAACCGTTTCTGAAGCAAGGGTTGGCGATACTATAACCCTTACCGAAAATCCTGCAAGCGAGGCTCTGCCAGGTTATAAAAACGTAAAGCCTGTTGTTTTCTGCGGAATTTACCCTGCCGACGGCGCTAAGTACCCCGACCTTAGAGAAGCCCTTGAAAAGCTTCAGCTTAATGATGCTTCCCTTCTCTTTGAGGCTGAAACCTCCACTGCCTTGGGCTTTGGTTTCCGTTGCGGATTTTTAGGTCTTTTGCATATGGAAATTATAGAGGAGAGACTTGAGCGCGAATATAACCTTGATATTATAACCACAGCGCCAAGCGTTGAATATGAGTTCCGCCTGACAGATGGTTCCTCTGTTATGGTAGATAACCCCACAAACTACCCTGACCCTGCCACTATTGCAGAGGCTTTAGAGCCCGTTGCAAACGTGCATATATATTCCCCTAACGATTATGTTGGAACAATTATGCAGTTATGCGAAGAGCGAAGAGGTACCTATATTGATATGAAATATATGGGCAACCGTGTT
Organism: Acutalibacteraceae bacterium; assembly: GCA_045605605.1. Lineage (GTDB taxonomy): Bacteria > Bacillota > Clostridia > Oscillospirales > Acutalibacteraceae > UBA737. Next base: position 107,283 of record JAZUQH010000027.1, on the reverse strand, counting down.
GACATCCATTATGTTCTTCCTATGGGCGAAATTGTTTATGACTTTTTTGATGCCCTTAAGTCCCGTACCAAAGGCTATGCAAGCTATGATTACGAAACTGCAGGCTATGAAAAATCCAAGCTTGTTAAGCTTGATGTTATGTTGGCGGGGGAAACAGTGGATGCCCTTTCCTTTATCGTACACTCGGATAACGCTTACGGAAGAGCTCGAAGAATTGCCGAAAAGCTTAAGGATTATATCCCCCGTCAGCTCTTCGAGGTGCCTATTCAGGTAGCAGTCGGCGGTAAGATAATCGCAAGAGAAACCGTTAAGGCTATGAGGAAGGATGTTCTTGCCAAGTGCTACGGCGGTGATATAACGAGAAAGAAAAAGCTTCTTGAAAAACAGAAGGAAGGCAAAAAGAAGATGCGCCGCTTAGGCTCGGTTGAGGTGCCTAAGGATGCATTTATGGCAGTTTTAAAGCTTGATGAATAGAAGGGATAATATGACATCCAAAAGAAAAAAAGCAATAGTGCGAAGAAGAATATTTATCTGCGTAAGCCTTGCGGTAATAATACTTTCAGCAACCCTTATAGGCGTTATTATTCAAGCCATAACCAAGGCGATTAAGAATAATAATGATAACAGTACTGAGCAGATAGATTCTACCGTTCAGGCCACCGATAAAACCCAAGAGGATATTCCTTACGAGGATACCTCATCCATTAACGAATACGGCCTTGATACTAAGTACGAACGACTCATCCTTGTTAACCCCGATAATCCTCTGCCCGAGAATTTCGATTATGAGGGTAACCTTACAGGAATTCCTGCAGAGTATATAAACGGCTCCCTTTCGCAGCTTGATAAGGATATGTGGCCCTATTTAAAGACTATGATGGATAAGGCTAAGGAGGAAGGGGTTCAGCTTTATGTCCGCTCACCCTACCGTTCCTATGCTACCCAAAAGATGCTTTACGATAATCAGGTTAAAAAGCAGCTGCAAAACGGAGTAAGCGAGGCTGAGGCTTATGATAAGGCGGCAAGTATTGTTGCCCGTCCGGGAACGAGTGAGCATCACACAGGTCTTGCAGTTGATTTTAACATAGCCGATATAAGCTTTGAGGATACTAAAATGTCCGATTGGCTTAAGGAAAATGCGCAGGACTTTGGATTTATTCTCCGTTATCCCGAAAATAAAACCGATATAACCAAGGTGATTTACGAGCCTTGGCACTATAGATTTGTAGGTATTGAACGCGCCAAGGAGATAAAAGAGCTTGGCATCACCTTTGAAGAATATCTTTTAAGAGAATAATTTGGAGGAATGAAAATTGGATTGCAAACAATTTTTTGAAACCTTAAACGGAAAGAAAATCGCAATGTGCGGTATTGGCGTTAGCAATACTCCCCTTATTTTAAGCTTTCTTGAGAAGGGCGCGCGAGTTATTGCCTGTGACCGAAGAACAAGGGAGCAGATAGGCGAAAATGCCGATAAGTTAGAGGCGGCAGGCGCTGAGCTTAAGCTTGGAGATAACTACCTCGAAGACCTTGAGGTTGATGTTATCTTCCGTACCCCCGGTATGAGCTTTAATCTGCCCGAGCTTGAGAGCGCAAGAAAAAAAGGCATCGCCGTAACGAGTGAGATGGAGGTTTTCTTTGACCTTTGTCCCGCTACTGTTTTTGCGGTTACCGGCTCTGACGGTAAGACCACTACCACCACCCTTATTGCAAAAATGCTTGAGGCGGACGGTAAAACCGTTCACGTTGGCGGAAATATCGGTAAGCCCCTCTTGCCCGAAATTGAAAATATAAAGGCTGAAGACTATGTTGTGGTTGAGCTTTCCTCCTTCCAGCTTATATCTATGAGAAAGAGTCCCGATGTGGCGGTTGTTACCAACGTAGCGCCTAACCATCTTGATGTTCATAAGGATATGGATGAATATGTAGAGGCGAAGAAAAACGTTCTTCTTCATCAGAATGCCTTTTCAAGAACTGTTTTAAACAGAGATAACGATATAACAGAGGATTTCAGAAAATATGTGAGAGGCCAGTCTTTAGGCTTTAGTATGGATAGACGTCTTAATAACGGCGCTTGGCTTGACCAAAGCGGAGTTCTCCATATGGCATACAGGGGAATTGATGTTCCCGTTATAGACCGCAAGGATATTGCCATTATAGGCGACCACAACGTTGCAAACTATCTTGCCGCCATAACTGCCGTTTGGGGTTATGTGGGAGTAGATAGCATCGTTAAGGTAGCTAAAGAATTCGGCGGAGTTGAGCATAGAAATGAGCTTGTTCGTGAGCTTGACGGCGTTAAGTATTATAACGATTCTATCGCATCAAGTCCCACAAGAACCATTGCAGGTCTTAAATCCTTTGACCGTAAGGTCATCTTAATTGCAGGTGGATACGATAAGCATATTCCCTTTGAGCCTTTAATGCCCCATATTGTTGAAAGGGTTAAGCTTCTTTATCTTTGCGGCGCTACTGCCGATAAAATAGAACAGTGCCTTAGAAATTACAGCGGCTTTGACGGAAGCCCCGAAATAGTAAGGGTAAATAATATTGAAGAGGCGGTAAAGAGGGCTCACGATATAGCCGAAAGCGGTGATATTGTTACTCTTAGTCCTGCCTGCGCAAGCTTTGATGCATATCCTAACTTTGTAGCCCGCGGAAATCATTTTAAGGAAGTAGTGAATAAGCTTTAATGGATATTAAAAATGTTTTGTTTGATTTATCACAAAGCTGTTCTTTAGGCAGTATTACAGAAGCCCGAGACATAGCCTTTGATTTATTAAAGAATTTAACCGACACTTACGAAAAAACTGATAATCTTACCGTTATCGGCACCATAAAGGGTGAGAGTGATTATACCCTTATGCTCGCCGCTCACATTGACGAAATCGGCTTTACAGTAACAGATATTGATGATAACGGATTTTTGACCGTAGCAAAATGCGGCGGCATTGACCTTAGAACTCTACCCGCTAAGCGTGTTACCGTTCACGGAAAGAAAAAGGTTACAGGTGTATTTTGCAGTGCCCCACCCCATCTTGCAGAGGGAGATGCCTCTTTTGAGGATATATCAAAATTCAAAATAGATACCCTTTTGGGCAAAGAGGCAAAGGATGTTATTTCTGTTGGAGATTTTGTAACCTTTGCCACCGAGCCTTGTGAGCTTAAGGGCGACCTTGTCTGCGGCAAATCCTTTGATGATAGGGCAGGTGTTGTGGCTCTTTTAAGTTTAGCCGAAAAGCTAAAGGGTAATAAGCTTCCCATAACCGTTAAAATAGTTTTTACCGATATGGAAGAATTAGGTGTTAGAGGCGCTATAACCTCGGCTTTTAAGGTAAATCCCGATGAGGCTATTGCAGTTGATGTAAGCTTCGGAAATGCACCCGACGTTAAACCCACCGAATGCGGTAAACTTGGCGAGGGCGCTATGATAGGTATTGCTCCTGTGCTTGATAAGACTATGTCCAAAAAGCTTTTAAATATTGCAACGGAAGAGGCTATCCCTTATCAGACAGAGGTTATGGGCGGTAGGACAGGTACCGATGCAGATGCCCTTAGTATTTCCCGTGAGGGCGTCAAAACGGGCGTGGTTTCCATCCCACTTCGCAATATGCATACCGATAACGAAATACTTGATATAAACGATATTGAAAGCGTTAGCAATTTGCTTAAGGAATATATTTTAAGAGGAGGCGTCAAAAATGCTTGATTTAGTTAAAAAGCTTTGCCTTCTTGATGCAACAAGCGGTGATGAGGGTGCCGTGCGAAATGCTATAATTGAAGAGATTAAAGACTTTTGCGAATATAAAATCGATAATTTAGGCAATATTATCGCTTTTAAAAAGGGTAAGAATACCCCATCCCGTAAAATTATGCTTGATGCTCATATGGATGAGGTGGGACTGATTATTACCTCAGTAACGGCTGACGGATTTTTAAAGTTTTCCACCGTTGGCGGTATTGATACAGGGGTTTTAATTTCCCGCAGAGTAAAGATAAACGGAAATATAAGCGGTGTTATAGGCTTAAAGCCCGTTCACCTATGTCACGGTGACGAGGGCAAAAAGCTTCCTAAAGCCGATGACCTTTATATCGATATCGGCGCTAAGTGTAAGGAAGAGGCTTTAAGTCTTGTTTCCTTAGGAGATACTGCGGTTATGTGCGGTGACTTCATAAAAACGGGTGATAAAATTCTCTCAAAGGCCCTTGATGACCGTATAGGCTGCGCTATTCTTATCTCCCTTATAAAAGAGGAAAGCGAATATGATTTTTACGCTTCATTTTCGGTGCAAGAGGAGGTAGGTCTTCGTGGCGCTAAGGTTTCAGCCTTTGCTGTAAACCCCGATTTTGCCATTATTCTTGAGGGCACCACCGCCGCCGATATTGCGGATGTTGCGGAAGAAAAGCAGGTTTGCAATTTAGGTCTTGGCGCCGCCGTTTCCTTTATGGATAGGTCAACCCTTTATGACAGAGAGCTTTATAACCTTGCTCTTTCAAGCGGTATTCCCTGCCAGTCAAAGCGCTTTGTTTCGGGCGGTAATAATGCAGGGGCTGTGCATTTAAGCAGAGAGGGTGTGCGCACGGTGGCTATCTCCGTACCCTGCCGATACATTCACTCGGCTTCATCGGCAGCCGATATAAAGGATATTGATTCGGCTTATAAGCTTGCAAAGCACCTCATTTCGAAAATTGCTAAGGAAGAGGTATGATTAGGCTCGTTTCCTCTCTGCCTAAGCTTAACTTTGAACGGGCAGAGTGTGTAAGAATAAACTGCATAAATGAGCTTTATAAGAGTGACGCTCTCTTTTGGATTCAGGATGAGGATAAGGCTTATATTTCTATGCTTGATGAGAATATGACAATTTTTAATAAGGGTGGTAATTCAGAAGAGCTTTCAGAGTTTATAAAAGTAATCTCCCCCTCATCCTTGTTTTCCGATGCCAATACTCTTAAAAATATTTTCGCCAACGATTTTACCGAGGGCTATGTTTATTCTGTAGAAGCCACAGAAAAACCAACGAGAAAAACCGATGCCTTCACAAGCGACCTAATATATAGTGTTTTTAAAAAAGCAGGACTAAGTCTTCCCGATTATGACTCCTTTGCAGTTGATTTCTGTCTCAGGCTAAACAGGGGTAAGGCCGACTGCTTTTACATAAAAGATTCTGCCGCCGCCTTTTCGGTTAAAAGCGGAAAGTACGCCCTTATAAACGGCATTGCAAGTTTAAAAAAGGGTATGGGAAGCATCTGCCTTAAGGAGCTTCTCGGATTAAATAACGGCAAAACCGTTCTCGCTGTTTGCGAAGAAAAAGTAAGACCGTTTTATGAGAAAAACGGCTTCAGCTTTAAATATAAATCAGGATTATGGGTGAAAAAATGAATTTCTTTGACTTTGATGAAAAGCTTAAAGCATTAGATAAAAGGGTAAGCAGTGATATTGTCCCTGTTTTTGAGTATATCGATAGTATAGCCGAATATAATCAGCAAAAGGTACTTAAAGCATTTATCGATAACAGAGTAAGTGAAACTGACCTTGGCATCTCTACGGGCTACGGCTACGGAGATGCGGGGAGGGACAAGCTTGATAGCATTATGGCCTCCTGTATGGGCGCAGAGGATGCCCTTATCCGCCATAGCTTTGCTTCGGGCACTCATACTCTTACCGTTGCCCTTTTCGGTATTTTAAGACCGGGAGATAAGGTGCTTTGTCTTACAGGAAGACCTTACGATACCATCGTTGGTGTTTTCGGCATTGACGGGGAAAGCGACGGCTCTCTAAGAGATTTCGGCGTTGAATATCACGAGGTCCCCTTAATGAGTGACGGGGCTCCCGATATAAACGCCATTAAATCCGAGCTTTCTTGGGGAAAATATAAAATGGCATATATTCAGCGTTCCCGTGGCTATAGTCTAAGACCAAGCCTTACCATCGGTAAGATTAAAGAGCTTTGCGAGGCGGTAAGAAGCGTATCCCCCGATACCGTTATTATGGTAGATAACTGCTATGGTGAATTCGTGGAAAAGGAGGAGCCATGTCAGGTAGGCGCTGATATAGTTGCAGGCTCCCTTATCAAAAACCCAGGTGGCGGAATTGCCCCCACAGGCGGATATATTGCAGGTAAGAAAAAATATATCGAGATGTGCGCTAACCGTATGACCTGCGCAGGCGTTGGCAGAGAGGTAGGCGCTACCCTTGGCCATAACAGAGAGCTTTATATGGGACTTTTTTCAGCCCCCCACGTTGTTGGCGAAGCGCTTAAGACGGCTATTTACTCGGCAAGGCTTTTTGAGCTTTTAGGCTTTGAGGCTACTCCCAGGTTTGATGAAAAGAGAGCCGATATAATAGAAAGCGTTATTTTAGGCAACAGCGAAAAGCTTATTGCCTTTTGTCAGGGAATGCAGTCGGGCGCTCCCGTTGATTCTTTTGTTGTGCCTGAGCCTTGGGATATGCCGGGTTATACCGATAAGGTAATAATGGCGGCAGGCGCCTTTACCTTAGGCTCCTCAATCGAGCTTTCGGCTGATGCTCCGCTTCGCCCACCTTACGCCGCTTGGCTTCAGGGCGGACTTAATTTCCACAGCGGAAAAACAGGTGTGCTTTGCGCCGTTCAGAGTATGATAGATAAAAACCTTTTAAGAATATAGAGAGTGATTTAATTGAAAACTATTTTTAAAGGCGAGGTATATGATATTATACCTATGGCGAACGGATTTGTTTTCGCCTATGCAAGAACAAAAACCGAAGAGAATGTTGTGGTTTGCTATAAGATGGTAAGCTTTGAGAGCGGAGTCGCAACCGATGTTGCGCGAAACATTTATCTTCTTTCAAAGTTTGGCAGTAATTATAATCAGGCGGTAACCTTTTCCGATAATCATATAACCACCTTTGCTCTGCCTTTGCAAAACGGAAAGGTGTTTACCTGCACAGCGCAGGGTAACGCCTATCTTCTTGATGATGAGGGGCAGCTTTTATGGTCGGGTGAGCTTAAATATAAAGGTAAAGCGCCCTCGGCTATTGCCATACACAAGAATTCTCTCTGGGCCTGCTTTAAGGAATTTAATGTGCTTTTACGCTTTAACATTGCCACTATGCGTGAGGAGCTGAGAATAGGCGGAAACCTTTCGCCCTTAAATTCACCTACGGGAATTTTCATTGATGGCGATACGGCTATAGTTTCTTCATCCGGAGATAAAAAGCTCGTTAAAATCGACCTGAACTCATATACTGTAAGCGATTATAAAGAATTCGAAGAACCGATTTATAATTATATAAAGGTTAAAGGCTTCGAAATGGTTCTTTTAGACTCAGGACTTTATCTTTTATAAAAATTAAGGAGAATATATTATGATTTGTGAAAGAATAAATTTAAAGGACTTCTATCCCCATTTAGCAGAAAACGATAAAAATCCCTTTGTTGATATCTATCTGCCATATAATATGGTTGAAATGAAAAGACAGGATGATAAAAGGCCCGTTATGGTAATCTGCCCAGGCGGTGGCTACGGCGGATGCAGTGAAAGAGAATGGGAGCCTATTGCCCTTAATCTTTTGCCTATGGGCTTTAACGTTTTCGTTTTAAGATATTCCTGCGCTCCTCACAGATACCCAACCCAGCTTATTGAGGTTGCCGCGCTTTTCGACCTTATAAATAAAAATGCGGATAAGTGGAACTGCGATAAAGAAAAAATTTCTATTATGGGCTTTTCTGCCGGCGGTCACCTTGCCGCTCACTACTCAAACGCCTATAATCTCCCCGAAATAGAAGCCCTTTACGGCGCTACATATAAGCCCTTTTCAAGCGTTCTTTGTTATGCGGTTATTTCGGCAGACCCCGCCATCGCTAATCGCGGCACCTTTGTAAACCTTTTAGGCTACTACCCTGAGGGTGAAGAGGAGGATAAATATTCCTGCGATAAATTAGTAACCGCCGATACTCCTCCCGCATTTATATGGCACACGACAGAGGATAACTGTGTTCCCGTAGCAAACTCCCTTCGCTATGCCGAAGCATTATCTAAAAGCAAGATTTTATTTGATTTGCATATTTATCCCTTTGGCGCTCACGGTCTTTCTACTGCGGATAAACTAACCCTTGACCCGCCTTGTTTTGATACGATAGAAAAATGCAAAAAGCTTTCCAATGTAAACTCTTGGCTTAACGAGCTTAAAATTTGGTTTGATTTAATTTCTTAAAGGGGAATTTTAAAATGTTAGAAAAACAGCTTATGCTTACAAATTTTGAAGATGTTAAAAAATTCGTTGAAATAACTAACTCAAAGGATTACCCCATCGAGCTTTTATCGGGCAAATATATAATCAATGCAAAATCAATTATGGGTATTTTCAGCCTTGACCTTACCAAGCCCGTAACTATGGTAGCTCATTGCGATAATATTGCAGAGCTTTCACGTCAGGTAGCACCCTTTACTAAAGGACTCGAATAATTTATGGACTTTTTAACCCTTAGGAAAAACTTAATTGAAAAGGATTTCGGCAATATGAATGACCGTCAGTTTGAAGCGGTCACTACCGTAAACGGACCGCTACTTGTTTTAGCGGGCGCAGGAAGCGGCAAAACCACCGTTCTTGTTAACCGAATTGCCAACCTTATAAAATACGGCAACGCTTATAACAGTGATGCTGTAGGCTTTTATACTGAAAACGATATAAATACTGCCAAGGATTATCTTGACGGCAAGACTTCCCTTTTACCCGAAGGTGTGTTTTCAGTAGACGCTCCAAGACCTTGGGAGATACTTGCCATTACCTTTACCAACAAGGCGGCAGGCGAGCTTAAAGAGAGAATCGTTGCAAAATTGGGCGAAAAGGGTAATGATATATGGGCAGGTACCTTCCACTCGGTTTGCGGAAAATTTTTAAGAAGAAATGCCGATAGAATCGGATTTTCAAGTGATTTTACCATATATGATACCGATGACCAGAAGCGGCTTATGAAGCAGATTTTAAAGGATAATAATATCGATGAAAAAATTATGCCCCCAAAATCCGCTTTATCTGCCATATCCTCTGCAAAGGATAGCCTTATAGACCCCACCGAGTTTGAAAAAACAGTGGGTACCGATTCAAGACAAAAAATGATATCGGGACTTTACAGAGAGTATCAGAAGCGTCTTCGCGCCGCCAACGCTATGGATTTTGACGATATGATATTCCATACGGTAACCTTGCTTGAGGAAAACCCCGATGTCCTTGAATATTTGGGTAGCCGCTTTAAATATATAATGGTGGATGAGTATCAGGATACCAACCACGCTCAGTATAAGCTCATAAGTCTTCTTTCAAGTATCCACCATAACCTCTGTGTTGTGGGCGATGATGACCAGAGTATTTATAGATTCAGAGGCGCCACCATAGAAAATATCCTTAATTTTGAGGATGAAAACGAAAATGCTAAAACCATCCGCCTTGAGCAGAATTATCGCTCAACGGGTAATATACTTAATGCCGCCAACGAGGTTATTAAAAATAACCGAGGCAGAAAGGGCAAAACTCTTTGGACCGATAAGGGCGAGGGCGAAAAAATCAGAGTTCACACCTGTTCGGATGAAAGAGCTGAGGCAAAATTTGTGGCAGAAGCTATATTGGAAAATGTGAGAGAGGGCAAAAGCTTTTCTTCCCACGCAGTGCTTTACCGTATGAACGCTCAGTCGGCTTCCATAGAAAACGTTTTTGCCCGAAGCGGTATTGCCTATAAGGTTATAGGCGGTATGCGATTCTATGAAAGAAAAGAAATAAGAGATGTTTTAGCATATCTTAACGTTATAAATAATATAAGCGATGATTTACGCCTTAGAAGAATTGTAAATGAGCCAAAGCGGGGTATCGGTGATACCACTGTAAACAAAGCATCCGAAATAGCCACAGGCACAGGACTGCATCTTTTCGAGGTTTTTGAGCGAGCAGAAGAGTTTGCCGATATAAACCGAAGCGCATCAAGGCTTAAAGCCTTTTGCGGTATAATAAACGACCTTAGAGAAAAAAGCGAAGAAGCTTCTCTTAGCGATTTAGTTGAAGAAATGCTTGAAAAAACAGGCTATATAAACGCCTTAAAATTAGAAGGCACCCCCGAAGCAGAGGATAGAATCGCAAACGTAGAAGAATTTGTTTCCACCGTAAAGCAATATGAAAACGAAAATGATGAGCCTTCCCTTTCCGCCTTCTTAGAGGAAATCGCCCTTGTAAGCGATATTGATTCCCTTGAAAGCGATGAAAACCGAGTTGTTTTGATGACGGTGCATTCAGCCAAGGGACTTGAGTTTGATAACGTTTTCCTCGTTGGTATGGAGGAAAGCATCTTCCCAGGCTCTCAGTCTATTTACGGAGGAGAAGCAGAAATTGAGGAGGAAAGGCGCCTTGCCTATGTTGCAATAACAAGGGCTAAAAAGCACCTTTGTGTAACCAACGCCTCCTCCCGTATGCTTTACGGCTCAACTAATCGCAATATTCCCTCAAGATTTTTAAAGGAAATACCCGAGGAATATTGCGAGTGCACCGCCGATATCTCCCCCCTTTCCTTTGGCGGAGAAAGAAGCTTTAACGATAGCTTCTTTGAGGATGATTTTTCTTATCAGAGAAAGCGCACCGTGGCTTACGGATATAATCCCCAAAAAACGAGTTCCGCGCCCACACGCTCCTATGGCTCCTCTTTTGTTAAAAAACCCGAATCTAAGCCTGCTTCAAGCTACTGCGCAGGTCAGCAAATTGAGCACAAAACCTTTGGTAAGGGTATGATACTTAAGGTCACCCCTATGGGCAACGATACCCTGCTTGAGATCGCCTTTGATAGCGTCGGCACTAAAAAAATTATGGCAGGCTTTGCAAAGCTTACCGTTTTATAAGGAGTAATTTTATGACTTCACCCTCAGTTGTGGTTAAATCCACAGTAAAAGCAATTTTAAAGGGAAATTATTATAAGAGCATCTGCGCTTGTCTTATCTGTATATTTATCGCTTTAAGCATACAGCTTACTGCCTCTCTTATAGGTTTGGCATTCGGCAATGCAGTGCTTTATATTCTGTTATCCCTGCTTTACTTCTTTCTCCTTTTCCCCACAGCCCTCGGGCTTTTAAGATTTTTCAGGCATCTTATGTGGGATAAAAACGATAATATTATTTCTGTATTTTATTATTTCGGCAGCATAGAGCTTTATAAAAAAGCAATAAGCTCCGTATTCAGCCTTATTCTAAGACTTTTTCTTATAGGTCTTGCCGTTTATCTCCCCTCCATTCTTCTCACCATACTTGGTATGCCGCAGATATATGAGTTTTTAGGAGTAACAATGCCCGCTTTTATAAGAAGCATTGTAGAAACCACTTCGGTTTTCACGGTAATCAGCACGGTTATTTACCTCATCCTTGCGGTAAGATATTATATGACTCCGTTTTTATTAGTGGCAGATGAGGAAATGGATGCGGGTGAGGCTCTCCATATGTCGAAGGTTATATCAAAAAGGTCCTCTTGGGATTTTGTGGGACTTGTTCTTTCTCTCTCATTTTGGATATTGATTTCACTGTTTATAATACCCTTGCCCTTCACTATGCCCTATATTGCCTTAGCCTATATGGTGCATTGCAGATTTGCGGTGGCTCACTATAATAAAATCGCAGATTTGGTTAATCAGAATAACATCCCCTTTTACTCTTCCGATATTTAGAAAAGAGGTATATTATGAAGAAAAAAATATTTTTTATATTCGTTTACGCCCTTACCTTAATTATAACTGCAGTAAACGTAACTATCGCCATAAGGGATAGTCTTTTCTTCGATATAAACAATCTGCCAAGCGGTGACCTTTCATATACCGTCTCTTCCCCTACGGGCGATAAAACCCTTAATATTTATGTTGTAGAAAACTCCTTAGGCGCCGCCGTAAGAGGCGAAATAGTATCGGGTGATACCGTCAAAAATATCTTTTGGCAAACAGGTACCGAGGCTGTTAATTCCTATTGGGAAAATAACGATGTTGTTAATATCCATCAGGTAAGCATTAACCTTGCCCAAGGCGCAGTATACGATTGCCGCAGAGGTACATCTCTCTTCCAGGAGGGTAACTTAGGCGGTCTTGCCGCTCCCGAGGTAATAGCAAATATGGAAGAAGCAAATGAATAAAAACGATATTATAGATTTAGAAATTACCGCCGTTTCCTCAGAGGGCGCAGGTATCGGCAGATATGACGGTAAGGCTGTTTTCGTCCCTTTTACCGCCATTGGCGATAAAATAAGCGCCCGTATATTAAAGGATAAAAAGAATCTTGCCTTTGGTAAGGTTGAAAGGCTTCTTACTCCCTCGGAGGATAGAATCGCCCCCGATTGCCCCTTCTTCTCTAAATGCGGCGGATGTGTATGGCGTCATATCAGCTATGAAGCTGAATGCAGAATTAAAGAAAATAAGGTCTATGAGGCTATGAAAAGAGTCGGCGGAATAGACCTTGCTCCAAATCCCATAATCTCAGCCCAAAATACAGAAAGATACAGAAACAAGGCCCAATACCCCTTAAGCGAGGATGGGTCTGTTGGTTTTTATGCAAATCACTCCCATAGAGTAATCCCCTCGGATGATTGCCTTTTAGAGCCTGAAGAATTTTCTTCCCTCGCTCTCGCCCTTAAAGAGTGGATTAAGGAAACGGGCGTAAATATATATAACGAAGAAAATAAAAAGGGACTCGTGAGGCATTTTTATCTGCGAAAAGCCTTTGCAACGGAGGAAATTATGGCTGTTCTCGTTATAAACGGGGATGATATTCCGAAAAGCGATAGGTTAACAGAGCTTTTAAAATCCAAATCGGATAATCTTAAGAGTGTTATGCTCAATATAAATAAAAAGGATACCAACGTTATTTTAGGCGAAAAAAACATACTCCTTTACGGCAAGGAGTATATTGAGGATATTTTATGCGGAGTAAAATTCAGAATTTCCCCCTTATCCTTTTATCAGGTAAACAAAGCTATGGCAGAAAAGCTTTATGAAAAGGCGGCAGAATACGTGGCTCCCGAAAATAAATATATTCTCGACCTTTACTGCGGCGCAGGTACCATAGGTCTTTCCATGGCTAAAAGGGCAAAGCATATAATAGGCGTTGAAATTATCCCCGATGCCATAAGGGATGCTAAAGTTAACGCCCGTGAAAACGGCATAGAAAACGCCGAATTTATCTGCGGTGATGCGGCAAAGGCGGCTATAGATTTAAAAAAGCGTAATATTAAACCCGATGTGGTTTTGGTAGACCCACCAAGAAAGGGCTGTGAAGAAGCATTACTTCAAACAGTCGCAAAGGACTTTAGCCCTGAAAGAATAGTCTATGTTTCTTGCGACCCCGCAACTCTTGCAAGAGATGCAAAAATTTTGGAAGACTTAGGATATAAACTAATAGAATATACTCCCGTTGATTTATTTCCTCGGACAAGCCATGTAGAAACAGCCGCGCTGTTTCTACGCGATATAAATTCCTAACGGAATTTGCGATATATCCTTGCGGATGCGATATACTTGCAGTGCGATATGCCCCTTCGGGACACGAAAAAGGGAATTTATATCATATCGCAACCGAGCAAAGTGAGGTTATATCGCATTTTTGAAATGCAAAAATATATCGCGCGAGCATATGCGAGTATATCGCGGAAAGCTTATCGCTTCCATCACCACCGCAAAAGGAAATGTGGATAATACAAAATAATCCCACCCATAAAAAACTACCGCAGATTTTCTGCGGTAGTTTTTATATATCATCACATAATCTCTCAAGAATTATTTTAATTTCAGATAAAAGAAATTTGATAATAGATAAAGTTTAATTATTGTGGAGGTTTTTATATTATGGTAAAATAAATAAAAAGGAGATAGATATATGTATTATGAAGAATAATGAGGTAGTAAAGGTGAAACACATTACAGTTGGCAGAAAGTATAACGAAGGCAAGGTTGCTTTTGTGGAATGTGTAAAAGACGGATCTCTTGATAATATCAATATCAAAGACAAGTGTTTTTTACTCATTATACTCACTAAAGGAAAGTTGGAATTTAAAGTTGGCGGTGAGAAAGTTACTGCTAACGCTCCGTCTTTTTTGTGCTTTGATGAGTCAGAAAATCCCGTGCTTGTTTCAAAATCAAAAGCGCACTACACCTGTGTATACTTCCACCCTAAATTCTTAAATATCAATATGACTTTTGAACTTTTACGTTCCAGTAAATATGGTGATATTGCTACCACCCACGATATGTTTATGTTAAAACCGTTTACCCAAAAAGCGTATGTAATACCTATTGCCGAGACACAGGTAGAGAAAATCGAACAATCTGCCGATTATATGTTAGAAGAATTAACAGAGCAAAGAGACTGGTATTGGTCTTGTCGAGGACGTTCATATTTTATGGAGATTATTATAGCATTAGAACGTATGTACGGTCTCATAGGTTACGGATTAACCCATCAAAAATCGGATAACGCACCAATAATTAAAAATCCCAAGCTTCGTGATGCGGTGCTTTATATAGAGGGGCATTATGGTGATAGTATAACCTTGTCCGATATATCAGCCAATGCAGGAATAAATCATACTACTCTTACCGCGCTAATGAAAGAAGAGCTTGGTTGCACTGCTATAGAATATTTGATGCAGTACAGAATTACTATTGCAAAAAAACAACTTGCATTTACAGATGTGCCCATTAAAGATGTTGCAAATATGGTTGGATTCAAAACAGTTCAACACTTTAACCGTATTTTCAAGCAAATCACAGCCACAACCCCTGCCGAGTTTCGCAAAGCGGCTGTGCAAAAACGAAAGGATGAGATTAGATGAAGAAAAAAATTTCATTAGTTATTTTTGCTATTTTTTATGTTTTAAGTTTTTGTACTTGTAATTTTCCATATCCTGAATATGCACCAAATCCGATATTGAGTTTTTTGTTTTCTTTACTTACTATTATATCATTTCTTTTCGTTACATCAGTATATGCCAAAAGTAAAAATTTTTTGATAATAGTTTCAATATATTTCGCTTGCGTTTTTGCTGTTACTACAATAGCGATTATCCTTGGCGGCTTTGATTTTTCTTTTTTCACCTTGCTTTTTTCATTAACTACTTTATCGTTTGGGATAGCTGTTCAACATTTCAACTTTGCAATAATGGATTTGCTTGAAATTTTTAATATACATATATCTAACAACTACGGTTTTTTTGTAATTTTTACTATCATAACAGTACTGTTCTATGCAACTTATTTTATTTCTAAAAAGTGCCGAAGGGATGAGATTAGGTGAAAAATAAACTGTATTATGTAATACCATTTGTGGCTGTTCCTTTATTGCTACTAATATGCGATGAACTCGACAATACGGAACTGTTTTCCATGACACCTTGCACAATAACATCCTTACTTTTAATTTTTTCTGTGGCTATGGGATTTTTTTCTACTGCAAATAAAACTTTTGATTATTTGTTAACCGTAATTATGCCATTGTCGTTGTTTTGCTTTATGTTCGTTGGAGGATTTTTGTCCTTAAGCGATGTATATGACAGGTTCAATTTGTATAAAGCGGTTAAAACTGCGTTTCTACCTATAGCTCTTCAATTATACTTTCTTATGGCAATAACAACTTTCTTCGCTTCGTTTAAACATTTTAGGAAAATTAAAAAACTATTTAAAAAATTAATAATTTGTCTTTTTAAACGCAAATAGAAAAGGTGATTTAAATGGAAAATAAAATCATAGAGCTTGAGAATAGAATAAAAAAGTTGGAGGCAATACTTGAAAATATAGAACTTTCAGGTGATGGTTTAAATATTACATTCAACAAAACTCCCATTAATTCCCTTGAAATCTCAGGCGATGGTGCGAACATGGATTACAGACATTGTCCTATAGGTTACGCTTCCACTGACACTGCTGATGAGTTAGAGGATTTAGAGGACGCCGCCGATGATTTAGAATGTCGTGTAGATGATATCAAATGTGCGGCAGAAGACGCAAAATCTATACTTAATGATATAGAACCTAAGGTCATAGCTTTGTTGGAAAAGTTAAAGGAAATAAAAGTATAAAAGGTGAGAAAAATGCGCGAACCATATCAAATATTATCGATCCCATATCGTATCGTTGACGGTACACCTTTGTTCTGCATCTTTCGCAGAGCAGATAGTAGCTATTGGCAATTTATTGCCGGTGGTGGCGAAAACAAAGAAACTCCAAAAGAAGCCGCTAAGCGTGAAATTTTCGAGGAAACAGGGGTTAAAGCTGATAGCGTAATACAACTAACCTCTGTTGCATGTATTCCGGCGGAAGTTATTGCGGAAGAAAAAAGAAAACATTGGAATAAGAGCACTATAGTTATCCCTGAATATTCTTTTGCCTTTGAATGTAACGAAGAGCCGAGAATTTCAAATGAGCATACCGAGTATAAATGGCTTCCATATGACGAGGCAAGAAAAGTATTAAAATGGGATTCAAACAAGGTTGCTATGTATGAGATTTATAGCAAAATGGTCCTAAATATGCTAAGCACGTTGGAAACCGAAAGACTTGTGCTTAGACCTTTTCGTATCGGTGATGAAGTATCGATGTTTAAAAATTGGACCACCGATGAGCGTGTTGCAAAATACTGTAAGTGGTCTCCCCATAAAAGTATCGAAGAAACTAAGCAGTACTTAAATATGTGTATAAATGCTGATTATTGTTGGGCGATCACTCTTAACGGAGGCAACGATGAACCGATAGGAGCTGTTGATTTAGTTGGAAAAAATGATAACGGTGTATACGAAATCGGTTATGTGTTAATGCACGATTATTGGGGTAAAGGAATTATGACCGATGCAGTAAGGGCGGTTATAAGTTATTTGTTTGACAGAGGATTCAACAAATTTGCTGCTAATCATGATGTTAATAATCTTGCTTCCGGCAGAGTTTTGGAAAAGTGCGGAATGAAATATATTGGAAATCGTATGACACAAAAGAAATTTGGCTCGGAAGAATTATGTGAGGTTAAATGCTATGAAATTACTAAAAATTGATGGTGAAATAATGCTCCCTAATGAAATGAGTTTGGAAGATTTTTGCATAATCTTCAATAAATTTCAAGACGAAAATAAATGCGGCTTTAATGGTTTTATTAAAGATAAGGAAACAACAAATGATGATTAACATAAGAAATGGTACAGAGAATTATTGAAATTGCAAGAAAGGAACAAGTTTATCAAGTTCGTGCATCGATACAAATTGGAAATGTAGCATCACATCGACTGTGGTTTAAAAACAAATTTTCAATTAACCCGGTAAAGATGCCAAACGCCGACATTGTAGGCTCTTTCGTAAGTTTTGTTTTATAAAGGATAACGGACTATGACTCATTATATGAATCTTGTTCCATCTGCTTTTAAAAAGATTAAAGATGGAAGTAAAACAATTGAATTAAGGTTAAATGATGAGAAGCGGAAACGAATTAATGTTGAAGATACCATTGTTTTTAACTGTTCCTTAACCAAAGATATTATAGCGGCGCAGGTTGTAAAGTTACATAAATTTTCAGATTTTAAAGAATTGTACAATGCTTTGCCACTTGAAAAGTGCGGATATACGGAAGATGATATTGATATTGCCCACCCATCCGATATGGAGCAATATTATTCCGCAGAAAAACAGAAAAAATACGGTGTTGTTGGAATAGAAATAAGGAGGTTAACATACATTATGAATATTTCGGTTCATTGTTTGAAAAGTGAATGTTTTCCCGCTCTTAAGGAAATCGGGTTTTACGGTGTGGATTTGAGTTTTGATAACCAAAAGCCGCCCGAAGATATGCTCGATTTTGCCAAGAAAGCGCTAGATTCGGGGCTTAAAATTTCTCAAACTCACCTTTGGCCACCCCATTTCAGAGGAGAAGCGGATGATTTTGAGGGTTTCGTAAAAGAAATTTTTCCAGTATATAAAAGGCAAATAGAGGTTTCTGCGCAAATCGGTTCTCCCGTAGCGGTGATGCACCCTTACGGTAACGAGGATTATGACCTTGCAAAAAAAGGTACCATTTTGCTTATTGAAAAACTTTTGCCCACTATCCGAAAAACAGATATCACCCTTGCGGTCGAAAATATTTATGGGGCCAAATTCTGCCGTCTTGGATTTTCAACGGCAGAAGAATTGCTCTATATCACCGATTATTTCAAGGGCGAAAACATCGGAATTTGCTTTGATACAGGCCACGCTCTGCTTCAAGGAATCAATGTTACCAAAACCCTTGAAAAGATTAAAAACCGCATAAAAGCCCTGCATATTCACACGACTATTCCCACCGCCGATATGCACTCCATCCCCTATTCCATAAAATATCACGAAAGCATAAACTGGAAAGAATTTATTCGAATTTTAAAGGAAAGCGAATACAAAGGCACCTTTAACCTCGAAATAAAGCCGCCCCTTGAATACAGCATACCTTCCCGTAATGCATTTTACAAATTGGCCTACGAGGTTTCAAAAGATATTATTGAGGATAGATTATTATAATTATAAACATTAAACCCCGAGATTTAATCTCGGGGTTTGATGTTATTTATTATTCTTTTCATTGGAATCTATTGCGTATTTCTGAATCAGGTTATTAAGCTTCATCTGCATTTTAGAAACCTTAACGGTAAGCAAGAAAACCTTTGCCAAAAGCAAGAATATAACCACAA
Source organism: Acutalibacteraceae bacterium (assembly GCA_045605605.1). Classification (GTDB taxonomy): domain Bacteria; phylum Bacillota; class Clostridia; order Oscillospirales; family Acutalibacteraceae; genus UBA737. The sequence continues at coordinate 88,598 of JAZUQH010000027.1, read as the reverse complement.
GGAATATAAAGTTTGAGGGAGATTCAAATCCTAATAAATATGATACGCTATAGCAAAGCTTTGGGAAAATACTGATTATCAGCAATACAAGGCAAAAGATTATCCAGAAAAATGAGTCTTCAATAACAAAGTCTGTTTTTCTGATTTTTCTGAAAACAAATATCATAACTATTGCGCAAAAAACAATAAGCAAAATTCTTAATGCTAAAGACATATATCCTTACCCCTTTCTGAACCACTGAAGAATTAAAATAGATACCATCATACGAGCCATATAAACTATAGAACGGGAAAGCGTGAGATAGCTTTCGCCTGCGGTACGCTCGTTCATATAAGCCTGTACTTCAGAAACCTTTGCGCCCTTGCGCATAAGAAGGGCTACCGTATCGGGTTCGGGACCTAAGTCTTCCTTTAAAGCTAAAGTCTTTATAATTTTTTTATCAAAGATTCGCATACCCGAGGTGGTATCGTTTATCTTCTTGCCTGTGGTAAGAAGAATTGCAAGCTCGATAAGGTTATTTCCAAGCATACGCAAAGATGCGGGCTTTTTATCAGTAACAAAGCGGGAACCGATAACGATGTTATTTCCCTCCTCAAGCTTTTTAAGCATAGGAGCAATATATTCGGGATTATGCTGACCGTCACCATCAAACTGTATAGCAGCATCATAGTTTTCCTTAAGGGCATATTTCATACCCGTTCTGAAAGCACCCGCAAGACCTAAGTTTACAGGATGGCTTATATAATTATAGCCTCTTGCCTTGCAGATATCCTCAGTATTATCCTTAGAGCCATCGTTTATAACCACATAATCATATTGTGGAAAATTGCTTGTAAGGTTGTCCACAACCTTCTCAATATTTTCTCCCTCGTTATACGCAGGAATAATTATAAGCGTTTTCATATCCTTCGCTCCTAAATGCTGTTTTTCTAATTTTATCATATATTGCTGTTTTTTACAAGTTTCTTTTAATCATTTGACAAAAAACGCTAACTATTATATAATGTAACTGACTTTTAAGGAAAGGCGAAATTATGAATATAAGAGATTATAAAAACATCCTTTGGAACACGGTCGGAACAGTTATTAACTCGTTTTCTTCCCTGATATATCTCGTAATTGTAACCCGAATAAACGGAATCAATGTTTCGGGTGTTTTTTCGTTTTGTTTTTCCTTTAGCCTTATGCTGTATACAGCTGCAAACTTAGGCGGAAGAGTTTTCGAGGTTTCTGATAAAGGCAGATTCAATGACAGCAATTATTTAACCCTTAAAATTTTCACCTGCATTCTTTCTATTGTTGTTGCCCTTGCGTTTGCTTTTATTATGAAATACGAGGCAATAAAGATTTTTCTTATATTAATATTTATGCTTGTTCGCTCCATTGAGGCTTTCAGCGATACCTTTTATGCTGTTTTACAAAAAAACGAACACCTTGATTTTATAGGAATTTCATATTTCATAAAAAACGTTCTTTGTTTTATTGTCTTTTTTGCGGTAAACATTATAACGAGAAATATCTTGCTTTCCTCGATAGCGCTTCTTATAACAACGCTCTTGGTATATTTCTTATACGATTACAGAAAAGTATTGCAATTTGAAAAGCTACAGCTTGTTTTTGATTTTAAAAATATCATAGCGCTATTTAAAAACATTTTTAATTTTATGATATTTAATCTTCTGACCATGGTTATTGCAAATATTCCGAGAATAATAGTGGATTTATATTACTCCGATACCGAGCTTGGGTATTTCGGAATTCTTATAATGATACCTACGGTGGTTATCCTCTTAGGGCAGCTTATAATTCAACCGTTTCTTAATACTTTATCAGAAAATTTTCATTCGAAGCAATATAATGAAATCCTTTTTTCTGTAAAAAAAATATTAGCCTTAATCACATTTGTTTCGCTTTTGTGCGCAGTAGGCGCCTATATATTAGGACCTTGGGCATTAAGAATTTTTTACGGCGTAGATTTGACCTCTTTTAGACTGGCCATTTTTTTATTAGTTATCGCGGGAATGTTTAACTGCTACTCTGCAATGCTTTCTACGGTGTTGACAGTTATCCGAAAAACAGGGGTTCAGCTTGTTATTTACAGTTCGGTTTTAGTATTTGAAGCGATTTTTATGGCAGCGGTTTTAAGATTTACCGATTTTTCCATTGTATTTTGGATTTATCTTGGAATTATGATTTTACAATTTATCATTTTTATATTCTGCTACCATTATTTATTCATAAGGAGATATTTGAATGCCGAAAGTTAGCATAATTATTCCCGTATATAATGCAGCCTCTTTCATAAACAGATGCATAGACTCTGTACTTGCTCAGACCTATAAGGATTTTCAGATAATTGCAGTCAATGACGGTTCGAAGGATAACTCTCTTGAGTTGCTGAAGGCCTATGAAAGCAATCCAAATTTTATACTTTTAGATCAAGAAAATTCAGGTCCCTCCGTAGCGCGCAACAACGGTATAAACAGGGCTGACGGTGAGTATCTTATGTTCATTGACAGTGATGACTATATTGATTCCGATTATGTAGAGTCATACATTAACATTATGGGTGATGGACGCTTTGATGTTGTTATGGGAGGTTACAAGAAAATCACTGGTGAGCATATAGATTTCGTCCGCTGCCCAAACGGTAAAGCTTTCTCGAAATATTTAGTGACGGGACCGGTTGCAAAGCTTTACAAAAAAGATTTTATTACAGATAACAATATTCTTTTCCCCATCACCACCTCAAGCGAGGATGTGCATTTTAACGCTAATATAATCAGACACGGCGCTAAAATAGGCTTTGTAGATAATACGGGTTATTATTACTATTTTAATCCTACCTCCATATCCAATACCGCCCATAAAGGTTTTTCAGAGAATGTAGATATCTTGGAGCTTATGGAAGCCATAAATTACAAGGAATTAAAGGAAGACAAGGTTCATCAATATTTCATTATCAGATATATTGTTTGGTATCTTTTGTACGCAGGAAAAAATGTTACGGTCGATAAATTTATTTACGAATATAATAAATATTTTTCCTGGCTTGAAAAGAATATACCTGATTATATAAAGAATCCTTACATCAGACCTTTCGGTCCTGCGGGCGATCAAAAGCAAATAGGGCTTATAATTTTCGTATTTATGATTTTTCACAAGCTAAAACTTATGAAGTTTTTCGCTAAAATTTACTGCAAATATTAGTAAAAAGAACGGTTGAATTCAACCGTTCTTTTTGTTTTAAAGATCATTGCTTTTTTCACTTTTTGAATATGCTTTCGAAATTATTTTAGCTATGCCCTTGCCCCAGAATTTACAGAACATATCATAATCCTCTTTAGAGCGGCGATTATCCCCGATTATTTCACTCGTAGTAGATTCTTCATGTATTCTATGACACATAAGGGGCTTTTTATTATAAACAAACGAGCCTTTTTTCCTTGATTGAATTTCCCACTGCTGCCAGTCTATATTACTGCCAAAATCGTTAGTAAAGGGGGTTTCACCTACCCTTTCTTTAACAAATGTTACAGCAGGACAGCAAATGGGACAGCCCAAAGAAAGAATTCTTCTGCGAATAAATTTGCTTCTCCAAAATCCCTTTATATTAAGAGGAGAGAGCATAAGCTTTTTGACTTTTAAAAGAGTGTTATTATAAACCTTTTCCCCGTCTCGCAGCTCTCCGTAACCGCTGAAATAAATTATAGGTTCCTTGGATTTATTGATAAAAGCAAGCATTTCCTCGGTATAGGTAGGCTCATATATATCATCCTGATGGGCGATGGTTACAAGCGGTGTATCCGCCTTAGAATAAGCAAAATTCCAGTCGCCGCCTATTCCCTTAACACCATCGTTTATATATAGGGGAATATTATATTTTTTCGCTAATGCGCTTATTTTATCGTTAGGAGTAGAGGTTGCCATTATAACTTTGCTCTCTAGCGTCTGTTCTAAAACCGATTTTATACACTTTTCAAGAAATTGACTTTCTTTATAAGCGCATATAGCATAGGTATGATTTGATTCCTTGTAATTCATATAAACTCCTCAACATTCAAACTCAGTTTAGACAAAGGATCTGGTAAAATATTCTACAGCGACAAATAAATGCCAAAACAATACAAAAATCACTATATACTTATCGCCGCTTTGCTTTGCAGTTACAAATTTATTTGCGGTTAAAGGATATAACAGGAGTAATGCCGGCAAAAAATATCTGCCTTGTACACCTTCTATTACACCGCTACCCATCGGTGTCCAAGCAAAAAACATCGAAGACATAACAGCTAATACAACAACCACAAAAAGACACAATGACCAAATTTTTTCGTTGGTATTGAATTCGACTGTCTCCACATCTCTCTTAATAAAGCAATATAACATCAGCATATAAAAAGGCAGGTAAAAGAAAATGGTTATATTAATCTGAAACCATCCTAGCGAACTACCAACCAACGTCGTTAGATACATTTCTGATTTCTCAAATAAAGTCCTTATAAATATTTTTATAGTGGCAGTTACATTTTTTAGAGCCCATCCTATTGTATACAACTCGGTTTTTTCTGATCCGCCTACTTCCTGTGTTGCGACATTAACCAAAGCGATCCCCTGCAATGCCACAAGGAAAAATATACCCGGAAGAATTATAATAGCCTTATTTATCCACGCTGATTTCTTGTGGTTTCCAAACTTTTCTTTTGGTATAATCAATGCAAACAATAAAATCGGCGCATATACCACTTTAGTTGGCGCTAAAGCCACTCCAAATAAGGTGCACAACAAAATTTCCTTGCGCGTTATAACAGTCCCTTTGTTTTTCATATATACAACTTGTGAAATATATAAAATAGCAAAAGCTATCGCTAAGGCATCGTATGAAAACGATCCGAGCAAATGCAGTGTCATTGGTAGAACTGAAATCGCAAAAATAGCCATTTTACCACACGGTATTTTCTTTATTGCATAATAGGTAGCGCCCGCATATGCTAAAATATTCGTTAGGCGACCAAAATAAAACATTGGGACGGGACCTAGGTTAATAATTCTTGCAATAGCTATTCCAAAACCAGATGCTATATATCCAAAAGGAGCATTAGCTTCCGCAGTAGGAAAGTTGACGGTAGATAATGTTCTATCCTGACAAAATAAAGAGAGTTGCTGCTGTATCGTGCGATAATAATTAGCATTTTGCAATATATCAGACCTTGAAAAAAAAGACACATCAGACGCTCGCATAATTATTTCTTCGCTTCCAAACTGTTTGAATTTTAGCAAAAAATAATTAGATATCTTATATGCAGATGCAAAATGCACTTGCTCGTCCGGCACGGTAAAAGGAAGAAAAACAACTGCATAAACCATTCCTAACACAAGAATAGAAAAAAGATACAGCTTCTCTATGCTTATTTCTTTTTTAATTATGTAGATAGAAATGCAAACTAAAAAAAACACCGCAATTGATGCTATTGACAGAAAAATATTAGAAATTTTTATATTATTCCAGTATTCAAATGTTCTGCTCCGAAAAGTAAAAAAAGCATTTAAAATCTGTAGAATTACAAGGAATAATAAACATACCAGTCCCGCAATCTGCCCTTTGCTTAAAAATAAACTATTTTTATTTAATAATTTGCTTTTGATAATTAACTCCTACCCTTCTAACGCATTCCTTTTTTTCTATAATCTATATACTTGTTCATTATATCACACTTGCCAAGCGTTTTCAATCCCGATTAAGAATTTAAGAAACTAATAATTGTAAACAAAGATGATGCTATTTGATTTTTAAATTGCCGGCATCTGTTTTTTTATTCATTTTTTCCTTTTTTGCATTGACAAATATTTGCTTTTAAGTATAATGAAAGTGACCTTTAAAGGTTTGCAATTATTCCGAGAACGGAGGCTTTATTATGGGTGATAAAAAATTTGTAAGTATGGTGTGTTTCGTAAGAGCTACACCCCGTCCAGGCACAACAAGAGATTTCTTAGGCGACCTTAATGCTCAGCGTATGAAATGCCGCGAGGCAGGAATCAAGGGTACATACCTTTTCCAATACGACTCCCTTTGCAAGAGCGAATTTCAGGAAGTAATTAAGGATGAGCTTGAATTCGGCTCAGAAATCGGCGCTTGGTTTGAGTTCCCTAAATGCTTAATTGATGATGCAGGCGTTGCGTGGCACGGCCGTGAGGGTTGGGACTGGGATTTCCATGTGCGTCCCGCTTTTTCCCCTGCTTACAATATGGATGAAAAGAAGAAAATCATCGATACATATATGAAAAAATTCTATGAGGTAGTAGGCGAGTATCCTAAGTGCGTTTGCTCCTGGCTTCTTGACTCTGAGAGTATGAAATATATCGCTGATACCTATAAACCTGATTTATTTTCTCTCTGCCGTGACCAGTGGGGTATGGACGGTTATACCCTTTGGGGAGGTCCCTACTATGGCGGTTATTATCCCTGCCTTAATAATGCTCTATGCCCTGCAAAGAGCAAGGAAAATCAAATAGATGTTCCCGTTTTCAAGATTTATATAAACGATCCTATTTATGCATATATGGACTTTGAGCACGGCGCTCACGATGGTGCTCCCTATGGCGTATTTACTCAGGAGCCTGTTTATGCGCCCGTTGGCGGCAACCCTGTTTGGACACAGTGGGAATGGGATAACCTATTTAAAAATTACGGCGAGGGCTATGCTTATGTTGAGCTCGGTCAGGAGGCTGGCTTTGTTTGGGAAAGAATCGCTCCCGGCTTTAACTTCCAGGTTGATTATACTATGGAAAAGAAGGATGAGCTTGGCTACGAGATAGTCACCTTTGGTGAAATGGGAAGACAGTTTAAAAAGGATTATTCCACTACCCCCACCACCGTTCGTACCGCATTTAACGATTGGTACGGTCTTGGCCATCAGTCCGTTTGGTTTAACAACAATAACTACCGAGTAAACCTTCTCCGTCACGAAGGTAAGTTCTATATCACCGATATTCATCTATTTGATGAAAAATATCGTGATAAGTATCTCGATAACCCTTGCGAAACTGCAGCCGCTACCTATGACTGTCTGCCCGTTGTTGACGGCGCAAGATTTACGGGTGATGACGGCAGAGGCAGAATTCACTTAGGTATGGGAGAGCTTAAAGAGGTTAAAAAGGAAGACGGCAACACGGTTGTTTACTGCTACAACAAGGGCAAACTTGCTAAAATGTCGCTCCTTGAAGACCGTATTGTTTTTGAGGGCTTTGATGAGTTTGAGTTTGAATATGGAAAGAACGGTCCAAGCTCCGATTCTATCAAGGAAACCACCGAAAACAAATGGAGCTACTGCCACAACGGTTTTGAATATTCCGTTAATATCGAAAAGGAAGACGGCAAGGTTACCATTTCAGGTCTTGACAGATAAATAGATTTTAACAAAATCAGCATTGATAATCCTACCATCTTTACATAATAAAAGCACATCCAAACAAAAGAGGTCATCATTATGAAAAATAACTATAAAAACCTATTAAGCGGAAAAAGAAATCTTGCCAAAATATTTTTAGAAGACAAAAAAACGGGCGATATTCACTTTGTCCATCCTAACGATAACAAATACGAGTGGTCCTGGAGAACTCTTGACAGAATGTATCATTTCGACCGCGCCTTTGATGAAAACGACCCCATTGTCTCCGATATTTATAACGGTGTAAGCGGTAAGGAATCGGTAAACTTTTTCTTTGACCTTGAAGAAGCTAAGGTTATTGACTCGATTTTATTCGATGCCAGTGAAAATGAGGATTATCTTCCAACAAAGGTTAATTTCTATATAGGAAATACCAAAAGTGAGGTAATAGGCGAAAATGCTGCGCCCGTAAAAGCTTTCACCGAAAAATGTATGGACGGTAAATACCGTTTTGACTTTCCCGAAAGGAAAGCTCAGTATGTGCGAATGGAGGTTTTGGAGTCTGATAATCCCTATTATACCGAGCATATGCTTATTCTTATCTCCCTTTTCGGAATTTACGGATATGAAAATAATGAAGAAACAGTAAAATACAACGTTACCGTAGATAAAAACACCGTTCTGTGCGAGGACTTTCGCGGTGTAGGCAATAACCTTTGGGTAAGCGCCTTACCCGATAAGCCTGACGAAAAGGGCGTTTTTGTAAATGACGCTTTTTCTCAAATAAATTATCAGCGAATAAATAAACTAAAACCTGCATTTATGCGAATGATGGTAATGCCCTTTTGGCTCCTTGATAAATCAGACGGTAAGGGCGGCGCTGAAAATTGGGCAAAGGGAATTTATGATTTTAATACGCCTGATTTAAAGGTGTTTTTTGATTTTGTGGAAGCCTTTAAGGAAGCAGGCTGCGAGGTTCAGCTTAATATGGGCGGCAGAATCAATATGGAAATGATTGATTGGTTCGCCTTTAAGGGATATTCGCTTTCCGAAAACGGCGGCAGAAGCGCTCCCCGTGACCTTGAAGCCTTTGCGAATGCTACCGTCGCTTTACTTAAGGAATGCTATCGCAGAGGCTACGATAATGTAAAGCTGCTTTCCTTCTTCAACGAAACCAACGGCGGAAACTATGAGGCTTTTGGTGATAAGCGCCTTTATTGGTGTAAAATGCTGGAGTTCACCCATAAAGCTCTTGTGAAGGCAGGCATCAGGGATAAAATAACGGTTATCGGCACCGAGGTTGTAGGCTATGCCGATGAAGAGTCAGTCACAAACTACCTTAATTATGTAAGGGATAATGCGAGTGAATATTATGATATTCTCTCTCTTCACATCTATCCGCACAAGCATAAATACCGCTATCTTACAAGGCTATGCACCCAAATAGGTAAGCTTTATCCGGGAATCCTTATTACCGAATATACCAATTCGAAAATCGAGGGAACAAACATCTCTGACATTTCCTTTGGTGGCTCAGAAGCCTGTCAGGTAATGGCTCATACAAATGCAGGTATGTCAGGCTCGGCTGGATGGTTTTTATGCAGTCAGCGTGTCCCTACTCCCCCCTCTTACTGCGATCTTTCCTCTCTTAATGAGGTATTCTGGGATTATCCCGCAAGAAGCCTTACTGCTTTTTCGGCTGCCTATGTAGAAACAGGTCTTCTTATGAGATATGTTCCTAAGCATTGTAAAACCCTGTTCACAACCTGCAGCTGTCACGATATTCTTGCCTCCTCCTATAAAAAAGGTGATGATTTCACCGTTATCACCGAGGTTGGCGATTTTGAAGAGGAGCGTGAGCTCACCCTTGATTTTGTAACCGATGTTAATAAGCCCCTTAATAAATTCGTGTTTACCTATCCCGAAAAAAGAGAGGATTATGTTAGCGATGCCAACGGAACCCTTCCCTTAAAGGTTGCCTCTCTTACTACCAAGGACGGTAAGCTTCACGATAAATTACCCCGTAAGCACAGTCTTATAGTCTATACCACCCTTTCCGAAGCTGTTCAGGTTGAGTTGGCGTCTGTAGATAATGAGGTTGAGCCCGAAGGCGAAGTAAGGCTTAATGTTACTAATGTTTACGGAACGGATAACAAGGATGTAACCTGGTCGGTAATTTGTGGTAACGGTACCGTTGATTCCAATGGTGTTTATACCGCTTCAGGTGATAAAAAGGGTGATACTGTAGCTGTAAAGGCAACCTCCGTTTACGATACAAGCTCTTACGGTGTCGCCATAATAAGAATAGTATGAGGTGATTAAATGAATCTCAAAAGCTTAGATAAATTTCTTGAAGACTGCAAAGAAGAGGGTATCCCAGGCTGCGCCGTTGCAGTTTGCAAGGATAATAAAACAATTTACTCAAAGGGTATGGGAATTGCAAATAAGGAACTATGCTCTCCTTATGATGAAAACACCAAGGTTTTCCTTTACTCTTGCACTAAGCCTATAACCGTTACTGCGGTTATGCAGTGTTATGAAAAAGGACTTTTAGATATTGATGACCCCGTTTACAAGTTTATTCCTGAATTCAAGAATATTATGGTTAGAAAGGGCGAGGATATAGCTCCCCCCGAAAACACTCCTACTATCCGTCATCTTCTTACTATGACAGCAGGATATAATTATACTATTGCAAACGGCGCTGTAAAAGAGCATCTTGAAAAAACAGGCGGCGAATTAGAGCTAAGGGATTATGCTTCTCTGCGCGCCCAAAGTCCCCTCTTGTTCGAGCCTGGTACCAAGTATAATTACAGCATATGCCACGATATTTTAGGCGCTATAGTTGATATTGTTACAGGACTAAGCTTCAATGATTATTTAAGCCAGAACATTTTTGAGCCTCTTGGTATGAAGGATACATATTTTGCTGAATACGGAAAATCTCATAATGAATTAGCCGATATGTATTTTTACCGCCCTGAAACAAAGACCTTTGAGCCTCGTGAAAAAATCAATAATTTTGTTATCGGTAAAAAATATTACAGTGGCGGCGCAGGACTTATTTCCACCGTAAAGGATTATATCACCTTTGCCGATGCCTTAGCTTCAGGCAAGGCTGAAAACGGCTACAAGCTCTTGGAAAAGGCGACTATTGACCTTATGAGAAGTCCCCAGATTATATATGATGGCGCTTTAGGCTTTTCATGTCCTGCAGGTAAGGAATATGCATATGGGCTTGGTGTTCGCACCCGTACTGATAACTCCCTTAACGGAAGTATAGGAGAATTTGGCTGGGACGGCGCCGCAGGCTGTTATATTCTTATAGACCCCGATAAAAAGCTATCTGTTTTTTATTCGGAACACATCCACAACTGGCCTGCACTGCCTACTAAAATTCACCTCTTGCTCCGCGATACTGTTTATGAAGCAATCAAATAAAATAAAAACGGGAGAGATGCCTAATCTCTCCCGTTAATTTTAACTGAATATAAAAAACGCTTGAGTTACCTCAAGCGTTTTTTTAGTGTTGGCATCTACTTATCTTCCCAGGCAGCTGCCCGCCAAGTATTTTCAGCGCAAGTGAGCTTAACTTCCGTGTTCGGAATGGGAACGGGTGGACCCTCACCGCAATCAACACCAACTTTTTCTCGTTGCCCTTAACGGACAACGATGAGATTATAACATAAGCAAATTGCTTTGTCAACACTTTTTTTAAAAATTTTTGAATTATTTTGCAAAATCGCTATATAGCTTGATAAGAGCGTTAACCGATGGCCATTTTCCCGTTCCGCCAAAGGTAACCACCACATATTCTGTACCCTTATCTGACTTGCCGTAGCTTGCGAAGCAATAGCCCGATTCATTTACAAAGCCTGTTTTACCCGCCAAAACGGTGGCGCCGTCAGGCTCACTGCCATACATATACTGGAATATTGTGTTCTGCATTTCAATACCATCGGGATGCTGTTCGGTTTTAGAAGAGGTATATCTGTTGGTGCAAAGAATTTTTTTGCAAAGCTCGTTTTCTAAAGCCGCTCTTAGAATTACCGCCATATCCTCAGCAGTGCTATAGTGATTTTTATCAAAAAGACCTGTGCAGTTAGTAAAATTAGTATTAAGAAGACCAAGCTTATCTGCCTTTTTGTTCATTAGCTTTACAAACTCTTCTTCGCTCCCCGAAATATGCGTGGCAAGGGCAAGCGCCGCATCGCCACCTGAGGGAAGAATGCAGCCGTAAAGCAGATCCTCCATTGTTATGACCTCGCTTGATAAGAAGCCCGCTACCGTTGCCTGCGCCTTAAACATAGGGTCGGTTATTTCAAAGGTCATTGTAAAGGTATCTTCTAAATTATCAAGATTCTCTATTGCCACAAGGGCAGTCATAATTTTTGTAGTAGAAGCAGGATATGCCTTGGCTTGAGGATTTTTTGCCGCCACAACCTTATTGGTTTTCATATTGGCAATGTATATATCCTTATAGCCGTAGCTATCATCAGGCACCTGAGTTTTAGAGGTATACTCAGCGAAAAGAGGATACTTATCGCTGTTATCCACCACCGTATATTCAAAATTATTAACCGAATCGGGTCTTGAGTGGTCAACAATCGCCTTTATAACAAAGGTTATACCTAAAATAAGGGCTAAAACAACCGAGGTGAAAGCAATTTTAAAATTCCTTACCTCTTGCTTTCTGCTTTTCTTCCTTTTAACCCTGTTTACAGAACGCACAGTAACCGCCTGAGGTTTTTCACGGGGCGGTTCTTCCTGAGCCGCTTCTTCAGGCTTTTTTTCAGTTGTAAGCTTATTTTCAAGGGCGGCGAAATATTCACCGTAATCCTTGGAACTATAAAAGTCTGACATAACGACTCCTTATGGTTTAGTATTAGACTCCCGCCCTGCCGTAACGGCTTTAAAATAACCTGAACTTATATTCAGGTGGATATCTGCCAGACGGCTTCGCGCTCCCTTCTTCCGAACTCGGCACAGCCGCGGGAGGTCTGCAAGCCCACCGTCTGAGCTTAGATTCCTATAAAAATGGTTGTAGGGTTATAAAAGCTTCGATTCGCGAACAGGGCAGGAAATTTTTAAAGCTTCTTATTTTTCGTCTATCTCGAAAAAGTCCTCAAGGCGCTCAACAAAGGCATCGGCAATCATTTCATACTCTTCATCATCTTCAATTTCGTAGTAATACTCTTCGCCGTCTTCCTCGCCTACCTTAACAATTACAAGCTCACCTGAATCCTCAAGCATCTTCTGAGGGTCATCATAAGTGGGAAGTAAGGCTAAGTATCTTGCGGTATCGGTTTCAATAGCATCAAGCACCTCAAAGTTATACTCCTTACCGTCATCATCAGCAAGGGTGATTAAATCAGGATTATATTCATTGTTTTTGATTTCTTCGCTCATTTTTTGTTTCTCCTTAAAGTGAATATTAAACCTATCTATATTTTAATATATAATACAAGTTTAGTCAACGGATAAATTATCCAAAATTCTTCTAAATTGAGTTTCGTAAAGAAGCTTATAGGTTTTGCTTGACTCTAACAGCTCTTCGTGTCTTCCGCTATGAGTTATTTTGCCGTTTTCAAGCACCATTATGCAGTCAGCAGAAAGTACCGTTGTAAGCCTATGAGCAATAACAAGGCTTGTTCTGCCCTTCATCACCTTTTCAAGCGCCGACTGAATAAGGCTTTCGGATATTGAGTCAAGGGAAGAGGTTGCTTCATCAAGAATAAGTATTTTTGGGTTTTTAAGTACCACTCGCGCAATAGAAACTCTCTGCTTTTCTCCGCCCGAAAGCTTAAGTCCCCGATTTCCAACCACCGTATCATAGCCCTTGGGTAAGGACATAATAAAATCGTGGATATTGGCGATTTTACAAGCCTCTTCTATCTCCTCTTTTGTAGCATTATCCTTGGCGTAAAGAAGATTATCCATTATGGTACCGTTAAAAAGATAGGTATCCTGAGTTACTGTGCCTATATTCCTTCTGAGATATTCAAGGTCAAAGCTTCTAACATCACAGCCTGAAATTTTAACACTGCCCGAAAGCACGTCATAAAGGCGGGGTATCATATTTATTATGGTGGATTTACCCGCGCCCGAAGCACCCACTATTGCGTACATACTACCCGACGGCACCTTAAAGCTTACTCCCTTTAATATAGGAAGACTCTCCTTATAAGAAAAGTGAACATCATTAAATTCGATATGGCAGTTATCAAGGCTTGGTTTTAGGGGATTTTCAGGGTTAACGATATCTTGCTTTTTATCAAAATACTCGAATATTCTTGAAAAAAGGGCTAACGAACGGACAAAATCCACCTGAACGTTAAGAAGCATTCTCACAGGCTGATAGAGTCGGTTTACCAGGGCAACGATTACGGATATTCCGCCCACAGTAAGAGTGGTAACACCGCCGTAAATCATAAGAAACGCCCCTGCAAAATAGATGAGCAGCGGAGCTATCTGAATGAACATACCCAAAAATACATGGAACCAGCTTCCCGCCCTATGCTCTTTTACGGTAATGTCCGTCACCTCATTATTTATCCTTGAGAACTTATTATATTCATATTTTTCTTTGGTAAAAAGCTTTACGAGCATTGAACCGCTGACAGATAGAGTTTCATCTATATGCTGATTCATTATATCGTGCTTTTCCGAAGCCCGTGCCATCAGCTCCCAACGTTTTCTTCCCACCACTCTTGTGGGGATTATAAGAAGGGGTATTATTACAAGCCCCACGATAGCAAGACGCCAATCGGTATAGAACATATAAAATACCGAGCTTGCAATAACTAAAATATTGCTTACAATGCTCGTGAGGGTGCCCGATATAACGGCGCTTACGGAATTTATGTCACCATTCATACGTGTTATTATATCACCCTGCTTTTCATCGGTAAAGAAAGAATGGGACATATGCTGCAAATGGTCATACATCTGATTTCGCATATCTCTTATTATCATCTGAGATATCCATGAATTTATATATTGCTCCAAAACACTTATTATCTGAGAAAGCCCCAAAACCAAAAATGCAGTTATAAGCAAAATAACAAGTCTTTTTATGCTCTCGGGCGCCGATATAATTTCATCCACTATTCTGCCCGTAACAATAGAGGGCATAAGTCCGAGAACAGCCGAAACCGCAAGGGCTAAAACCACTAATAAAAACTGCAGTCTGTACGGCTTTAAATATTTAAGTATTCTGCCTAAAAGCTTTTTTGTTATCTTAGGCTTATTTTTCTTTTCCTCATCGGTTAAAAAACTTCGGGGACCCGGCGGTCTTCCCATTCCCCTCATACCCGGTGGGGGCGGCATTCCCATAGCCATAAAAACATCTTCTTTCGATAAAATTTAATTCATAACAATATAATTATACCATATGTTGTATATAATTGCACTATTGAATATTTTTAACAAAATTTATCAACTTTTTTCTTGACAAATGGTGCATAATGTATTATAATAAAGACGAAGAAAAGAGAAAGAGGTGAGTCCAAAGGTTTAGTTAGCTTTTAACTCAAAGATTTTATTTTAAGGATTGATTCCAAAATACAGTTAATTTTTAACTCGACAAAAAATAATTTAGTAAAGGTGAGTCCAATGGGCTAAGTAATTTGCCAAGAAAAGCGCGTTCCTTTAAATACTCGAAAAGAGTTTAATATAGATGTTGGTGATAAACTATGATTTTGTTAATGTTTAAATTCCAAATCAAATTTTAAGTTCGGGTGGTACCAATGTACAATTAAAAAGAAACCAAGCTTTTCCTGACGGAGTAGTCCGTAAGATAGATAAAAGTAAATATGATTGAAGTTTAATTCCCCTTCACGAATATCAAAACGTGAAGGGGTTTTTGTTTGGATTCTACGAAGCCATATAGTTTTATTCGCTTTTTCGAGTTTTCTCTTTATTTTCTCATAAAAGTATGTTATAATTATTTAGGTAGAATTTACCATATAAAAATTATGAGGTGATTTAATATGGCACAGAACAAATTTGCAGGTTCAAAAACCGAAAAAAATCTACTTGAAGCCTTCGCAGGTGAATCTCAGGCAAGAAATAAGTATACTTATTTTGCATCGGTTGCAAAAAAGCAAGGCTTTGAACAGATAGCAGAGCTTTTCTTAAAGACTGCTGAAAATGAAAAGGAACACGCTAAGCTTTGGTTTAAAGCTTTAGGAGAGCTTGGAAATACCGCCGAAAACTTAGCATCTGCCGCCGAGGGCGAAAACTATGAATGGACAGATATGTACAGCCGTATGGCAAAAGAAGCAGATGAAGAAGGCTTCCACGAACTCGCAGAGCAGTTCAGAGGCGTAGCCGCCATTGAAAAGACTCACGAGGAGAGATATCGCGCGCTTCTTCACAATGTTGAAACAAAAACTGTTTTCGAAAAATGCGATGTTCAAGTTTGGGAATGCAGAAACTGCGGACATATCGTGGTAGGCACTGCTGCTCCAGAGGTTTGCCCTGTTTGCAACCATCCTCAGAGTTATTTCGAAATCCATAAGGGAAATTATTGATTTGCAACAAAATTATACATTTTAAATAATACAAGCAAACAATATATAAAAACGGCTCGTGTTTTCACGAGCCGTTTCCTTTTTTTATTATGAATTATTTTTTGCAATAGCCTTTAACAATACTCTTCATTACTTCCCATTTATCTTCCATATCGGCTACTAATTTAAACTGTGTATGGCATCTGTCAAGATTGTGCTCAGGATAATGAACCTTAAAATATGTATCTCCATTTAAATAATCGGTTAAGAATCTCATACCGCACTCAAGAGTCATCATTTTAGCGCCCTCGGGAAGAAGCATAATCTCAGAATCCAAAAGTCCGCCACCGCATCCCTCTAAGAAGCCCTTTGTATAGATATCAAACATCTTTATATCCATACTTACCTTGCTTAAATCCTTTTCATCCTCACTTGCAGTGGAAGCGCCGAAACGAATTGCATCGCCAAAGTCGGTTACAGAGAAACCGGGCATTATGGTATCAAGGTCGATAACGCAAAGCGCCTTTCTCGTTTTACCGTCAAGCATAACGTTGTTCATTTTTGTATCGTTATGGGTAACTCTGAAAGGAATTTCCCCTCTATCCTTTGCATCGTATAAAACAGAGCAGAAATCCTTTCTTGCCTTAACAAACTCAATTTCCTCCTGAACGTTTTTGGCTCTGCCGCAAACATCGTTTTCTACTGCTTCTATGAAATCTCTGTATCGCTTTGGAGTGTTGTGAAAATCGGGGATTGACTCATAAAGCTCTTCGGCAGGGAAATCCGCAAGGTTTTTCTGAAATTCGCCAAAGGCTACCGCCGCCTGATAGAAATCCTCTGTGGTTTCAGGCAAATCGAGGCAAATAGAATCTTCGATAAAATCATAAACGCGCCAGCATTTTCCACCTAAAATATGACAAGAATTTCCATCAACGCTTGGAACAAGGTGCATAGTGCTACGCTCATCCACACCCTTTTCTCTTAAAAACTCAGTTACTCTTTGAATATTTTCAATTACCTGCAAGGGCTTTTTGAAAACGTTGATATTTACGCTCTGTAAAATATACCTCTTATTAGATCCATCCAAAAGACTGGTAACAACTAAAAAGGTATCGTTTATATGGCCGTTACCGTAGCGAGAGCATTCCTTAATCTCGCCTTCCATTTCAAAATGTTTAAGAATTTCCATAATAATTTTCATTCCTTTATCCCCTTTTATTTTTTATTTTAGGGCAATTTAAACTTTAATCTTCTATATCCTTACCGCAACAGCGCTTATATTTTTTACCGCTGCCGCAGGGACATAAAGCATTTTTGCTAACGGCTCCTTTGCCTCTTACGGTAAGAGGAGCGCCCGTATTGGTTTCCTTAGCAACCTTTTCTCTTTTAACCTCTTCATCTCTCTTAACCATAACTGTTAAGGTAAGCTTAGAGGTCTGCTCTCTTATAGCATCGGTCATAGCCGCAAACATATCATAGCTTTCGTTTCTATATTCAACTACGGGGTCGTGCTGACCATAGGCTCTAAGACCGATACCTTGACGGAGCCTATCCATATTATCAATATGGTCCATCCAATTGGTATCAACACTTCTAAGCAGCATTACACGTTCAATTTCACGCATAACCTGACTTCCAAACTCTTTTTCTCTTGCCTCATATTTAGCGTGTGCCTTTTCCTTTAAGAATTGGGCAACCTCTTCTCTTGAGGTTTCACCAAGCTCTTCGGTGGTAAACTGAAGGTCTTCCTTTTCGGTTATCCAGCCAAGGAAATGCTCACGAAGTCCCTTGACATCCCATTCATCGTGAACTGTATGGTCGCTTAAATAAATCTGAGTGTATGACTCAATAGTGTCATCAATCATCTTAAAGACGCTTTCCTTAAGGTCCTCGCCGTCAAGCACCTTATTACGCTGAGCATATATAAGCTCACGCTGTTTATTCATTACATCGTCATACTGCAAAACGTTCTTTCGCGCCGCAAAATTCATTCCCTCTTTCTTGCGTTGCGCACTTTCAATCGTCTTAGAAAGCATACCGCTCTCAAGGGGAATATTCTCTTCCACATTCAAGGTGCCCATTAAAGCCGAAATGCGTTCTCCGCCGTAAAGGCGCATAAGGTCATCCTCAAGGGAGATATAAAATTTAGTATTACCCGCATCACCCTGACGTCCCGCACGGCCACGAAGCTGATTATCAATTCTTCTTGAATCGTGGCGCTCGGTACCTATAATGCAAAGTCCGCCCGCCTCTCTTACAGCCTCTGCTTCAGGGGCAATTTCTGCTTTAAATTTATCATAATATTCTTTAAACTTGGCTCTTGCTTCAATGATATCCTTATCCTCGGTTTCGGCAAAGCCTGTTGCCTCAACTATCATTTCTTCGCTAAGCCCATCGTGCCTGAGCGCCGCCTTTGCAAGATATTCTGCATTACCGCCAAGCATAATATCGGTGCCTCGACCTGCCATATTAGTAGCAATAGTAACGGCTCCAAGCTTACCTGCCTGAGCGATAATCTCCGCCTCTTTTTCGTGATGCTTAGCATTAAGAACGTTATGCTTAATGCCCCTCTTTTTAAGAAGTGAGGATAAAAGCTCAGATTTCTCAATGGTAACGGTGCCCACAAGCACGGGCTGACCTTTTTTATTGCACTCGGCTATTCTATCAATAACCGCCATATATTTTGCAAGCTCGGTTTTATAAACCGCATCATTTTCATCAATTCTTGCAAGGGGCTTGTTTGTGGGAATTTCCACCACGTCAAGACGGTAAATCTGCTGGAATTCTGCTTCCTCGGTCATGGCGGTACCCGTCATTCCCGAAAGCTTATTATAAAGGCGGAAGAAGTTCTGGAAGGTAATGGTAGCAAGGGTTTTTGATTCACTTGCAACCTTTACGCCCTCCTTGGCTTCAATTGCCTGATGAAGACCTTCATTATAGCGTCTGCCAAACATAAGACGGCCCGTAAACTCATCAACGATTATAACCTCTCCGTCCTTAACCACATAATCAACATCACGCTTCATAATACCGTGAGCGCGAATAGCCTGATTTATATGGTGGGCTATTCCTATATTTTCGCTATCGTTAAGATTTTCAATTTTAAAATACTGCTCTGCCTTTTGAACGCCCGAGGGGGTAAGGGTGGCAGTTCTTGCCTTTTCATCAACCACATAATCCCCTTCAAAATCCTGCTCCTCATCGGCAAGCTTATCGTTTATCTCTTTAACCTTAACAACCTTAAGAGAACGGGCAAAGGAATTAGCCTGAGCATAAAGGTCGGTAGATTTTTCACCCTGACCTGAAATAATAAGGGGGGTACGGGCTTCATCAATAAGGATGGAGTCCACCTCATCCACGATTGCAAAATTATGGCCTCTTTGCACCTTGTTTTCTTTATAAATAACCATATTATCACGAAGATAATCAAAGCCTAACTCATTGTTGGTGCAATAGGTTATATCGGCTTCATAAGCCGCCTTTTTATCCTTTTGGTCCATACCGTGAATAATAAGTCCCACCGTAAGACCTAAAAATCTATATAATTTACCCATCCACTCAGAGTCACGCTTGGCAAGATAATCATTTACCGTAACAATGTGAACACCCTTGCCCGAAAGAGCGTTAAGATAAGCAGGTAAGGTTGCAACCAAGGTTTTACCTTCACCCGTTTTCATCTCGCTTATTCTTCCCTGATGAAGCACGATTCCGCCTAAAATCTGAACGGGGAAATGGCGCATACCAAGAACTCTGTCAGCAGCCTCACGGCATACGGCAAAGGCTTCAGGTAAGATGCTTTCAAGACTCTCACCCTCGGCAATTCTTTCTTTAAACTCTTTGGTTTTTTCTTTTAACTGTTCATCAGTTAACTTTCTATATTCCTCATCAAAGGATAAAACCTTTTCCTGTAACGGCTTTATACGCTTTAATTCCTTTTCGCTGTAGCTTCCGAATAAGGCTTTTATAATACCCATCTATCTGACCTCGCAAAACTTTTTTATTATCCATTTAATTATATCAAAGGTAATTTAATAAGTAAAGGAATAAATTATGAACATATTACTTTATTTTTCCAAAAAAATATGTTATACTATTTTAGTATAATCAAAACTCGAAGGAGTATTTCTTATTTATGTGTGGATTTGTAGGCTTTACAAACAGTATAAAGGATGATGGTTCCATACTTGAAATTATGATGAACCGCATCGTTCACAGAGGACCCGATTCTGCGGGAAAATTCATTGATGAGAATATAGCGCTTGGATTCAGAAGACTTAGTATTATCGACCTTGCCGAAGGCGACCAGCCCATGTTTAACGAGGATAAATCCTTAGTGCTTACCTTTAATGGTGAGATTTATAACTTTAAGGATTTAAGAAAAGAGCTTATTGATGCAGGTCATACCTTTGCCAATAATTCTGACAGTGAGGTTTTACTTCACGGCTTTGAAGAGTGGGGCGAGGAGCTTGTAAAAAGGCTTCGGGGTATGTTTGCCTTTGTTATCTTTAACCGTAAGGATAATTCTATTTTCGGCGCCCGTGATATGTTTGGCATAAAGCCCTTTTATTATACCTTTATGAATGATAGCTTTATTTTCGGCTCCGAAATAAAGTCCTTCCTTGACCACCCCGATTTTAAAAAGGAAATGAACGAAGAGGCGCTTGGTCACTATCTTTCCTTCCAGTATTCACCAACAGAGGAGACCTTCTTTAAAAACGTATTTAAGCTTCCCCCCGCCCATTATTTTACCTATAAAGATGGCAAGTTTAATAAAATAAGATACTTCCGCCCTGAATTTTGCGAAAGTAGTGGCGCTCTTGAATATTTTGCCGACCTTACCGATGCGGCTGTAAGGGAATCTGTAAAGGCTCATAAAATTGCCGATGTTGAGGTAGGCTCCTTCCTTTCAAGCGGTATTGATTCAAGCTATATTGCCGAGGCTGCCGATGTAGATAAAACCTTTACCGTAGGCTTTGAAAGTCCTGATGGGGACCGCTATAACGAAATAAGCTTTGCTAAGGATTTTGCAAAAACCATTGAGGTCGAAAATATCTCTAAGGTTATAACTCCCGAAGAATATTGGGGTAGCTTCGCCACTATTCAGTATCATATGGACGAGCCCTTGGCAGACCCTGCCGCTATTGCTCTTTACTTTGTAAGTAAGCTTGCAAGCGAGCATGTTAAGGTTGTTATGTCGGGCGAGGGCGCCGATGAATTTTTCGGCGGCTACCGTATTTACCAAGAGCCCATAACTCTCACCGCTTATGACCGTCTTCCCTTTGCCCTTAGAAGAGTTATAAGCAAAATATGCTCATATCTTCCTAAAATTCACGGCATAAATTACCTTATAAGAAGAGGCAAAACGGTGGAAGAGCGCTTTATAGGCAACGCAAATATATTCTCCTTTAAGGAGCGTAACAAAATCCTTAAAAGCGAGATAGCAAAGGGCGCTTGCGAGCCTTGGGTGCTTTGTGATAAATTCTATAAAGAGGTTGCAGATAAGGATGATATAACCCGTATGCAGTATCTTGATATCCATATGTGGCTTATGGGTGATATTCTCTTAAAAGCCGATAAAACAAGTATGGCTAACTCTTTGGAGCTTCGGGTACCTTTCCTTGATAAAAAGGTTTTGGAGCTTGCCCAAACCATTCCTCTTAAATGCAGAGTGAATACCATTACCACTAAGCTCGCCCTCAGAAAAGCGGCAGAGAAGACGCTTCCTAAGCGAACTGCCGATAAGGATAAATTAGGCTTCCCCGTTCCTATCCGCGTATGGCTTAAAGAGGATGAGTATTATAATACTGTTAAGGCTGCATTTACCACAGCGGTTGCGGATAAATATTTTGATACCAAGGCTTTGGTAAAAATGCTTGACCGCCACAAAGCTGGTAAAGAAGATTTAAGCCGCAAAATTTGGACTGTTTACACCTTCCTTGTATGGTATAAAGAGTTCTTCGGAGAAAAGATATAGAACAAATTCTCTCCCTCAGTCTTTTTGCTACGCAAAAATCCAGCTCCCTCGTCAGAGGGAGCCGTTTTTATTTATGTGCGAAGCACACCTAAACTATTCGCAATGCGAATATCATAACATAAGGCGAAGCCTTGTTCATAACTCTAAACTTATAACATAGAGAACTGTCCCCTGTGTTAATTGCTTTTGTGTGCAAGGATTCTATAGGAATCAGCGTTTAATTCAACGACGAAAGTTTTTGTTATAGTTTCGCCGGTACCAACATTGTTGGTTAAAAGCACAGTAAACTCATACTTACTATCTTTTATTGTCCTTTTGCGTATCACCTTAAAATCATAATAGCATTCGCCAAAATGCCTATCAAAATCATATGTACCTGTGTCCTTATTATAATATTCAATGGATTCCGGGTCAGCTTTAGTGTTGAAAATATTTTCTAAATAATCATCAACTATTTTATGAGGAATAGAAAAATTCATCGTTTTAGGGTCATAGTATTTTACTAACTCAGGCTCAATAGATTTCTCATCAGAGGTATAGCAGGCGGCATAGGTGTAATAGTAAAACACATCGTCGAAAGGAACTGATTCTCCTTCATCAAATTCTAAAGAACAAGTTAAATGATAGTTTTTAGTTATTTTAAACATTAACATATCCGAAAGCATATATGATTCCCCGTAAGGAGTTTTTCCAGTGTTGCTTTCGGTTTTTTTATTGTCTTGGATAATAACCTCATTTTTGCTTTCATTACCTTTATCCGTAATAATCTCACTTGCATCGGCATTATTTGACAAATCAGGTTTCGGTACCTTTTCGCAAGAAGTCAAAATAAATATCAAACATATAACTAAAAACGCTATAAATATCTTTTTCATATTTCACCTCTTAAAAAATTCTCTAGGGTCAACATTATCTGTTCGGTATCTACAAGACAGAGAACCGTCCCCTGTACAAGACAGAGAACCGTCCCCTGTCTCCCGTATCATAACATAAGGCGAAGCCTTATTCATAACTCTAAACTTATAACATGGAGAACCGTACCCTGTGTTCCTTTTTATTGTACCAAAAAACGAAAAAAGTTGCTATTAACATTTTAATTGAAATTAGGTAGCTTTTTATGTTTAAAATATAGTATTTATCTTCCACACCTTGAAAAATGTTCAAGCCTATAGTATAATATATTTAATATTGCTATTAAACAACCCGATTAGGTGCTACCTAATCGGGTTGTTTTTCGCGTGGCGCGGTATAACCGTGACAGACGGTAAGAGAACGGGAGGAGACAGAGCCCCTCCCCTACAATTTATATCCGTGCGAAGCACACCGCAACTTTTCACTTTTCACTCTTCGCTCTTCACTCGCAAGGTTTCACCTTGCGTCATCCTCCGCTTCTGGTCTGTCGCCCTCAAACTTCTGTTGCTTTTTATTGTACCCCTGAGCTATGGCGGGGTACTGATTATCGGTATCGGCTGTGGGCTGAATCTCATAAGACAGGGGACGGTTCTCTGTCTTTGCGATTACCCCAACCATTTTTCAACCATCCCTTTTGACACACCGCAAAGGCGCGCGATTTGTCTAATAGAAATTCCTTTTTCGTGAAATTTCTTTATATATTTTTCTTTTAAATTATTTGCTAACCTTTGAAACTCTGTTACATTTTTGCATTTTGAAATCTTTTCAATTATCTTTTTAGCTTGCTCGTCAGTGGCTTTTGTTTTTGGCTTATCCTCAACATCCAAACAACTGTCTAAGGCATTTTCACTGTTGAATTTAGCAAACTCATCCTTTGAAATAATATCAAAAACAAAGTCCCTGTCTATCAAATCAGAGTTTTTGAAAAATTCGTTGTAACTGCTGTTTTTATAAGCTTCAACCGTTTTGCAAATTCCTGTTTTTATAGGATTTTGGTGTATATATCTTAAAACAGTTAGAAAGTAAGCGTCATTTTCTATTGGCTCGCTTTTAAACCTATCTTGAAATAAATGCCCCACTCTTTGATACTTTATATTGTACCAATATACAAATCGCGTTGCGATTCTTTTCATCAGCAGCTCAAGCGGTTCTTTTGTTTCTTGCAACA
Organism: Acutalibacteraceae bacterium; assembly: GCA_045605605.1. Taxonomy (GTDB): domain Bacteria; phylum Bacillota; class Clostridia; order Oscillospirales; family Acutalibacteraceae; genus UBA737. The sequence goes on along the minus strand of JAZUQH010000027.1, from coordinate 64,642 downwards.
AAATATGTATATGATTTCCCATAAGGCAATAAGCAAATATTTTAAACTCGCTTATTGCCTTACAGTCCTTTAGCACCTGCAAAAATTTGTCGCAGTCTTCTTGATCTTCAAATATCTGTTGCTGGTTCACACCGCGCAACATTATATGGTAGATTCCCGTCGAACTCTTTTTTCTTGCCCGTCTTGGCATATCTCATCACCAAAATAATTATATCATTTTGATTTCATTTTGTCAAGACAGAGAACCGTCCCCTGTCTTCATCCCCTGTCTTCATATGTCAAGACAGAGAACCGTCCCCTGTCTTCACTGTCTTCATAAGTTTTTGCGGGCAGTCGAGAACGCCCTCCCCTACAATTTATATCCGTGCGAAGCACACCGCAACTTTTCACTTTTCGCTCTTCGCTCTTCACTCGCAAGGTTTCACCTTGCGTCATCCTCCGCTTCGGGTCTGTCGCCCTCAAACTTCTGTTGCTTTTTATTGTACCCCTGAGCTATGGCGGGGTACTGATTATCGGTATCGGCTGTGGGCTGAATCTCATAGGTGCCGTACTTATTAACAAGGGTAAAGGTGTTTTCGGGGGCATCTGTGCAAGGCTCAACTGATGGGGTTTTTATAGTTTGTTTTTTATTTTTATCCTTCATATTATCACCGAATATATTATTTACTGTATATTTATAATAATACATTTGACAGAAATTTAACCTTATGGTATACTTTACCTTTAGAAAGCATAAATTATTGGAGGCTTTAAAATGCTCGATATCAGATTTATCTGTGAAAATCCTGAATTAGTCAAGGAAAACATCAAAAGAAAATTCAAGGATAGTAAATTACCTTTAGTTGATGAGGTTATTGCCCTTTATAAAGAAAAGTGCGATGCTAATACCCGCGCTAACGACCTTCGCGCCAACAGAAATAAAATAAGTAAGCAAATCGGCGGTCTTATGGCTAAAGGTCAGCGTGAAGAGGCAGAGGAACTTAAAAAGCTGGTTGTTACTCAGGCTGAGGAGCTTAAAGCCTTAGAAGAAAAAGAAGCCGAGCTTGAAATCAAGGTAAGAGAAATTCAGATGAAGATTCCTAATATCGTTGATGATAGCGTACCTGTTGGTAAGGATGACAGTGAAAACGTTGAGGTTAAGCAGTACGGCGAAAAATCAAATCCCGATTATGAAATCCCCTACCATACCGATATTATGGCGCTTTTTGACGGCATTGATAAAGAGGCAGCCGGCAGAGTTGCAGGCGAGGGCTTCTATTATCTTATGGGAGATATTGCCCGTATGCACTCGGCAGTTACAGCCTATGCCCGTGACTTTATGATAAATAAGGGCTTTACCTATTGCATCCCTCCCTTTATGATTAGAAGCAACGTTGTAACAGGTGTTATGAGCTTTGAAGAAATGGATGCTATGATGTATAAAATAGAGGGCGAGGACCTTTATCTTATCGGTACCTCTGAGCACTCTATGATAGGTAAGTTTATTGATACTATTACTGAAGAAGAAAAGCTCCCCTTAACCCTTACAAGCTATTCCCCCTGCTTCCGCAAGGAAAAGGGCGCTCACGGTATTGAGGAGCGTGGTATTTACAGAATCCATCAGTTTGAAAAGCAGGAAATGATAGTTATCTGCAGACCTGAAGAGAGTATGGATTGGTTTAATAAGATGTGGAGCTATTCTGTAGAATTATTCAGAAGCCTTGATATACCCGTTCGCACCCTTGAGTGCTGCACAGGTGACCTTGCCGATTTAAAGGTTAAGTCCTATGATGTTGAGGCGTGGAGCCCCAAGCAACAGAAATATTTTGAGGTTTGCTCCTGCTCTAATCTTGGCGATGCTCAGGCAAGAAGACTTGGTATCCGTGTTCGCGGTGAGGATGGTAAGAAGTATCTTGCTCACACCCTTAACAACACAGTTGTTGCTCCCCCCAGAATGCTTATTGCTTTACTTGAAAACAATCTCACCTTTGACGGCGAATATTACTCTGTTAAAATTCCTGAGGCGCTAAGAGCCTATATGGGCGGTACTGCCGAAATAAAAGCCAAGCACAAATATAACGGCTGATAGTTAGGTGATATATTGAATAAAAAAAGAATTTTTAATAAGATTCTGCTTATAATTGCTGTTATTATCTTTACTGTTTCCGCAGTTTTCCTGATTCTTCACTTTATACCCGATAATGAAGACTTGGGCGACTTTAAGAATTCGGCAGACGTAGAGGTAGAGCTTCCCGAAAATCCCATTGATTTTGCCGCTCTCAAAGAGAAAAATCCTGATGTTATCGGCTGGATAACCGTTAAGGATATGAATATTGATTATCCCGTTCTTCAAAGCGGAATCGATAAAAAAGAGGACTTTTATTTAAAGCACGATATTGACGGCAAGTGGAAAAATGCGGGTAGTATTTACGTGCAAAGGTATAATAACGATTCTTTTTTAGACCGCAACACTATACTTTACGGTCACCATCTGGCTGACAAATCCATGTTTACTCCTCTTTGGGATTTGAGAAACGCGGAAGAATTCAAAAAGCACGATACGGTTTATATCTACACACCAGGTCACATTCTCACCTATAAGATTTTTTCTGCCTTTATTTATGATGACCGCCACATTTTAAATGCCTTTGATTTTTCAAATGCTGAGGAATATAATGCATTCCTTGATGATTGCTTTAATCCGAGGACACTTGTTAAGAACGTAAGGGAAGATGTTAAGGTCACCCCTGAGGACAGAATAATCACCCTTAGCACCTGCACCAACAGTTATTATTATTCTGACGAAAGATTTTTGGTAGTTGCCGTGCTGACAAATGATACGAAAACTAAATAAAAAAACAAAACATCCGACTTTTAATCAAAAGTCGGATGTTTTTGTTTTTATTCTTTTATAGGTGATATAGTAAATTCAAAATCAATATCCTTATCATTAACCCTATATTCCTCAAGCAAAGCAGGACCGCAGGAATTGGAGCCCATACCTGCATCCTTATAATCCACACGAAGATGGATAAACCCATCAGCCTTAAGCTCGTTGGTATGCTTTGCGTTATGAATTGCATTAGCAGTAAAGTTTGAAACGTTTATTTCCATTTTTTCACTTTCAAAACAAAGGTTGCCGATTTTAAGCATACGGACGCCGTAATGGTTACCGTGCTCCTGAGGATAAACGTAATTAACATATTCCTTATCCGCATCAGAGGAGTAAAGTCCCATACTGGAGCCGTTATGCATATCGTTATAGCTTTCATAAGGACCAAAGCCAAAATAGGTAAAGGCTTTGTTTTCTTTGGGCAATGTAAACTCAAAGCCTAAGCGCTGCAGCCAATAAACCTTTTCGCCCACGTTACCTTTGAGGGACACCTTAATTACACCCTCGCCGTTTATTTCGTAGGAGGCGGTATAACGTAAATAAGGCGCTCTCGAAACACCTGCGGCAGAACCCTTTACCGTTATCACACTTCCCTCAAGGTTGCACTCGTAAGCCTTGCTAAAAGGTCTGTTAAAATTTTCACTGTTGGCGGCAACATTCCATTCCCAGAATTTCTTTACATTTCTTTCGTTGGAGGTGGCTGCTCTGAAGGCTGTGAGCTTAGGTCTATCGGCAAGCTGCTCATTTCCGCCTACATTTATAGAGGTAAATGCGCCATAGTGCTTAGAGAAAACATACTTAAAGCCCTCTCCCTCAGCGATAATATCTTCTTGCGTTTCGGTGAATTTTGCAAAAGACTTGGTTGCTTCTTTACTCTGCCTCTCCATAGGAAGCTCATGCTGAGTATGAGCATAAAGCTTGCCGCCTTTAATCAGCGCGCAGTTAAGGAAGGCTCCCCATTTACCCGAAAGGGTTAGATTATCAATGGTTACTTCTGAGCTTTCAAGGGGCGCAGTATCAAGTTTTAGCTTTTCGCACCTTTTAGTTTCCCCATCAACCTCTATGCTATATACAAATTCAAATTCATCTAAGCTTGTAAAGCTATAGCGGTTACGGATTTTCAAAACGTTGCCGCAAAGCTCGGTCTTCATAGGCTGATAAGCGGCTTTAACCTCCAAAGAGCCTGCTTTTAGAGAAAGGTCCGAAAATACCATACCGTCACAGCAGAAGGTTTCATCGTGGGTAAGCTCACCCTCGAAATCTCCGCCGTATTTCTGAACGCCGTCAACAACAACCGTATGGTCCTTCCATTCCCATACGCATCCGCCGATAAATTTATCATATTTATCCATATACTCGCTATACTTATAAACATCTCCTGGGCCGTTACCCATAGCGTGTGCATATTCACAAAGGAAAACAGGCTGCTTTAAATTCTTATTTTCTACGCATTCTTCAATTTTTGAAAACGGGAAATACATACCTGAATAAATATCGGTATTTTGGTGGAAGCCCAGACGGGAAGCATCCTCACTGTGAACAAGTCTGCCGTCCTTTTCGGCGCGAATTAAATCAACCATAGCGTGATGATTGACGCCGTGGCCGCTTTCGTTACCTGTTGACCACATAATAATCGAGGGGAAATTTCTATCTCTTAGGATAGTTCTCTGCATACGCTCAACGTATTCCTTCTTCCACTCTGCCTTTGTACAGGTCCAATCCTCAGTATCGCAATCATTATAATAGTTGCAAACATTTCCAAAGCGGAATATTACTCCGTGAGCCTCAAGGTCGGTTTCAAGAATTACATAAAAGCCTAATTCATCGCACAACTGCAGCATATAAGGAGTAGGTGGATAGTGGGATGTTCTGATGCAGTTAATATTAAGCTCTTTCATTAAAAGAAGCTCTTTTTTTATTTCTTCATTGGTCTGATACCAGCCCGTATCCTTATCGGTATCGTGATGGTTAACACCGTAAAGCTTAACGGGAGTACCGTTTATTAAAAGCTGGTATTTTTCTGAGATTTCTATAGTTCTGAAGCCTGTTTTAATCTCTATTACCTCTCCGTCTTTTAAAAGGCGGACGGTATAAAGATAAGGCTTTTCTGCATTCCACAAAACAGGATTTTTAACCTCTATTTCGGCGCTCTCGCCTATAGCCTCACCTATAACCTTACCTTCCATATCAAGCAGGGTAACGGCTACCGATTTATCGGTTTTAACAAATATCTTTTCATCCTTAGCCACAACCTTAACATCGGTTATATGCTCAAAGGGCCTTTGAAGAATATATGTATCTCTGAAAATACCGTGGAAGCGGAATTGGTCCTGATCCTCAAGATAGCTTCCCGCACTCCATTTTAGCACCTTAACTCTAAGGGTATTTTTACCCTCCTTTACAAAGGGAGTTATATCAAATTCTGCTTGTAAACGGGAGCCTTGAGTAAAGCCCACATACTCACCGTTTACATATACAACGCCGCAGGAGGATACACCCTCTAAAACATAATAAACCTTGCCCCAAAGCTTATCAATTTCGAAATCTCTCTCATAAACTCCGCAAGGGTTATCCTCGGGAACATAAGGGGGGTCATAAGGAAAAGGATAATTCACGTTGGTATAATTAGGATTTTCGTATCCAAAGCTCTGCCAACAGGAAGGAACGGGAATGCTATCCCACTTTTCTATATCCTCTTTTGCATCTATATCTCTTTTGAAAAACGCAAAACGCCACTCCCCGTTTAAAAGCATATATTCGCTTTTGCCCTTTGGGATATAATAAGAACGCTGCGGTGCTCTGTTTTCCGATGTTTTTTCGGGATTTTCATAAAAACGCATACGGCCATCTCCTTTTCCCCTTATTATAGCATAAGCAAACAAAAAACGCAACTTAAAAGAACGCTTATTTATTTGTTTTTTCCTTGCTTTATGCCTTTAATTAAAGCATAAAAAAACAGCCGACCTTTAAGTCGGCTGTGATTCTAATTATTCGGTTGCCTCAGGATAAACTATCTTTTTAACCTTTAAGCGCTTAATAACATAATCGTGCTTTTCTACCTTTAAAGGCTCGGCATCCTTTTCCATCTGCTCCTCGTACTCTTTGTCCTTTGCTACGTGGCGAAGGCTATCGGAAAGCATATCATAATAATACTCATCCCCTGCGATATCGCCCTTAACAAAGAGTACTATACCTTTATTTTCATCAAGGGTTTTAACCTTAACCTCGCCTACCTTCATATCCTTGGTATCCTTAAAGTAGTCAGAGGCGTACTCTGTATCCTCATCGCCTAAAACTTCAGCGTTTACATCCTTAGGCTGAGGGATTTCGGGATCGGGTTGGGTTTCTTCCTTTTTATCCTCTTCCTCATCGGGACCTACATACTCTTTAAGAACGGTTTCAAAGTTCTTTTTGCCGTTCTTCAAATCCTCGGCAGCCTTGTTGATAAAATCGGTTTTAGCCTTAATTTCATCTTCCTTAAGGGTTGTAAAATCAACCTCTATCATATCAACGATTAAGTACTTTTCAACCAATATCTTCTTAAGCTCTTCTTCGGGCACTGCCTTTTCGCCCTTTTCACCGTAAAGGAAATTGAAATATTCCTCAGAATAATAAGTATCGGTCATATAGGTCTTAAAGGTGGAAAGCGCAACGCCGTTAGGCTCTAAAAATGAAGCGTATCCGTAAGAATTCCAATAATACTCAGCATAATACTCCGCCATAGACTTTGTATCAGCGCTAAGCTCTAACTTATTTTCCTTACAAACATTCTTGCAAAAGGCAATCTTCTTAAGATTTGCTGCCGCAGTATCCTCTACCCAAGTGATAAAATCCTTATCTTCAACGGTCTGCTTATGGTAATCAATTCCCTCAGCGGCGGCATCAATATCACCCGAAAGTGCCTCATCAACCTTAGTTCTTGCTTCGCTATCGGCAAAAACAAGGGCGCAAAGGTAATATGCTGCCGTAAAATCGTTGCCCTCAATAGTTAAAGCAATTTCATCCTTTTTATGACATCCTGCAAAGCCAAGGCAGATAACAAAAACCAAAGCCAAGGCAATTACTCTTTTAAATGATTTCATTTTAAGTATTCCTCCGTAAACTACTTACTTCTTAAAATTATATACCATAATAACTTAAAAGTCCACAAATTTTTTGTAAACTATAATATTTTTACAAGCTCTGCCACGGTTTTTGATGCCTTTTCTCCCGCTTTAAGCTTTATGACATACTGGGGTTTATCCCTAAATGCCACTGTAAACCTATCCTTTAAGCCCTCGCTAAGCTTTGCTACCGCATCTTCGTTAAGGGCTTCGGTATGAAGAATAACGCTATTCGGCGTACCTGTTATCTCATAAATTCCAAGACCTGAAGCCTTGTTTCTGAGCAGCGCTATATCCATAAGCCCCATAACCGATTTCGGCGGCTCGCCGAAGCGGTCGCAAAGCTCATCTATAATATCGCTTACATCTTCATCGCTTTCAATATCCGCTATTCTCTTATAAATACCAAGTCTTGCGGGCAGGGCTTCAATATAACTTTCGGGAATGTGCGCTGAAATATTAAGGTCAACGGTACATTCCTTAGTATTTTTAACCTCTACGCCGTTTTCGGCATTAACTGCATCGGAAAGAAGCTTTAAATACATATCGTAGCCTACCGCCTCCATATTACCGTGCTGCTCTCCTCCTAAAATGCTGCCCGCTCCCCTTATTTCAAGGTCACGCATAGCAATCTTAAAGCCTGAGCCGAATTCGGTAAACTCCCTTATGGCTTCAAGCCGTTTTGCCGCCACATCGGAAAGCTGTTTAAAACGGTTAAAGCAAAAATAAGCGTAAGCCCGTCTTGGCGAACGGCCAACTCGGCCTCTTAACTGATGAAGCTGAGAAAGTCCCATCCTATCGGCATTTTCTATTATAAGGGTGTTGGCATTGGGCACATCCACCCCCGTTTCAATAATAGTAGTGCAGACAAGCACGTCAATCTCCTGCTCAACCAACTGCCTCCACACTCTCGATAGCTCATCCTCGCTCATTTTACCGTGAGCCACAGCAAATCGGGCGTTCGGTATTTTAGCCTTTAATTTTGCCGCGCAAAGCTCTATGCTCTCAACCCTGTTGTGAAGGTAATATACCTGACCTCCTCGGCGAAGCTCTTTGTTTATAGCATCAATAAGCACTCCGTCATTTTGCTCTAAAACATAGGTCTGAACGGGATGCCTATCCCCCGGCGCCTCATCTATAGAGGACATATCCCTAAGCCCCGACATAGCCATATTAAGTGTACGGGGAATTGGTGTTGCAGAAAGAGTTAATATATCTACAAAGGGATAAAGCTCTTTAAGTCTTTCCTTCTGGGCTACGCCGAAGCGTTGCTCCTCATCAATAATTACAAGACCGATATCCTTAAACTCCACATCCTTTGAAATAAGTCTGTGAGTGCCGACCACCATATCAACTCTGCCTTTTTTAAGGTCGGAAATTGTCTTTTTTTGGTTGGCAGGGGTAACGAAACGGGATAAAAGCTTCACCGTTACGGGCATATCGCCAAAGCGTTTTATTATGGTATTATAATGTTGCATAGCAAGTATGGTGGTAGGCACCAAAAGGGCGCACTGCTTACCCTCGCTTATGCACTTAAAGGCGGCGCGAAGCGCTACCTCAGTTTTACCGAAGCCTACGTCTCCGCACAAAAGACGGTCCATAGGAACATCTCTTTCCATATCCGCCTTTATCTCGCTTATGCACTGAAGCTGGTCGTCAGTTTCCTCATACTCAAATCTTCTCTCGAAGTTATTCTGAAGGTCGGTATCCTCAGAAAAAGCATAGCCCTTAGTTGCCATCCGTTTAGCGTAAAGAGCTGTTAACTGCTTTGCCATATCCTTAACAGCCGCCCTTACCCTCTGCTTTGTTTTCTGCCACTCGGCAGAGCCTAAGCGGTTGATTTTAATAGCGCCGTCTTCGGCGGAGCCTATATATTTTGAAACTAAATCAAGCTGAGTTACGGGAACATATAAAACATCGGTGCCTTTATATCTTATTTTTATATAGTCCTTAGTGATTCCGCCCGTTGTTATATGATTTATACCGTCGAAAACACCTATACCGTGGGCAGAATGCACCACATAATCCCCTTTATGAAGCTCATCGAGGGAGCCTATCTCTTTGGCGTTTTTAGGGCGTTTTGCCTTTTTCTTTTCGGCGCTTATATGACGCTGTGTTATGAGAAGAAATTTAAGGGAGGGTATTTCAAATCCTCCCGAAAGACCGCCTACGGATATAAAGAGTCCCTTTTCCTTTATATCCTCATCTCCGCTTATAATAAGGGGTTTATAGCCGTTTCTTTCAAGCTCATCGGAAAGCACCTTAGCGCCCTTTGTACCACCTACGAGGATAAGAACGCTTCCATCTCGGCTTAAATTATAGTCAATATCCTCTTTTAAAACGGCTATATCGCCGCCCCAGGCGGTTGACCTTTTATAAGAGAAATTTATAATATCCTTTACTCCTGCTTCATAAGAAGAACGGGGGAAGCTATCGGTAAATATAGCCTTGCAGGTTAAGTTGTAAAATTCGTTTTTATCGAGGGTGGTTTTTGCGCACTCAGGGCAAATTACACCGCTTTCAAGAAGAATTTTAATATCCTCTGATTGCTGAATAAATATACTTTTAAGTCTCTCTGCTATATTACCCGATTCGCAAAGGGCTATAAGGCTATCCCCGATATAATCAAACACAGTAGCGCAACCATTTTCGTATAAAAAGGGAGTATATAAATCGGGAGAAACGGTTATACCCGCTCTTAATAAATCTATATCATTTCTGATGTTTCTGAGCGCTTCGCCGTCAAGCTTTTTATTTTTCTCTGTATATTCTTCAAGTCTTAAAGCAAGCTTTTCGCAGTTTACAGGAAGCTCACAGGCGGGGGAAATATTAACGCAGTCCACACCCTCGCCTCTACGCTGAGACTCTATATCGAAATAAGAAATATTATCTATTTCGTCGCCCCAAAGCTCAATTCTTACGGGGCTTTCATAGTTTACGGGGAAAATATCAATTATTCCGCCTCTTACAGAAAACTGACCCGCTCCCTCGCAAAGCTCACTTCTTACATATCCTGCATTAACAAATCTATCGCAATATTCGGTTATATTAACCTCATCGCCGCTTTTGATTTCAATACGGTTTTCCCTTAAAATTTCAGGCGGCATAGTATATTGCAAAGCAGAATCCACCGATAATACAAGCACGTCAAAGTGCCCGTCAAGAAGTCTTGACAGGGTGTCTACACGCTTATGCTCATATTCTTTTGAATAGCCTTGCAAACGGGCAAGATTAAGGTCCCTTTGAGGAAGAAGCAGCGCATCTATCCCCATTTGCCTTAAATCCTCGCAAACCGAGTTTGCCGCCGCTTCATCGTGGCAGATAAGGGTGAGCTTTTTCTTAAGCTCCTTACAGATACCCCCTAAGACTAACGCCTTGTGTATCTGCGAAAGCCCCGTAGCGCCTAAGGGCAGCCGCCCTTTTTCTATCGCCCTTAGAAGCTCACCGAAATCTCCGTCACGGGAAAGTGTGCTAAAAAGAAATTTCATTTTGTTACCTGCTATATTTATTCATAGCCGAGTCTATTCCCCGACCGATTATCTCTTTAACCGCCGAAACTGCCATATCGGTAGCCTTATCGAATTCTTCCAAATCCTCTTTTGATATTTTACCGAGAACGTGGTTTTTAAGGTCGCTCGATTTATCTATTCTCTCACCCACACCGATTTTTATTCTCATAATTTCCTCGGTGCCGAAGACCTCGATAATATCCTTAATACCGTTGTGTCCCCCCGCGCTCCCTTTACGGCGGATACGGATTTTACCAACATCAAGAGAAATATCATCAAACATAATTATTATGTTGCTTGTGGGTATCTTATAAAAGGAGGAAAGGGGCAAAACTGCCTCGCCCGAATTGTTCATATAGGTCATAGGCTTTGCAAGAAGCACCCTTTTGCCGTTTATATTACCCTCGCCGAAAAGGGCTTTATGCTTATTTTTATTAAACTGGGCGCCTATATCACTTGCTAACCTATCTATTGCCATAAATCCTGCATTGTGGCGGGTTTTCTCATATTCCATACCCGGATTGCCAAGACCTACAACAAGATAATCAAAGGCGCTTTTCTTGGATTTAAAAAACATTTTTATCACCTGATAAGAATAATACCACAAAGCCTCATTTTTTACAAGAAAAATCGCTTATTTCTATTGAAAAAGGGCATATTGTGTGATAGAATAAGTTGATTTAATTAGTTGCAAGGAGAATTTTTCACGTGACTTTAAAAGAAGAAATTAACCGCAGAAGGACCTTTGCTATTATTTCCCACCCTGATGCAGGTAAAACCACACTTACAGAAAAATTACTTTTATACGGAGGCGCTATCCAAACCGCAGGCTCGGTTAAGGGTAAGGCTACGGCTAAGCACGCCGTTTCCGACTGGATGGACCTTGAAAAGCAGAGAGGTATTTCCATAACCTCCTCCGTTATGCAGTTTGAGTATGAGGGATATTGTATCAATATTCTTGATACCCCCGGACATCAGGACTTCTCGGAGGATACCTACCGAACTCTTATGGCGGCAGATAGCGTTGTTATGGTTATTGATGCCGCTAAGGGTATTGAGCCTCAGACAAGGAAGCTTTTTAAGGTTACGGCTATGCGCCATATTCCGATTTTCACCTTTATAAATAAGCTTGACCGTGAGGCAAGAGACCCCTTTGAGCTACTTGATGAGCTCGAAAAAGAATTCGGCATCGGCACCTATCCTATAAACTGGCCTATTGGCTGCGGAGTTAATTTTAAAGGCGTTTTTGATAGAGAAAAACGTCAGATAATGAGCTTTAACGAGCGCCACAGAGGTCAGGAAAAGCTAAATGCTATTGAGTGCGATATAACCGATACTGCAAAGCTTGATGAGCTTATCGGCGAGTATCAAAGAGCCGAGCTTGTTGACCAGATAGAGCTTTTAGATGGAGCAAGCTTTGACTTCGATTTAGAAAAGGTAAGAAACGGAACCCTTACCCCCGTTTTCTTTGGCTCCGCCCTTACAAACTTCGGCGTTGAGCCCTTTCTTGAAAACTTCCTTAAGATGACTACCGCTCCCTTAGCACGAAACACAAAATCAGGAGAGGTTCAGCCCGATAGCGAGGATTTTTCTGCCTTCGTATTTAAAATTCAGGCTAATATGAATAAGGCTCATAGAGATAGAATGACCTTTATGCGAATCTGCTCAGGCAAGTTTGAGCGAGATAAAGAATATTTCCACCTTCAAGGCGGAAAGGCGTTAAGACTTTCTCAGCCTCAGCAGTTGATGGCGCAGGATAGGCAGATAGTAAACGAAGCCTATGCAGGTGATATTATCGGTGTTTTCGACCCCGGTATTTTCTCCATCGGCGATACGGTTTGCGAGAAGAAAAACAAGGTTGAATTTGAAGGCATTCCCACCTTCGCCCCTGAGCATTTTGCTATGGTTGAGCAGATTGATAGCCTTAAGCGTAAGCAATTTGTAAAAGGCGTAGAGCAGATAGCCCAAGAGGGCGCTATTCAGATTTTCCACGAGCCCAATTCAGGTATGGAAAGGGTTATCGTGGGCGTAGTTGGAGTTTTGCAGTTTGAGGTGCTTGAATACCGCCTTAAAAACGAATATAACGTTGATGTTATAAGAAATAATCTACCCTTCCAATATATACGCTGGATAGGTAATAAGGATATTGACGTAGCCTCCTTAAATCTTACCTCCGATACCAAATGGGTTCAGGATTTTAAGGGCAATAATCTTCTTGTCTTCACAAGCGAATGGAATATCAACTGGGCGCTTGAAAAGAACGAGGGACTTATATTAGAGGATTTCAGTAAGGAATAATCAAACTAGAGGTGTTTATATGTTTGATAAAAATGCGAAATGGGTAACTTCAAAGAATTGTGACAGTCCTATTATTATCGGTAAATTTTATGCACCTAAGGAAACTCAGTCTGCAGATATCAATATCTGCGGACTGGGTTTTTTTGAACTTTTTATAAATGGTAAAAAGGTTAGTGATGATATTTTGGTTCCTGCCTATACCGATTATGAATCCCGTGAAGGAAGACGTCTTTTGTATCCTAACGAGCGCAATGGAAACTATCGCACTCTTTATATGAGCTATAATATTTTACCATATATAAGAAATGGTGAAAATAATATTGAGATTTGGCTCGGCAACGGCTGGTATAACCAAAGAGAAAGAATTATAGAGGGCGATATGTGGTACGATTTTATCAAACTCGCATACTCTATTATCTTAACCGATAGTAAAGGCAATAAATCCTTTATAAATTCCGACGAAAGCCTTAAATGGAAAAAATCCCCTATAGTTTTCAATAATATATTCTTCGGTGAAAAATGGGATTTTGAGGCGCACGATAATACCCTTTACCCCGTAGAAATTGCGGCGGCGCCTAAATCCGATTGTTTTGAGGAACAAACCTGCCCCGCGGATAAGGAAATATCCCTAATCATACCTACGGAAATATTTAGTGATGGTACGCGGAGAGTTTTTGATGCGGGTGTAAATATTTCCGGCTATGCAAAGGTAAAAGGCAAAGGAAATATAAAAATTACGTATAGTGAAAATATAAATAATGATTACACTTTGAATTACATTTCTGCAGGTGAACAATTATCTGCAGACGGTGTGCCCCAAATACAAACCGATGAATATATTACTTCCTATGAAAGAGAATTGAAACCAAAATTCTCCATCAAAGCGTTTCGATATATTGAAGTAATTGGCGATATTTCTGATATAGAGATTATCGTTGTTCACAGCGATATTAAGGTTTCAAGTAATTTTGAAAGTGATAATGAAATTTTAAATTGGCTATACCGCGCCCATATAAGAACCGAACTTAACAATCTGCATTACGGCGTAGTTTCCGATTGCCCCCATAGAGAGCGGCTTGGCTATACGGGGGATGGTCAGGTAACAAGCAACGCAGTTATGACCACCCTTGATACCAAAGAGTTTTATAAAAAGTGGATAAAAGATATATATGACTGTCAAAATAAAATTACAGGCAATATAGAAAATACCGTTCCTTTCGGCGGTGGTGGCGGCGGCCCTGGCGGCTGGGGCGGAGCCGTAGTTATAATTCCATATAATTACTATAAGCATTTTGGCGATGAAGGCCCGCTTGTTGAAGGACTTCCCCATATGCTTAAATGGTGCGAATTTATGCTTTCCCGTATGGAAAACGACCTTGTATGCAAACAGGTAGAGGGTTGTTGGTTTTTAGGGGAATGGTGTACCCCTAAAAGATGCGAAATTTCTCCCGCCCTTGTTAATACATATTTCCTTATAACATGTATGCAAAAGGTCTTGGAGATAGCAGATATTATTGGCGCGGATATTGACAGAGAGAGTATCCAAGGTCAAATTGAGAGAAGCACTAATGTCATAAAAGAAAATTTCAGCGATATGGACCTTGAAACCGACCAAGGCGCCGCTTGTTTTTTGGCGGATTTAGGACTTTACGATATAGCTAAAATCGCAGAAAAATATAGAGAAAATCCCGTTTTTGATACGGGAATTTTCGGCACCCCCTTGCTTCTCAAGCTTCTTTTTGAAAACGGATATGAAGATGTTGCTTTTTCTCTTCTTTCTAACCCCGAAGATGTTAATTTCAACTATATGATAAACCGCGGAGCAACTACCTTTTGGGAATCGTGGAAAGGCGGCTCTCACGACCACCCTATGTTTAGTTCGGTAACCGAAAATCTTTTCGAGCATATTCTTGGAATCGGTCAAAAAGGCATAGGTTATAACGAGATCCTCATTTATCCTAAGTTCATCAATGGATTAGATAGAGCTTCGGGCTTTATAGATACAGTAAGGGGAAGAATTTCCGTTTCCTTTGATAAAAAGGCGGGTAATTTAACCGTTTCTGTACCACACCAGAATTCAACCCTTATTTTAAATGGCGAAAAAATTCCGCTTAATACGGGTGAAAACAATTTTAAGATATAATTTAAGTGGCTTGGAAATTTCCAAGCCACTTTTTATGCTTTATTTCTTAAATTCTGTCATTAAAACCTCTTCCCAAGTATTCTTGCCGTCTGCAAGATAATAGGTATTAACCGAATAGGGCGTAAATTCTGCGGTCAAAGGCTTTGGCAGAAGCTTACCGCTAATCGTCACCTTAGTCTTCTTGCCGTCACATTCATAGGCTCTTATCACAATACCCTTATTATCCTCAGAGCGCTTAATAGCCGAAACTATAATATTTTCCTTATCCACCGAAATTCCTCTGTCAGAGAAAGGTAGTCTTCCTTCGTGGTTATTTTCTGCTATCAGGGTAACGGGCTGATTAAGAAGCGCCGCCGCCTTAATAACCTTACTGAAGCTCTCCTCATAAACGGGGATTAAGCCGTAAGAAAAATCATGTTCTCCCTGATCCATAAATATACCTTCGCTATCCTCCTTCAGTCCTGTATGGTCATTATAATAAGGGGAACGGATAACGGTCATATCAAGGGCGTTATCCTTAGCAGAGAAACTATACTTATTGTTGTTTATAACAGCAAGTCCACCGTTGCTGTTTTTAAGCGCCTGCCATTTTAAAGCAGGATATTCCTTTCCGTCTGCCTGCCTTTCCTTAATACCAAAGGGAATTTCACAGTAGGATTTACTGCCCTCAAAAGCAGTTTCAAAACGAAGCTTTAACATCTTTCGTTTCTCACGCCAGTCCACTATTGCCTTTATCTCAGGCGTGCCCGATTCAGTAAGGGAAAAATATTGGGTAAGCTTTGACTTATTATAGTAGCTTTCAATTTTTAAGGTTGCTCTTACGGGGCCGTTTTCGGTGACCGTAATCTTAGCATCGGAAAATTTTGCAATTTCCCTGTTAAACTCGGTCTTAAAATGTGCCCAGGTATCATAACCTGCTTCATCAATAACAACAGGTACTGCGCCAAATCCCTTTATAAGCTCTTTTTCCTTTTCCTTATCGTAAAGAGAGGTTATATAACCCGTATGCTTTTCAAACTTTATAATATATTTTGTATTTTCAAGAGTAGTGTCAGAAGCAGAAACTTTACTTTCGTAATCTAATATAACAGGATTTTCTTCGTTTGGGTATTTTTGGAAAACGGTTGCATATCCAAAGGGTGCAACGGTAACCTCAGTAGCAAGACAATCATTCCAAGGTTCAACAAGACACGATTCAAGATGCACCTTCTGAAAAGGAATAACATTTCCCTCTTCATCGTGAAGGGTGGATTTGCCTCGGCAGCGATGAGAGATTACCGCCTTTACTTCGAAGGGATGGGGATTAAATACTATCCAAGGGAAGCCCTTGGATGCATCATGGCTATCCACCTGCCAGGATAAAGTTTGCAAAGCGTTATTTGTTTTTCTCATGGCAAAGCTTCGGCTCTCACCCAAGGATAAAAGAATGTCATCGTGAGCCGATTTTATACTACAACCGCCCATTGAGTCGTGAAAATGCGAAAACAGTACATTTTTCCAGGCGTTTTCGAATTCTTTTGTATCGGGATACGCCTTATTACAAAAAGCCTTTGCCATCATACCGAAGTTCTCCGCAGCGGTAAGCTCACACTCGGCTCTGCGTATAGAATCTTTGATTTTTGAGTGGGCGCTGTAGCAGCCGATAGCGTGATACTGAAGGTCATCCTTAATTTCGGGAATTTTATCCTTTTTATCTTCTGACACCTCAAAATAATCCTCAAGGGTTGAGAAGATAAATTCCTTATCCGAATGTCTTTCCCTTGCCTTTAAAATCATCTCTATATTCTGTTTGGTAGGTCCGCCTCCGTGGTTACCAACGCCGTAGAAAAAGGTCAGATTATCATTTGCTTTATCGTGGTTGATTGCCTTTTGTATCTCTTCATCCGTCTGCGCCTCATCACGAATATTTCGGCAATAAGGCTCAGGAATACGGGAAGCTAAAACCTTAGAGCCATCGGGAGCAACCCAATTAAACAGCTCCTCAGGCAGCTCCTTTTCGTGAGACGCAGGGCGCATAAATATATAATTATCCATTCCCTGTTTTTTTAGTATCTGAGGGAGCATAGCGTTATGTCCGAAGGAATCAACATTATAGCCCGTGTGGGCAGTAACGCCGAATTTCTCCTTAAAATACCGCTGACCGTAAAGACCGTGACGGGCAAAGCTCTCGCCTGAGGGGGAATTGCAGTCGGGCTGAACGAACCAACCGCCGACAATTATAAATCTGCCCTCTTTTATTCTTTCCCTTATCTCACTGAACATCTCAGCGTCAAATTCTTCTATCCACTCAAAAACGCTTGATGCGGCGCACACAAATTTGAATTCAGGATATTCCTTCATTCTGTCAAGAGCGCTTCTGATAGTTGCTTTTGCCTCAGCACTACCTTCCTGCCATCGCCATAACCACATAGGGTCAAGATGCGCATTGCCTACGCAGTAAAATTTTTTATTTCCCATTGCAATCACCTCGCATTTATTTTATAATAAAATAAAGCAAATTTCTTCTAATATTTTATTGTAATCTTACAATATTTTACGGTGATTTAATGAGTGAACGGATAATTGACAGAAAACTTGCGAAAAACGAATTCGCAAATCCTAAGAAAAATGTATCCTTTGTTACCCGAAGGGTAAGAGGTAACGGTGGACCTCATATCCACGAATTTTACGAGCTTGAATATATTTTAGAGGGCAAGGGCACCCATAATTTAAACGGTACCTTATATGAAATTAAAGCGGGAAGCTTTTACCTTTTAACCCCTATTGATTTTCATAGTATTTCTTCGGACGAGGGAGTTTTAATTGCTAATATTTCCTTTAATATGTCTGCTCTTTCTCCCGAATGGCAGATGCAGTTCATAGGCCGCCGCCATAATCTCTTTTGCAATCTCGAAGGAGTGGAAAAGCTGCACTATGAAGCGCTGCTTAGTATGTTCGAAAAAGAGTTTAGCAAAGAGGATGCTTTTTCCGATAGTATGCAAAAAAACCTTTTAGAGATAATTTTCACCTTTGTTGCCCGTAATACGAGGTCCGAAAACGAGGTTGCTTCCGACGGAATACAAAAATCTATGCAATATATTTTTAAGCATTTCAGGGAAAATATAACCTTAGAGCAGGTTGCCACCTTAGGCGGATATACCCCTACTTATTTCAGCTTTCTTTTTCACACTCAGACGGGCAAACGCTTTTCTGATTTTGTAAACGATTTGCGACTGCATTATGCCAAGGTTCTACTTGCCAATACAACACTTACTATAACGGAAATTTGTGAAAAGAGTGGGTTTGGCTCTATTTCAAATTTTTCAAGACTTTTCAAATCTTTTGGACTCACCCCTACCGAGTACCGAAAAAACTCTGAAAAAAACAGGTAAAAACTTCTTATTTTTTCAAAAAAATATACTGTATTTCTTGAAAAAGCAAAAAAAATGATATATAATATTATGGTAATTAAATTCTCGGAGGTAAAATTATGGACCCTAATAAAAGACCTGACAGTATGGAAAGAATAACCACCAAAGCTTTAGCCGATAAGTTCATTGATGAACAGGTAGAGCTTATAAGAAAACAGGTGGGCGATAAAAAGGTTTTATTGGCGCTCTCAGGCGGCGTTGATTCCTCTGTTGTTGCCGCCCTTCTTATAAAAGCAATAGGCAAACAGCTTGTTTGCGTTCACGTAAACCACGGACTTATGCGCAAGGGCGAAAGTGAGCAGGTTATCGAGGTCTTCGGCAAGGAGCTTGATGCCAACCTTATTTATGTTGATGCTACTGACCGTTTCCTTTCTCTTTTAGAGGGCGTTAGCGACCCCGAGAAAAAACGTAAAATAATCGGCGGAGAGTTTATCAAGGTGTTTGATGAAGAATCCGCAAAGCTTGAGGGTATCTCCTTCTTGGCTCAGGGTACTATTTACCCCGATATTCTTGAGAGTCACGGTGTTAAGGCTCACCACAACGTTGGCGGTCTTCCTGAGGATATGGAGATGGAGCTTGTTGAGCCCGTTAAGCTTTTATATAAGGATGAAGTAAGAGTTGTTGGCGATGCCTTAGGTCTTCCTCATAATATGGTTTACCGTCAGCCCTTCCCCGGCCCAGGTCTTGGCGTAAGATGTCTTGGCGCTATTACCCGTGACCGTTTGCACGCACTTCGCGAAGCCGATGCAATTCTCAGAGAAGAGTTTGAGAAAAACGGACTTGCAGGTAAGGTATGGCAGTATTTTATCGCCGTTCCCGATATGACCGCCGTAGGCGTTGTTGACGGAAAGCGTCTTGACGGATGGTGCGCTATCATCCGCGCAGTTAATACCACCGATGCTATGACCGCCACTATCGAAGAGCTTCCTTATCCTCTTCTTCACCATATAACCAACCGAATCACCAGTGAGGTTAAGGGCATCAGCCGTGTGCTTATGGATATCACACCTAAGCCCGTTGGAACGATAGAATTTGAATAACATTCAAATTCTATCAACTATGAACGCCTGCGGCGTGTTATGAGTTATGATTGGCTTTGCCAAGTTATGATGTGCCTTCGGCACAGTTTGAGGTAACAAGCGTTCATATCATAACATTCGGCGAAGCCGAATTCATAACTTTAAACTCATAACTAAAATCACTAAACAGAAAAGAGCTATTAGATTTCAAAAATCTAATAGCTCTTTTTAATCCTCTTCTAATAGCTTTGCAGGGGTTACCTTTAATACCTCTGCCATTTTAAATAAGGTTTCAAGAGAAACGCCTCTAACAGTTCCCGTACCCTCAACCTGACCGACAAAATTTACACTTTTATCAATAAGCTCCGCAAATGCCTCTTGCGTGTAACCAGCCTTTTTACGATAGTAGGCAATTTTTAATCCAAGGGTGATATATTTATCTGCAAATTCCGTTTTCATTTCACTGCCTCCCTTATACACTTATTTTACAGTGAAGCTAAGCATATTATTACTTCCAACAAGTAAAGAAATATTTACAATAAGTAAATATTGATGTATAATAAGTGATAAATTCTTTACTTTAGGTGAAACAAAATGAAAACAACTATTTGTTGCTTCTTAGGTCATAGGACTATAAAAGAAACAGAGGAACTTAAAGAACGGCTTTACGAAATTGTGGAAAGACTCATTGTAGAAAAATCAGTCGATACATTTCTTTTTGGGAGCAAGAGCCAATTTAATAGCTTATGTCTTAGTATCGTAACCAAAATAAAAGAAAAGTATCCCCACATAAAACGGGTTTATGTGCGGGCAGAATTTCCTTATATAGATGAAGAATATAAAAGCTACCTTCTTAAAAGCTACGAGGACACCTATTATCCTGAACAAATCATCGGCTCAGGTAAAGCCGTTTATCTGAAACGAAATCAGGAAATGATAAACAAAAGTTTTTATTGTATATTTTATTTTGATGAGGCGTGTTTTCCGAAAAATCGCAGGAGTGGAACTAAAGCGGCTCTTGATTATGCGATTAAAAATGGAAAGGAAATCTTTACGGTGTCCTAAAATATTTTTTTATTATGTAGAAAAACGGCGAAAGATGTGGTATAATTACCCAAAACGCCATAGTCAAGGTTATCAGGAGATAAAATAATGGTATTTGAAAACAAGATTTTTGATAAGGAACGAGAATTTTATGAAAGTGACGGGGTGACGGTTATAAGCTGTCGCTTCGAGGGCGCAGCAGATGGCGAGAGCGCCTTTAAGGAGAGCAAAAACATCTGCGTTCGTGACTGCTTTTGGGATTTAAGATATCCCTTTTGGCACGATGAAAATTTGCATATGGAAAACACCTTGCTTAACGGTAACTGCCGCGCGGCGTTGTGGTATTCTAAGGATATAAGTATTAAAGATTCCCAACTTCACGGAATCAAGGCGCTAAGAGAGTGCAAAAAGGCTTCTATCGAGGATAGCAGTATTGTTTCCGCCGAATTCGGTTGGATGTGCGAGGATATTAAGCTTATTAACACCTCTGCTACGGGCGAATATTTTATGATGCGCTCTAAAAATCTTGAATTTGAAAACGTAACCTTAGACGGTAAATATTCTTTTCAGTACATAGAAAACGCTCACTTTAAAAACTGCATTTTTAATACTAAGGATGCCTTTTGGCACGGCAAAAACATTATAGTTGAGGATAGCGTTATAAAGGGTGAATATCTTGCTTGGTATGCCGAGGATATAACCTTTATCAACTGTAAAATAGAGGGCACCCAACCCCTTTGCTACTGCAAGAATTTGCGTCTTTTAAACTGCGAAATGACAAATGCGGATTTAAGCTTTGAAAAATCCGAGGTCGAGGCAACCCTTACCGCCCCGATTATAAGTATTAAAAATGCGTTATCGGGATATATTAAGGTGCCTGCCGTAGAAGAAATTATCCGTGACAAAGATGAATATAAGTGTGAGATAATAGTAGGCTAAAATAAAAAGAGCAGACTTTCTGCTCTTTTTTCTTGACAAAGTATACTATGTGTTGTATAGTATTATGTGAAAGGAGGCATCTTATGGATATACAGCTTAAAAGAGGTCTTTTAGATGTTTGCGTGCTTGCCGCTATTAAGGATGAGGATTCCTACGGATATAAAATAATCAAGGATATAAAACCCTTTGTAGAGATTTCGGAATCCACCCTTTATCCAATACTCAGAAGATTAGAAACCGCAAAGCTTTTAACCGTTCACTCTGCCGAGCATAACGGAAGACTTAGAAAATATTATTATATAACTAAATTAGGGCTTGATAGAATAGATGCCTTTAAATCCGAGTGGAAAGAAATTGTTTCTATATATAAATTTATTGCAAGGGAGGATATAGGTAATGACCAGATTTGAATTTTTGGATGCTTTACAAAATGAGCTTGACGATTTACCCGAAAGCGATATAAAAGCATCCATCCAATATTATAACGAAATGATAGACGATAAAATGGAGGATGGGTTAACAGAGGAGGCGGCTGTTGCCGATATAGGAAACCCTCAAAAAATAGCCGAGGGGATACTCTCTGACACGCCTCTTTCAAAGCTTGTTAAAAATAAGATAAAACAAAGAAGAAAACTTGGCGCCTTTGAAATAGTACTGCTTATTTTAGGCTCTCCTATTTGGCTATCCCTTATTATTTCCGCCTTTGCGGTGGTGCTTTCGGTTTATGCAGCGCTCTGGTCGGTGGTTATAAGTGTTTTTGCCACCTTTTTTGCAATTTCGGTAAGCGGTATTGCCACACTTTTAGGCTCTGGGGTAGTATTCACCTTTGTTACCCCCGCCGCCGCAGGTCTTTGCTTAGGCGCCTCCCTTATACTTATAGGTCTTGCCATACTTTTATATTTTGCAAGTGCCATTTGCTTAAAGGCTATGGTTAATTTAAGCAAAAAAATTTTTTTACTTATAAAATCCTGCTTTATTAAAAAGGAGGCACTATAATGAAAACCAAAAATATTATAGCCCTAATCGTAGCCTTTGTTCTCATAGCTTTAGGTGGCCTGATTGTTGGCGCTACCCTTTCTTCAGTGGATTTTGATTTTTCAAAGCTCAATTCCTTAACGGTTGTGGAAAACACCTACACAATAAAGGAGGATTTCACTTCCATTTCTGCTAAAGGCATAGAATGTGATATCCGCTTAAGCTTATCCGAAAATGATGAATGCAAGGTAATTTGCAGAGAATATACAAAAGTTGTGCATAAAGCGGCTGTTGCGGATAATACACTTACCATTACCCGAAGTGATTCTCGCAAATGGTATGATTATATCGGCGTATTTATAGATAAAACTGAAATAATAGTTTTTCTTCCAAAGGCAGAATATGAAGCCCTTAATATAGGCGGCTCCACCTGTGATATAGATGTTCCCGATGATTTTAAATTTAAAAATATCACACTTTCTACCAATACGGGAGATATCTATTTTGCCTCCTTAGTAGAAGAAAGCTTTTCGGTTACTACCAATACGGGCGATATTGCAATTCTAAATACTAAGCCTAAAAATATAAGCATTGTTTCTGATACGGGAGATGTGGAGCTTAAAGATATTATAGCCTCAGAAAGCATAAGCACCTCTACCTCTACGGGAGATATTGAGCTTTACGGCTGCGATGGCGGTAAGCTTTTCCTTAGTTCAGATACGGGAGATATCTCGGGAACTCTGCTCTCGGGTAAAACCTTTAAGGCAGAGTCTGATACAGGGGATATCACCGTACCTCTTTCAACCTCAGGAGGAGTCTGCGAAATAGAAACGGATACGGGCGATATTTATATAAAAGTAAATAAATAATGTATATTTATTCAAAAATAGTCTATTATTTACTTATTCCTCTTTTTCCCGTTGCGCTATCTGTAAACAGCGGTATATTGGGTTGGATAAAGGTAGTAATAATAAATATTATCCAAATAATAAGAATAAGAGCAAATGAGACCTTTGGTGAAAAACCAAGGGTCCATTTGTTTTTTAATATAATAGTTTCTGTAAGGTATGCCGCAGCGGCAGAAATAAAGAAGATGGCTATATTTATAAAATCAATGCTTTTACCGAAAATGCCCGTATAGGTATAAAATAAAACAGGTATAATAATAAGACCGATAATTATGCCTATAAGCTTTGCCGACCAAAAAGAATCGGTATAGCCTTTTAAATATCTGCTCTCTATTATTGCAAATATAAACATAGGCACAAACAAAATCTTCATATGCTCCCAGGTTGATTCGTTGACAGCAGAAATGGGAGCCAATATTATACTTTTATTAAATATTTCATAAAGAAAATGCAATAATGTTCCGATGATTGCAGTAAAAGCAAATCCAAACCATTGCCATTTTATAAGTTCTTTCACATATATCACCCCAATGATTATATGCGAAAATCCCCGATGTTATTCATCGGGGATTTTATTATGTTTTCTTAGCCAAAGCATTTAAAATGTAATTTTAACAGTATAAAGGGATAAGGGCTTTGCGGTAAGGCTTACCGTGTTGCCGCTTATTTTGGATTTTCCCGTTTCATTTTCAAGGGTGTTAACTATCGTTGCGCATTTAGGCTCACCGTAAAGTTTTATGTTAACCTGAGTCTCCTCTTCGGAAATACTGTAGAAACGAACTATAAGTCCCTTTTGGTTATCCTCAGGGGTTTTAACAGCCGAAACTATTACATCTCCCTCAACCTTAAGCCAGGAATGCTCTGCGGGTACCGTTCCCTTATGGGCGCAAACAGATGCCGAAAGCAAGGGAAGGGTAAAGCTTTGGGCGGCGGCAAAGATTGTCTTTTTATCATCATCAAGTATGCCGATAGCTACCTTATGGTCGTGCTTACCAAACTCGGGGAGATGGTCAGGATTATCGGTTGAACGGATAAGGGTAACACCTAAGGTATCCTCAAAATATCTATAAGCGCCCTGAGCGTTGCACATAAGGGCAATACCCTTGCCGCATCCATCAGAAACGAAAGCAAAGTTTCGTGCAGGTACATCGTGGGGAAGCTGAGGTCTATTGATGGTTCCCATAGGAATATCGTAAAGGGCAGTATCGCTCTTAAAGCTCAAAGGTATCTTGAATCGAAGCGTTGGAATTACGCTGCCGTGAGCGCCTATTTCACGCCAATCGGTGTTTATCTTATACTCTAAAACCGATGAATTCTTAGGCAATGTTACGGTAACGGTTATTTTACTTGTATTATAATCAAGGCTATAATCAATGCTACTGTCAACAGCGGTATCAATATCCTTGTCAACTATAAACACTCTTGCCTCTTCGTTGATATTTACTGTCTTAACTGCGGGGCCCTCGCTCCAAGCATTAGGCATATGAATTCTGCCGTTTTCAATATAGTTTTCGAAATATGCCGCCTTTCCGCTTACCATTTCCTTGCCTGTTTTCTTATCAATAAAGGAGATAAGGCACATATTGTTATCAAACTCGGCGCGGACTAAATCGTTTTCAAGTACTAAGGGGCGGACGTATTCTACTCGCTGATTTATGTTAACCGTTTCGGGAGTAGCAAAAGGAATATTTTTAACCTCGCCCTCCTTAATAATAAGGGTGGTAACGCCAAACGCCTTAACCTTAACTCTCACAGATAGGCGGATAAAATCGTGGCTCCAATAATGCTGAGCGCCTTTTATAGCGTAGCTTAATCTTTCACCGTTTACATCCTCGCAAATAAGACGGCTCCTATCGCCCTGCCAATCCCATATGGTTACGTTGGTAACCTCTTCTCTTTCAAAATTGGTGGGGTTAAAAATATGTATAATACGGGTATTACCCTTGCCATATTCGGCAACGGTATGGAAATCGAAGGAAGATAAAGGACTGCCAAATCCAACGCCCGCGCCCTCTGAGGTGGTAAGGTTGTTGCCATCTGTCATAAAGGCGGAGCTGTCAATCGTTTCGGCAAGCTTTAGCATACCCTTTGTAAGCTCGGCATCGGTAGAGGCTAAGGCCTCCTGATACATACCGAGAGCGTGATTGCGGCTATCCCTTACGCAAGAGCCTGGGATAATATCGTGGAACTGGTTAAAGAGCACCTTTTTCCAAGCGTTTTTAAAGTTTTCCTTGTTTTCCTTGTGGGAAGCAAAGGCGCTCGAAATAGCGGAAATTGCTTCGCCCGCGCAAAGCTTATCCTCGCAAATGCGGTTACCTGCCTTGATTTGAGACTGAGAGGAATAACAGCCCGTAAATATAAAGTTGCGCTCGGTATCCACTACGGGAAGGCTATCTCTTACCTGCTCAAGCTCCTTAAAGAAGGCGTGATATGTACTGAAAACAATGGTGGGGGCAATAGGCCACTTCTGCATATCAAGAAGTCGCTCAATGTCTCTTCTTGAAGGTCCGCCTCCGTGGTCACCAACGCCGTAAACATGAAGTCCTATATTAGCGCCTATCTTCTTGCAAACCATGGGAATGCCCTCAAAGGAATGAGGATAAATAATACCGTTATACCAGAACGGCTCCTGATAGCAAAGTATCTCATCGCCCGAGGGAGCTTTGTAGCGATAAGCATACTGAAGCTCTTTGCCACGGCAGTGGTAATAATATTTAACCTCTCCGCTGTTTAAAATCTCGGGAACAAAGTTAGAATGACCGAAGGTATCGGGTTCAAAATCGATAGCCAACTGCTCAGACTCAAGGCCGAACTTTTCCTTCATATATTGCTTTGTATAAAGGTGGTGACGGCTAAGGCTTTCGCCTGAGGGTAGGTTTTTATCTGCCTCTGTCCAGGTGGAAGCAGTTATTTCCCATCTGCCTTCCTTGACTCTTTTCTTTATGGCTTCGAACATCTCGGGATCATATTTTTCGCATATTTCATAAACGGATGCCTGTGATTGCGAAAAGGTAAACTGAGGATATTCTTCCATAAGGCGAAGCATAGTTCTGAAGGTATCAAGGGTAACGTTCACCGTTTCCTGATAAGCCCACATCCAGTTCATATCAATATGAGCATGGGCTACGGTATGGACCTTATAGTCCTTTGAAACCTCGCCTATAGGCTCTAACTCTTTTTCTGTTTCAAAAGTAATTTCCTCGGTTATGAACTTAGTCTTTTCAAGCTTTTCTAAAAGCTTATCAAGGGCTGTATTTAAAAGGTTATCAAACTCGCCATCCCTTGCCTCGTTTATTCTGAGCGCAAAGCGAAGCTCACCCTTAAGGCGCTCATCGATTGACTGAGTGTTAAAGACCTGTTTTACTTTTTCGTTAATACTCATACTAAATCACATCCTTTTTTAATAATATCATATATAGAATAACTCGGTCAATCTATGCATCATAGATTTTTAATATTTTATCTTTTTATCCTTAAAATAATATATTTTGTCCCTTTCTCCTACCTCTCGCAGCACTTTGCAGGGGTTTCCAACCGCAACCGTGTTGCTCGGTATATTCTTTGTAACGATACTGCCTGCGCCTATTACCACGTTATCCCCTATTGTAACACCGGGAACTATTATAACACCTGCGCCTATCCAACAGTTTTCACCTATGGTTACAGGCGCATTATACTGAAGCCCCTCTTTTCGAAGCTCAGGTAATATAGGATGCCCTGCCGTCGCCACAACAACATTTGGTCCAAACATGGTATAGTCACCAACGTAAATGTAGGTATCATCTACCAAAGTAAGTCCGTAATTTGCATAAACATTTTTTCCGAAATGTACGTGGGCGCCACCAAAGTTCGAATAAAAAGGAGTTTCTATATAAGAGCCCTCGCCAAAGGCGGCAAACATACCCTTAAGAAGCCTTGTTTTCTTCCTTATGTTGCTTGGCCTTATACGGTTGAATTTATGCACCTTATCAAGACATTTAAGCTGTTTTTTTAGAAGCTCAGTATCTCCTGGGAAATAAAGCTCGCCTGAGTGAAGCTTATCCGTAACGCTCATATATTCTCCCCCTTTATTTTATCAAGCAATGCTTTACAGCCCTTGCTTATCTCCTCGTAGACCTTTTCAAAATTCCCCGAATACCAAGGGTCCTCTATATCCTTTGGATTTTCGGTAAAATCAAGCAAACGGCAGACCTTATTCTCATCATCCTCGCCTATTATTTTTAAAAGGCGAGGCATATTGTATCTCTCCATTACGATTACATAATCGAATTCCTCGTAATCGCCTCTTGTTATCTGACGGGCGCTATGACGACCAAAGGGAATATTATGTCTCCTTAAAGCATCTGCGGCAGGGGGATAAATGGGGTTGCCTATTTCCTCGCAGGACACCGCCTTTGATTCGGTATAAATATCCAAATCCCTTGTCATATCCTTAAATATAAACTCCGCCATAGGACTGCGGCAAATATTCCCGTGGCATAAAAACATTACTTTAACCATTATTTTAACTCCTTAAGAATAGATTTGTCTTTGGCTCCCTCTGATGAGGGCGTTTATTAGCATAAATATTTCTTAAAACTAATATACCATTTTATATCTCGACTTGCAAGGCTGTATATGCCCGTAAAATCTTGCTTTTTATAATACATTGTTATATAATTAAATTAGATGAAGAATAAGGAGTGCTGGAATTGAAAAAGATATCTATTCTTTTTGTTTTAATGATACTTATCACCTTATCCGCCTGCTCTCAGAATAAGCTTTTTAATATTAACTACGAAACCTATTCCTCAGATCATTTTAAATTCGTTACCGAAAAGGAAAGCTATTCCTCTGAGGATACTGTAATCCGTTATACCATAACAAATATCAGCAACGAAGAAACCACCGTAAATAGCGACGCCAACTGTTTTGAACTGCATCGGTTAGTAAATGGCGAGTGGAAACGGGTTGGAACAAAAATCGACCACGGTTGTACATATGAGTCTCTTATTTTAGAACCTAATCAGACGGAAACGAGAGAAATCGACCTTGAAAAATACTATCATTTGCCCTTAGAAAAAGGCAAATATCGAATTTGCATAGAAACCCTTGTTTCAGACACATTTGAAATTTTCTGATTAAATTGCATAATATTATAAAAAAGGAGCCTTTTATGGATTTTTCTGAAATTTGTATAGAACGTCAATCCTGCCGAAAATATGATACCGAAAGGGATGTTGAAAGGGAGAAATTAGATGCGGTGCTTGAAGCCGCCCGTCTTTCCCCCTCGGCTTGTAACGGTCAGCCCTATCACATCACGGTCTGCAAAGGGGATATTGCCAAAAAGGTAGCAAGAGCCACTATGAGTATGGGACTTAACGGCTTTACCGACCAAGCGCCTATACTTCTTGTTATTTCCGAAGAGCCTTATGTTAAATCTGCCGCTCTCGGCTCTAAAATTTCGGGCAACGATTATCGCTCAATGGATATGGGAATTCTCTCTGCCTATATCACCGCCGCCGCAACCGAGCAGGGACTTTCTACCTGTATAGTAGGTTGGCTTGACGGCGAAAAAATCAAGGAGCTTTGCAATATAAAAAGCACCGTAAGGCTTGTTATAACCTTGGGCTACGCCCACCCTGACGATAAGCTGAGAAATAAAAAGCGTAAAGATATTTCCGAGCTTGTAAGTGAAATAGGATAGCATTGTGCCCCAAAGGACACAATGCAGCGATATAAATCCCTGACGGGATTTGCGATATACACCTGCGGTGTGCGATATGTGTTGTACACACGATATGCCCTGCGGGCGTGAGGGATTTATATCATATCGCATTTATAGAATAAATATATCGCTTTTGCAAAGCAAAAATATCGCATTGCACGGCAATATATCGCAAAAAAACTACTACCCGAAAAAGAGTTTTTCTTCTCTTCTTCGGGTGGTTTTGTCTTGCCCTGTTACAAAAAAGGAATTTGTGCGCCAAATTCCTTGTTCTGCCTAATTCTTAATTTTTTAGTTTAAAACGCTATTCCCATAAACAATGCTACAATGCAGAGTATGAGAGCGCAGGGCACATATAGGTATCTTCCGAGATAATACCAAAGGTTGCCCCGAAGCTTATTAGCGCCCTTATTTATCTCACTAAGCAAATCGTTTTTCCTCATAACAAAGAACCAAGTTGCCGCGCCGAGCAGAGCACCGATGGGTATTATATAAATGGAAACAATATCCATCCAAGGACCCCATTTAGCAATAGACTCCATATTTACACCCACTCCGAAGCACACAACTCCTATGATTATAAGAATATACTTTCGGTTAAGCTTCGGGAATTTATTTTCAATGGATTCGCAAACCGCCTCAAACATATTCTGAAGTGAGCTTACCCCCGCAAATATCATAGCTATATAAAGAATAATGGCAAAAACTATGCCTAAGGGTATATCCTGTAAAATTCTCGGCAGAGTCACAAATAAAAGCGAAGGCCCTGCGCCCACATCAAGCCCATAGGCATAGCAGGCGGGGATAATAACAAAGGATGCCGTCAGCGCTGCAACCGTATCAAAGACTGCCGTGCGTACTGCAAGCCTTACCACATCCTCTTTCTCGTCAAGATATGCGCCGTAAACCAACATTCCGCCACCAGTTACAGAAAGGGAGAAAAATGCCTGCCCCATAGCCCAAATCCAAGTCATAGGATTTTTAAGGGCGGACCACTCAAATGTGAACATAAATTTATAGCCCTCTGCAGCCCCAGGTAAAAAGGCAACTCTCACAGCGAGAATTACAAATATAACAAAGAAAACGGGCATCATTATTTTATTGCTTCTCTCAATACTTTTAGCGCCCAAAAGAAGCGTTAAAAGGGTTGCAACAACCACTATAATATGGAAAACAGCAACCGAATAATCACTGCCCGAAAAGCTATCAAACCAGGTGGCAGTTTCCACCGTCATAAGTTTTCCCGTAACCGAATCCCAGAAAGCCTTAAACACATAAGAAATTATTACTGCATATCCAAGAGCAATACACATCATACCTACAAGCGGCAAGGCTCCTACCGCCTCTCCTAAAGCGCCTATTTTCTTGCTTCTACAGGAAAAAGCATTTCTATAGGAACCAAGAGCGCCTGTTCCCGCTCTTCTGCCTATGGCATATTCAGTTGAAAGCCCTACTATGCTAAAAAGAGCAATAAAGACAAAATATGCAACCAAAAAGGCACCGCCACCGTTAGCGCCCAGCTTTGCAGGGAAGCCCCATACATTTGCCATACCCACGGCGCTTCCCACTGCCGATAATATAAATCCCCAACGGGATGAAAATTTATGTTTTTGCTTTGTTTCCATAGCTTTCTCCTTTAATTTGTTCCCATAATACCATATACTAAATTTCCCCTCTTGTCAAACCTTTTATTTCTTGACAAGATTTTTAAGGTATGCTATACTAATAAAGTAGAATTTACTCTGTTAGGAGGCTTATATAATGGAAAGAATTAAGACTATTGAAACCCGTAATCTTTGCGAGAGCGCTAAAAACGGCGGCTGTGGCGAGTGCCAGACCTCTTGTCAGTCTGCTTGTAAAACAAGCTGCGGCATAGCAAATCAGCAGTGCGAAAACAAGGATAACGACTAATTAGTTAAATTTGAAAATGCCGCGTTATCTGCGGCATTTTTTATTTTAGGAGAATTTTATGCTTCATCAATATAAACTAAACGGCTATAATATAGTGCTTGATACCTGCTCAGGCTCGGTTCACGCAGTAGATGAGGTAGCCTATGATATAATTTCTCTTTTTGAAGAAAAATCAAAAGAAGAGATTATTGAATTTATCTTGAATAAATATAAGGATAGAGCCGATGTTACAAGGGAAGAGGTAGAGCTTTGCTTAAGTGATATAAATACGCTTAAAAATTCAGGCAAGCTTTTTACCCCCGATACCTTTGAGCCTATGGCGGATACCCTTAAGGAGAGAAGTAAAAATATCGTTAAGGCGCTTTGTCTTCACGTGGCTCATACCTGCAATTTAAACTGTGAATATTGCTTTGCTTCTCAGGGTAAATATCAGGGTGAGAGAGCCCTTATGAGTTTTGAGGTAGGCAAGCGCGCCCTTGATTTTCTTATAGAAAATTCGGGGAATCGTCGCAACCTTGAGGTCGATTTCTTCGGCGGA
This sequence comes from Acutalibacteraceae bacterium, assembly GCA_045605605.1. Lineage (GTDB taxonomy): Bacteria > Bacillota > Clostridia > Oscillospirales > Acutalibacteraceae > UBA737. The sequence goes on along the minus strand of JAZUQH010000027.1, from coordinate 33,266 downwards.
GAGCCTCTTATGAATTGGGATGTTGTAAAGAGGCTTGTTTTATATGCCCGAAGCATCGAAAAGGAAAAGGGCAAAAACTTCCGCTTCACCCTTACCACTAACGGTATGCTCATAGATGATGACGTTATTGATTTTTCCAATAAGGAGATGCACAATGTAGTGCTGAGCCTTGACGGAAGAAAGGAAATCCACGATAGCGTAAGGGTGGATTTCAGCGGCAAGGGAAGCTTTGATACCATTGTTCCAAAGTTCCAAAAATTTGTTAAGGAACGCGGCGATAAGGAATATTATATGCGAGGCACCTTTACCCACGCTAACCCCGATTTTCTAAAGGATATTGATGTTATGCTTGATTTAGGCTTCGATAAAATCAGTATGGAGCCTGTAGTCTGCGCTCCCACAGATAAATCCGCTCTTACAGAGGATGATAAGCCTATTATCTTTGAGCAATACGAATTACTTGCCAAAAAAATGCTTGATGCTCATAAAAAGGGCAAGGATTTCACCTTCTATCACTATATGATAGATTTAAAGGGCGGACCCTGCGTTTATAAGCGTATTTCAGGTTGCGGAAGCGGTACAGAATATATGGCGGTTACCCCTTGGGGCGACCTTTACCCCTGCCATCAGTTTGTAGGCGATGAAAAGTTTAAATTAGGTGATATTTTTAAGGGAGTTACCAACACCCAAAGGGTAAACGAGTTTAAAAACTGTAACGCCTACGCAAGACCTGACTGTCGTGACTGTTGGGCAAAGCTTTACTGCTCAGGCGGTTGCGCCGCTAATGCCTACCACGCCACAGGGGATATTACAGGTATTTATGAATACGGCTGTGAGCTTTTTAAAAAGCGTATGGAATGCGCAATTATGTGCGAAGTGGCAAAGGAATTTGAATAAATGAAAACTCCTATTTTTGATTTCGTAAATTCCTACTCAAATAAAAATTCTCATAGGTTACATATGCCGGGCCACAAGGGTAAAGCCTTTTTAGGATGCGAAAGCCTCGATATAACCGAAATTTCGGGGGCTGATTCGCTTTTTGAGGCGGATTCGATTATTAAAGAATCTGAGGAAAATGCAACTCGCCTTTTCGGCTCCCTTGCTACCCTCTACTCAGCTGAAGGCTCAACAGGGAGCATAAAGGCAATGATATATCTCGCCCTTAAAAACCGCAATAATAAAGATAAAAAGCCTATAATTGCGGCTACGAGAAACGCCCATAAGGCCTTTATTTATGCCTGCGCCCTTTTGGATGTGGATATTTATTGGATATACGGAAAGGGGGATGCTTTTTCCCTTTGCGAGTGCAATATAACAAAAGAAGATGTAAGGGAAGCGGTTGAAAACAGCGGCGCCTTTGCCGTATATTTAACAAGTCCCGATTATCTTGGCAATATGCTTGATATTAAGGATATTAGCGAAACTGCTCATAAACATAATATTCCGCTTTTGGTGGATAACGCCCACGGCGCATATCTTCACTTTTTAAAGAACAGTCTTCATCCTTTAGATTTAGGGGCAGATATCTGCTGTGATTCGGCTCACAAAACCTTGCCTGTGCTAACGGGCGGCGCATATCTTCATATAAATAACGAAAAATATCTAAGCGGCGCTAAAGAGGCTTTGTCCCTATTTTGCTCAACAAGTCCCTCATATTTAATACTTTCTTCCCTTGACCTTGCAAATAAATATTTAAGCGAGGGTTATAGGGAAAAGCTTTCAGAGTTTGCCCATAAGCTTAATGCCTTAAAGATTGCCCTAAAAAAACGGGGCTTTGTTGTTCTTGACAGCGACCCCCTTAAGCTTACGGTTAAAAATTTTGGCGCACCTTTGAGCAAAACTTTAAAAGAGCGTAATATCGAGTGGGAATATGAGGCTTCCGATTTTACAGTGCTTATGTTCACCCCCGAAAATACAGATGCGGATTTAAAGGCGGTAGAAAACGCTCTTATAAATCCCCCTGTCTTTAAAGAAAACGAGCTTAAAACCGTAAAACCTAAAAAGGTCTGCTCAGCAAGAGATGCTCTCCTCTTTGAAAGCGAAAGGGTGGATATAGAAAAGGCGGTTGGCAGAGTTTTAGCCGATGTGAGCGTATCCTGTCCCCCCGCTGTGCCCATACTTATAAGCGGTGAAGAGATAAGCAAAGAGGCAGTCGAAATATTCCGCTTCTATAATATAAAAGAAGTAAATGTTATAAAATAAGAAAAGCAGAAAGATTTAGTTATCTTTCTGCTTTTAATTTTTTCCAAAGAAAATGTCTTAACTTTCTATAAACATAAATAAAGGGATATCTTATTTTGCTAAAAACCGCAAAGGCTTTAAATGGGATATCCTCAGCGGTCATATATTTACCCTTTCGGTAAAGAGCAGTTAAAACACCTATAACCCTATCCGCTTTAATATCACTTTCAAAATTAAGGTTATTGTCTCCTCTGATAATCAGATTTTCACCCTTAATTTTAACTATTCGGTGAAGAATAAAGCTCTTTTCATCCCTTGAGTAAAGAACTATATCTCCTTTTTTTAAAGGCTTTTCTACTCGGCTTACAACCGCTATATCCCTATGCTCTTTAAATAGCGGCTCCATACTTCTGCCGCTTGTAAGCACCTCGATTTGTTCTTTTTCCTTAAGAGCCTCACCGGCATTTTTAAGTTCTATCCTATCCATTATATAACACCAAATGAGGAAAGGTACTCTAAAAATTCTTCGGTGCTTTTTACCGCCTGTTCCTCGCTCACATCATATTCGCCTAAAATGGCGGTTACGATTTCTTCCTTAGAAATTTCTTCCCTTAGAAGATTAAAAATAAAGGCGCCCGTTTCGTTAAGCTTTATAAAACCGCCAAAGCTTTCAAGGTCTTCACCCACTGCAACGGCTACGGTTTTACCCGCCACCTCATTTGTAACAAATTTATATTTAAGCTTCATTTTCTACCTCTCAAAAATCGTTTTATACGGTATTTCTGCCGCATTCTCATCAAGATTACAGGTTATTTTCCAAAACTCACAAACCTCTGTCAGACGGTTTATAAGAACAAGGGTGTTTGCGGCGCTAACGGCATCCTTTGGCATATAAACCTGAGCAAAAAGAAGGTCTGCCGCCTCTTCCTTTTTAATTTTCTCTGCCTTGTTTTCACTACCTCTTTCAATAAAGCAGATGTGCTTTAAGGAGGTTTTACCCTTATTTCCAAGATGCTCCTTGCCGTTCCAAGGGGTGCCGTAGGCAAAAGGCAATTTTTCACCCTCAACAAAACGGACAAAGGGCTTATCCCCGTTTATAACAGTTAGCCTATCGCCTAAAAGGGAATTCCAGCGAAGAAGATGGGTGGTCTTCCCCGTTCCGCTTCGGGCTAAGAAGGCAACGCCCTCGCCCCCAACATCAATGGCGGCGCCGTGAAGTAAAAAAGCATCCCGTTTAGGAAGAGCCTCCGAAATTAGTCGACAAGCTGCCACCGTTTCAAGATAAGCATCGGTTAATTTTAAATCGGTAAAGCTTTTTTCCTTTTCGATATCTTCCTTAGTTACGGTTATTTCTATATCAGCAGAGCCACTGTCACACTTAAAGGGTGCGCAAAGCTTATGTATCTCATCAAAGCTTCCCTTTATATCAATATTTAAATCCGCTAAGCGATACATACTCCGCCCCCTTTCTTTACTTTCTTATATAATAACCTAAAAATATAGATAAGTCAAAGAATTTTAATGAAGCTTTGCCGCAAGGCAAATCATAACGCGGCAACGCCGCTCATAACTCTAAACTCATAACGGGACGATGTGGGCATCGTCCCCTACTACAAATTAAAAACACCCGAAGAAGTTTTTATGCTTTCTTCGGGTGTTTATTTTGTGAAGTTTTAAACCTTAGGTTTAAATTGAAGTTGTGATAAATCACAGTGAAGTTTTTATCTTGCAGACAAAAGTGAAGTTAAGTTTGCCTAAAACTTGTGAAGCAAACTTCACTACAACGTAACTTCACTGCCCTTTAGGCAACTTCACTTGCCAATTGGGGCAAACTTAGTTTTTACTCAGATAAATCTTCTACGATAAGCTCGCGGACAGCGTTTTCGTCCTCTACCTTATCACGAACTGCGAAGAATTTTTCAGCAACCTGTGGGAAGAGGGCGTAGCTTAGTACATCCTCACCTGTTTTGCCGATACCCTTCTCCTTCATCTCAACCGCATACTTCTTAAGCTCGGGCTCAATAAGGTCTGCAGGTCTGCAGGTGATAACCTCATCCTCGCCAATAGCCTTCTTGCGAACATCCTCGTTTACGGGGGCGGGAAGAGCACCGTATTCTCCTCGAAGAAGAGCCTTTGATTCCTTAGGTACCATTTTGTAGCGCTCACCTGAAAGAACATTCATAACAGCCTGAGTACCAACAATCTGGCTTGTGGGGGTAACAAGGGGTGGATAACCGAAATCCTCACGAACCTTTGGAACTTCTGCCAAAACATCATAGTATTTATCCTCGGCGCCTGCCTGCTTAAGCTGAGAAATAAGGTTTGAAAGCATACCGCCGGGAACCTGATAAATCAAGGTTTTGGTATCAACATTCAGCACCTTTGGGTCAAGGGTGCCCTCAGACTTCATCTTATCAGCAACGGCACGGAAGTGGGCTGCTGCCTCGCTTAAAGCTGTAAGGTCAAGACCTGTATCATACTCGGTGCCCTGCAAAGTTGCAACCAAGGATTCGGTTGAGGGGTTAGCTGTGCCGTTTGCAAAAGGAGAAAGGGCGCAGTCAACAATATCAACACCTGCCTGAGTTGCCATTAAGTAGGTCATATCACCTGTACCTGTGGTGTTGTGAGTGTGAAGATGGATAGGCACCTTTACGCTCTCTTTTAGCTTTTTAACAAGTGAATAAGCATCAAAGGGAAGAAGAAGGTTTGCCATATCCTTGATGCAGATTACATCTGCTCCCATATTTTCAAGAGTTTTTGCAAGATTTACAAAATACTCCTCATTATGAACGGGACTTTCGGTATAGCTTATTGCGGTTTCGCAAATTCCGCCGTATTCCTTACAGCTTTTAACTGCCTGCTCTAAGTTACGGGGGTCGTTAAGAGCATCGAATATACGAACAACATCAATTCCGTTTTCAATGGATTTCTTAACGAACATATCAACAACATCATCGGAATAATGCTTATAACCAAGTAGGTTCTGACCGCGAAGAAGCATCTGAAGCTTTGTGTTAGGCATATGCTTCTTAAGTGTGCGAAGTCTCTCCCATGGGTCTTCATTAAGGAAGCGCATACAAGCATCAAAGGTAGCGCCGCCCCAACACTCTAAGGACCAATATCCGATTTTATCAAGCTTTTCAAGTGCCGGAAGCATATCCTCAAGCTTCATTCTCGTAGCCGCCTGAGACTGATGGGCGTCACGAAGAATGGTATCTGTTATATATAAAGGTTTGTTAGCCATAACTTTTCCTTTCTGTTTTTTAATCTGTTACCAATTTGAAAAATTTGTTCCGCTTGTATAGTGCCGCTTTGAAGCAAGGGTGCCGTATTATTATACTGCCCCGAACGAAAAGCGGTGCGACGGGCAAATTTCATCTTTATTTAGTTTGAAAGAAAATTGGTCGCAGTGCCGTTTTGAAGCAAAGGTGCTGTATTATTATACTGCCCCGAACGAAAGCGGTGCTACGGGCAAATTTTCAACTTTATTTAGTTTGAAAGGAATTTGTTCAGAGTGCCGCTTTGAAGCGAGGGTGCCGTATTTTCTATACTGCCCCGAACGAAAAGCGGTGCTATGGGCAAATTCACTCAAACTTTATCTTAGCCAAAGAGGGAGATTAGTACACCTGCGGCAATTGCTGAGCCTATAACTCCCGCAACATTGGGTCCCATAGCGTGCATAAGAAGGAAGTTAGAGGGGTTAGCCTTCTGACCTACCGACTGAGATACACGGGCTGCCATAGGAACTGCAGAAACACCTGCAGAGCCAATAAGTGGGTTAATCTTATTCTTGGTAAAGAGGTTCATAAGCTTAGCAAGTAATACACCGCAACCCGTACCGATACCAAAGGCAACAATACCCATTGCAAGTATCTTAAGGGTATCGGGGTTAAGGAAGGATGCTGCAGTAGCAGTAGCGCCAACAGAGATACCAAGGAATATGGTAACGATATTCATAAGCTCGTTCTGAGCAGTCTTGCAAAGTCTTTCAGCAACGCCGGATTCTTTCCAGAGGTTACCAAGCATAAGGCAACCAACAAGGCTTGTTGCAGAAGGAACGAGGAGGGCTACAAAAATTGTAACAACTATAGGGAAGATAATCTTCTCTGTCTTAGAAACCTGACGAAGAGGCTTCATAACGATTTCTCGCTCTTTCTTGGTGGTAAGAGCCTTCATAATGGGAGGCTGAATTACGGGAACAAGCGCCATATAAGAATATGCAGCAACTGCGATAGGACCTAAGAGGTTGGGGAAAAGCTTTGAGGTGGTGTAAATAGCTGTAGGGCCATCTGCTCCGCCGATAATGCCGATAGATGCGGCAGCTTCCTGAGGGAAGCCTAAATAGAAGCAGCCTATAAAGGTAACAAAAATGCCAATCTGAGCGGCAGCGCCTAAAAGCAAGCTCTTAGGGTTAGAAATAAGGGGACCGAAATCGGTCATAGCGCCAATTCCTATAAAGATAAGGCAGGGATAAAGACAGGTTTTAACACCTATGTAAAGTATATCAAGAAGTCCACCCTCGGCTAAAATCACGCCGTAATCGTGGAAATGCTCTGAGCCCTCGGTCATAAACTCGGTCCAGAGCTCACTATGGTACATCTCGGCGCCGGGGAGATTTGTGAGAAGCATACCAAAGGCAATACCTATAAGTAAAAGGGGCTCAAACTGCTTCTTTATGGCAAGCCAGAGAAGAAGTAGGGATACGCAAATCATTGCAAGCTGTCCCCAATTTTCGCTGAAGCTTCCAAAAAGCATATAAAAGCCCGTGCTTTTCAGAAATTCAATAATTCTATCTAATATTTCCATTTGCGGTTACCTCTTATGCGATTACACAAAGAACGGTGCCGCTCTCAACGGTAGCGCCCTTCTGAACGTTAACGGAAGCAACCGTGCCGTCGCAGGGAGCCATAATTTCATTTTCCATCTTCATAGCCTCAAGAATAAGAAGAACGTCACCCTTCTTAACTGCAGTGCCTGCAGATACCTTAACATCAAGAATGTTTCCTGGCATAGGACTTGCTACGGTTTCACCCTCAGCAGAAGCAGGTGTTGCTGCGGGAGCTGCTGCAGGCGCAGGAGCAGCCTCAGCCACAGGTGCGGCAGGTGCAGGAGCAGCTACGGGTGCAGCCTTTACTTCAGAAGCATCGATAGCCTCAACAGTGATTTCATAAGCGGTACCGTTTACGGTTACTCTATAGTTTTTCATAATATTTACCTCATTTATAATTTATTATTTTTTAAACTTTTTTAAATGAAACAACACGAAGAGCGCTCACATCAGTGCCCATCTCTTCTGCAATTGCTGCGGTAACCGCCGCAATAATTTCCTGACGGTTTTCAATAACCTCTGCCTTTACAGGCGCTGCGGGAACTGTCTTTACCTCAGTCTCTGCAGCGCTTTTCTTAACAAAGAAAAGACTCATTATCTTGCATATAACGATTATACAGATAAGACCTACAAAGACTGTGCCTATACCCATAACAACTACCAACCAATTAGGTATGGTTTCGGGCTGTAACTGGATTTTAGACAGCATTTCCATAATTTTATCCACTATCCTTGCACCTCCCAAATGCAATTTTTTAAGATCTGAAATTCCTTTTAAAAGGAATTTCTTAAATATATTTTTACTTTTAATTTCTCTGTTTTTTGACAGAAGCCTTAAAAGAATACCAAATTAGGTCATTGTACAGTATAACATACATTTTTGCAAATCACAAGTCCTATTTCCAAGATTTGTGAAATTTTTAACCTTTTGTCCTTTATCTTAATACTATAGTAATGGACATAGAGCAATCTATGTAAACAAAGGAGTAATGAAAATGGAAGTTATGAACAGTATAAACACCGAAAACGGCGAAGTGCTAACTATGGCTTTTGTAAATATACAGCCAATGGGCGATGTTTACAGCCCCGAGTCAGCGCTGAGAGCCGGTACCCTTTTTCCCGATATAGATAAGCCCTTCCGTATAGGAGGTAAGGCAAAATGAATGCGAAAAGACTAAGAAGGAAGATATGGGAGTTGGATTTTGCCATACACGAAATGGTGCTTTTCCTTGATACCCATCCAAAAAACGCTACCGCTTTAACAAGACTTAAAATGTACCGAAACGAAAGAGCAAGACTCGTAGAGGAATACACCGCCCGTTTCGGCAGTATGAACGAAACCGCTAACACCACCGAGCTTGGCTCCTCTTGGAAATGGATAGAGGGACCTTGGCCTTGGGAAAACAAATTTGCGGAGGAATAGTATATGTGGCAATATGAAAAGAAATTACAGTACCCTGTAAACATTAAAAACCCAAATCCTAAATACGCTCAAATCATAATCAGTCAGTACGGCGGTGCTTAGTGTAATTAGATATAGTCAATAAACCTCACTAAATAATATGCTGTGACTTCAGGCCTCAGCGGAAAAGGTGAGATTATGACTTTTGCAAAAAATCTTTCAAAATCGCTTAAGAACTACATAAAGGAAAACAACAGCACTCAGCTTAAGCTTGCGGATGAAAGCAACCTTAGCCACAGATTCGTAGGTGACATTATCAGAGGCGAAGCTGTCCCCACGCTTAGAACCTTTGAGCAGATATGCGCAGCTTTAGAGGTAACTCCTAACGACTTACTATTAAAAGAAGAATATAATATCATCGAAGCTAAACAGGTAACAAAAATATTCTGTGATTCAAAATTAGGAGATGATGGATACTTCCCTATCTGCCCGAATTGTAATATGACATTAGAAAGAGAATATCAAGCCTATTGTGACCGATGCGGCGCCAAGCTCAGTTGGAAAAATTATAATAAAGCTGAAATAGTTTATTCCGGGAAATAAACAACACCCCATCCAAAATTGGATGGGGTGTTGTTATGTATTACTTTAAATTGCTTTAAAATGATATTATGATATCATTTTTGTATTGATTTTATGCTTTCTTTGACTGAGTGCCAAAATAGAATCCGATAATTATTAAATAAATGTCCTTGATATCAAACTGTCCCATTAAGGCACGAACTACTACAACAAGAGTTAATAAAATTGTTATAATACTTTTTACTGACAACAATTTGTCTAATCTCTCTTTCATTTCAATCACTCCTCTAAATGTTCGGTTTTAAATCTTTGTAAAAGTTCATTATACTTTTGTTTCACAGCACCATTTCTATTTAATTCATTAACATAAGTATCACCTGCCGATATTCTTTCGCTCAATGGCATTTCAGGTGTCATAATAACAAGGCGGAGTATTTGAACATATTGCTCAATATCGTGCTTGTCCTTCTGTTTTACCCATTTGTCCCATTTTCGTATGAACTTATAAGCGGTAACTATTGCTGTAAAAACAACAGTAATTGAAGTTACAATACTTGCTATAAGCAATATTGTTTCAACCAGTCCCATTTGCATCACCTTTTACACCTTTACGATTCGTATCTGTATGCGGTCAATTGCCTGACCGTAAATTCCTGCATAACCGTTTGCAGCTTCATCGTTGCAGTTTCGCACCCACGCAAGATAATTCTTACCTTTTGGTGATACACGATATTCAACTGCGTAACCGTCAAGGTTTTCAAGCTTCATCTGTACACCGTCAATATTCTTTCCGTAAATACCTGCATAACCGCCCTGACTTGCATCGAGGTTTTTAACCCAATCTAAATACTTGCCACCTACAGTATGTACTCGGTAAACAATATTTCCTTTTGTGAGTTTGGCTCTGATTCCATCAATTGATTTACCAATTAGCCCTGCGTAACCGCTGCCGTTTGCTTCGTTGTAATCCACAACATCTTCAAGCCACTTACCTTTATTCGTATGTACGGCATAAACAACCGATGGTGTTAACGGAAGGTCTGTATCAAGGTAGGCAGTAGGATTGATTTTCTTTCCGTCTTTCCTTACCTCGAAATGCAAGTGAGCACCATAAGAATTACCTGTATTACCCATATAGCCAATTTCTTGACCTTCGGTAACAAAATCTCCAAGCTTTACGAACACTCTATCAAGATGTGCGTAGAGGGTGGAGTAACCGTTGCTGTGTTCGATTCTCACGCAGTTGCCGTAACTCGCATTACCGCTTGACCCTTTATTGTTTTTATGCCCTGTTTGACAAAATACAACCTTGCCCGATGAATGAGCAATGATAGTTTCAAGGTTTGATGGGGATTTTACAAGGTCAACCGCCTGATGCTTTGCGCTATATCCTTGTGTAATTCGGTGTTCACCGCTTTTTAACACTCTCGACATTGTTATTACCTCCGTTATGGTTCTATTAGAGCCGCTTCGTCTTTTGCTTTTTCTTCAGCAAGAATTTTGTTATATTCTTCTTCGGTGATTTCGTGGAATTCACCATCATCAACACTGGAAGGAGTATATATCGTCCCGCCAACTTCAGAATATATTTCACCGTTAGTAACTATCTTACCTTCGGTTGCTGTGACGGATTTTAATTCAACTGTTTTTATTTCTGTTTTCATAGAGAAACCTCCTCAATAAAGATACCAATTTTTATTTGTTGCTATTGCCTTTTCTTCATTGGTTAATTTTGCAATGTTTGTTGAACCTAATTGACAATAATGTTTTGTCGTTGCCGAAGAATTGTTTGCCAATGCGTTTATTATTGACATTAAGCTTTCATGGGTAAGCTTGTTACAATCATAAAACGAAATATTATGATATATATTGCCTTGAATTACTATATTTTCTAAATTCGTACACCCAGAAAACGCTTTGTGAAAACAAGCATACGTTGTCATATTGTTTTCATCGTAATATTGCTCAACTGTGTTGCTTAAGTACAACTTCGGAATTGTCACTAAACTTGAGCAATTGCAAAACATATAAGCGAAAGCCCTGCCGTTATAAGTGTTCATTATCGGGGCAACTCTCATTGAGCGACACTCGTTGAACATAAAGGAAAAATTACCGGCTTTTCCAACATTATAGGTTATTTCTTTATCATTCTGCATATTTTGACAGTAATTAAACATATAGCCAAAATTTCGTCCATTAGTTGTATTAAGCTCAGGTAATAATGATAAGGCACCAGCACTTGCAAACATTCGATAAAAGTTTGTTCCATTTGATGTATCAATATTAGGTGCTTGTATTATATAGCACCTACGAAACATATCAGAAAAATCTGTACCTTTTGATGTATTATAATTTGGAATAGTTACATTTTTATGTGTATCTCGAAACATACCATGAAAGTTTGTACCTTCAGATGTATCAAGCTCTGGTGCTTCTTCAAGGGCATAACAATCTTTGAACATATTTTCAAAAGAAGTGGGTTGTAAGAGGTTCACTCCTTCAGGAATTTTCTTTAAGTCGTTCATCCCCTGAAACAAACCTGCAGCTCGCTTCCCTTTATCAGAAAAGAAAGTTAGCCCTAAGCCTGTCATAACTATATCAAGAATTTTTTTACCGTTTATATATGCCATTTAATATTACACACCTTTCTTCCAACTATCCGTTTTTGATTTTCTGCAGAAAACACCTTTTGCCCTTTTCCATCCACCTGAGGTTTTAAACCATACCATACCCTTTTTATAAGTACCGTCGATTTTAGCCCACATACACGCCTCTCTCGGAGTGAACCTCATAAGATTTACTCGACCATCACAGTAATCAAGTTCAAGCAAATACTCGCAGTCAACCTCTAAGCCTGTAAAGGTTATAGTGTTGCCTGTAATCGTGCCCCTCAAATCGGTTTTTATACCTTGCTTATATAGGTTGATGTTGGTGATATAGGCGCAATCATCTGCTGTTATTTTCGCAGCATCCTTGGTTATGTTTGCGGGATTTACGTTCACCGTTGGTAAAGGTATAAATTTAGATGTCATCACGCTTCCTCTTGAGCTTGTGTATTTAACCATTATTTCTAATGATATAAACGGTAACTTAATATATCCTGTTTCCGTATTGTCCCAGCCAATTTCGATGGAATTATTCCGATTTGCTATAGATTCGAAATAAATGTTTCCGTAAAGAGACGGGTCAGGGTTTGACGAAACAAAGCTGATAATACTTCCTGAAAAAACAGGTGTCGGGTGAGTGTCCTTGGCAGTCTTTAAATACACATTGATTTCAAACTTTTCACTGCTTGTACTTGGCGTTCCCGATATCCACGCCTTAACAACTTTAGTGTTGAATCTTGCGGATTTCTCGGATATTTCGCTTAAATAACAATCTAAACCGTCATAAACCGCACCTGCACCGTCAGTATATGTGCCATCCATATTTAGAGTGTATTTCGTAAGAGGTATAGGAATTGATATTTGCATTTTTCACCCTCCTTATTCTTCTTCGTACTGCACATAGAAAAGGCAGGATAATGATTCTTTGGGTGCCTCCGAACCGCAACCTATAAGGTTTTTAAGTTCCTCCTTCTTGGCATAACCACCAATTTTTTTATCAACCGGTGCAATCGCTTCGGCTACCGCTTTGCCCGACTGCGGATTCAATGAGGCGCTATCATAAACTTCATCAACGGTAAAGGGCTCATCATCCTCTACAATATACAGGCAGTTATTATCTTTTTCGGCAATGGCATCATATTCCTCTCGGGTACCCACCCAAACAGAAAACTTTTCGCCATCGTTCTGTTCTTTGATGCTCTCTATAAAACCACCCGCTTTAATTTCCTCTCTCACGGATGCGGCGTCATTGGCAGCATTAGTGGCATCTGTTGCCGCCTCCTCACATTTTTGGCGCAGCTCGTCATATTTGGTATATGCGGGATTATCCTCGCCTTTTTCGCCCTTTTCACCTTTTTCACCTTGAATCCCCTGCGGACCGCTTTTCCAAGGTAAGTCTTTCCAGTGAGTAACACCGTCACCCACCTTTTGAAATTCGCCCGCCGTGCCATCCGTAACTATTCCAATTTCTCCTGATAAGAGAATTGGATTTGATTTCTCCCACTCCTTAAGGGTGCCATGGCGTGGCACCCAGCGGATTTTTGCATTTATTTTTGTTTTTTCGGACATTTATTTTTTCTCCCTTCAATTAAGCAGTGCGTCGCCAACAATAAGCCACTATATAAGGTGGCATATTGTTGTGATACTCTTCGCCGCCTGTGGCTTTTGCCTTTACACTCTTTGTAAAATATTCTGAGTACGGAATATTTCCGGCAGCATAATCAGGGGGGATATGACCGCCCCCACTACCTCTGCTTGAGGGAACAAGAAATTTAGCGTCACCTTCTTTAACAGGTCCCAAATCATGCTCGTGGCTCGGCATCTCGGCTTCAGTGAGCCGATGCGTATAATTACCGCCCGTTTCCTCAGAAGAAAAGGTGAGCTTCGTGTCGTTTTCGTCGATACCCGTGCCAGCGGCTAACACAAAACGACCTGTGATTTGCTCCCACGTCCCGCCGAACAACTTCTCGGGACTTGTCAATTTAGAACTCCAAAAATATGAGCCGACGGGATGAGCTTCAAGGAATATTTCTTTTCTAAGATTGTCGAGGGCTTCGCCTATCGCCTTACCTGATACCGCATTGTTACTTTCTCTGTTGAAAACAGTATCTATCAGAAATCTTATGTCGATTTCTTCGTTAGGCAGACCCCCATCAAATACCCACTCGGCTCCACCTTCGAGCTCCGCTCTCATAAGATTAAGCTTTTCAAGCGCAGCCATGGCGGCGTTTGCAGCATCCTCTGCTACCTTTGCATTGGCTTTGATATTTTCCGCAAGAACAGAAATTGATTCTCTCGATTGACTATACGGTGCATCAGGTGTATTGTTAAGCCTCAGCTTCATCGGGAAGCTGTAAAGCTCCATCTCAGTGATATCGTCGACTATCACAGTAATGACCAAATAAACGGTTATTACTCCGCCATATCTGGTTAACCACTCCTCAAGAGGATACGTAAGCATTATCCCATCGGTCAGCTCCTTGGGGTTACCGTGTACCACGTTGCCCTCGCCGTCATAACCGTCAAAACGGTAAACAGCTTTACCCTCGCCGCCCGAAGTAATTACATCTGCCACCTTACGCTTAACATTTTCGGCAATTGAACTATTTAGCTCTACCTGTATTTCGGTTGCCTTGTTATCCCCCTGAGTACCGCCGAACTGGACAGTGGATGGCGTAATGCCTGTAGGGGATACCTCATACTTAATTGTTGTTACTGACATTTTTAACCTCCTTTAGAAATTTGCAATGAAAAAGCACCCTGAAAACAGGATGCTTGACATTTGAAAATATTTAGATTATTATAATTTTGCAACACACATTTGAATAATAGTCCTATAACAGCGTATTTTATTATTTATAAAAATGCGTATCTTCGCTTTTGCGTTGTTATGGGGTGAAAGTGTGTGTTGCAGCAGAGAGTTACGCATTTTTTGTGCGTAGCTTTGGCTGCGCACTTTTTAATTTATGGGGGAATAGATAATGCTATTCAATATCATTGCAGACACAATCATATATGTAGATTTGTGGAATGCTATTGTTTCTTTATTAAAAAACCTTTTTGAAATAATAAAACTCGTTTTTAGTTTGGTTGTGCTTTATGGAATTGTGGCCGTTCCGTTGATGATATTATGGGCCGGTGTAAGCGCTATATTTTTAAAAATGCACAAAGATATTCAGGATGTATTATTACGAATAGTTATAGCACTTGCATTGATAATAACAATTTTAATTTCTATTTTAATTCCATAATTTTCAAATATCCGCTCTCAAATAGAGGGCGGATATTTTTATGAAACTAATTCAAAATAGCCCTTCTGACATAGTAGGTTACTGCGGAGCCTCCGTTGCGCTCGAAATTGGTAACTGATTTATATCCTTTCATAAGGTCGTAATCGGAAACGGTGGTTTTGGCCTTTGCCTTGGCATATTCGTAAAGATTATCTATTACCTTTACTCTCTGCTCATCGGTGAGTTTTTCGTAGGAATCACTCTCTATAAATTCGTGGATATAATCAAACGAATATTCGCCCTTCGCTTTTGCAAATGTAACCCACTCATCAGCAGTAAGATATTTCGTTTCTCCACCAATACTAAATGACTTTTCAGCTTGCTTCGGAAAAACACCTTCGCCTGTTGCTTTTGCAAGTCGCATAAGCTCGGTATCGGCGCTATCGTAGTCAATTTCAGAATAATATCCGGGAGATATAAAGTTCTCTGCTATCCGCTCTCCTACGCTTCCGCGCTTCTTCTCCCTGCCCCAAGCATCTATAGAAGGCGCTTGAGTGAAAGAAAGACCTGGAATTTTAGCTTGCATATTATTTTTGATGGTTTGAGCAGTGTTGCCAAGCTGTGAGTTTTTATCATTGTACCAGGTGCGTTGTGTGTTGTCTATAGTGCGGGATATACCTCCAAAGAACGAAGGCACTAATTGCATACCGAAAGATATACCTATATCACCTACCATTGCGCCGAATGTTCTGCTACTGTCCACATATTTAACCGTTTCAATAAGACCTTGCAAACCTGAAAGCATTGATAAATTGGTAATGGGCTCTAAAGCGTTCCATGCGATTTCGCCTATATCCTTCGCCTGAAAACCGTCGCCATTTTTAAGTTCATCCGCTAATTCAACTCCGATAAAGAACGGAATTGCGGCAGGTGCGGCCCAATCTATTGTATATGATTTACCGAAAATCTGCACTGAATATTCCTGCTCTCCGTTGAGTTGCCTGAATTTATCCTCGTCATCATCGCCAAATCCACCTATTGCCCAGCCTGCAGAGGCTAAGAAATAACCGATAGCCATAAGGGCGGTGCCGGTAATACCTGAAGCTAAACCATCGCAAAATTCAGAAACCGAAATTTTGCCTTTGCGAACATTGAAAAGACCTACCGTTATGGTTTCTGCAAGACCTAATGGTGAATATTCGATACCGCGTTTAACAATGTTAATAGGTGTGCGCTTAAAGGGTAAAACACCTTCTACGCCGATTTTTGCCGCCAAAACTACTGCCTCTGCAGCTGTATCGCCACGTCGGTTTTTGGGCGTTTTGATATTGTTAAGAAGGTCTGCTAAAACAGAAGCATCCTGGAAGGTTGCTTTTTTGGCTTCCTTTACCGCATATTCCCTTGCTTGTAAAAGCGTAGCTTCGCTTACATTATTTAAGTCCACTTTGCGAGCTTGTAAGAAACCTGCCAAGGCATTCCTATAATGCACAGATTTAAACCACATATCCTCTTTTTCAAGAAGGTTACTGTTGCCTTTGGTAAGATTTTCAAGGAAATCGCTATCAAAGGTGCGGCGCAGTTCTTGAATCATACCTTTATCATCAAGCTGACCTTTGCCCTCAAGCATTGTCTTGGCTTCGCGGCTCTTGATATCCTTTTTAGCAAACTCAAGGTATTCCTTCTTGATAAATATCGCCTTTGTGCGCTTGCTTGCATCCCTTATTATCAGATGTTCGGCACTGGTGGCAAGAATATTTTTAATCATTACCGAAGACGCAAAAACGGTGTTGCTCACAAGGTTTCGTACGTGAGTTCGGGGGTTGGCAAGCATAGCGAAATAGCGCCAGGCATTTAATTTATCCATAACGGTAGCAGGTACCTGCGCCGCAATATCCTGAAGCACGTTCTGATAAACCACCTCGGTATCTTCAAAGCTCTGCGCTTCCGCAAGCTGCCTTGCAAGATTCGGGTCAAGCTTTACCTTCGGAATATCTTTTCTGTCACCGTATTTCTCGGCTAAAGATTGGTTTATGGTGGTAACGTTTCTCTGCGCAGTCATAAGGCGACCTACGCCGCTCATCTTCTTAAGCATCCTTGCCGCTTGCACCACTCGACCCGAACGGGTGAATATATCCGAAAGTTCGCTTGATAGGTCAAGCACTTTCAAACGGTCGTTGTCTTCAATGGCTTTTAAAAGAAGCTTTTCGCCAATGGCAATATCCGTTTCGCTGATTACGCCGCCGCTTATAACCATCTGCCAATCCGCTTCTGCAGTTCCCCGCTCAAATGAACGGTCCGCCCTTTTCATAGCAGTTTCGTTTGATACTTCTTCGTAGGACATCATATCTCCAAGAAGTATCTCTCCCTCAACGTCGGCTATCATATCGGAGGTTAGTTTGCCCGTTTCAAGAATGGTTCTAACGAATCGGCGGGTGATTTTATCTTCGGAAATCTTTTGCGGTACCGAAATAGGCGTTTCGGCATTTTCACCCTCAGGAATAACGCCAAATCGGTTTAGGGCTTCGTTATAGATTTCATCCATACGAGCTCGGAAGATATCTTCACCAAAATCGCCGTTCTGATACTGCTGCATAAGTTCTTCCATAGCGGAAGGAATATCGCCTATATCAGTATCAGTTTCAGTATCATTTTCCGCTCCCTCATCAATGGAAATTGAATGTTTTTCTTTTTTCTGCATATACTTATTCTTGACAACAGGTTGTTTTTGTGATAATTTGTTGTTAGATAGTTGAGCATTGGCGTTGGAATTATTTCCTTCGTTTACTACGGCATGTAAAGTCCGTGGGGTGCTCAACTTTTCTGTTTTTTCTGCAGAAAAACTATATACAAATTCGCCATCTGACCGCTCTTTTACATTAATTGTTACTCGGTAAGGAATATATTCATTGCTGTCAAATTCTGAGAAGTATATATCATTAACGAAATAATGCCATTTTGTAACATCGTTATGAGTAGGATTGTTTTTTCCAGTTTCATCCTTAGAATAGTTGTAAGTTGATTCAGAAGCAATTTGATAATAATCGTCTGCTAAATCAAGGGTTACTCTTTGTTCGGAAGAAGTACCATGACGATTTCCGCCCATAAGTTTTGAAGCATCGGTAGGTGTATTCCCGGTTTCATCATATGCAGGGTCGAACTTTGCCTCTATGTAACGAATTTCGCCGTTATTTTCGATTTTTAATCTTATTGGTTTTTTAGACCATACATTTTTAATGTAGTTAAGTATTCGTTCGGATTTTGCTGATTTAGGAGTGCCTTTAGGGAAATTGGATTTATATTTCCCTTTGCCATCTTGGGCATACCCTTCAAAGCTATACTTCACACCGCTGTTATGGGCGGTGTTTTCTTTTGCGGATTTTAGAAGGTCAGCAAATTTAGATTCAAGGCGGATAAGCTGAAGGGTTATATCTTTATTCCCGGATAACTTTTCTTTAAGGTATGAAACAAAATCATGAATAAACTGCATAACCTTAGACCGCTTTTTGCCTTCAAGAGAATTCAAAAGGCGGGTAAGCCCTCTTTCGCCATCGCTAAAGAAGGTTTCACCGCAAAAATCGGCGTACATTTCTTCCTGAGCTTCGGCAGCTCCCATAGGGTCGGCGTTTTTGCGGCTTTCCATAACCCGCTCTCTATACAACCCTTCAAGAAGTCCTACGGAGCTTGAATCAGAGCCCGTTTTTCTTTGAAGCCATTTAAGATAGAGATTGGTTTTTCTTATGGGCTCTATAAATTCCTCGAAGGTTTCGCTTGCCGTGCCGAAATGGGTTATTTCATGGCCGAATATAAATTGCAATGGCTTTGAAACTGCAGGGTTAAGGTAAATGATTTTATTATCAAAATCAATTTTACCGTTAGAGGTGGCTCCCATCTTGGTTTTAAGTTCGGGGTCAAATACAACCTTATATCCCAAATTCTTGCCTATTCTGATGATAATCCGCTGACCTTCGCCGTATCTCGTAACACCTGCAGCTTTGGCGCCGATATCTTCAATAAGGTTAGGTTTAGGGAATTCTGCAGAAGGTTCATCGAAGAAAGAACCGTTTTCTTCCTCAAAATCTTCCTCAAATTCTTCGCTGACGGGGTTTTGAGTTTCGGGGGTGTTGTTTTCTTCTCCGTTTTCAAAAACCTCGCTACGCTCGTTTTCGGGCACAAAAGAAGCAACCTCCGTATCAGAAGTTGCTTGGGTACTTATTGATTCTTTGGATTCGGGGGATAATACGGCTCCATATTGTCCTTCGGTTCGTACAGAATCCCGTTGTCTTGAGGATGAGGTTTGCTGTGGTCGAACTGTCCCGATTTGATTTCTCTCGGTATTCCGTTCGGAAACGCTTTGCATGTCACCGTTCTCGGTATATGGTGTTTGCAGGTCGCGCACTGCATCGCTGCGTTCCAATGATATTTCTGACTCATTTGAAGAGACCTCCTGTAAATAAATGGTTGGCGTACCGTTTTGAGTAATAATCTTATCAACTATAAAATCGCAATTACGAGGAAAGATAATCTCGCTTTCCATATTGTTTCCAAAACCATCAACATTTCGACCACTTTGGCTTTCGATGATTAGTGATATTTTAAACTTTCCTTCTACGGGATAGCCATCTGCTTTTGTGCTGCATGAGGTGTAGGAATTATAAGATACAAAGCTTCCGGTTAAATGTTGCCTCAAAAATTCGTTATACGCTTCCTCACCGCCAAAATCATCAAAGGTGAGGTTTCTATATACGGTTCCCTCGTATGTAGGTAATTGCAATAGCGCCTCATCGAGCGTATCGACGAACTCCTGCTCCGCTTCTGAAAGAGTTTCATTTTCTCTTAAAGCGGCATTGATATGGTAGGATTCGCTGCTCTTATATCTTAAAACAGCGGCTTTGTGTTGCTCGGGGCTGTATTTTACCGTATGATTCTCCGCTGATTCCAAGTTTATTATATCACGATTTTCTTCCGTATTCAAGGGATAACTTCGCTTCATCCCATTTGTTGCAGCTGAAAGAACCGCATTTAAATTCTTCTGCTCTTGGGTAAGGTTAGAACCACTCTGCGCGGATAAGGTATCGGAAGGCATAGAAAAAGCAGACTCTGAAAAGTCCGCTCCCATATCTTTGTTGAATTTTTCAACTGCGGCAGTAATCTCGGACCAATTTTCAAACATACCGCTAAAAAGCTCTTGAGCGTATGAAGGGTCAATGGAAACGGCTTCGTTGACATAGCATATTATTTCTTCAAACATAAGTTCAAAGTTATCAACATTTTCTATGTCGAAATTTTCGCCAAAATACTCTGATTTCAACCAAAGGCAAAATTTAGCAAAACTATCAGAAGAAATAATAATGTTTTCTCTGATAATTTGTTGGAAGTCGGCGAAGGCGGGTGTATTGTTTCTCATTTGCTGATGCACTATTTCGTGATAAAATATTTCATCAGAAGATAAGGAAGTAGAACTTGAAACATAAATCGTGCCGTCAGGTGCTGTTACAGCATGGGGATGAATAGTAGTAACGCCATTAATATTGCTTTGCGTTTCTCCGTCGCAATAAACAGCTTTAATGCCTATGCGATTAAGTCTTTTAACCGCAATGGCACCTTCCGAATTATCAAGACTTTTAGGTACGTATGCAAATTGGGATTTTTTGCCCTTTACCAACGACCAAGCTTTTCCGCCTGCTCCTGAGCCTTCTTCAGTAATTCTTCGTCCGAAAGCTTCAGCACTTTCTCCATATTCTCGCTTATTATAGCTTTTTCCTTTTGAGAGGGCCTGATTTCCTTGATTTTTTTCAAATCCTCTTTCGTTATTTTCGGCATTGAGTTGCCCTCCTGTTTTCATAGTGTCAAAAAAGTTTTCGCTTGTTTGAGATAAGGCGGTTTTTAATTCCCCTTCGATTTTTGCCTTCACAGCATACGAGGATACGTCACGAGCGACTTTTCCAATTTCGGCATCAGTAACTTCTGCGTTCGAGTTCACTTTATCTCGAAGACTTTCAACCTCATATGATATAGCTGCAGGATAAATCGAACCTTTATTAACTGCTGCATCATATTCCGCAAAAACATTACTTATCCCGTTTTCCGAACTTTTAATATTTTTGCCGTAAATAGTATTTACAAATTTATTGGCACTTCCAACTTCGTCAACGATTTCTCGACAAAGTAAACCAACATTATAATCGGTTTCTTTATAAATATTATTTAAAAGACCTTTAGATAATTTATATAATTGGCTCTTATTATCGGAAGATATAGATTTTCCATATTCAGCGATATTTTTTATGGAAATACCATTTTCATCTGCAAAATACTTATAGTTCTTACCTAATTGGGTAAGCTGAGCATCCGTAACGTATCCCGATACAGAACCTGCCGAGTTCATAAGAAGAGCAGATAAACCACCTATAAATCCTTCGTATAGAATATCTTTACTTTCGCTACCAAAGTCCGTTACGACGGTTTTATTGTCTTCTTTAAGTATCCAATTTCTAACGAAGGGGTCTATAGTACGCTGCAAACCTTCTTCAACAGTTTCACTTAAACCTTTAAAACCTGTTTTAGCAATTCCGCGTAAAACGTTGGTGGCGATATTTCGGCACAAATAGTCAATGCCTTCATCGGATAAACTTTTTAATCCAGGAATACCGTTTGCTAAGCTTGAAAGTCCTACCTCAAGGAAAGCATTGGTTAAAGCGTATTGCAAAGCTTCGTTTTGGCTATAACCGGCTTCTATCTCACTTTGATAAGCATTACCGAAAACCGATAATCCAAAAGATAACTTACCGAGCGCAGAACTACCGGTAATTGTGCCGACTGCACTTGCTGTAAGGTTTTGAGAGATATTAGTTGTTATATCTTGAATAACAGAAGCGACTTTGTTTCCGTTTTCTTCAAAATACAAATCCAAAAAATAATTTGCATAATCTGTGGCCGAAGGCGTGTTTTTATAGCTGGTTTTTTCGCCGCTTAAAAAACTTTTAATTGCCTCAATTGCAGCGACCTGTCCGCCAAGCGCCTGCCCCGCTCCAACCTGAATATACGTATCCAACATTCCAATTTGCCCCGCAAAACCGCCATTGATATAATCATTTGCCATAGCAGCGCCTTTTTTAAAGGCAATATCATTGGATTTTTGTTTGTAGTAGGTTTCTGCTTCAAAATCGGATACGGCTTTTTTTCTATTATACTCTGCTTGCTCCTCATCCGTCAAGTAAGAGATATCTTTTTTCACCCTTCTATCCACAGCGTCTTCCAAAGGTTCTATAAAGGATTTAAATGGGGATAAAAGATTTTGATTTGCCGATTTTGCTACGTCTTTTCCAGTGGTGGGTGAAGAAGTGTATTCAACTCCCGTAATTTTCGCTAACATACTCTGATAAGATAAAGGTGTCGTGTTGCTTGTCGCCGCTATTTGTTTTGCCCAATCGGAAACAGCTTTGATTTCATCAAAAGATAAGGGTTGTTTGTTTTTATATTTTTCTTTCGCAGAATCTATCAGCAACTGTTGTTTCAATGGTAAATCTAAACCAGTTGCGGTTTTCTTTTCCATATCCTTCGCACCCTGAGGGGAGTAAATAGCGGTGGAGGTATAAGCATCCACCGCATCATTATATTTTTTAACAGCTTCGGTCGTGGCTTTGCCATTTTTTTGCTTAGAAGTTTTTACCACCGCATTATGCGCATCCTTGGCTTCCTCTTCAAGCAACCTTTTTTCATGCACCGTCATAGCCTGATAGCGAGAAGCTGTTTTAACAGCGTTTTGCTGTTGATTTTGTAAGTTCGATTTTGAAGATGAGATTGGCGAAATTTCGTCACCTTCTTTAAAACCACTGGACCCTTTTTTGTTAACTGATATTTCAGTGCCGGGTTTGATTGCCATATTTGCGCCTCCTATTTTACATACACAACCGTAGAGGTAGCTTTATACTTCCCTGTATTAGAATTGTAGGTAAATTCTTGATAACCATTATCGTCGCCTATCCATACCCAATACCGTTTATTACCTTTTTTATCTTTGGTATACCAAACGTTTTGTTTTTTGCCGGTATCGTATATCTCATGACCTGTTGGATGAACTTCACCTACACCGTATACGCCTCGTGGCTGATAACCATTATCAAAAAAGCCGAATAATTTAGCACTTTCGCTATTTGAATTTTTTGTGTTGGTATAAGGATTGGTACCTACCTTTACCAAATATGGCTGCCCATCAGAGCCATAATAAACATTACACAAATTTCCTTTATCATCCCAGTCCTGCTCTTTGGTCCAATTAAATATGATGTTCGAACTGTTGGAGTTGTCATTTGAATCATCTGTGACGCTCTTGGCAGATGCTTTAATCCGCTCTTTTGAAAGGGCGGTTGCGGCATCTATTTCAGCTTGGATGCGCTCTGTCTCTGCTTTAACGTCGGCGTTATATGCTTCCTGCGCAGCTGAAAGAGCTGCCTGATGGTACTTATCCTTTATGGAGGCAACGGTATCCGATTCCTTTGTATCAATTTCGGTGAGCTTACCCGTCATTTCAAGATTAAGGGCGTCAACGGCCTTCTGCCTCTGACGTTCAAGCTTAGCCTGATTGTTTGAATAAGAAAGCTGAACTGCAGTCTGCTGAGTACGGTTAAGACCCGAATCGGTAAGGCCTAAGTTTTCCATATTCTCGGCAATTTTCTTTTCGTTAACTATCTTTTGAATAGCTTGGCGATTTTCCTCATCATAATAAGATTCATTAGAATCGGTTATAAGGGAATTGTAATCATTCTTAACCGCATCACGCTGGGAAGAAAAGGCTGTTTTATATAAATTGATTTCTTCATCCATTTTCGGAGTGAAATTTTTGTAAATATCGTTATAATTTTCATCAACCGATTTTATTATGGACATTATCTTGCACCTCCTAATAAACGATAGTGCAGCGACATACTGTCAACTGCCAAAATTCCTTTGCAGGAAAGCTTTATTCCGAATCTTATGACTGACCTTATACAAGGATTTAAAGAAACACTTGATAAATACTCAGGGTTATCAGGCTCAGTTTCACCTTCAGAAAGGATGATGCACTCTTCCTCGGTACCGCTATCGGTAACAAACTGCACCTCGATAGGAACACCTTCATTATTGCCTAAAGAAAGCTGCACAAGGTCTATATTCTTTCGGTAGTTCGGCGCCCCGAAATCAAAGATTTTTGTTTGCAAGGAGCTTTCAATACTGAATTCCTTATCTCCGCTCTCAGAGTATGCACGGTCAAAGGTATCGACTTTTTCAGGATTTATCACAAAGCCCATCATCGAAACCTTTTCGCTACTTTCAGCGTTATAAAGAGAGCTTAAAACAAGCTTATTATTTATAACAGAAGGTACGGGAAAGCGATAGGAATTTAAGCCTATACCGTCGCTGAATAAAGAGAAGTCCCACATATACCACGGTATTTTAAGATTGGCATCCTCCTCTTTTGTGAAAGAATATACATACTGATAGCCGTAGCTGTTATAGCTCATAGCATAAACTCGGTTTTCAATAAAAAGCATATAATATCCCTCAAAGTCTACAGAATAGGCTTTGTTTAGCTTGTTACCCTCAGCTTTAAGTCTGCTTTCTATCATTTCCGAAACCTCAAATATATTGCGCTCAGTGTATTGGCTTTCTGATGTTAAGGTATAAACCCTACCGTTTGAGCTCATCCAAACAAGTCTGTTGCGGCAAAGCTGAACAGTATTGGGGCAGTCGCAGCCAATAACGCTGTTAATTAAAACCATAGGAAAGTATACGCTTGATGCAGAATAATCGACAACGCTTTGATTTATAAGGTCATCGGCAGATATTTCGTCATTCTGCTTATAGTATGTATAGTAGGTCTCATTTTCCTTGAATATAATCAGCTTATCCGCCTGTTTCCCAAAGCACGTTACCCTATGCGCCTTGTTGCCCACATAAAAATAATTGTTTTCTGAAAAATACAAAGGTTCGTTAAGTCCTGACCAAACAACGAGAGCTCCCTCGTTATCTGCGGCGTTTCCCGTAAGGAAAAGATAAGAGCCTCCGTTTATACCTTTAGCCGAGCCACCAAACCACTCTGCCTGTGTCATCTTAAAAATCTTATCAAGATTTGATGAACTGTTTTGGCAGGGGGCGGTAATTTCTACATTGTTTTCACATACATAATCGGATATCTGCCAGGTCACAGCATTTTGGTGCATCGCATTTCCATCGGGCGCAGAGTTAACAGTCGATAGTCTTACCGTCCAACCGTTAACCATCATATAATATCCATCACTCTGCTTCGTCGATTCGATATACCAACCACCATTAGCGCTTTTGGAATCAATTAAAACCTCATGCTTATAGGTTTTACCATCCTTGCTTAAATAACTTAGCTTAACGCTTTTTCCCTCCATTTCGGAACCAATTTTATGCAGCAGTCCGAATGAGGCAGGGTGAGTGGTAACATTGCCCGATGAAAGCAATTCTCTATTCACACTTGTAAATTGCATTTTATAGTAATTGCCGAGAAGATTGTAGCCGTCTATCATTGTGCCGTCCTGTACGGTTCCGTCATACCACCACCAGCTTCTCATTTTACATCCCGACATAACAAGGGGAATGTGATATTCGTCATCCTCTATCTTTCTCCAGGTGTAATTCTCAGCATATTTGTTGGTATAAACACAGTAGTTTGAAATATAACAGTATAGCGTTCCGTCTTTTTCAGCCACTAAGTAGTTGAGCGAAAGCCTTTCGTTAAACCCTCGCTCGCTTATATATCCGCCGTCTTCGGTTTTTCCGTCCTCTGTTCCCTGCCACCAAAAGAAAATATTTGCGCAGTAAATTTCATTGCCTTCTTCATCTAATGTGGTATAGGTCTTTTGGCAAGAGTGGAGAACCATTATATCTTCACTGCCGACTCTTTTCTTTATATGGGAATACACCTTAAATCTGCTGACCTCTTCATCGCTTGTAGCTCTGCCTATTTTATATTCAGAAAAAGCTTTGCATGCGGGGCGAGTCTTTAAAATACCGCCTCTATACCACATATTTTTGCACTCGGTAAGCTGATTATCGCTTATCATACTAATAGAATCGCGAAGATTAACCCCGCCGGAGAGTTCGGGAACCGATACGCTCCTGCGGGGTTGTTTAGATATAGCTGGATATTTCATATATCATCACACCTCGGCAAAACATCCTGATAGCTTTCAATTCTTCCAAGTCCCGCTCTTTTTTTGTTATAAAGGGCAGCGTAGAACTGTTGGTTATCACCATCGCTCTCTGACTGAGCAAGATTCATACAAAGGCCGTAAACAAAAACATCGTTTATTATATCCTCAGAAAGCTTAATTTCTTCTGATACGGATTTTATGGGCTTGAAATCACATTTACCTAACACTCTCCATAAATCTGAATAGACAAGGTTTATCGCAACCACAGCCTTATTCCTGATGCGCTGCGTTAATTTAACGTTACCATTGCTTTCGGTATAGCCCAACATTTTAAGGGCAATATTTAATATTTCGCTTGCCTTCACACTGCTTCCTCCGTTTCTGTACGCATTGCCGCTCTTGCGTTCATAAGCATTTGCTTCTGTTCTTCTGGGGATAACTGTTGATAATTCTTATATGCCTCAGGATTCTGCTTAGCCCACTGAGATAAAATTGCTTCATCAGATGTGGCGTTCTGTTCTTCCTGCTGCTGCTTGTTGGCAATAATTTCTTCCTTAAGCCCCGTTACATTTGGAATAAGTCCGCCGGGGAGCCTTTCAAGATACTGCTCAAAGGTAATAAGCCCTCTTTCAAGAAGGCTATCAAGGGTGGAAACAACAACGGCGGTGCTCCAAAGAGTTGATGCGCCTACATCTATTCGGGCACTTATAAGAACATCCTTATATCTTTCTGCCTCAAAGGGAACATAGATAATGCCTTGTTCGTTTTCTACACGAAGCTTACGATTGCCGTAAAGCTTGAGCCAGAATTCCGCCCAAATACGAGCGTTATCCTCAACAAAATCATAAAAACGATTTTGGTATATCTGCATTGGCTGTAAGGTTGCCTCTCTCATCTGTATAATGGCAGAAGCGTTATCGGGCCTGAGGTTTCCGAGGGCAGCATCGTTGGCACCGCTATCCGATAACGTATCACTTGCAAGTGAAGATATAGCATTCTGCAGTTGGGTACCAAAAGAAGGTGGCTGCACGTGCCTTATAGCTCCTGCAACTTCTTCGGCGGTACCGAAAACTCTTATTATCTGTCCGGGGTCGTTTGTTACTTCGCTCGTAACAATGTCACCGTTTATTATTGTCATAGGCATACCGGTTGTCATGGCAGCCCACATATTAGCCGAATAAGTGCGGTTTATGGCTATCTGATTAGGTATAAGATAGGTTATCTCGCTATCTCCATATGCACAGCTGCGGCGACGCTCCCAATTGAACTTTGCAAGAGGATAAAGAGAGATTCCTATATTCCAAGGTTTTCTTACTGTAGCGGTTTCGGTAACTCTTACACACATAACCTTAAAGTCTTGACCGTTTTCATCCCACTCTTTATAGAATTTTGTAAGAACGGTGGTTCTTTTGCTATCGGTGGGTTCAGCTTCGCCCCGCTCCCCTGAATTTTCATAATTATAAGCGCCATCCGGCTTGATATTTTGTATTTCTTCCGCCGATGCGCCGTTTCTCTTGGCTTCACGCTTTACATCCTCGCAATTCTTCCGCTGCGAGATTATGATATAAGGTTGACTTTGGATATCATCATTATTGGGGTCGCCAAACACTACATTCTCCACGTCGAGAACTTCAAAACCAATATCGCCTTTTATTGGGGTAGTTTTATTTTCATCTACATAAAGGCCTGTGTTTATATCGTTGTCCCAGTAGGTGTAAGCAATTCCCGTACCTGAAATATAAGCGTTTCTCACTATCTGCTCTTTTTTTGCATCAAACTTAACTCTTTCTGCAGTTACGCCGAAATAATCGGAAAGAACGCTCATAATAAAGGAAATTTCAATATCATCGGCGACACCGCCATAACTAAGACTTCCATCTGCAAGTCCGTTTATGGTATCCTGCTTAGTCTGAAGCTCTGTTTTATGGTCGGGGATACCGTCTGCTGTGTAATTAACCGCAATTGGAGCAGCTGTAACAGTGGAAATCTTATATTCACCAATACGCTTTATGATATTGTGACGCACAAGCGGCCTATTATTGCCGCAATTTGCACCGTACCATTGATTTCCTACGAAAAACCGCTCATTTATCTTAGTCTGCTCGAAGATGCCTTTATCTCCGATGCCGCTTTTAAAGGTGTTACCCTGTCTATATTCATTAAAGACCTTTTTAGGTTCGGTCTGAGTTTTCTTCTTCATTGTTTTTCTCCTTCTTTTCTTTAGAGGATTTTGCCCTTACTGGCTTTTTAACTCGTTCTGTATAGCCAAGAGATATTAGCTCATCTCTTTTTCTTTCTGTTTCAACAAACATTACTACATTTCCGTATTTACTTATCATTTCAAACATACCCTAAACCCTACCTCCTTAAACTCTAAAAAAGGGCAGCCCCGAAGGGCCACCCTTTTTTAACAACTTACGCGCCGATAATGGCGAAGATTTTGTCAAGACCGGACTTCTTAACAAATACATCATAGAAAATTCTATAATCAAACTTGTAAGCATCAGCATCAAGATTCTGTTCAGGGGTAAAAATACGCATCTTTTCTGTCTTCTTAATAAGGTGAGCGCCGTTCTTAGGAAGAACAAGAGCGTGAATATCCTTGGCTCCTTCTGCTGCAGCAAAGCCTGAATCAGAAAACTCATACACAGTCTTCATACGGTCAGAGCTTACGGGGATAATAGCTACGCCGTTAAGTTTCTTAACCTTGAGGTTGATTTCGCCCTGCTTGAAATCACTTACAGTAATAAGGCGAGAAACCTCGGGAGAAGTCATAAGAGTGGTCCACAGTTCGTTATTCACAAAAGCAACAAGCTCTTCATCAAAGCCTGCCTTATCGTGAACGGCGTTGATTGCCGCCACCAAATCAGCATAAGCTGATGCTTTTGCATAAGTTTTGGTGTTGCCCGCAGAGTTTGCTACACCGCAAAGTTTAGATAAAACATAAGCATCGCACTCGGGAACTACCTTGGTGCGAACAAACTCACCCAGAACCTTACCTGCAAGGTTTGCAACGCCTGTTTCATCCATATCCATACTATCAAGCTGCAGAGAACGTCCTCTGTCCTTGGTAAGAGTGAAGCTGGTAGGCGATATTGTGGTCTGTGCCTTAGCAAAACCGTTATCACGGTCATAATCAGCAAGACCCACAAAATCAATATCGGGCACTATTACGGTCTTTGCACCAACAAACTTGGCGCCGAATACGTTATCGGTAAGGAATCCGGTAACTGTTTTCTGAACATACATTTTGTCAAGTTCAGCTGCATATTTGGTTGCAGTTGCTAAAGAATTGAGTGGCATATTTTATTTCTCCTTCATTTTTAATTCCGCCCGTTCCAGAAACCTCTCATAAATGCTGCATCTGCTTCTGTTTCGGCATCATGTGCTTCTGATTTCATAGAGCCGGCGGTGGCTTTGGTTGCAATTGCAGTTGCTTCCTGCGCTGCAACGATTTTTTGATTTTCTTTGTGTTTGTGCAGTAAGTAAGCATAAGCGAGAGGTATCTTCTGAGCAGCCTTAAGCACGGATGCAGGAATATCATCAACCGATTTGAGCTCGGGAAAATCCTGCTGCATAGCATTAAATTCCTCTGCTATCTGAGAGTTACGATTAACGTTCTGCTCTTCAACTGCGTTCTTGCGGTCAGCAACCGCCTTCTCATACTTCTCCTTTTGCTTTGAGTGGAACACTTCCATGAGGTCGTTTATCATTCCCTCATCTTCACCAAACTGGTCCTTAAGCTCACGTAACTTCGCATCATCGATAGAGCTTAACAGGTTATCAAGCAACTGCTCAACCGTTATATCGCTCTGCGCCGCAACGAAATCAAGCTTATTGAAATAGTGCATTCCTTTTTGAGCCCAATTAGCCGCCTCTTCACGCGTAAGGTTGATGTCGCTATGATTGTACCTTATGGGTAAAAATGCTTCGGGCTCGGGTTCGGCGGCAACGCTACTGCCATCATTACCGCTTCGTGCGGATTCTTCTTCGGTACCTTCCTGACCTTCTGGTGTGGTATCAGGGGTGTTTTCTTCGGAATTATCCTGGGGTTTCTCCTGATTCTCCTGAGGTATGGTTGCCTCAAGCTCAGCGTTCTGAACGTTTGATTCTTCGTTCATATCAATTTACTCCTTTGTTTTCCGCTTATGGTGTGGCGGTTTATTTATCACGCAAAATGCGGTGATTACTGTTGTTCAGTGCCTGTGTAGTTATAAAAGTTTTCCATTTCCTTTTTAAACCGCTTTGCTTCCTCTGTTTCGGAAGCTTTGCCTTCACAGGATGTATTTATTCTTTTGGTTTTGGCTTTTCGGCCATAAATAAAGCCGCCCACAGCGCACACGGCGCAGGTGAACAGCCAAAGCATAGTAAGTATTAAAAGCTGTATTATCATTTTTATCCTCCCCAACCTCCTGAGAAGTCTTCTGCTTGAAGGTTGTATCTTCTGTTTGGATTTTGCCGTTTTTTCTCACTTGGATTTTCAGGCTTAAAGAAGCGCAAATCGTAAAAAGCGTAACGCAAGGCATCCATAAGGTGATTGTTTTCATCCACGGGGACGTTTATCTGCCACTCAGATTTATCTGTTTTGAATGTATAAGAAGATATCTCCGCAATAAAATCCTTGCAACCGGGCTTAATGAACATTTTGTATTCCTGAATCTGTGCAATACCGTTCATTATACTGTCTTTACCCTTAACAGATGGGAAGATGCGACTGATTCCAAGACGCCTTAAATCATCATTGGATTTAGGCTCGGCGCTATCCGCCCTTATCCGCTCTTTTGCAAAGCCTTTGCTTTTTATCATTTGAGCAATATCAGAGTTAAGCATCTTTCTTTCATAATGCTCATCATAAACATAAAGCTCTTTTGTTATGGGATTTGCTGCAAAGGCAACGAAAGCTGTGGGGTCATTGGTATAACCGTAGTCGAGGCCGAAGAAACTTCGATATTGCCAAGAATTATCTGTAATGATTTTTCCTTCCTTATCTCTCGTAATTCCAAGCTCGTTTACATCAAATTCCTTTATATGCCAATTTTCATATACAAGGCCCTCGGATATTCCCCAATTACCTAAACCTGCAACATCATATTTGCGAGGATTTTCTTCTTTCATTCTCTCAAATACCGCTCTATCCGTTTCATCCAAGAACTCATTGCAAAGATAATTGGTGGAATATGTGCTAACATCCGCTCTCGGTTTATCAAAAAAGCGGCTTTTAAGCCAATGAGCTTCACTCCAAGGGTTAAAAGTCAACGTTGTTTGTTTGAATAAATGAGGCGGAATATTACCACGAGGTACGGATAGGTCGAGCTTTTCAAAATCCGCTTCGCTCTGAAGCTCGAAAGCCTCTTCTATCCAAACAAAATTAAGATATCCTTTAGCCACTGTGGTGGATGCGAGCTTAAGAACATCATCAAATCCTCTGAAGAGTATCTTTTGCCCGGTAGGTTTATAGGTCATTTCCATAGGGCTTACGTTGTTTTGCCATAAATGAGTTACTCCGAGTTTCTCCTGCGCCCATTTAAGCTGCGCAAAGGTTGAATCTCTGTGGGTGTTCATTACCGCCCTCACGACTAAAAGATTACTCTCCGGGTATTTCATTAAGCGGCATATATTATTAAGCGCCGTTGTAGCGCTCTTTTTACTACCTTTACCGCCCTTGAGCACTCGGTAACGGTTTTTATCGTTCCAGTAGTCGCCGTAACCCCGTCCTATAATATCCGGCAAATGTAACTTTATCATTTTAAAATTTCATCTTCCCCGGTGAATATTACAACATTATTGCTTATGGCAGATTCCTTCTGAAGCTTACCTTTAACCTCTAAAAGAAGGCGGATGGCTTCCATATTGCCTTGGTCTATCTTCTTGCCTATTTCCTTCCATGCTTTTGGAACAATACTGCTCGTATAGTTCTCTATGAGGCAATTGACATATCCCATAAATTCACTGTCGTGCTGCCAATTATAAAAGGTCGTTCTGGAAATATCGAAATCTTGACAAAGCTCGGTAACATTCCTGGTATCATCAGGGTCGCAAAGCGCTTCCGCAACCGCTCTTTGTTTCTTTTTTAACTTAGGATATAAACTTTTTAAAGTGTCCACTTTTGACAACTTTTCACCCCAATTTCTGCTCTTTTATGTTTCGCGCACGTGCGCACACACGCATACGCGAAGCTCCCGTCCTGCCACCCGATAGCTATTATGTCTATCACCAAAAAAAGAGCCCTTTCGGGCTCCTTGCATTTTTTCACGCTATTATTATATCACATTTATTTTGCCCAAATGTGACAACTTAGACTAATTCCAGGTTAATTGCAGTAAGATATATAAATTTTTGCTTCCACCTGAGCCAAGTCCGATAAGCTGCTCCTTCGGGAAATCGTTTACCATATCGAATATTATCAAAAACGCCTTGCCGATATTCCTGAGGGATTTTATCAAGAGCTCTTTCGACAGCGCTTGTATCCCGCTCGTATTTTGAAAGACGGATAACCATCTCTTCTGTGGGCTTACCGGCAATTCCGCCAGATACCACCACATCACTGTGAGAAGTGCCAAAGATAATATTATCTATTTCCTCGATTTGTCTATCGTAATCTCTTATCACACTCATAACTCGGCGATAAAGGGTTTTCGGAAGGAAGTAAGGATTATTCTTTTTTCTTTGGTAATCTTTCATTTTTAACTCCTCCTTGTTGGCATAGCATCACAAACTGACCGTATGTAAGCGAAGTGCCGTGTTTTTCGTTATATTTGGTAAGCTCTTGCACGACCCCTTCTAAAGATAAGCCTTTTAGCGCAGAGCGTTGAGCCCTGCGCTTCTTTTCAAGCGTTCTTAATCTGTCATATTCCTTGCGGTCATGGGGAAGTTCTCTGCAAGAAGGGCACCGTTTTTGCCTTGGATGCTCCGCTTCAAACCAGGTCCCGCACCATACACAAATTTTTTTACTCATTTTTTCTTACCTCAAGCTCACGTTCGGCGGCTTTTTTGTCTGTATAAAATCCTTCGCCATCTCTAAAGTCACAGAGTATAAGCTTTTCGTTTTCCGCTCTCACCTCAAGGGTGGTTTCAGTATGAGCGTATGTAACCTTAACCTCGTCCACCTTACCGAAGGCTACGGTATATAGCGTTTCACCTTCTTTAACAGGTCTTGTCCACCCCGCACGGATAAGCTCATCGGCAAGCTCTGATAAAAACTGTTCTTCCGAAACCACTGTGAGAACACTTCTCATAGCCTCCGATTTTTTAATATCATTCATCAGTCTGAACTTTTCC
>JAZUQH010000026.1:0-15285 GCA_045605605.1 Acutalibacteraceae bacterium | reverse complement strand
TTAATGCTACAGCTTAAAAACATTTCTTTTTCGGCTGAAAATGAAGATGGTAAAAAAGAAATTTTAAAAGATATTTCAATGGATATAGATAACGGATTTCTTGCAATAACAGGTCCAAACGGTGGTGGTAAGTCCACACTTGCAAAGATTATTGCGGGCATAATAAAGCCCACAAGTGGTAGGATTTTGCTTGACGGCGAGGATATAACCGACTTGTCAATTACCGAGCGTGCAAAAAAAGGCATTAGTTTTGCTTTTCAACAGCCGGTGCGCTTTAAGGGAATTACTGTGAATGACCTTATAAGGTTGGCTTCGGGCAAAGATATAACAATGTCACAAGCTTGTGACTATTTGTCACAAGTGGGTCTTTGCGCGCGTGATTATATTAACCGCGAGGTTAACGCATCGCTTTCAGGTGGCGAGCTTAAGAGAATTGAGATTGCTACCGTTTTGGCGCGTGGCACAAAAGTATCACTTTTTGACGAGCCAGAGGCGGGAATTGACCTTTGGAGTTTTGGAAATCTTATTAACGTTTTCGAAAAGCTTCACGAAACAAACGGCGGCTCTATTATCATTATTTCCCATCAGGAAAGAATTTTAAATATTGCCGATAAGGTTGCCGTTATAGCCGCAGGTGAGCTTACGGCATACGGCGAGAAGGAAAATATTTTACCCGAGCTTTTGGGTGTTACCACATCTGCCTGCAGTGTTCTTACAGAGAATTTAAAGGAGGCGGAGTAATGAATATCAGTAATACCGAAAAGGAGCTTTTAAAGATTATCGCCGATATGGAGGGCACCCCCGAGGGCGCCTTTAATATCCGTGCAAACGGCGCTTTGGCGCAGCGTCACGTTACCGAAAATATTGATATAAAAACCAAAACCGATAAGCAGGGTATTGATATAATCATCCGCCCAGGTACAAAGGGAGAAACGGTGCATATCCCCGTTATTATAAACGCTACCGATTTTAACGATTTGGTTTATAACGATTTTATAATCGGCGAGGATGCCGATGTTACCATTATGGCAGGCTGTGGAATTCACAACTGCGGTGAGGGTGAATCGGGGCACGATGGAATCCACACCTTCTTTGTGGGAAAAAATGCTAAGGTTAAATATATAGAGCGTCATTACGGCGAGGGTGACGGCGAGGGTAAAAATGTTATGAACCCCACCACCGTTATAAACATTGCCGAGGGCGGTTATATGGAAATGGAAACCACTCAGATTAAGGGCATTGATTCTACCAACCGGATTACCACCGCCAACGTAGAGTCGGGGGGAACCCTCGTTATCAAGGAAAAGCTTATGACTCACGGAGTGCAGAGAGCCGATACCGATTTCACCGTAAATCTTAACGGTGAAAATTCGGGAGCAAACGTTATCTCTCGCTCTGTTGCTAAGGATAATTCCTTCCAGATGTTTAAATCAAATATAAACGGCAACGCCCTTTGCTCAGGTCACACCGAGTGCGATGCTATTATTATGGATAACGCCAAGGTTTGCGCCGTTCCCGAAATAAACGCAAATCATATTGATGCATCTCTTATCCACGAAGCCGCCATTGGTAAAATTGCAGGGGAACAGCTTACAAAGCTTATGACCTTAGGTCTTACCGAACAGCAGGCTGAGGAAGAGATAGTAAACGGATTTTTAAAATAATGAAAACTATAAAGCTTATCAAAAGATTTTTGCCCTACTATAAAAAGCATACAAAAACCCTTTTGTTCGACCTTTTTTGCGCTATGCTAACAACGGTTTGTGAGCTTGTGCTTCCTATGATAGTTAGGGAAATAACGGGCAGAGCTACCGATAATTTGGCTTCTCTTACAGTTGCCTTTGTTTTAAGAACAGGTATGTTTTATATTGTTCTTCGAATTATAGATACACTTGCAAACTACTATATGGCAACGGTAGGTCACATAATGGGAACAAAGATAGAAACCGATATGCGAAGGGATATGTTTTCCCATCTGCAAAGGCTTTCCTTCTCCTTTTATGATAATACCAAGGTGGGAAGCATTATGTCACGAATCACCAGTGACCTTTTTGATGTTACGGAATTTGCCCACCACTGCCCTGAGGAGTTTTTAATTGCAGGAATAAAAATCATTGCTTCCTTTATAATTCTTTGCGGCGTTAATATTCCTTTAACCCTCATAATTTTTTCTATTATTCCGCCCATGCTTATTGTATTGCGCTATTTTAACCGCAAAATGAAGGCAGGCTTCAGGGAATCAAGAAAAAGCGTTGCCGAGCTTAATTCCTGTGTTGAGGATAGTCTGCTTGGTATAAGGG
The DNA here is from genome assembly GCA_045605605.1 of Acutalibacteraceae bacterium. Lineage (GTDB taxonomy): Bacteria > Bacillota > Clostridia > Oscillospirales > Acutalibacteraceae > UBA737. The sequence goes on along the minus strand of JAZUQH010000026.1, from coordinate 12,985 downwards.
TTGTAAAATCCTTTGCAAACGAGCCTATTGAGGAAGAAAAGTTCGAGGAAGGAAACCAAGGCTTTTTAAAAATCAAATCCAAGGTTTATAAATATATGGGCGGATTTCAATCCTGTACCCGCCTTTTTGACGGTATAATGTATATTACCGTGGTCGTGGCAGGCGCCCTTTTTATGATAAAAGGCTCTATTGATGCGGCAGATTTTGTGGCATATCTTTTATATGTTTCCACCCTTCTTACTTCTATTCGAAGAATAGTTGAATTTGCCGAGCAGTTCCAAAGGGGTATGACGGGTATTGAACGCTTTACCGAGATTATGGACTGTGTGCCCGATATAAAGGATAGCCCCAAGGCTTCGGATATAAAAGATGTTAAGGGGGAAATCAATTTCGAGGATGTAACCTTCCGTTATTCCGAGGATACCCGCGAGGTTTTAACCCATATAAATCTTAATATCGGCGTGGGCGAGAATGTGGCATTAGTAGGCCCCTCGGGCGGCGGCAAAACTACTATTTGCTCACTTATTCCCCGTTTTTACGATATTGATAGCGGAAAAATCACCCTTGACGGCACCGATATAAAGGATGTTACCTTAAAATCTCTCCGTGAAAATATCGGTATAGTTCAGCAGGATGTTTACCTTTTCTCAGGCAGCGTTATGGAAAATATTTCCTACGGCAAGCCTGATGCTACTAAGGAAGAAATTTACGAGGCTGCCCGTATGGCAGGAGCCGATGCCTTTATACGAGAGCTTCCCGATGGTTATGATACCTATGTGGGTGAGCGTGGCGTTAAGCTTTCGGGGGGACAGAAGCAAAGAATTTCCATCGCCCGAGTGTTTCTTAAAAACCCGCCCGTGCTTATTCTTGACGAGGCAACAAGCGCTCTTGATAACGAATCGGAAAAATTGGTTCAGGCTTCTCTTGAGCGTCTTGCAAAGGGAAGGACCACTCTTACTATCGCCCATAGGCTTACCACCGTTAAAAATGCGGATAAAATAATAGTTTTAACAGCCGAAGGTATAGCCGAGAGCGGAAGTCATCAGGAGCTTCTTAGCAAAGGCGGATTATATAGTGAGCTTTATAGCTCCTATTCAGAAAATTGATTTACTTGCTAAAACAAATGGTATATGCTATACTTGACCAAAGAGGTGATAATGCTTTTTTATGGAAAACTTTATATCAGCAGCGATTGTTACCTATAACGATTTAGAAAAGGTGCGGGATGCTTATTTTTCCATAAAGGAAAACACAAAGCGTTATCCCTTAAAGCTTTACATTATAGATAACGGCTCCTTTGACGGCACCGTGGAATTTTTCAAGGATTTTGATGTTACAATTATTCAAAACGGTAAAAATTTAGGCTTTGGCGCCGCTCACAATAAAGCCCTTAATTTACCTCTCGGAAAATATCACTTCATAATAAATCCCGATATTAAGATAAGCAGTGATGTGCTTTCGGATATGGCGGATTTTATGGAAGAAAATAAAGATATCTGCGTTGCTATGCCTCAGATTCTCAGCTCTGACGGAACGGTGCAATACCTTCCAAAAGAAATCCCCACTGCAAGATATCTTTTCCTTGGAAGATTTTTTGATAAAATAAGAAGAGAATATATCTGGGCAGATAAGGAGCTTAAAGAGCCTACCGAAATAGATTTCTGCAGCGGCTGCTTTATGTGTATAAAAAGCGAGAGCTTTGTTTCTCTTTGTGGGTTTGATGAGAGATATTTTATGTATCTTGAGGATGCAGATTTAACACTCAGAGCCAAAAAGCTTGGCAAAGCGGTAATAAATCCAAATATTTCGGTTTCTCATATGTGGGAAAGGGAAAGTGCTAAAAAACTTAAATATCTGTTGATTCATATATCTTCAGCTATAAAATTTTTAAGAAAACGGAGGAGAAGGGAAATATGAAAATAATGATTACAGGCTGTTACGGTCAGCTTGGTAATGAGCTTATTTCCATATTAAAAAGCGGAAAAAGCGAAATAGGCGCCATGCCCGAAAAACTTAAGGGCGCCGAAATTTTGCCCGTTGATGTGGATAGCCTTGATATTGCCGATTGCGAAAAGGTTAAAGCTTTCGTATTGGAAAACCGCCCCGATGTTATTATTAACTGCGCGGCTATGACCAATGTGGACGGATGCGAAAGTGATTACGTAACCGCCTTTAAGGTAAATGCCATGGGCGTTCGCAATTTAAGTATAGCGGCAAAGGAAGTGGGTGCAAAACTCATCCACGTTTCTACCGATTATGTTTTTGAAGGAAACGGAACAAGACCTTATGTTGAGTGGGATTTGGTAAATCCTCAAAGCGCTTACGGCGCATCTAAGGCCTTGGGCGAAAAATACGCTCTTACCTTTAACGATAAATCCTTCGTTGTGCGCACCTCTTGGCTTTATGGCTACATTGGTAAAAACTTTGTTAAAACCGTTCGCCGAGTTATTCGTGAGCGAGGCGGTATTACCGTTGTAAATGACCAGAGGGGCAACCCCACCAATGCAAACGATTTAGCCCACCATCTTTTAAAGCTTGCTTTAACAGAGGAGTACGGTATTTATCACTGCACAGGCGAGGGCGAATGTACTTGGTTTGACTTTGCAAAGAAAATCGCAGAACTTTCAGGCTTTGGGGATGTTGTAAAGCCTTGCACCTCAGATGAGTTCCCCACCCCCACCAAAAGACCTGCATATTCATCTCTTCGCAATTTAGCCCTCGAATGCACTATTGGCAACGAAATGCGAAATTGGGAAGATGCAATAGAAGAATACATTAAGAAAGTAGAGGATTAAATCTATGAAAACTTATCTCGTTACCGGCGGCGCCGGCTTCATCGGCTCAAACTTTGTTATCTATATGCTTAACAAGTACGATGATGTAAAAATTATCAATGTGGACAAGCTTACCTATGCAGGTAACCTTGAAAATTTAAAGAGCGTTGAAAACAACCCCCGTTACAGCTTCATTCAGGCAGATATTTGCGATAGAGAGGCTATCTCCAAGATTTTTGCTGAGAATGATATTGACTATGTTGTTAACTTCGCAGCTGAAAGCCACGTTGACCGCTCAATCACCAACCCCGAAATCTTTGTTAAGACTAACGTTGAGGGTACCGTTAATATGCTTCAGTGCGCCAAGGTTGCTTGGACTACAGGTGACGATACCTATAAAGAGGGCGTTAAGTACTTACAGGTTTCTACCGATGAGGTTTACGGCTCATTAGGTGATGAAGGCTTCTTTATGGAGACCACTCCCCTTGACCCTCACTCTCCCTATTCTTCTTCAAAGGCATCTGCCGATTTCTTTGTTAAGGCATTTGGCGATACTTATAAATTCCCCATCAATATTACCCGTTGCTCAAATAACTATGGTCCCTTCCAGTTCCCTGAAAAGCTTATTCCCCTCATTATGAATAACACTTTACAGCACAAGGACCTTCCCGTTTACGGTGACGGTATGCAGATTCGTGACTGGCTCTATGTTGAGGACCACTGCAAAGCTATCGATATGGTTATCCGCGGTGGTAGACTCGGTGAGGTTTATAACGTTGGCGGTCATAATGAGCGTCCTAACATCTTTATCGTTAAGTCTATCATTGAGTATATTAAGGAAAATGTGGACGAAACCGTTGGCGAGCATATGATTAAGCACGTTACAGATAGAAAGGGTCACGACCGCCGTTACGGTATCGATCCCCAGAAGATTAAGGATGAGCTTGGTTGGTATCCCGAAACCTGCTTCGAGGTTGGTATTAAGAAGACTCTTAAGTGGTATCTTGACAACAAAGAGTGGTTTGATAATGTAACCAGCGGCGCTTATCAGAAGTATTATGATACTATGTACAGCGGAAAAGAGGAGTTATAATTTAATGGGTAAGTTTAACTTTATTAAAACCTCTATTGACGGCGTTGTTATCGTTGAGCCCACAGCCTTCGGTGATAGCCGCGGCTACTTTATGGAAACCTATCAGAAGGAAGACTTTAAGGCGGGCGGAATTGATATCGATTTCGTTCAGGATAATCAGTCAATGTCCACCAAAGGCGTTCTTCGCGGTCTTCACTTCCAGATTAACTATCCTCAGACCAAGCTTGTGCGCTGTGTAAGAGGCGAGGTTTTTGATGTTTGCGTAGATTTGCGTGAGGGCTCAAAGACCTACGGCAAGTGGGAAGGCGTTATCCTTTCTGCCGAAAATAAGCGTCAGTTCTTAGTTCCCAAGGGCTTCGCTCACGGCTTTGTAGTGCTTTCCGATGAGGCTGAGTTCTGCTATAAGGTTGATGATTACTATCACCCAAACGATGAGGGCGGTCTTATGTGGAACGACCCCGATATCGGTATTGAGTGGCCCATCCCCCAAGATATGGAAATCAAGCTTTCCGATAAGGATAAGCTTCACCCCGCATTTAAGGATTTTAAGAAATAATTTCTAAAAATATTTTTTAAAAACAGAAATAAAACCTCCCTTTCAGGTAAAAATACCTATTGAAAGGGAGGTTTTTATATGCAAAGCGGAAAAGCAATGACATTTATTAAGGGACTTGGAGCAGGTATGGTTGCAGGAGCTGCAGCACTCGCCGTCGGCAAGGTTATGATACAGGATAAGCACAACATTTCTAAAGGCTCTGCCAAAATCGTTAAGGCGGTAGGCGAAATCGCTCAGGGCGTACAAACAATGTTTCATTAAAACAAGCAAAAGGTAGGCGCACGGGAGACACTTCGTAAGGAAGTGCCTCCCTATTTCTTTTTTATAAAAAAATGACACTTATCTGTTGAAAGTGTCATAGAGGGTTACATACTTTAAAATTTCACCTATCTCAAAATGAGAATAATAAGTGATATTGTGAGACAGGTCTCACAGTGATATTTTGCCTAACGGCAAAGTGATATTGAAACTTTTAGTTTCAGTGATATTATATTCGCCTCCAAAACTGTCCGAAGGACAATATCACGATGCGAAGCATCATATCACTGCGAAGCAATATAACTCGCCGTAAGGCGAATATAACTGAGGCACACTTCATAAGGAAGTGTGCCTCTTAAAGAGGACATAATTTTTGTAAAAGAGAACAATAATTTCCTTGTAAAACCGTATGTATTGAATTATAATGATTGTAGTTAGTCGAAACACTTTTAAGCGTTTCGATATGCCACTCATCAAGTGACATTAGCCAAATCAAAGCACTATAATAAACTTGAAAATATATTTTTGGAGGAAGTTATGAGTTTTATTAAAGAAGATTTTTTACTTACCAACGAAACTGCAAAAAAGCTTTATCACACCTATGCTAAAAAAATGCCTATAATCGACTATCACTGTCATATCAATCCTAAGGAGATAGCCGAAAATCACTCTTTTAAAAATATTACTGAAATTTGGCTTGGTGGCGACCATTATAAGTGGCGTACCATCCGTTCAAACGGTGTATCTGAAAACGAAATCACGGGAGAAGCAGATGATTTCACTAAGTTTTTGCGTTTTGCTGAGGTTATGCCAAAGCTTATAGGCAACCCTATGTATCATTGGTCCCATCTTGAGCTTATGCGTTATTTTGATTTTGAGGGAAACCTTACGGGCGATAACGCCAAAGAGGTTTTTGACCTTTGTAACGAAAAGCTTCAAAAGCCTGAAATGTCGGTTTTAAGCATTATCAAAAGCTCTAATGTTGCTATGATAGGCACAACGGATGACCCTGTTGACAGCTTAGAGTGGCACAAGGCTATAGCCGAAAAGGGTGAATGTACCGCTAAGGTTCTCCCTTCCTTCAGACCTGATAAGGCAGTTAATATTGATAAGGCGGGCTTTACCGATTATATCGCTAAATTAGGGGAAGTATCAGGCATTGACCTTCAATCTGTTTCCGCCGTTTGCGCTGCCCTTTCTAAACGCCTTGATTTCTTCTGCGAGATGGGATGTAAAGCTACCGACCACGGCCTTGATTATATGGTGTATATCCCCGCAAGTGAGAAAGAGGTAAACAAAATCTTTAAAAAGGCTCTTAAGGGTAAGGCTATTACTCAAGAGGAAGCCGATAAATATAAAACCTTTGTGCTTTTATTCCTCGGCAGAGAATATGCTAAGCGTGATATCGTTATGCAGCTGCATTACGGCGTTCAGCGTAATACAAACACCAATAAATTTGCCGCTCTCGGCGCCGATACGGGCTTTGACTGTATCTCCACAAAAGAGTGTTGCTTTGCTCTTACCGAGTTTTTGAACGCACTTGATAAGGACGGAAATTTACCCAAAACCATTATTTATTCCCTTAACCCTAACGATAACGAGCTTATCGGCACGGTACTCGGTTGCTTCCAGGGAACTGAGGCGCAGGGTAAAATTCAGCACGGCTCTGCTTGGTGGTTCAATGATACCAAATCAGGTATGGAGGCTCAGCTTAAATCCCTTGCAAATCTTTCGGTGCTTGGCAACTTTATCGGTATGCTCACCGATTCCCGTAGCTTTTTATCCTATACCCGCCACGAATATTTCAGAAGAATTCTCTGTAATTTAATCGGTACTTGGGTTGAAAACGGAGAATATCCAAACGATGAAAAGTATTTAGGCAAATTAGTAGAGGATATCTGCTATAATAACGCCGCTAAGTATTTTGGATTGAAGTAATATGGGTTAAAAGGGGTCGATTTTATGGAATTTGAAAATTCATCCGAAAAGATCATTCCTTTTATTAAAGATTACGTTACGCCGCAAACCTTTGGAGCTGTTGGTGACGGTATAACCGATGATACCAATGCCCTTAAAGCTGCTCTTGCAAGCGGTAAAAACGTACTTTTACCCGAGGGAATATACATAATAAACGAACCCTTGTTTGTAAACGTTCACACAACCTCTCTTTTGGGAACTTCCACCCGTTCAGCATTAAAGATAGGAGATAAATTTCCCATAGGTGAAACAGTCCTTACCTTTTACAGCCCTGACGGAAACTTCGAAAACCGCCAACAAAGAGAGAATGTTCACGGAAGCTTCTCGGTGCTCGGCAGAAACTACGGATGTAACGGTATTCGTTTAGGCGGTGAACGTGGAACTGAATATGAGGGGCATATGGAATGCTCTGTTTTCAAAAACATTCTGGTCGATCGATGCAATATAGCATATATATGGGGCGCCCACGTTTATCGTAACACCCTTTTCCACTGCGATAGCCACTCAAATCGAATTTGCCTTAAAACCAGTGATGATATCAGAGATAGCGGCGAGGCTTTCACCTGCTTTAACTGCGGATTTTGGTCAGGCGCTATGCACCTTAAAAACTGTGGGGAAATTATGCTTTACTCTTGTACCATTCACACAAGAGCCTGTCACAATGTTGACGGGAAAGAATATGGGCATTATTTTGAAAATTGCTACGTTTCTTTCCAGAATTGTCATTTTGAAGCCATTACACAGTGGTGTAAGGAGGATGCTCTACACCCTCTGCCCACCCAGTTTTATTCGCTCAACGCTTTGGTGTATTTAAACAACTGTCTCGCAGGAGTTACGGGAGAATTTTTAACCCTTAAGGGACCTCTTTTTGTTGCCGAAGCCACAAATGGAGCGCCCTACGGAATTTTTGTTGAAGGCGGACTTTGGAAATACTATTTCTGCCGACTTCATATAGATAAGTTAACAAGCGGAAATGTTATACTTCGCAACATCCCGTTAAAACGAGCTAATGACGGGGCAAAGCTAAACTTTCCTATTTATGATTATACAAAACCGCTTTCCCTCAACCGAGATGGCGACTTCGATTATTATCATAACATTTCAAAAGAGGAAAGAAACAATGTTTCAATAAGCGCTACCTCTACCGATAAAGGCAAAACCCTTTTTACCATTAAAATCAGCAAGGATTTACGCCAAAACGCTATCGGATTTTACCGCAAGGTCGATATTTCGGGCTTTCGCTCCGTTAAAATCTCAGGTTCCTTTGAGCACGGTAATCAAAACTGCAAATGCGCCCTCGCAACCGATGATAAAGAAACGTCCATACTTATGTTTGCCGATATGTATGATAATCTCATTTCTTTTGGTTCGCCTCTTAATTTCGATACTTACGCCACCAGAAATCCTCTTTGTTTAAATGGTGAATTCGTAACTATCCCCGCAGGCGCAAAATACGCCTATGTTGGTTTTGATATAAGAAGAGAAGGAGGGTTATCCGCCGATACATATACCATATTATCGGATATGACCTATGAATTTTTGTGATAATTTTATTTTAGCTTCGGCATCCCCCCGAAGAAAAGAGCTTTTAAAACTCGTTTTGGAGGATTATATCTGTATGCCTGCCGATGTAGATGAAGCTATACCCTTAGATATATCGGCTCTGAAAGCCCCCGAATATTTAAGCCTTAAGAAAGCCCGTCATATAGCAAAGGATAACCCCGACTCTATAGTTATAGGCTCGGATACCTGCGTTATTTTAGGGGATAAAATTTTAGGTAAGCCTCAAAGCGAAACCGAGGCTAAGGAAATGCTTTGCGCCCTTTCGGGTAAAACCCACTTGGTTGTTACGGGTTGCGCCATTATAAAAGGTAAAAAGGAAACAACCTTTAGCGAGGTGACCGAGGTTGCATTTTATCCACTGAAAGCAGAAGAAATTGAGGAATATATCGCCACGGGTGAGAGTATGGACAAGGCAGGAGCATACGGAATTCAAGGCAAGGGCAGTTTGCTTGTTAAAGAAATCAAGGGAGATTACTTTAATGTTGTAGGTCTTCCTGTAGCTCGGCTATCCCGTGAGCTTAAAGCCTTTGTTTTGTAACAAATAAATATAACCTTAATAGTATATAGTGACGGAATACACATATTCTGTCACTATTTTTTTGAGGTTATAATATGATAGACAAAAAACTTTACGCTAAAAAAACCGCCTGTGTTAGTACGCTTGGTATGGTTGGAAACGGGGTTTTGTGCATTCTTAAGCTTTTGGGCGGATATCTTACCCACAGTGATGCCCTTATAAGCGATGGCGTACATTCTGCATCGGATATTTTAGGTAACATAATAGTAATTTCGGGACTTTATCTTTCGTCAAAGGAAAACAAACATTTTAAGGGTGAAAATTTTGAGCGTATTGCCTCGGCAATAATAGGTACTTTTCTGCTTCTTACGGGAATTTTCATAGGATTAAGCGCTGTTTTAAACATCATAAACCGAAGCTTTGAAGATTCCCAAAGCCCCACTTTAGCCGCTCTTTTAATAGCGGGAATTTCGGTTATTATCAAAGAATTTTTATTCCGCTTTACAAAGCATTTTGCGGTTAAATATAATTCTGTAGCCCTAAGGGCAGATGCCTGTCACCACCGAAGCGATGTTTTTTCAACTGTTGGCGCGTTTATAGGAACTGCTTTCTGTCAGCTCGGTTTTCCCGTGATGGATAGTGTTGCGAGTCTTTGTATCTGCCTTTTAATTACCAAATCGGCGGTTAGTATTTTAAGAGATTCTGTAGATGAAGAATAAATAAGAGCTGCCTTTCGGCAGCTCTTATTTATTCTTCAAATTCATCCTTTAAAAGCATCAGCTGTTCTCTTATGGCACCCTCGAAATTTCTTTCCTCAAAGGATTCAAAATTGATTCGGCAGGTTTTATAGTGGTGATTATAATGATGCATATTCATAGCTTGGTTTATAAATCCTTTTCTCGACATAGAAACCTTGGCTTCCCTTACTATGTTATAAACCCTTTCCTGCAAATCCCCGTTATCGGTAATAAGATTTTCGCCCGTAATCTCAACCGTTACCGTTTCGCTTGTTTTGGCGAGAACAGTAACTAAGGTTGTTAAGGTTTTGCTATCATATATAACATCCATCTTAACCTCTTTGCCGCCTATAAGGCACTTAACCTTAATATCCTTATTAAAACCGCGAAGATAGATATTCCATTTTCTGCTTTCGGGGATTAAAGAGGTATCACCCAATGCAGCGTTTATGGTAAATACCGCCTTTTCACCGAAGTCAAGAGTCATCTCGGTAGTTGAGAAGGCTCCATCCTTATACTTGTTATATTCGCCCTCATCCTCATAGAGAGTAAAGCTGTTAGAGGCGGCGGGGAATACATAAATATCCATCTCTTCTTTAGAGCCTAAGGTGTTATCCTGAGCCTTATGAGTATTCATAGGAACAATGGCGCCCGCCTTTGCAAATACGGGGCAATCCTCGGTTTTTCTATAAAAATCCATCACCCTGCCCTTAAGGCTCTGGTAACGGGTGCCGCTAAAGAAATCAAACCAATTTCCCTTTGGCAGCCAACCCGTAGCCTTACCTAAATCAACAATACTATCGTTAGGCTCTGTTACAGGGCATACCATAAGCTCTGAGCCAAACATATACTGATTTTTGTATTTATAAGCATTTTCGCACTTAGGATACTCATAATACATGGGCTCCATTAAAGGCTCCCCATCCTTATGGTTTTTATAGGTCATAGTATAAAGATAGGGGAAGAGCTGATGGCGAAGACGCATCCACTTTTTAAGTATAGGCTCGTACTTTTCGCCGTAGCACCAAGGCGCTTTTTCAAGATACTTATCCCCGCTGCTGTGCAGACGGTTGATGGGAGAAAATACGCCGAACTGAAGCCAACGAGTATAGATTTCACCGTTTGAATATCCGCTTGTGTGACCGCCTATATCGTGACTCCACCAGCTATAGCCCACGTTAGAGGCGGTAGCGGTAAATTCAGGCTGATATTCGAGAGAATCCCAACAAACATAAGTGTCTCCCGAAAAACCTACGGGGTATCTGTGGGAGCCGGGGCCTGAATATCGGGAGAAGAACATTGGTCTTTTTCCGTCACGCATAATATCAACTATATGATAGTGGTTAAGCATCCAAAGGGGGTCGGCTTTTTCAAGGGGGTCCTTTAAATTGCCATCCTTATTTGGTTCGTGAATCCAACCGTAATTTGTTCCCTGCTGCCAATCCATCCACCAAAAATCAATTCCGTCATTTTCGTAAGGGTGGTGGAGAATGTCAAAGTAGTTAGCCATAAACTCTTTGGATATTACATTAAAGGGCACCCTCTTTTTAGTAGCGGGGTCAATTCCGCATGCCTTTGCCATTTCTTCATACATATCCTCGTGAGCGGCAACTCCGCTTGCAGGATGAAGATTAAGGGAAGTTTTAATATTTCTTTCCCTCATATCGCTTAAAAACTTTTTATAATCGGGAAAATATTCGGTATTCCAACTATATCCCGTCCAACCGTTTACCATTTGCTTGTTTTCGTCGAGAGCGGCGATTTCTTCGGGGACCTTTGTGGTATGCCAATCCATATCCACTACACCCACCGAGAAGGGTACATCCTCTTTTTTAAATCTATCCATCAGGTCGATATATTCATCCTGAGTATATTTATGGAAACGGCTCCACCAGTTACCGAGAGCATATGCAGGAAGCATTGGTGGCTCTCCCGTTAATTTATAAAAATCCTTAACAGCGCTCTTATAATCAAAACCGTAACCGAAGAAATAAATATCCTTATTTCCTTCAACTCGGGTTTCTATCCAACCGTCTTCGCCAAGGCAAAGGGACTCGCTATCATCAATAACCGAAAATCCGTTTCTCGATACAACACCGTTATCGGTGGGCGTTCTGCCGTGGGTCATATCAAGGGTCCTATAGGTGCCGCCAAGGGTTTCAAACTCCTCGCCGAAACACCAACTGCTTGCAGGCTCGTTTTTAAGCTTGATTTTTAGGGTATCTCCTGTAAACTCGGCATTTTCCTTATAGGTAATAATAATTTCATCTGTTTCGGCAGTCAAAATACCGTCGCTTAAATTTGCCGAGAATTTACACTCAGGGAAATCTCTGTGGAAAACCACCTGACTTGCCCTATCCTCAAATTTACCCTCAGGGGAATATTCAAGGCGGATAAGTCTATCCGTCAGAGCAGTAAAACGGTAGTTTTTACCGATTAACATACTCTTTTCGTTTGCTTTAGGACTAACCTTCCATTTGAATCTATTATTCATAACAAACACACCTTCTCATGCTTTATCGCCCTTATTATAATTGGTTTAACATAAAAAAACAATGTCTTGTATTTACCTTTTTCTTGTCTTATATTTACTTTTTGCAATACAAACAAATTCCTTAAAATCGAAAATATACTGTACTATTTTTACTTTTAACCCTTTGTGGCTTGTATAATTTGACCTCTTGCTTGACAAGGGGGAAAGGTATGTTAAAATCAAATTAAAGATTAAAAAAGGAGATGTATTTATGAAAACTGTTAAGGATAAATATTTAGTTGTTGGCGCTGATTTTGCAGGCTACCCCTTAAAAGAAGCGGTTGTTGCTCATCTTAAAGAAAAGGGTTGGAAAATCGAGGATTTGGGCGTAGTAGCAACAAGCGACCCCGATGATACCGAAAATATGTTTCACCGAGTAGGTCTTCGGGTTGGCAGTAAGATTTCCGAGGGTGAATATGAAAGAGCTTTGCTCTTTTGCGGAACAGGAATGGGTATTCATATTGCGGCAAGTAAATGCCCCCACGTTCATGCAGGTGTTGTTGAGAGCGTTCCTGCGGCGCTCAGAGCCATCACAGGCAACGGCGTAAATGTTCTTGCAATGGGAGCCTTTTATGTTGCTCCCGCTATGGGCTGCGATATTGCTGATGCTTATTTAGGTGCAGAGCTCGGCTCCGGCTATGAGTGGTGGTATAACTTCTATGAATTCCACAAGCTTGCTATTGATGAGCTTGAAGCCTTTGATTATGAAGAGTATAAGAAAAACGGCTTTAAACTGGAGCATCTTGGTGATTATCCCTTAAAGCTTGAAAAAAAGCCTGAATAATTTCAAAGTGTTAAAAAAGCAAGGTAAACACCTTGCTTTTTTTGTTGAAGAGGGTGAGTTATACTATCAAGTGCAACAGTTGAATAAAAAGGCAGCTCATATAAATCCATGGTATAATGTAATTGCTACAAAACAAAAACCAAGGAGGATTTATATGAGCTACACCCATCTTACCATAGAAGAGCGCTGTTGT
>JAZUQH010000025.1:0-13756 GCA_045605605.1 Acutalibacteraceae bacterium | reverse complement strand
TGACTATCATTTCTATGATGATAGATGATTGTCCTTTAGAAATGATTTATGACTCTCTTTTTGGGAGCCGAGCCGTTTCTATTGGACGATAGTCAGATAGAAACGGCTCGGAGACGCAGTCGGAGAGTCGAGATTAGCAGGGCATAATACCCCGCGTCAAAGAAGAATCAGTAAGAAATGGAAGTTTGCAGAGACCTTTGACAGTGGGTGTATTATGCCCTGCGGACTTTCCTTTTAAGAGCCATATGGGTTAATTATAGATTAATCTTAGATTACTTTTAAAGATGAATTTGAAATTATGATGTTATTTAATATGGCTCTTGTATGATTGATGATTGTATTTTCGAAATGATATATTACCTATCTTTTTGAAATGATATTTTGAAATTACTTTCATTCCCTCAAAAAAGGATTGTGCTGACCGTCCGTTTGAGATTACTTACTTTTCGATATCAGGTCAGCACAATCTCTGAAAGCAATTTTTTGATGCTCCACAGTTTGAGATGATATATGACTTTCATTTGCAAATGAGCAGAAAAATTTTCGTACACAAAATTATTTTCGTCAGGAGAACCCTAAATATTTTATTGACGAAAATACCCTATAATTTATATTTTTCGTACACAGCTTTTTACGCAAGGCTTGGTCCCTATCCTTGCGTTGAAATAAAATTTTAGAGAAAGGAGACGGTTTGCTATGTCAGATTCTAATAATATTACAGTGTTAAATCCGGGCTTGTATAAGAACTTACTTGCTCAAGTTGAGTCTATCTATAGGCACAGCAACGAGCTAAGTTTTAAAACAAGAGCACGTTACTTTGAAGCAACAAAAAGGTTCTGTAAGTTTTTAGCCGATAATTTTCGTCTACAAAACTTTAAGAATGTGGAAGATCGGCACTTTAAAGATTATGTTGAACACCTAAAAGAAAACAACTCTGCTGCAACTATTCAATCCGATCTGTCTGGCATACGGTATTTCCATAGAAAGTCAGGCAGTAAAAACAGACTTTCAAAAAATGATAATTTATCATTGCCTAAACGTGCAACAGGCGTTAAAGACCATTCACTATTAGATAAAGAACTTGTCCGTATTCGACAGTTGGCTATCGAAAAAGGTCGACAGGATGTGGTTATTGGCTTTGACTTTGCTAGTGAATTTGGTTTAAGGCTTGAAGAAATCTGCACCCTTAGAGTTGAATACCTTATGTCCGCATTAAAAACAGGTCAACTTGTCATAAAAGGCAAAGGCGGTCAGACAAGGGCTATTGATTTAAGCGCAAAGCAACGCAGTATTATTACCGATAATTTAAACTATGCCAGGTGTTCAGGTCGATACCCACGAGATTATTTAATCTCAGGCAGCGAAAAGGGCGGCGTTCAACGAGAAAAGCGTTCATTGCAGAACTGGATGAGTTATAACAGAAAATACTTTATGGTAGAAAACCGTGAGGATTTGAGTGAAGACGGTAAAAAGAAAAGAACCGAAACAATTTCTTGGCACAGTCTAAGACACACCTATGCACAAAGAACCTATGCTGAAGCATTAAAAGAGCGCCCAAAGAAAGCACGAAAGATTGTAAGCGAAAACTTAGGTCACCACAGAACCGAAGTGACAAGAATTTACTTGGCTGATAAGCCAAAGAAAAAGTAATCTATTAATTAAAATAATGAAGGAAGAATTTAAATTGACGACAATATCCTGCTGACGAAAATCTGTAGGATTGATATATAGGGACAAAATAGGAAGTAAAGGAAAAGCAAATTTAACAGAGTTCAGACTTGCAGGTTGCCCACCTGCAAGTATACATATCTTACATACCTTGCAAAACTCAAAGGTAAGGACAAGAAGGAGAATCTGAAATTGAGATTGAGATATGTAGAAAGGAAATCTTATGATGTATTTTTATATGCATCATCTGATTTGGGCATCTTTCGTAAATACACATAGGAATAGCGGACAACACCTCACGCATATAGTTTATGCACATAGGAGGTACTCGGTATGAAGACATTTGCACCGATTAACGTTATTGTCCACTATCCCACAACAGAAGAAGGATGGCGAGAACTAAGACGGCGTGTAGCCGGTGTTCACGCCGATGGAGTACTTAATAGCATTTCTAAGTTAGATTGCCCAATCAGAGAAAAGGAAAGACTGCTTAATGTGATTATAAAAGATACAAAAGAACAGATTAAAGCTGAACAGAAAAAGTAGTCTAAAAAAGTGACCGCCTCACATTTTTTGTTAGGCGGTTGTCCATTAAAGAGTGATACGATCCTTAAAATATTTCTCCCAAGATTTAAGACTAATTTGTTTTCGTTCACTTTCCCAAAGTCTAATCATATTAGCATCCACACCGAGGGCCCTTGCAAACGGTCTTTTGCCGAGATTAAGGCTTTCTCGGTGCTCTCGTATTAGTTTGCCTTGTCCGACTGCTATAAAGCGGTTATAATCATCAAGAAGGTCATATACAGGGATATTATAGAGTTTGGAAAGCTTGTCCGCTACGGTTTTATCAAAGCCGTTGTGATTGCCTGTTTCAAGATTTACGTATGTGCTGCGAGCAATGCCAACAATCTGCGCCACTTCTTTTTGCATAAGACCAAGCTTATGTCGGCAAAATCGTAAGCGGTCGGGGATATTGTCAATATCCTCGTAAGAATGATATTGCTTGTTAAACAACTGTGCTTCGAGCAGTTTTCTCGGCGCCATCAATCTAAAGCTTAAAACAAATAAGAGGGAATGTTTTGTTTCACCGTTTTCGGTGTGCGACATTATATACATATTTTCTGCCGTCTGCTCGGTAATTCTCCAGTGGGGAGTTCTTTTCGTAACCAAAAACTCATTTGTGATAGGGTTGCATTTTCTATGCATCTTGCCGCATAGGTAGCAAGTCGAATTCCCTTATCAGAATTAAAGGTGGAAACTGCTTTTATTAGACCTATGGTGCCGATGGATATAAGGTCATCTTGCTCGCATCCGGAGGCATAATATTTTTTGACAATATGGGCTACAAGGCGTAAATTATGTTCAATAAGAGCGTTTCGCGCTTCCTGATCGCCTTGCAAATTTTTTTCTATCAATTCTGCTTCTTTTTTAGCCGAAAGAGGCGGGGGAAAGGAGCCTGCTCCCGTAACGTGCAGAGCAAAATAAACTAAATTGGAAATTAGGTTCAGTAAAGTAGTCAAAAACATAAAACTCTCTCCTTAATGGTGGATAAAAAATTATATGCTTTAAGGTGCTTGGCAGTTGCAAAAAAAATATAATAAATTAGTTGCTTTATATGATATACCGTTCAGTATAGTGGTGATATGGAAAACGGATTTATTATCACCAACAGCTATAACGGCGAAAAGCTTCCGCAAATGGAAAATAGCGAGGAGGAAATTGCTCAGCTTGATGGGACTGCGGTAATCGATATGAAATCGGGGGAGTGGGATTTTACACTCTTTACCTGCAACAAAAGCGGAATGCAAAGAATTACCTTAAGATGTCATAGAAAAGAATAAAAGCAAAGAGCTTTAAGCTCTTTGCTTTTATTTACTTATCGTTCTTTTCATATGTGAAAGGTCATAAAACCCACATTCGTGTGCAACCTCGGTTTTTGTGAGGGTTCCGCTTTTTAACAGTTCTTCTGCTTTTTTTAGGCGATAATTATTGAGATATTCAATAGGTGACACGCCACACACACAAACAAAAGAACGTATAAAGGTAGAACGCGACATACAGGCTTTTTCGCACAAACGGTCTATGGTTATCTTTTCACCATAATTTTTATGAATATATTCAAGCGCCGACAAAATCTGCAATTCGTTTTTGTTTTTCTCTTTTTTAGTGTTTTTAATTTGCTCATACAAAAGTGCAGAAAGCCAAAAAAGCAACTTTTTAGCGGTTTGATATTTTAGTTCCCCATATTCTTCCCACGAATATTTTCCCTCGTCCTCAATAAATTCCAATTCGTACTTAAGTTCTATCATGCGAACGTCGGTTAGATGTAAAAATATAGGATTTGAGAGGTTGCTACGCAAAAATGGCTCTATTTCCATCAGTTCCAAATAACCGTTAACGTTTTTTGCTTTTTGTGCCAGCTTTTCTATAAAATTTTTATGAAAAAGCACGTGGTACACTTCAAGCCCACCCGTATTTTTATAGGCGTGAGCAACCATTGGAGGTATGACGAAAATGTCACCCACCGTTACGCTTAATACGTTATTTTCTATTGTATGCACACCTGTACCCGAAAGCACTATATTCATTTCATAAAAATCGTGATTATGTAGCGGTATTTCATAATCGCGATAGGAAAATCCGTGCACCAATAATCCGTTTTTGAAATTACTTTTTTCATCACAATGAAATTTTATATCTATACGAAACACCTCTTTTGAAATAATTTTACATAAAATAGAGCGTATTTTACTATTATTATGCCATAAACCATTGTATAATACAAGTGCAAATTGTAAATGAGGTGTTTTTATGGAAAGAATAAAAATTTTACGAAATAAAATTTTAGAAAAAGGTTTTACCTTTGGAATGGAGTTTTATTACCTATTTTATAAAGAATTTGACAGACTTAAGGATTTATCTGAAGCAGAACGCTACGGCGAAGCGTTTTTTTATGCGTTTTCTAATATGACACCATCTATTTCAGACGGCGAACTGATAGTCGGCAAACGTGATATCGGCGTTAATGAAAGTCAGGGAAATGAATGGGACGAAAAATATAAAGTTATTGCAAAAGAATGCAAAAAGAAGTATGGCGGCTATATGGATTCTCATATGTCTATTGATTATCCTCTTTTATTAAACGAAGGCATTGAGGGAATAATAGCAAAAATCGACGGTTACCTTGCCGAGTGCGAGGACGAGAAAAAAGCGTTTTATAAATGTGCTAAAAGATGCTTGGAAGCGGTTATTGTCCACGCAGAAAACTATGCCGATGCAGCGGCAAGAATGGCAGAAAAAGAAACCGATATTATAAGGCAAAAAGAACTTTTAAAAATTTCAAAGGTTTGCCGCAACGTGCCGAGAAAACCCGCACGTAGTTTTTATGAGGCGGTGCAATCGGTACATTTTGTCACCCACTGTGTATCACTTAATCCTTACATTGTCGGCGTACAACAATTCCAATTAGGACACCCCGACAGATATCTTCTGCCGTTTTATGAAGAAGATATCAAAAACGGTAAAATCAGTAAAGACTTTGCACAACTTTTGCTTGACTGTCTTGGAATCCAGATAAACAACCGCGTACAAAGCGGTCTTTCGAGCGGATATATGGTAGGCGGACGTGACAAGGACGGAAATATTGTTGAAAACGACCTCACCCTTATGTGTATGCAGGTAGTGGACGATATTCGCCTTGTCTATCCTGCTGTTGCGCTTTGCTACACCGACGGCACGTCTGACGCTGTTTTGGACAAAGCCTGTTCCTTACTTCTTAAAGGGCATTCGCACCCTGCCATTTTTAACGACGAAGTTATCACAAAAGGACTCATATATTACGGTATGCCTGAAGACGAGGCACACGATTATATTCACAGCACCTGTGTTGAAATCACACCCACAGGCGCTTCAAACGTATGGGTTGCAAGTCCATACACCAATCTGGCTCGACTGTTGCTTGACTGTATGGATAAGGAATATGAAAGTTTCGACGACTTGATTAACGCATATTTAGCTCATCTTGACGAGTGCATTAAACTAAACTGGGAAAATCAATGCACACACAGAAAAAACAGATTAGAGGGCGGATTTAACCCACTGCTTTCCTGTTTTGTTAACGACTGTCTGACTCTCGGTTTGGATATTGAAAGAGGCGGTGCAAAATATAACTGGATTTTACCTTCGTTTGTCGGCATGGCAAACCTTGTTGATTCGCTTTATGCTATTAAGGAACTGGTTTTTGAAGAAAAGAGTCTCACCATTGCGCAATTTTTCAAAATATTGCAAAACAACTATGAAAACAACGAGGCGTTAAGACAAAAAATTATTAAAAAGATTGCCAAGTACGGCAATGACAATGATGATATCGACAAATACTTTATCCTGATTTCCGAACATATTGCCAACACCTGCGAAAAATTTACCTGCCCCGCACAGAACGGCAAACTTATACCGTCCGTTTTTTGTTGGATAATGCACGAACGTTTCGGCAGCGAAACGGGCGCGACGCCCGACGGCAGAGTGGCGCACTTTCCGCTTGGTGACGGCTCGGGCGCTTGTCAGGGACGCGAGATGAACGGACCGACCGCTTCTATCCTTTCTGCAACAAAATGGGACCACCACAAGTTTATAGGCGGCGTTGCGGTTAATCTTAAATTTTCAAAATCTTCACTTGGAAGTGATTCACTATCCAATGTTAAGAACATCGTGAAAACCTATTTAGAGCGCGGCGGTTTTGAACTGCAAATCAACGTTGTTGATAACGAAATTTTGAAAGCCGCACAGAAAAACCCTGAAAACTACAGGGATTTGGTTGTTCGAATAGGCGGATACAGCGATTATTTTGTAAGGCTTTCACCACAAATGCAAAAAGAAGTTATTTTAAGGACGGCACACGATGCTTAAAGAAGGTAATATTTTTAACGTTCAGCGTTTTGGCACCAAGGACGGACCCGGCATACGCACAGTTGTGTTTTTCAAAGGTTGTCCGCTTGACTGTGCTTGGTGCCACAACCCCGAATCAAAAAGCCAAAATCCCCAACTGATATTTGATGAAAACGCCTGTATTTTATGCAGTGTATGTAGTAACGTATGCCCAAACGGTGTTCATAGTTTAAGTAACAAACACACGCTTTTGCGCGATAACTGCAATGGGTGTTTTGCTTGTTCGGATATATGCCCTACGGGTGCTTTAGAAAAATGCGGCAAGGAAGAAACCGCTGAAAATATAATTAAAACCGTACTGAGGGACAAGCCTTTTTACAAACAGGATGGCGGCGTGACGTTTTCGGGCGGCGAACCGCTTATGCAGTATGATTTTTTGCTTACATTACTTAAAATGGCAAAAGAGGAAAACATACATACAGCCATAGAAACCTGCGGTTTTACAAATTGTGATTTAGCACCACTTTGCAAATATACGGACTTATGGCTATATGACGTAAAACTTTTATCTGATGAACTACACAAAAAGTGGACGGGCGTTTCAAATGAGAAAATTTTAGAAAACCTAAAAACAATTGATGCTTTAGGTGGGAAAATTATTCTTCGCTGTCCAATAATACCCGACGTTAATTTATGCGAAGAATATTTTTTGGCTTTATCGGACCTTGCAAACGAACTGAAAAACGTTGTGGAAATTAACCTTGAGCCGTATCATCCGCTTGGGGTATCGAAATCGGCGCGGCTTGGAGTTGAATCGAAGTTTAATTGCAAGGATTTTTTGAGAGCCGAACGTCTTTCTCCTTTTATAGAACTAATTGAAAATAAAACATGTATACCAATTAAAATAATATAAAAAAACGCAAGTCTTATGACTTGCGTTTTTTTATATTGTATAACGAAAACATAAAAGCAAAGAGCTTTAAGCTCTTTGCTTTTATGTTTTTAATTCTGCTTTCTGAATTCCTTCATGGTCATACCGTATTTTTCTTTAAACAGGTTACTTGCCCAGCTTATGTTACCAAAACCGCTATCGTAAATAATATCTGAAATATTACTGTCACTGTTTTTAAGCATATTTGCAATAAAATTTAACCGCAGTCTG
The DNA here is from genome assembly GCA_045605605.1 of Acutalibacteraceae bacterium. GTDB lineage: Bacteria > Bacillota > Clostridia > Oscillospirales > Acutalibacteraceae > UBA737. The sequence continues at coordinate 6,042 of JAZUQH010000025.1, read as the reverse complement.
TTAACATACTCTGTCACAGTAAGCCCTGTATATCTTTTAAAGCTTCGGGAGATGTGCTCTCTTGTTTTATTGCAGTGAGAGAATATAAACTCACTGCCATCAACGAAATTATCGCCTTCACCTAATCTTTCAAGCAATTCGCTAAACCAGAGGGGCGTTTCCTTGTTTTCTGTTCGAAAGCTTGAAAAATGTCTGTAAAAAAGCTTAAAGAGGAGAATCCTGAGCTCAGTTTTAATTTTTTCAGGTTCATCATTTCCATAGGTGCAGATTTTTTGTATCTGTATATTTATTTTTTTAATATCTCCGCTGTTGAGAACAACGCTTGGGGGATAAGAGGCGCTAAGCAAAGCTTTACTTGGAAATCCGTCACCTAAGTAGGAGAAAAGCTCATCAATGGTTTGAGCATTAAAGGCTATGTTAAGCATATATAACTCTTCCCCGTCAAGACGGATGTAATCGTGAACATCTCTTGGGCGAATAAATATGGTATCACCTTGCTTTATTATGGTTTCATAGCCGTTAACTTGGTGAATTGCGTGTCCTTCAAGCACAATAAATATTTCATAATAATCGTGATAATGAGGTCTGAAATATTCGGTAGTGCTCTCAACATAGCGGTAGCTGAAGCCTGTAGCCTTATCAACAAAACGATCTGCAGTAAGCATTTTAATGTCCAAAATCAAGCACCTCAAACTGAAAAATCACAATACCATAAGAATTATATCACAATACAATTTGTATTTCAATGCTTTTAATAATATAATTTAATCAAATAAGCTTTCATTTGAAAGGGGTAAATAATATGGCATTTTGGAATGAAAAGGTTGACAGAATTATTGAAAAACTTCCGTTTAGGACCTATCACGATTTTCTTGATTTGGAAATCTGCGGTCCTGTTGGCTATAAGACCGATAATTCCTTTCCCACAGAAGATTGGTCCGCTTATGACGGTAGAATGATTTCGGGTGATGATGACCATTATTGGTTTAGAACTAATTTCAAAACTCCAGAAGCAAAAAAAGGTATAAGATATATGCTTCTTATTACCTGTGGCAAGGAAAATCAGGGCGATGCTACCAACCCTCAGGGCATTTTATATCTTAATGGAAAAATGATTCAGGGTATTGATACACATCACTATTACGTTTATTTAGAGCCTGATACTGAGTACGAGCTTTATCATTATGTATATCTTGCTCTTAATCAGTCATCCATAAATCAAAAAATCAGAATTGTTGAGTTTAACGAGGCTATCGAAAAGCTTTATTATGATATACAGGTGGCGCACAATGCTATAAAGACAATGAACGAAAACAGTGAGGAATATAACCTCATTATGCCATATATTGAGCAGGCTGTTAACTGCCTTGATTTCAGAGAGCTTTATTCCGATGAGTTCTATGCAGGTATCGCCGCTGCCCAGAAGATAATGGATAAATTCTATAACGAGGTTTGCTCACCTGATAATAAACCCGTTGTTGCTTGTATTGGTCATACCCATATAGACGTTGAATGGCTTTGGAACAGAGCGCAGACAAGGGAAAAAATTCAGCGAAGCTTTGGCAATGCCAATGAGCTTATGAAAAAATATCCTGAATATAAGTTTATGCTTTCACAGCCTGAGCTTTATCAATACTTAAAGGAAGAGGCTCCCGAAAAGTATGAGGAGTTAAAGCAGCTTGTTAAAGAGGGAAGATGGGAAGCTGAGGGCTCAATGCTTGTTGAGGCGGATACTAATATAACCTCAGGTGAGGGCCTTATAAGACAGATTGCACACGGCAAGAAGTTCTTTAAGGATGAGTTTGGCGTTGATAATCATATTCTTTTCTTACCCGATGTTTTTGGTTATACCGGCGCATTACCGCAGATTCTTAAAAAGAGCGGGGTAGACCGCTTCGTAACCTCAAAAATCAGTTGGAATGATACCAACACAATGCCGATGGATACATTTATGTGGCAGGGTATTGACGGTACGGAAATTTTCAGCCACTTTATAACCTGTCAGAATTATACTCAAAATCCTGCTCGTTATACCACCTATGTTGGTCAGATAAATCCCAGTCAGGTTAAGGGTTGTTATAACCGCTATAAGCAAAAGGCATATGCTAACGAGGTGCTGCTTACCTATGGATTTGGTGACGGCGGCGGCGGACCCACTTCAGAAATGCTTGAAAATCAGCGCAGACTCGAAAAGGGTATTCCCGGTATGCCTGTAACTCGCCTTGATACCCTCCATAACCACATTGAGCGAGTTAAGGCTCAGTTTGATGAAAATTGCAAGAAGCTTAGAAAAACTCCCAAGTGGATAGGGGAGATGTATCTTGAATTCCATAGAGGTACATATACTTCTGCCGCTTCCGTTAAGCGCGGTAACCGTAAATCTGAATTCGGTCTTCAAAGAGCTGAGGCTATGAGCTTTACTGACCTTTTCCTTGGCGGAAGCTATGATAGCGAGGGACTTAATAAGGCTTGGAAGATGGTGCTTCATAACCATTTCCACGATATTCTCCCGGGCTCATCTATTGCCTCCGTTTATGAGGGTACCGATAAGGATTATGCCTTCCTTGCAGAGTACTACGAGGGTGTTGAAAAGGATAAGCTTTCAGCAATCGCTAAGAACATCAATACCAAGGGCGGTATGTTAGTATATAATCCTATTGGTATGGAGCTTGAGGGTCTTGTTAAGATAGACGGTAAAACCTACGAAACCGGAAAGATAGCACCTATGGGCTTTAAGGTTTTAAAGGATATTGATAAATCCTGCCATGTTAAGCTTGATGGACTTACTGCTGAAAACGATTTCTATGTAATGACTCTTGATAAGGCAGGAAGAATTGCAAGACTTTATGATAAGGTAAATGACCGCGAGGTATTCACAGGTCTTGCCAATGAAATTCAGACCTTTGAGGATATTCCGAGAAACTACGAAAACTGGGAAATCAGCGATTTCTATAAAAAGAAGATGTGGGTAGTAGATTCTGATGCCCAAATTACCCCCGTTTATGACGGTAGCCGCGCAGGCTTCAAGGTTGTTCAGAAGTATCTTAAATCCACCATTACTCAGTATATTTGGCTTTATTCTCACAACCGCAGAATCGATATTGATAACGATATTGATTGGCATCAGCATCAGATTCTCGTTAAGGCTGCTTTCCCCCTTGATGTTAAGTCAGATAGTGTTACCTGCAATATTCAGTTTGGTAACATTAACCGTCCAACTACCGCAAATGGCTCCTTTGAAGAGGCTAAATTTGAGATATCTGCTCATAAATGGGTGGATATGTCCGAAAGCGGCTACGGTGTTGCTATACTTAATGACTGTAAATATGGCTATAACGTTGAAGAAAACGTGCTTAAGCTTACAATGCTTAAGTGCGGTATCTGGCCGAATCCTAATGCAGATAATGGCAGACATATCTTTACCTATTCAATTCTTCCCCATAGCGGAGATTTCCGTCAGGGAGAGGTTGTAAAGGAAGGCTATAAGCTTAATCAGCCCGTATCCTTTATGGAAATAGGTGAAAATAACGGTAAGCTTTGTGAGGAATTCTCTCTTGTTTCTTCTGATAAGGAGAATATCGTTATTGAAACCGTTAAAAAGGCAGAGGAGAGCGAAGATATGGTAGTTCGCCTTTATGATGCCTTTGGCGGTAAGGTTAAAACAAGCATTACCGTAGCCGATGGCTTTAAGGAAGCATACCTTTGCGATATGCTTGAAAATGAAATAGAGAAGCTTGAGTTTAATGAAAACAAGGTCAACATCCCTGTTTCTAATTACGAAGTAGTAACTCTTAAATTTAAAAGGTAAAAAGTAATCCTTGCTTTATGATATTCCGCCGTTGACGAAGCAATATAACTCGCCGAAAGGCGAATATAATTGAAAAACCGACTTGTCGAAACAAGTCGGTTTTTTTGGCGGAGACGGTGGGATTCGAACCCACGTGGCGCTCATCACGCCAAAACGATTTCGAATCGTTCTCGTTACGACCACTTCGATACGTCTCCATACTTAGTTGCTAAATAATTATATGTTTTTTCATCCTGTTTGTCAAGAGGAGGAGAAATTAAATTTTAAAACTTATCATTGAAAAGCACTTTGTTTTGTGGCATAATATATTTATATTATTTTTGAGGAGAAAAATTATGTTACCAGCAATAATTCTTTTCGCTGCTACTTATATTTTAATGCTTGTTTTCGGTAAATACCGTCCCTACATAGCATTAGCTTCGGGACTAGTTTTTATCATAACAGGTATGTTACCGCTAAATCAGATTTGGTCTTCTATTGACCTTAATGTTATCCTTATGATAGCAGGTACTATGGGTCTGGTATCCCTCTTTGTTGAGAGCAAAATGCCCGCATTACTTGCTGATTTGATTATGGAAAGAGTGCCTAATGTTAAGTGGGCAGCTGTGGCTCTTGCTTTATTTGCAGGTATCATCTCTGCTTTTGTTGATAATGTTGCTACCGTGCTTATGATAGCGCCAATAGCCCTTGAAATTTGCAAAAAGCTAAAGACAAATCCCGTTCCTTTTATTATCGGTATTGCAGTTTCTTCTAATCTTCAGGGCGCGGCTACCTTGGTGGGCGATACCACTGCTATTATGTTAGGCTCAGCTCTTGATATGAGCTTCCTTGATTTCTTTTGGTATAAGGGTAAACCAAGTATATTCTTTGCAGTAGAATTAGGGGCGGTTCTTTCTACAGTTATTTTAGCCTTCCTTTTCCGTAAGGAGAAAGCTCCTATACCAAAGGGAACACCTCGCACGAAGGTAACAGACCTTGTCCCAACCTATCTGCTTGTTGCAGTGTTAGTCCTTTTAATAAGCGTTTCATTTATACCCAATAAGCCTGATGTAACAAACGGTGCGATTTGCTGTATTTTGCTTTTAATAGGACTTGTTTATACCTATATTAAGAAGAAAGATTTTTCAGCCGTTTTAGAGCCGCTTAAGGAGATAGATTTTACTACCATCGGTATACTTGTGGGCCTTTTCTTAATGATAGGTGGAATTACCGCAGAGGGCGTTATTGATGCCGCCGCTAATCTTTTGGCGGATGCAGGAGGAAATAATATATTCCTACTCTATACCATAATTGTTTGGGCATCTGTTCTTATTTCTGCATTTATTGATAATATTCCTTATGTTGCAACTATGATTCCCGTTATTGGAGGTATAGCCGCAGCCCTTAATATTGATGCAACACCACTATATTTCGGACTCCTTTCGGGAGCTACCTTGGGTGGCAACTGCACACCCATCGGCGCATCTGCCAATATCACAGGAATCGGCATTCTTCGTAAAGAGGGATATGAAGTTAAAAACAGCGATTTCTTTAAAATCGGAATTCCGTTCACCCTTGCCGCAACAGTTCCCGCATATATTTACATCTGGGCGCTGTATGGAATATAATAAAAACACCCGAGCTTCCAATAAGTCCAGTAAAAACTAACAAAAAACTATGGTAGAATCAAAACAGCTACCATAGTTTTTTCGTTATACAATAAAAAAGCGCATGGACTTGATTGATCCATGCGCTTAACTGCGGATATTCGGTTGCGTGAGAGTTCAACTCATTTCAGAAAGGGAAAAGTATCTTTTTCACATCTACAAAATCGCTTGCTGTTTTTGCGTATGTGTTGGAACTCTCGCAGTTTTTAGTGAAGTATCGGCTAACGCCGAAGTGAAGTTATGCCTTACGGCATAATGAAGTATAATGCGTGCGCATAAAATGAAGTTAAGTGCGCCGCTCACTTCCGCAGAAACTTCACTGTCCGCAGGACAACTTCACTTGCGGAGCAAACTTCACGCGCCGAAAGGCCCACTTAGTTGAAAAACCGACAAGTCGAAACTTGTCGGTTTTTCTGGCAGGGGCTACAAAAAAGATATTTTTGCTGTTTTTGCGTATGTGTTGGAACTCTCGCAGTTTTTAGTGAAGTATCGGCTAACGCCGAAGTGAAGTTATGCCTTACGGCATAATGAAGTATTATGCGTGCGCATAAAATGAAGTTAAGTGCGCCGCTCACTTCCGCAGAAACT